>NZ_VIFV01000007.1 GCF_007004625.1 Planococcus salinarum | reverse complement strand
CAGTTTGGACAGGATATAATCGACGTCTTCTTGATTAACCGATCGTCTGGAGCCGCAGTTTTCACGTTTAGCCTCGTAATCAGCCTGTGCCAAAAGGGCGTTATACGGCTTACATCGTTTCAATTCATAGTTGATGGTGCTTTTACTTCGTTTCAACTGTTTCGCCATGTAGGACAGCGATTTCTCTTCCAGGCAATAACTCTCGATTAGCACACGTTCCCGTGATATAATTTGGGCATAGCTCATTTGGGGACACTCCTTAGTTGATTCGCGTTAACTACTGTGTACCCACTTGAGCTATTTTTATTTTTCTAACCGTTCGACTTAATATGATAATCTACATTAATATATAATGGTAAAAAGAATCTGGACACGGTGGTGCACTCCAAGAGTTAGAATTGAACTTTAACTTTTGGAATGCACTACCTATCTAGTTCAAGGGGATGGAGTTTCTTCAAAATTCGTCTCCCTGTGTCAAACTCAATTCACCGTCTACAATAAACCTGCATGAAAATCCGCCTGTTCAACTATAGGGCGGGTTTTTTTTCGTATTATTTAAACAACGAAAAAAATAATTTTTCCGGACCAGAGAAACAATTGAACGATTATCGGTACAAGCTTAAACTTGCGCATTTGTCTCCGTCATTAACGATTAAATATTGTGAAAACTAATCATATTAGTTATAATACTAATAAGATTAGTCCAAACTCAAAGGAGGATATTGTCACATGAAAATGGTCAGCAGGGGAACAGTGCATCAAATTTCTTTTATGCCTCGGCTATTTCCGGTCAACTGTTATCTGGTGGAGGAAGAGAACGGTTTAACTTTGATAGATGCCGCCATGCCTTATAGCGCCAAAAAAATTCTGTTGGCTGCCCGTAAGATCGGCAAGCCCATAACCAACTTGATCCTGACACATGCTCATAGCGACCACGTGGGCGCATTGGATGCATTGAAGGAAGCACTTCCCGATTTGCGTGTTTCCATTTCAGGAAGAGATGCACGCTTGTTGGCTGGGGATAAGGGGTTACTCGCGACTGAACCGACGACCCCGATTCGAGGTGGAGTGCCGAAAAGGATCAAGACGACACCTGATATTTTATTGGCAGAAGGTGATCGGATCGGTTCGCTTGAAGTGATTGCTACGCCAGGGCACACACCTGGCTCAATCAGCCTGCTGGATAAGCGGAATGGTGTCCTGGTGGCAGGAGATGCTTTACAGACGCGTGGGGGCATAGCCGTTTCTGGAGTGATGAAGCCTCTATTCCCGTTTCCAGCCATGGCGACATGGAACAAAGAGGAAGCTTTAAGGAGCGCCCTGAAACTAAGAGCTCTAAATCCGGTTTTGTTGGCAGTGGGACATGGAAAGATGCTGGAGAATCCAGGTCAACAGATGGACCGGGCTATCGAGGAAGCAACGCGGCAACTAAACTAGCGAATTAGGAAGTGGGAAAATGGCAGGCAGAACAAAGTTGGATATGAGAATAATTCTTGAAAAAGCAGCGGAGCTTGTTGATCGGAACGGACTTGAGCAGCTGTCGCTGAATGGACTGGCTGAAGAATTGAATATTAAATCCCCATCCTTATATAATCACTTTGATGGGTTGGAAGGGTTAAAACAGCAATTGGCGATATACGGTACCGAGCAGCTTTATGCCCATCTGTTGCCAGCCGTCATAGGAAGCAAAGGCGACGAGGCAATCCACGGACTTTCCCGCGCTTATATTGACTTTGCCGGAATTCATCCCGGCCTTTACGAAGCGACGAACCGCATCCCGGATCATTCGGATGAAAATCTGCAGCATGTGCAGAAAGCAGTTGTGAAACTTGTGATGCAAGTTCTTCAGAGTTACCAATTGGAAGAAGAAATGGCCATTCATATAGTGAGAGGCCTGCGAAGTATATTACACGGTTTTGCTTCATTGAAAAGGACAGCCAGTTTCCAGTTGCCGGTTGATCTCGACAAGAGTATCCCTATCGCTATAGACATTTTTATAGAAGGCATCCATTCAAGGGTTCAGCAGCAAGAGGAATGAAAAAGAGATGGATGGAAAAGACTGCGGATAAAGTTGTTATCCTGCAGTCTTTTTCAATAGAAAGAAGCTTTGGCAAATAGAATGAGGAAAGTCAAAGCACTTATGAAGGAAGGCTTAAAAAAGCCGGAAGTTGTTTATTGGTTATTTAAAAGGGAAATAAATAATATTAGAAAAATAAAAAAGGAAAATATTTCATAATTTTGTTTGGGAGGTTTTTATTTTTTGGATATGCATCCTCTTTTATTGGTAGTGATTATTTTTACGATCAGTTTGAGTTTTGTCACGCTGGCAACCGTCCGAATGATTCTGACGATGAAAGGGTTCCAGTATTCGGCTGCTGCTTTGTCTATACTGGAAGTCATCATTAATATCCTTGGGCTGGGGCTGGTGCTGGATAATCTGGCAAATATACAGAATTTACTCGCCTATGCATTCGGTTTCGCTGCAGGGATTGTGGTCGGTTCCAAAATTGAAGATAAATTGAGTTTGGGCTATGTAACCGCCAATGTCATTTCCCAGGATAACTCCGGCAGGCTGGCTGTCCAACTGCGTGAAAAAGGGTATGGCGTGACGGATTGGGAGGCGAACGGCTATGAAGGAAAACGGAGCTCGCTGCAAATCCTGATGCCGAAGAAACAGGAAGTGAAATTATACCGCACAGTGAAGGAACTGGATCCCAATGCATTTGTTGTCGCATATGATGCCAAGACGATTTACGGAGGATTTTGGATCCGAGCCATGAAAAAACGGCAGGAGGTTTAGATGAACCGGGAAAACATCAGACAGGAAGAAAGCGGAAGTCACGGCTGACTTCGGCTTTCTTTTTTGTATGGCATTGCCTATGTCTATGAAAGTTGCTGCAGAGAAAGCAAAGCGGAAGCACGCATTAAATACCTGGAAGTGGAAAATGAGTTGTTAAAAAAGCAGCCAAAATGAATTGAAAGGGTGGTGGATGATTACATGGAGTATTACAACGGAACGCGGAAGCAATGGAATCTAAAAAAAGACTCCGGCACAAAATACCGAAGTCATCTGATTGCAGTCTGGCTGCAGGGTAACTTTATTAAACTGGCCATAAAATGGGGCTCAGTTCAAAAGTTCCGGGGGTTAATTGGTCTGTTATTTTACTTCTACAGTCCAGTCCAGCGTATCTTCCAGCTTTCCTGTCTGAATTCCTGTAATCGTATCGTATATTTTTTGGGATAATTCCCCGATTTCACCGTTATTAACGAGTAAATTACGGCCTAACCAGTTTAGTTCGCCGACTGGTGAAATAACGGCTGCTGTTCCAGTACCGAAAATTTCTTCGACTTTTCCTTCTTCATAGGCCCGATATAGTTCTTGGACAGAAATTTTCTTTTCTGTAACCGGGATGTCCCACGTTCCAAGCAACTCGATGATGGATGTCCGGGTGATTCCTTTTAAAATGCTGCCATTCAATTCCGGGGTCATTACTTCTCCATCGATTTTAAAGAAAATATTCATGCTTCCCACTTCTTCAATGTATTTCTTCTCGACGCCATCCAGCCATAAAACATCCGCGTTGCCTGTCTTTTTGGCATTTGTCTGCGCCTGGTAGCCAGAAGAATAATTCCCAGCCGTTTTAGCCATCCCTGTACCGCCTTTAACTGCACGGGTAAACTGGTCTTCCACGTGAATCGTTACAGGTTTCAGACCACCTGGGAAATAAGGGCCTACTGGAGACAGGATTACCATGAATTTATAACTTTTCGATGGTGCTACTGCAAGGTTCGCTTCAGTTGCAATGATGAACGGACGAATATATAAAGACGTTCCTTTTGTCGAAGGCACCCAAGCTTTTTCAAGCGCGATCAATTTTGTTAAATGCGCAAGCACGACTTCTTCATCGATTGCCGGTATGCTCAAGCGCTCGCTTGAAAGGTTTAGACGCTCCAAGTTCTTCTCCGGTCGAAACAATAACACCCGATTGTCTTCTGTCCGGTAAGCTTTCAACCCCTCAAAAACTGTCTGCCCATAATGAAAAATCATTGCGGCCGGATCAAGGGTGATCGGTCCGTATGGTTCAATCTTCGGTTCATGCCACCCTTTTCCTTCTTCATAATCCATTGTAAACATATGATCTGTAAAAATTGTCCCGAATGGAATTTGGGCCTTTGTCGGTTTATCTTTCGGATTCGTATTTTGAGTTATTTTCAGTTCCATCATTTTCAAGCTCAGGACCCCTTTAAATCAATTGATTAGAATGTAGAGATGAGGACAATCATACAACATTTCCATCGTTTATAATAGGATTTATTGAATTTTGTAAAGTTAAGAACAAAGGCTTTAAGAATTTTCTGCAAGTGGCGGCTTGAAATTGCGTCTTTCGGAAAGAAAACAACTCTGCACTATTTTGACAATACGCTTTACTTAGCCACACCGACTGCCTCAGCATGTCGGTTGTGGTTTTTTCTGTTATTCATCATTATCACCAGATTCATCATTGAGCATTCTGTTTATGGATTTCTCACTGCTTTTCTTGAGGATTTCATTTCCTCCTGTTCCGCCCCTGCGCATTCCTTTCATAATAACACCAATTGCCGAACACCGATTTGCAGCATGCCAATGTGAATTACTTTTCTTGCCACGCTCACTGAACCCCGCTAGGATTAAAGAAAAGCTGAGGGAACGAGGGGATGACATGGTCGGAAGAAACAATCCGTTGATCCATGAGACTCCCGAGGCAGAAGCTTTTATTGGATGAGCAAAACCGATTCCCTGAACGAAATTTCCCTGTGAAGCAATACAAGGAACCCTTGGAACCAAAGTCGATAACAAGGAGTGGGATTTTGTGGAAAGCAAAAATTTTGAATCAGCAAAACAATTGCGTCACGAATTGCACCAGCATCCGGAACTGTCCAATGAAGAAGAGTGGACAAAACAGCATCTGATCAATTTTTTGAAATCAAATACTAAACTGGAGATTGTCGATAAAGGGAATTGGTTCTACGCGGCTTATCGAGCAAAAAAAGGCGGAAGGAACGTAGCTTTCCGGGCAGACTACGATGCTTTGCCGATGGACGAAGTCATTGACGTGCCATATGGATCCCGATTTCCCGGTAAAGCTCATAAATGCGGGCACGATGGACATGCAGCCACACTTGCCGGTTTTGCGTTGGAAATCGATCAGAAAGGCGCAGACAGGAACATCTTTTTCCTTTTTCAGCCCGCCGAAGAAACAGCGGACGGGGCGATTCAATGTGCGGATTTGATAAAGGAAGAGAACATAGATGAAATTTTTGGGTATCACAACATGAGTGGCCAACCGTTCAAGTCAGTGGCCGTCATCGATGGCACTGCGCAATTTGCGTCAAAAGGAATGACAATCAGCATGAAAGGAACCCCTGCTCATGCCAGTGACCCTGACGAGGGGGTTAATCCTTCGTTTCCTATAGCAAATATCATTAATGCAATTCCTGAATTTACAAATGCTATGAAGAAACAAGGCCCGGTTGTTTGTACGGTTATCGGCGCCTCAGTAGGAAGCAAAGCTTTTGGTATATCTGCCGGTGAAGGGGAGTTACTCCTGACTATTCGCGCTTTGCATGAAAAGAATTTGGATGAACTTCAAAAAAATATTGAAAACCTTGTAGAAGATCAGGCAAAGAGATACGGATTATCGGTAAGCTTTTCATATACGGATGAATTCCCGGTAACGTTTAACCACAAAGAGAGCTCGGATAAGGTCCGCCAGGTTGCAGCTGCAAAAGGTATGGAATTAGTTGAAATGGAAGAAGTTTTGCGTACATCTGAAGACTACGGCCACTATACCGAATTGACGAAGGGCGCTTATTTCTACATTGGCAATGGAGAAGATTACCCTCAAACACATACAAATGAGTATGATTTCCGTGATGAACTCATTGAAACAGGAGTGGAGCTGTTTATGGGGTTGGCAGAATTATAATTACTGCAGGCTGCAGTAAATCGCGACCTTTTGACAATACACGGCACTTTATACTTAGCCACACCCGTCTGCAGCAGCATAGCGGGTGTGTTTTTTTCGGTTTATACACCTGTAAAAACTATACGGAGAATGGGAACTGGACTGGAGGGAATCGCAGCTGGGATATTTTCCGGGAATCAGAATCTCAAGGAATTTGCGCTTTCATGCTGCAGGAGGATAAACAGCTATTTAAAATTGCTTAAAAAGCCTTTTAGATGTACTGTTAACCTAGTTAAATTCTGAATATTCTGATTAAAATAGTGGAGTTGCCGGTGTTTGAGAGAATTACAAAAAACACTTTCAGTTCCAACGTATTGAATAATTTGGAGCAGCAAAGAAAGGGGCGATCTTTTGGACACAGCCGAAATGGCAACGTGAAGGCTGCTTACTATTCTCGGAGCCGAAGGGCGGGATATGACTCATTCGAAGAAGTAAGGCGGTTTGCTTTCAGTTAATACATTAATGCAGGAAATTCAAAAAGAAAACTGGGAGAAATTAAAATGACAGGCGTTATTGCTGAAAAATCACATCTTTTTTACGCGCGGCTTACAGGGTTTAGCTTGCTGGTAATGGCTATCATCGCTCTATTTGTGAATTTTTTTGTGTTTGAAAGCCTGATTGTACCCGGAAATGCAGCAGCAACTGTCCAGAATCTTCTTGCCAATGACTTGTTATTCCGATTTGGAATTGCAGGTTTCATCATCGTACTTCTTCTGGATGTTGTCGTATCCTGGTCGCTGTACATTCTGTTAAGACAAGTGAACAAAAGCCTTGCTTTGCTGGCGGCGGCATTCAGACTGATCTACACTGCCATTTTTGCGGCAGCCATGTTTAATTTTTTAAGTGTTTTGCAATTGATAAGAGGAGAAATGTATTTGGCAGCGATGGAAACAAGCCAATTGCAAACGCAGGTTATGCTGCTGATTGATGCCTTTAATAATGGGTGGTTGATTGGACTCGTGTTTATCGGCTTTCATTTGCTGCTCATCGGTTATTTGGTGTTCAAATCCAATTTCATGCCCAAAATTATTGGGATTTTGGTGATGCTTGCGGGGCTGGGTTACCTGATTGATAATTTTGCACAGGTTCTGCTTTCCAATTACAGCGATTACGAAATGATATTTCTGTTGATCGTAGCGGTGCCGGGAGTGATAGGGGAATTGGCATTGGCTATATGGCTGTTGTTCAAAGGGAAGAAAATACCTGAAATAATCCCGTTAAAACCAAGCGTGGAAGGAGGAGTTTCCTAATGAAGGCCAGCGTCCATAAAACTTACGGGCCGCCGGAAGTTATGGAACTCCGGGAAGTGGATAAGCCGGTCCCGAGAGATGACGAAGTCTTGATAAAAGTCTATGCAACTACTGTATCTTCGGGAGACTGCAAAGTGCGGAAGGCGGATCCGTTTGCGGTCAGGTTCTTCTTTGGCTTGAAAAGCCCGAAAATCGGAATATAGGGGTCTGAACTGTCCGGCGAATAAGTGAAAGAAGGCTAGAGGAATGATTCCCTCACGGATTCATCCCTCCAGCCTCCTTTACTGTTTCTGCCTCACTCCACTCCAAAAGCCACAATTCCATAAGCCTCCAAATACGCTTTCAACACACGCAGCCACTGCTTTTCACTCGCAAGCCCCACATGCCCGTCCGGTCGGATCAGGTACAGCGCATCTTGCTTGAATCCTGCGTCTTTCATCTTCGCTTCCCATGCAAACTCATGGAGTTCAAGCGACTGCGAGCGGGCAAAGTCGATCAGCTCGGGCTTCGCTTTGCCGTATATATGAATCTGCCAATCGACTGAGCGCAGCGGTTCGAAATTATCGCCGCTTGCGGTTTCGATCCACGGCAGGCGCATGCCGCCGTAGACTTTGCCGGCTTTGCCCTTGCTCAAGGGACTGCTGCGGTAATTGATGTGGATTTGAGACAAGATCTTAAACGCATTTTTTTGGGAGAAGGAAAATTTGAATATCGACGGCAGGACATAGGGCACGAAATACTGGCGCAGCAAGGTGCCGCGCAGTTTTTGGTTGATGATCGTTTTGAACGCTGTATCGGTCGTCGCGATCAACCGGCGCGCAAAGACGATTCGCTCTTTTTCGTACGTGTTCAATATTCTGGAAGAACCTTTCCCTTGAATCACCGCTGCGAGCTTCCACGCCAGATTGATGGCGTCCCCAATGCCGGTGTTCATGCCTTGTCCGCCGGCCGGGCTGTGCAGGTGGGCGGCGTCGCCCAAGATGAAGATGCGCCCTTTGGCAAATTGCTCGGTTACGCGGTTATGGACGCGGTAGGTCGAAAACCAATTGACCTTGGCCGCGGTCACACGGATTTTATTTTCAATATAATCGCTGATTTCACTGTATTGGAGATCGGTGCGTTCGTTCAAATCCTCCGGCACAATGCCGAGGATCCGTTTGGTTTTGGCGTTCCGGACGGACATAAACAGCATAAAACCGTCATCGTCCATGTACATGTCCATCTTTTCCATGGCGTCTGCCGGTTTCTCGGTTTCGATATCGGCAACAAAGAATAATTGCTTATACGTGCCGCCGGGAAATTCGAGTCCCAGTCCTTTTCGGACCATGCTGCCGGCCCCGTCGCATCCGCATACATAAGCAAACTCTGCTCTTTCTACCGGCTGTCCTTGTTGTTGCAGTACGACGTTCACGCTTTTTCCCTTGTCTTCAAAAGAAACCAACGTGGTGTTCCATTCCACTTCGACGCCTATTTTACGTAATTCGTCCACGAGAATTTCTTCGTGCTCGTCTTGCGGCAAACTCAAGATAAACGGAAACGGGCTCAGCCCTTTGCCCAAATCATGGAATTTTACTGTGGCTCTCACTTCTTTGCCGTCGCTGATATCCAGCGACAAAATCGGATGTCCCCGCTTGATGTTGCGTTCGGCCAGCCCAAGTTGCTCGTACTGCTCCAATATGCGCGCATGCACAGCGAGCGCACGTGACGCTGTGCCGGTTCCTGCGCTTTTATCGATGATCCGAAATGGCACGCCTTGACGCGCCAGGCTATAGGCAAGAGCCAAGCCAGTGGGGCCAGCTCCGACGATTAAGATTTGTGGGTTCATCATAGAGACCTCCTAATGTGTATCACGCGTGTTAAATAAGAAAAGTTCTTGTACAGCTACTATATCCTTAATCGACCTGTTTCAAGCAAGATGTAATCTATCTATTTTTATTAGTATGGAAGAAAAGTGACAGGAGATAAAAATTTGAAAAGCGTATGCAATTTCCCGGAAGGAGATCGCATACGCTTTTTTGATTACATTGACCATTTTCACTTTGAACGTATTATTTGCTGAAATCAAAAGTTACGCCGGACAGCTCCTCTGAAACTTCCCAGAGCTTCTGGCGGATTGCTTCATCATTCACTGCCGGATCAGGTTCCTCTAGAGCGGGGGAGCCTCTCCGTTGGCCTTTGCCGTCCGGCCCGATGTATTCGCCGCCTTTTATGCCAGGGTCGGTGGCGGCATAGACTGTGGGAAGTGCCCCCATCGTGGCAGGCTGTAAGTAGCGGGTCATAAGCCCTCTGAAAATTCGGGGCATTTCCCGGTTGCCCAATTTAAAAAGATTGGTTGCAGAAATCCCGGGATGGCAAGCAATGCTAAGCGTCGATAAGCCGTGTTGCTTCAATCGCTTATCGAGCTCTGCAGCAAACATTAAATTCGCCAGTTTGCTTTGGCCATAAAACTTCATCCCTTTATAGCCCTTTGAGCCGTCCAGGTTATCAAAGTCTATGGCGGCCTTTCGGTGTGCAAGACTGCTGAGTGTTACCACCCGTGAATTCTCTGTGCGGAGGAGCAATGGCAAGAGCAGGCCGGTCAAGGCAAAATGTCCGAGATGGTTGCTGCCGAACTGCAGCTCAAAGCCGTCTTTCGTCTTAGCATAAGGAGGGGTCATAACGCCCGCATTGTTGATAAGCAAATCGAGGGAATCAGAGCGGCTTATGATCCCTTCTGCAAAAGCCCGTACGCTATCCAAGTCAGACAAGTCGAGTTTCATGACTTCGACAGTTGCCTGAGAAGATTCTTCTTTAATTTCCTGTTGGGCTATCTTTCCTTTTTCGATATCACGGACAGCCAGGATGACCCGTGCACCCAGCCCGGCGAAAATTTTAGCCGTTTCAAATCCGAGTCCGCTGTTCGCCCCCGTGATAATGGCCGTTTTTCCTGACATCGTATGTTGTTCCATAAGTTCAGCTCCTGGTGAGATAGATTCTTTATTTTACTGTGTAAACAGTCTTTAAATGAAATTTTTCAGTGCCCAGATTCCAGCGCCTGACTCTTATCTTATCAAATGAATCCTTATAAGGCTTCTGATAGTCCCGGACAAAATTCCGCCCTTTGACAAGGCCCGTTTCATGTATGCAAAAATATGGGGAATCGCCTCCCTGCGTCAAACCCAATTTAGTTTACTGGCAACATCAGCACCAAGAACAAGCCTTATTCCGTGATCTCAGGGATTACCGGATGCGGCTTTTGTATTTTAATTGTGTCATTCGCCGGGAAGCGGGATTTCCAAATACGAGCAGCGGCTGATAAGGGATAAAACATAGCTGAGTGATCATAGAATGGCGATAACCGCTCATAGAACCCGGATAACCGCTCATAGAATTACTGAGACCGCTCATAGAATTGGCAATCAAGTCACCCGTATGAAAACACAATTTCATTTGGACGAGAATATTACACAAAGAATGTGGCAGATACAGTACTGAATCGAAGTTATTTTTAATTACAGAATAAAAGGGGACCTTTTATCAGTGATTTACGATAAAATTGGTCAAAAGATTAATTTGGATAATTACTTGGCAGCTGATATTACTGGAGATAAGGATGATGATGGTAAGTGGGGACCTCATGCACTGGTGGAGTCTTATGCTCACTTTTTACAACAATAACGTAAGGTGATGTGTTAGATAAAATGCTGTTATTTACAATTAGTCGATGGCAGGGGGAGTTTATATATGGTAAAGGTTTGTTTTGCTATTAATACTATTTTAGTCTTTATACCCTTTCATCCCATCGTAGTTTTAGTTTTTTATATGAGTGGCTCGATGGAAACATCTGATCAGTATTACATCGATAATTTGCATTTTCTAATTCCTATCTCATTATTGTTCGCTTCCTTACCGAACATATTAATTGCTGCCTATTTTATACTTGTGAAAAAGCAACAATTAATATGGCGCGACTTTTTTCTGGCAGAAGGATACGTAATTTTCATTCAAGGGTTATTACACGTTGCATTATTGTTATTTGGCATGTATGGCCCCAACATCTAGTAGCAGGAAACTCTCATACTACTTGGTGAATCCTAATTTGGAGTCATGACCCGGTATTTCACACCAGCATCGGCGGACAATTAAATCGCATCCCTGGGAAAGTAACAACTCGAAACGATTTTAACAATACATGACACTTTATACTTAGCCACACCGACTGCCTCAGCATGTCGGTTGCGGTTTTTTTATTCATCAGTATAAATTAATTTGAGATTGAGTTGTTCCCCGAGAAGCAAAATTAAAAGTAAAGAAATGAAACATCGTGCAATCAGGGGAACATGATAGAATATCAGGTAGTGGAATAAAAAATTAATCTTATAAGCGGCGTTGTTTTGCCTGGCAGGATTTGCAGCATGCATGAATGATAGCTGAATTGAAAGGGATGGATAGCAACATGAACAAAACCGTAGAACAAAAAATGAGCGAGATGGTCGAAGTGTTTAAGAATCTTCCGAATTGCAGGATTGAACCGAATGAGGGTGCTCGGCTTATGATTGCCAGCGATAAACCGGTTCCGTGGAACGGCGCGCTTGAGAAAAAGGACGCGGATTCTTCGCATAAAATCGGGTACATTACGCCTCATAAAGGGGCGCTGGGTCTTTACATTGATTTTCCGCACGATTATTTGGATGCTGAAAGGGTGGAGGGAATTATAAATCCTGAAGCTACATTGGATTATTACGAGCCGGGCACCAAGACGTCAAATGTCAAAAGCTGGTGGAGGTTCCGTTCAGACGAGAAGTTCGACAGCCTCCACATGGTTCTGAGAAAGACGGAGCTGGAATTGTATGATTTCAAAAGAGAAGAATGGGTTGGGTTGATGGAAGAGATCACGGCTGTTCATAAATGATTGATAAACGTCTTCCTGTGTCAAATCCTTAACGACAATTACATCTGCCAGAAGCCGTATCCACTGCCCTCAGGGGTTACCGGATACGGCTTTTGCTTTTATATCGAAACTTCCTATTCAACCCAAAACCTCCGCAGGTTATAATCAACCCAGGGGGAATTCTCATGAACTTACGCAATCTGAAAACAACCGTGCCGGTGAAGCTTTATAACCGCGGCCTGGATTATTTTGAGCAGAATTTTGTAGAGCAGCTGGCAGAAGTTGCGCCGAATCGGTGGAACGCGATTGTAGCGGGCACGCGGGATTACGAGGTGGCGGTCAATTTGGCGAAAGACGGGACGATTTTGGGTTCTTACTGCACCTGCCCATTCGAATCGGATTCGCTGTGCAAGCATGAAGTGGCGGTGTGCCTGGCGATTCGTGAAACTAAAAAAGAGAACGGTTCGGCGGCAGTGGATGTGCTGGCGCAATTAAAGGCGCTGAAAAAAGCAGAGCTGCTGGAAATCCTGGAGGAGCTCATCAAGAAGCAGCCAGCCGTCCATCTCCATTTGACGGAGAAATTCGCGAATCCTGATGGGATGGATGAAGAAAAGGCGAGGCGGATTATCCGGAAATCGGCAAGCCGGGCAAGCCGTGGAGAATTTATCGAATGGGACCGGACGGATTTGGCGCTCGAAGGGCCAGAGGAAGTTCTGGAATTTATCGATGGTCTGAATGTGGAGCAAGATGCTGAAAAGATGATTCGGCTGAGCCTTATTGTCATTGAAGAATGTACGGAAATGCTCCAGATGGCGGATGATTCGGCAGGTGATATCAGTTCAGCGGTCTATGAGGGCCTGGCCAATATCGACGAGGTGCTTGCTGAATGGCCGGTAGAACTGGATGAAATGACTGTCGACCACATGCTTGAACTGCTCTATCCGCATATCCTGTTCAATTTGGAGCAGGACATTACGGATGCTGCGGGTGATTTATTGGCATCTGTGCTGCAATGGAATGAACGGGGCGACTTTTCAGACAAGTTTTATGATTTTATTGAAAAACTGATTAGCAGCAATGAAATGCGAGATAAATCTTACGATTACGAAGAAGAACAATTCCGCAGACACCAGCTGGCGATTTTGCAGCAGCGCGGAGATCGGGAAGCGGTTGAAGCGTTCTATGTGAAGCATCACCACAAGCCCGAAATTCGCAAAGCGCAAGTCCAGCAGGTGCTGGATGCAGGTGAATTTGAGCGGGTGATCCGGTTGTGTGATGAGTCGGAACTGTTGGATGCCAAGCTCGCAGGACTGGTGTATGAATGGAAGAAGCTTCGCTTTACAGCTTATGAAAAAATGGGCAAGACGGAAGAGATGATTGGCCTAGGCTTCGAGTTCGCGGTACGCGGAGAAGAAGAGTATTACTACAAGCTGAAGAGTCTCGTGTCTGCGGAGCAATGGCCGGAGACGCAGAACAGGTTGTTGGGAGAGATGAAATCGGGCTTGCTGAGCCGTTCGCTTTATGTCAGGATTCTGATTGAAGAGAAAAAATTCGAAGAGATGCTTGAGTATTGCCGCGTCAATCCCCATGAAATCGAATATCTGTATAAGTATCTGCTGGCCGATTATCCGCATGAAGTGAATGAGTTGTATACGGCCTATATTTATCGCCTGATTGAACGAGCTTCAAACCGCAAGGCCTACTGGAGTGCCTGCCAAATGATCAAAGGTTTTAAAGAGGCTCTTGGTGCGGAAGCGGCGGCCGGATTGATTGACGAGCTGAAGTTCATGTATCCGAAGCGGACAGCGTTGTTGGATGAGTTGGGGAAGATTAATTAGAAAGGAGCAGCACCTGTGATTTCGCGGGAGCTGCTCTATTTTATCTGCAGTGTTTTGCTCTTGGACAGTAAATGAAGGGTGATTTGGGGGCTGAAATAGCTGAGTGATCATAGAAAGCCGATTACTGCTCATAGAACTTGGAAAACCGCTCATAGTAAAAATAGCTTCCCAGGAAAAGAAACAATTTTAAATGATTTTCTAAATCGGCGTCAGTTGAATACCAAAGAACATCCAAGCCCAGGAATGCAACGTTCCTGGAGTTGGATGTTCTTTTTTTTATGCAAAAGGGGACTTGTCACGAATTGTGCCCAGGTGTCTGCAGCCATATGATACCGGGAATTTAATAAAGAAGAGGAGATGAAAACATTATGAATTTGTAGGGTTAACCTTTATAGTGGAGCAACGCGCGAAAATACAAATACGAATGTGAATTTTTAGTTTGGATGGTTCGTGCGCCAAATCGCTGCTTCTGCTCCTCGGTCGCTTAGGACAAGGCTTTCGTATTAAGCCGGGAATAACACTCGTCTTATCGCGTCTGATTGTTAAGAAAGAAGAAATTTTGTATGTTAATTGGAGGAGAAGTATGGATAAAGGATTTCACTCGTTTGGCTGGTACGCGTCTAAAGTATCGCCGCATCTGCCCAAAAAAGCATTTAAACCAGTTCCAGGGCGTCTGCTTGGAGGGCTGGCTTATTTAATGATTACAATAGCAGGGATGTTTGCTATTGGTGTTTATGATTTACCTTTTCTTGCGAACATAGCCATTGCTGTTGTAATTGGCACAAGCTTTGCCTCGATGGGATTCCTGGGCCATGAAATTTTACATGGAACGGTCGTGAAAAAAGTCGGGTTGCGTAATTTTCTGGGAGCTGTTTTCTTTTTCCCTCTTCTAACTGGACCCAGACTGTGGCGTAAATGGCATAATATGACCCATCACGTTCACACGCAAGATGAAGAAAAAGATCCGGATGCCTGGTTAACAAAAGAACAATTAGACAAAAAGCCCGCATTAAAGATTATTTACCGATTGCCATTTTCAGTACGGGCATTTTTTGAGTTTTTCTCTTTAAGTTTCACGTTCACGTTGCACTCTGTCAGAATGTTTTTCGCGTATGTTAAAGAGTTTAAGCCTGAAAACCGATTGGCTGTTTGGATACAGTTTTTACTGCCGTGGGTTGCCTGGACAGGATTAGTTTTCTTCGTGGGAATAACAAACTGGGTATTTATGTTTTTGATTCCCCATTTAATTGCGAATACAATTGTAATGGCGTACATATCGACTAACCATCGGCTGAATCCACAGGTTCCGGTAAATGATCCACTCGCGAACACATTATCGGTGACGGTTCCAAAATGGATTGACGTTTTACATTTTAATTTTTCTTACCATACAGAGCATCATCTATTTCCAAGTATGAGCTCTAAGTATTATCCTTTGGTGAAGGGGCATATAAAGGATAAATGGCCCGGTCTTTATCATGAAATGCCCATGTCGAATGCTTTAGTAGCGTTGTGGAAGACTCCCAGGGTTTATTACAATGGGACAGAATTAATTGATCCCCGGGCAGAGTTGGTCTACGGCTCACTCGGCAATGGTCTTGATCCCCAGGCAATTGAGCCGCGATCAATGGATCGTGAAGACGGAATAAAACAAGCTTAAAAAGTTCTGAGGGGCGTGTCTGTTATGCAGACACGCCCCTTTTTTCGGCTGACAGCAGGGTGTGGATCATTGATAACAAAGTCATCGGGAAGGATGCTCTTTATCAGACTGCCAGCAGATGGGGTCCGTTCAGTGTCAAATACCATGGGGAGCGACAAATTCAGTTTCCGGCCCGGCCGTTTTAAAATCCGCTCATCTTAAATACAATAGATTCAAACAAGCTTGAGGGCATTCATGTAATCCCATTATTTTTCTGTTTCCCTGAAAATTGCTTACCCAGGAAAGAAGCTCTTATGGTATACATGTCTTAGCTATTAAAAAAACAATTCTGGCTATGGCTGTTATGCAACTGTGCCTCTCTCAGGGAAGCAAATTTCATAGCTCTTCTATTACCAAAGAATCGGTTCAGTAGCGCCGGGTGCTTTGATTCTTGCAGAGATAAAAGAAAGGCGGGAACGAAATGAAAATTAATCAGGAGTTAGGCCAGGAGATTGTCAGACGGTTAGCAGAATATATCGATGTGGACATTAACATTATGGATCTCGATGGTCGAATTGTTGCCAGTACCGATCCCTTACGGATAAATGAGCGTCACAGCGGCGCCATTCAGGTGATTGAAACTGGTGAACCGCTTATGCTAAATAAAGAAACTCATCGACATTACATAGGAACAAAACCGGGTGTTAATTTGCCGATCATTCACCAAAACCGTATGAACGGAGTTGTAGGTGTCAGTGGAGAACCGGAAGATATACTGCGAATTACCGGCCTTATCCGTGTCTCTGTTGAAATAGTATTGGAGCAGATTTACATCAGGCAGCAGGAATTTTATAAAGAAAGACAGTGGATAACCTGGTTTCATCAATTGATGGAACCGGCGGGATACGATGAGGTGAAACTAAGAGAAGAAGCGCAGTACTGGTCGAACAGCGGTATTGATATAGCATGGAGAGTTCTGGTCATAGCAAATGCCAATGCACAGGATGCTTTCGAGGAAGTCGGGCGCAAACTTGCTGATGCCGGTCTTAGGCTGTTATTTGCACTCCCTTTTGCGGACGAGGAAATGATAATCATTACTTCTTCACCGCTTATGCAAATTATGGGGTGGGCAGAACAGCTGGACATACAGAGTGGCCGGCTGGGAGTTGGAGAAGAAGGGAAAGGATTGGCTGGTATCCAGAAATCGTATAAGCAAGCTAAGCAGGCATTAGCCTTTAATAAGAGCCAGGACAAAATCACTTATAGCAGTGACTGGTATCTTAAGCGGCTTGCAGTCGCTGTACCGGATGAAGAATTCATCAGTATCTGTGCTGTATACGAGGAGCGGCTGCACGCACTCGGTCCACTTTATATTCAAACGCTCACTTGTTATTTTGCAATGGATTTTTCCGTCAAAGAGACAGCCAAAGCACTGCATATCCACCGGAACACCCTGCAGTATCGCCTGGAACAGCTAAAAGAAAAAGTCGGATTGCAACCCCGGGTTTTTTACGATGCTTTTATCCTTCAGTTAATTCTGCAACGTATGGAGTGAGAAACTGTGCAGGTGCACAAAAATTCGGAGATATGTATAGAAAATTTCATTAATTCAGCCAATTGAAAGCGTTATCATTTTCCGTTTAAATTAAGTCAATGACAATTGGAAAAGGAGGCATTATATGAAAATAGTTATTGCTCCGGACTCATTTAAAGGCAGCCTGTCTGCGGCAGAAGCTGCTAGGGCGATGGCCAGAGCAATCCTTCAAGTAGATGGAGGAAACAAAGTCGTTTTAAAGCCGATGGCAGATGGAGGAGAGGGCACGATGGAAGCTCTCTTGACTGCACAAGCCGGTAAACGAATTCCGGTCACTTGCACAGGACCGCTCGGCGAAACAATTGACACATACTATGCGCGAATTGGAACGGATACAGCCATTATCGAAAATGCCAGTATCGCTGGACTTGTTCAAGTGCCGGAAGACTCTCGAAACCCGGATTTCACAACAACTTTCGGAATCGGGGAAGTAATAAAAGATGCTCTTGACCAAAATTGTACAACGTTCATTGTAGGACTCGGTGGAAGCGCAACAAATGATGGCGGTTTGGGTATGCTCATGGCTCTCGGGTTGGAAGCTTGGGACGAGCAGGGCAATAAGCTCGGTGCATATGGCTCTGATTTATTGAAAGTGGACAAGATCAGCGTAGAAAAGCTGGATTCCCGTCTCGCTTCCGTTACTATCCGTGTAGCAAGTGATGTAAACAATCCACTATGCGGTCCATTGGGTGCAACCTACATCTACGGACCTCAAAAAGGCATTATGGGAAGTCAGTTGGGGCAGTATGACAAAGCGATGCGAAGATACGGCAGGCTCATTGAGGCGGAGCTGAACCGGGATTTTCAAGATCAACAAGGCGCTGGTGCAGCAGGCGGGCTTGGCTTTGCTTTCCTGGCTATCGGTGCGGAACTCGTATCGGGTGCACAACTAATGGCGAGTGCAATTGAAGTGGAAAATGAGATTCTGGATGCTTCGCTTGTGTTAACGGGAGAAGGGCAAAGTGATGAGCAGACACTTTATGGAAAAGCACCAGGACACATTGCCGAATTAGCACAGAAACACAATGTGCCGGTTATTTTGATATCCGGTAGCCTTGGGGGAGACATGGAGAAATTGCAAAAAAAGTTTACAGGCTGCTTTTCCATTGTGAATAAACCAATGTCACTTCAGGAGTGCATGACCAATGCAGATGCATTGCTTACGGAGCAAACAAAACAAGTTTTCAGAGTGATAAAAGGAATTTACCACTAAAAAAGGAGAGTGAAAAAAGTGGAAGGGTTAGGTCTTGTTTTACTTATTACAGCAGGTGTTCTTTTCGTTATATTCGCGACAGCGAAACTGAAGCTTCATCCGTTCTTATCGTTAATTATTGCTTCGTTTGGTATTGGAATATTTGCAGGTCTACCGCTTGCTGTCGTAGTAGAATCAGTTAATACCGGCTTCGGTGGACTTATGGGTGGAATTGGACTTGTCATCATTTTCGGTACGTTCATTGGGGTCATCCTTGAAAAATCGGGTGCAGCACTTCGGATGGCAGAAGTGGTACTTCGGGTTATAGGCGAAAAACGTCCACAGCTTGCAATGAGTCTGATTGGAGCAATTGTCAGTATCCCGGTATTTTGTGACTCTGGCTATGTTATTATTTCCTCGCTTAAGAAAGCGCTTGCTAAAAAAGCGAATGTCACAGTTGCATCGATGGCCATCGCGTTGTCAACGGGTCTTTTTGCAACACATACACTTGTGCCCCCAACGCCTGGTCCGGTTGCAGCTGCAGCGAATATTGGAGCTGAGTCTTATTTAGGGACTATCATTTTGATTGGTCTTATTGTGGCTATTCCTGTCGTGGCCATCGGGTACTTCTGGGCAAGAAAAGTGGGACCGACTATACATATTAAAGAAGAAGGAAGTGGATCTTTCGCTGACGATTACGAAAATATCGTAGCGGGATTCGGTGAAATGCCATCAGCTTTCAAATCATTTGCACCGATTCTCATACCAATTCTCCTGATTGGCATGAGCTCTGTTACAACGTTTGCAGGATGGGAAGGGTTGGTTGCCGATATCTTCCTGTTCATGGGTGCCCCGGTCGTAGCTTTGTTGATCGGTCTGCTTTTCGCTTTCTTACTGTTGCCGAGTTATGATGAAGAAACGCTGACTGGCTGGATCACTTTGGGCATAAAAGAAGCAGCGCCAATCCTGTTGATTACGGGAGCCGGCGGTGCATTTGGAACTGTAATCAAAGCGACGGCAGTTGCGGATTTTATCCAAAGTTTCGGTGACAGCGCATTCTTTACCGGTGCATTATTCTTGCTTATTCCGTTCCTGATTGCAGCTGCTCTTAAGACAGCACAGGGATCATCCACTGCAGCCATCGTTATTACGTCCTCACTTGTGGCACCGCTGCTTTTGGAAGTAGGAATTGAGGGCGCGATTCCGCTCGCACTAGTAGTTATGGCAATTGGTGCAGGAGCAATGGTCGTTTCCCACGTTAACGATAGTTATTTCTGGGTCGTAAAGGAATTCAGCGGTATGTCTGTCACTCAAGCTTACAAGGCCCAAACAGCAGCAACTTTGCTGCAGGGAATTGTAGCGATTAGTGTCACGCTTATTCTGTGGATGATTTTAGTTTAAATAATTAATGGAAAATGCCTCCGGCGCTGATTAGCCCGGATGCATTTTTCGTTTCATTTAAATACTAAAGAATATCTTATACCGAGCATAGAATACTCTTAGAGTTGAAGGTGAATTATAGGGATTTTTTGTGAATGGGGCCCCTCCCTGATTGTGAATTTTAGAGCTGCAAAGCGCACTGATTCTGAGTTGATCCCCATGTTTGGTTAGGCCACTTATAAAATCGCCTCCCCACTATAATTAAATAGTTTGAAACTGGAAATGGTTTCGAGGACGATATATCCATCAGAATGACATTCGAAGATTGGCTTCAAAAACCGCGTCCCTGTGACAAACATGATTCAACATATACGATAAACCTGCATAAAAAATCCGTCTCTTTAAATGGAGAGCGGATTTTTTTCATTGATCCTTTTATACACCTTTGTGTGAGCCTACCCCAAACAGGGAACCCATTTACTATATAAAGAATTTTACTTTATAACCTCTTAACGCTGAGAGCAGTATCGTTCACTATAATTTGATTCATTCAACTTATATAGTAGGGTAGTTCCCTGGCTTGATTGGAAAAGGAGAATGCACACATGACCGAAAAACGAGATGAAATCATTTTGCGCGGGCTCCGCGAGAATAATTTAAAGAACATCGATTTGAATATCCCGAAAGAAAAGATCAATGTGTTTACCGGCCTGTCCGGTTCAGGGAAAAGCTCCGTCGTCTTTGATACGCTGGCGACGGAAAGCAGAAGGCAGATGACGCTGAACTATCCGCTGTACATCCGGCACCAGATGCCGAGGTACGAGCGGCCGCACGCCGACCTGATGCAGAACTTGAGCCCCGTGGTCGTCGTGGAACAGAAACCGGTTCGAGGCAATTCGCGCTCGACGGCCGGTACGTATATGGACATTGATCCGTTAATCCGGCTGCTGTTCTCACGGATCGGCAGCCCGCCAATCGGCTCAGCCACCGAGTTTTCGAGTGAAAGTTCGTTCGGCAACTGCCCGGAATGCAGCGGATACGGCGAAATCGTGGTGCCGGATATCAACAAACTCATCGATCACACGAAGTCACTGAGGGACTCCGCAGTGCGATTCAAGCCGTTGGCACCCCCCGGCTGGCAGGGCAGATGGATGGTGGACGGCGGATTGTTCGACCCCGATCTCCCCATCAAAGATTTCACGGAAGAAAAGTATAATCTTCTGGTCTACGGACCGCCGGAAGGCGAGCGGGCATTTGGAACTTATTATTACAAAGTAGGCAAACGGGACATCGAATGGAACGGCCTCCTTCCCAGGTTTATCCGCCTGTACATTAACCGGGACCTCACGAAACTGAAAATAACGTCCCAGGATGACGTGTTGGCGATGACCACAAATACACCGTGCCCGACCTGCGAAGGGTCGGGATTGAACCCGAAAGTGCTGGAATGCAAAATCAACGGGCTCAATATCGCCCAATACGACCGGCTGGAAATGACGGACCTGCTGGATGAACTGGGAAAAATAGAAGACCCGGTCGGCACTTCCATCGCGCAGCAAGCCTATCCGAATGTCAAACAGCTGGTGGATCTTGGCTTGGGCTATTTGAGTCTGGCACGAAAAGTGGGCACGCTGTCCGGCGGCGAAGCGCAGCGCGTGAAAATCGCCCGTCACTTGGGCAGCAGCCTGAACAACATCACCTATATTTTCGATGAACCGAGTGCGGGACTGCATCCGAAAGAAATCGAGATGTTGACGCACATGCTGGAAAGTTTGCGGGACAACTACAATACCGTCGTTGTCATCGAACACAATTTGGCCGTCATCAAAACAGCGGATGAAATCATTGAAATGGGCCCCGGCGCTGGCGTGAGCGGCGGCGAAGTGGTCTACCAGGGCGCACAGGCAGGCTTACAGAAAGAGTCCGCCATCACCGATTTGGCTCATAAAGTCACCGTCAATAAAACCCCGCGACAGGCAGAAGACAGTTTTTCGATCAACAATGCTTCAGCCAACAATTTGAAAAATGTCAGTGTGGACATTCCGAAAAACGCCCTGGTGTCGGTATGCGGCGTTTCGGGTTCCGGCAAGAGTTCGTTGATGTTCGGCGCATTTACCGACAACTATCCGGAAACCATTGCGGTCAGCCAGGGCAGCATCGGAACGTCCAGCCGGTCGACACTTGCAACCTATATGGGGATCATGGACGACATCCGGTCGATTCTGGCCAAAGAAACGGGGCAGCCGGTGGGCTTGTTCAGCTTCAATTCGACGGGAGCCTGTCCGGTCTGCGAAGGCAAAGGCGTAACCACGCCGGATGTGGCTTTTGCGGATCCCGTGACCGTCACGTGCGAAGCCTGCAGAGGGACGCGCTATTCGGATGAAGCCCTGTCGCATCGCCACTTAGGAAAAAATATCGTGGAGATTCTGGAACTGTCGATTGACGAAACCAATCAGTATTTGAAAATGCCGAAAATCGTTAAAAAAGTGGATACCTTAAAAGATGTCGGCTTGGGCTACCTGACACTCGGCCAGACGACCAGTTCGTTGAGCGGCGGCGAAGTGCAGCGCCTCAAACTGGCCAGCCACCTGAAAAAAGAAGGGCAGATCTATTTGTTGGATGAACCGTCGTTAGGGTTGCACACCAAAGACAACGCGCACCTGCTGGACGTTTTCCAGGGGCTTGTCGACAAAGGCAATTCGGTCATCCTCATCGAGCACAATCTGAACTTTATCGCTGCG
This sequence comes from Planococcus salinarum, assembly GCF_007004625.1. Classification (GTDB taxonomy): domain Bacteria; phylum Bacillota; class Bacilli; order Bacillales_A; family Planococcaceae; genus Planococcus; species Planococcus salinarum. The sequence goes on along the minus strand of NZ_VIFV01000007.1, from coordinate 134,201 downwards.
AGCGACTGGGTTATCGAAATGGGCCCAGGCGGCGGAAAAAGGGGCGGAGAAGTCCTGTTTGAAGGCACACCGGAACGGATGCTCCAGTCGGACACATTGACGGCGAAGTGGCTGAGGAAAGGTGTGAAGGGGGAGTTTTAATTAATCGCTTAGAAATAACGTTAAAAAGGATGATAACTGATGAAGCATTTTCCAAGCAACCGAACAATCACTTATTTTTCGAGTCAGAACCAGCCCGCTTATTTTGCGGAATTGGGTGAAGTCGTGGAGATCGAAACAAATGACTGTTATGACGGCCAAGTGAAAACCGAGGAAACTCACCGCGAAGATTTTGACAGGAGCCGGTTGAATCCTGCGACTGGCCCCATCTACATCAACGGCATGCAAAAGGGAGATACCTTGTGCGTGGAAGTACTGGACATTAAAACGGGCGATTACGGAATCATGATGGCTGCACCGGGTCTGGGGCCATTAGGGAATTCCGTTTCCAACTCTTCGACAAAAATTCTGCCGATTTACGAAGACCATGTGGAGTTCAATGAAACAATCAAGATTCCCCTGCAGCCGATGATCGGGGTAGCCGGTGTTGCTCCGGAAGAAGGAGAAGTTTCAACGGCGCTCCCAGGGACCCACGGCGGCAACCTGGACACAAAAGACATTAAAGCCGGCAATAAATTATACTTGCCTGTTTTTACCGAAGGGGCATTAGCTGCCTTTGGCGATTTGCATGCGGCCATGGGCGACGGGGAATTGAGCGGAACCGGCATTGAAACAAGCGGTGTCATCAAGGTGCGGTTTACGAAAGTTCCTTTCATTATAGAGAATCCGGTGGTTGAAGATGAGAAGTTCTTCTACTTCATCGCTTCCGCCGATACTTACGAACAGGCCATTCATACGGCCCTGCTTCAGACAACAAACCAGTTGGCAAGCTGGCTGGATTTTTCGTTTGAGGACAGCTACCGTGTATTGAGTGCAGTATGTGATCTGAAATTCAGTCAGATTGTCAATGAGCTTGTCACCGTGAGAGTAGCAGTTCCCAAATCGTTGCTTCCTGAGTCTGTTTATTCGGAACAGCGATATTAACTGCGTTCTACAAATTTTCTCTCAGCGAAAGAAACAATTCTGAACGATAGTAATGGGACGGAAACTAAAATGCCCGCATTTCCTGTTATGTGACAAGGAATGCGGGCATTTTCTGTTTTCATATCAACTTTATTTCTATTCGTTAGTTCCTTAAAATAATATAAACAACGTACGATAATATTTCCTAAAGCAATCTCGACCTGTTTCTTCAAAGCCGCGGTTATGGAGGTGACGAGCTCGGGAAGTGAAGTTCCCACAGCAACTATTGTCAAACCGACCAAGGTCTCACTCATTCCAAGGGAAAGGGCGATCTGAATGCTGTTTTCTACAACGAGGTTACCACCGAATACGATGGCAGCAAGTCCTCCGATTGTCAGGAGCGAATTTTTCATCTTGGAGACGTTCTCGATATCAGGGGGAGTCGCTTCGATGTTCAGCCGATCTTTCCTTGCGACTTCAAAGATATAGTAAAGGAAAATCGCAAAGAACAGGAGCAGCATAATGCCTTCCGTTCTTGTGATGAGGTTGCTGTCTCCGGATCCGAGTTGGATATCGCTGATCAGCAGCAGCAATGCAACGGAGCCCAGCAAGGCGAAGGGAATTTCTTTCCGTATGGTTTCGCTCTGAACCAGCAACGGGAAAACCAGGGCGGTCACCCCTAAGATGAACGTGATATTAAAGATGTTACTGCCGACTACATTTCCGACAGCTACAGCGCTGTTTCCTTCGAAAGCGGCGATAAAACTGACCGACGCTTCCGGTGCACTTGTACCGAAAGCGACAATCGTCAAGCCGATCAATAAGGGGGAAACCCTCAAGCTTTGCGCTATTTTTGAAGCACCTTCAACAAAATAATCAGCTCCTTTGATCAAAAGAGCGAATCCTACTAATAATAAGAGATAAGTCATGGGTGGTTCACTTCCTTCATATATTGTACTGATGTCTAGCGGCTCATTCCGTTTGCCGTGAAGAGAAGTAACTCTCCTCTTCTCTATGCTAATACCCTTCGAAACATGAGAGAAACCATAAGGAGCCGCCACCCTGTGACAACCCTTATTCCGATTATACAAAAAAATATATGAAGAACCAGTTGGATTCAATAAGGGGACGGATTCTTCAGGTGTTTTCATGTGGATGAAGAAAAAGCTGTGCTGTTTGTGGTTTCCGATAATACACAATTCATGGTGGGTAATACACTATAATTTATACTTCACAATAGCTGGTAATTTAATGTTTTTCCTCCTAAAACATAGGGAAGAGGTTTATAAATTTAAAATACGATATACAGGTCAAAGGTTGCTTGTTTAGGAGGGTTATGTGATGTCGCCAGAGATGGTAGGGTTCAGCATATTACTGATCGGTATTTTACTGTTGATAGGGAAATGGATTCGTGTAAGTTTTTCTGTTTTTCAAAAATATTTCCTGCCAAGTTCAATTATCGCCGGGTTTATCGGCTTATTTCTGGGCCCTGAAGTATTAGGGGCCGTAGTGAGTCTCTTCACCAACGGATCGACTCCTGTTTCAAATGGACTTTTTCCCGAGAGGGTGCTCGAATCCTGGTCTGCTTTTCCGGGTTTGCTGATCAGTGTTATTTTTGCGAGTCTGTTTTTAGGAAAAAAGATTCCCAACATAAAAGAGATTTGGCTGTTGGCCGGTCCCCAGGTTTCCTTTGGCCAAACAGCAGCTTGGGGACAATATGTCTTTGGCCTTCTTTTGGCGCTCCTGGTATTAGCTCCTTTTTTCGGCATGAATCCGATGGCCGGAGCATTAATCGAAATTGGATTTGAAGGCGGACACGGAACAAGTGCGGGTTTGGCGGGCACTTTTCAGGAGTTGGGGTTCAGCGAAGGCGCTGACCTGGCCATCGGATTAGCTACTGTAGGGGTGGTTTCAGGAGTTGTATTTGGAATCATCTTAATCAATTGGGGCGTGAAAAAGGACAAAGCGAAGGTCTTGGATAACCCGAATGACCTTCCGGAAAATAAACTTCGAGGCATTACAGAACCCGAAGAGCGTCCGGCTGCAGGTGAAATGACGACAGAACCTGAGTCGATTGAACCTCTGGCCTTGCATGTCGCAGTAGTGGGAGTAGCCATTCTGATCGGCAAGGTTCTGCTGGAAGGGCTTATCTATTTAGAATCGGTCACTTGGGGAGCATGGACAGAAACCGAGATTATGGCCTATTTACCTTTGTTTCCCTTAGCGATGATCGGCGGTGTCCTGCTCCAACTCCTTTTGGATAAGTATGATAAGTACAAACTCGTCAACCGGGGAATGGTGTTGCGCATTCAAGGATTTGCTTTGGATTTCCTGATTGTCAGTGCATTGGCCACTTTATCTTTAACGGTAATCGGTAACAATCTGACTCCATTTTTACTGTTGGCTGCAACAGGAATTGCCTGGAATACCGTAGCATTTGTCTTTCTGGCACCCCGCATGATTCCCGACTACTGGTTCGAGCGCGGAATTGGGGATTACGGACAGTCCATGGGAATGACTGCCGCAGGGTTGATGCTCATCCGGATTGCGGATTCGAAAGACAAATCCAAAGCATTGGAAGCATTCGGTTACAAACAGTTGATGTTTGAACCCGTTGTGGGAGGGGGATTATTCACTGCAGCTTCACTGCCCCTCATCTCGCAATTCGGGATCGTACCTGTCTTGATCTTTTGTTCAGCTCTTATGCTGGTATGGATTGGAATCGGCATATTTTATTTTGGGAAAAAATAAATTCCCTCCCATCTTTACTCAATAATTTGCTCATTCCGCTCCAGATTGTTTTAGCCGATCGGGAACTATTAAACGGCCGTGGCGGAAACAATACTGTTTCCGCCACGGCCGTTTTCTTAATGTTTTCACATCTCTGCCTCCCGCGCCGCCTTCACACTATTCGGATCGAAAAACTTATCGACCAAATCATAAATGGTGATGAGCTCGTACAGAATCCTGAACTCCGGCGGGAACAGGGTAGGGTGCAGGGCGTCGCTGGTCGATACGACTTTGCTGTCTTCCCAGAAGAAGTCGGTGATGATCTTTAACTGGTGCTGATGGGTTTCATGGTCGTATTCAACGGAATTCTGCAGGTCGTGGGCCAGTTCCGTGACGGCCTGCATGATGATATTGCGCTCGGCCGGTGACCACTTGATGCTCTGGAACGGGATGCGGAGCAGCGCATCCAGATGGAACTCGAGGTTATGTAAGAACTGCAATTGCCGTTCCGCCATGCGAAGCCCGGTTTCCCGGTCGCGGACCCAGGGGTACAAACTGAATTCATCCCGTTGGAAATGGATCAATTTCTCTGTCTTCCTGACTTCCGTCGTCAACCGCTTCACAAGATCCCGGTCTTCCTGAAGGTTCGCATCGCCGTCAAACAGGATCGTGTGGAATGTGTGTTCCAGCATCGTTCCGGCACGTTCACTGATGCTTTGGATGCTTTTCAGAATGTCTCTCTGATAGTTGGGCGGGAAAACGAGCATGTTGACAGCGATGGACACGAGCAGGCCGATCGTCGTCGTCCCCAGCCGTATGAAGAACGCGATCAGGAAATGATCGTGGATGACTTCGACCATCGCGACGGCTGTCAAAGTGGCCACGAGCAGACCGGCATGCAGATTAAGCCGGTAACAGACCAGAATCGTGGCGACGGCAGCGAGTGTATAGGTGATCGGGGCATTCTCGAATAGCGTGATAAAGAACACAGCAAATGCAGAACCGATGGCAGAAGCCGGGAACCGGACAAGTCCCTTTTTGATCGAGTCGCTGACCGTGGGCTCAATCGTCACAATAGCCGTGATGACCGCGAATACCGGCGGCCAGTTCAGCCATACACAGATCGTGGCGGTTATAAATATGGCCAGTCCTGTTTTCAGGATTCTGCTGCCGTTGAATTGGAAGGATCGCATCATCTTTGGATCAACTTCTCCTTTATGTCGTATTTCCACTCTCGAGTATATCACCCATCGCTCCCCGGGCTCTACGAAAATTTAAAATTAGAAAATCGGTCGATTCATTCAAAAACATTCCAGTTGACTTTTTGTCTCATCAAAGGCAAAATATTTATTGTTCACAGTCTTCAGCATAACGACCTTGCGGATGTGGCGGAATTGGCAGACGCGCTAGATTCAGGGTCTAGTGGTGGCAACACCGTGGGGGTTCGAGTCCCTTCATCCGCATCAATGGTAAAGAAGAAAATCAGCTCCCGGCCGGGAGCTGATTTTTTTTGCGTTGCTATTGAAAAAGACGAGCGGTCTCTGCCGCTACATGATCATGAAAAAGTAGATGATTACCATGATGATCATGATGGCGAGCATGGAAGAAATTAAGGATATGTGCAAGTTTGACGGATAAAAGGTTTCATTGATGATCTGTTGCCTTTTTTTCTTGTAGTTCTGGGTGGCGGAAAAGATGATGGTCAGCCCGAAAATACAAGAGAAAATCCCCAGGGTGATGGTGAAGATATCGACAAACTGGTTGCGGATGATCCCCATGGTGAAGTGGAGGCTGGTCGCCAGGAAGCCGACACCGACAATGGAAATGCCCGTCCGGATCCACGCAAGATACGTGCGTTCGTTTGCAAGATGCTGCTGCGTGTAGAGCAGCTGATTTTTTGGTATGGGACGTGAACGCCGAGCCATCGATTCTGCTCCTTTCGTTGCCATTCATTCTATAATTGTGCCACTGAGCCATTATTTATGCAAGAGCGGCAAATGCAGAGGCACCCGTCACGAGGGGAAGCTCAAGCTCCGTTGGAGTTTAGTGGATTTCCGGCGTTAAAAGGAATATTCTCCCTCTATGTAGAATCTTTTTTACAGTGGAACGTTATTTATAGTCTGATGCGGAGGTACATATGAAAACTTATTATTATTTAGGCTGGTTCAGCAATTTCTTCCCGGAACAATTGGGAAGGGCCATACAGGAAGATATAACGGATAGAGCATCGCTTGTGATGATCAGTGCGAATCCAAGGGGTGAAGAAGAGGAGGGGGCTGCGGAACTTTCGTGGCTCCATGAAGCTGGCATTACATTTAAAGAAGTTCATGTGATCGATTACAGGATGCAGAAGGAGGGTGCCCATAGGTTGCTTCACAATGCTTCCGTCATATTCCTGCTGGGTGGAGATACGCTGGAACAGAATGCCTTTTTGAAGGAATACGAACTGGGTGAAGGGATTAAAAGGAGCCCGGCCGTTGTGATGGGAGCCAGCGCTGGTGCGATTAATATGTCGGCGAAATGGCTGGCCTCCAGAAACTTTGGATACGATGTTGAGGAAAGTACTGTCTGCGAGGGCATTGGCCTTCATAATTTTTCGGTCCTGTCCCACTTTGACCTGGAGAATAACATGGCGCGGGTTCAGGACGAACTGGCTCTCTTATCGGAGGAAATGGATATTTACGCGTCGAACAAGGATTGCGCGCTGCGTGTAAAGGGAGACCAAATCGACATTTTTGGCGATGTCTATTTGATGTCCCGATCTGAGATCAGGAAATTGGATGAGACGCTTCAGGCGTAAAAGGCACATGAAGAACCTGAGAATCCGTGAAGGGTAGGCATTCTTAATGGTTGCACCAATAAAAAATTAAAAGTATTTTCTGTATATAGCTGTGATAAACTGGATGAAGAGTTTCTCAGGAACTATACTCAAACTCACGTGGCGGAATAGTTGACGAATAAATGATTTAAGAGAAATTGTCTTGAAGTATTAAATAGGGGGATTACATGGAGATTTTCGCGCTTGTGGGGTTCATTTTTGGAATGGCAGGATTTTCTTTCGGACTTGTCGGTTTTACGACAGCGTTAAACAGCATCAGAAATTTTAAAGAACTTGAAAAAAGAGTTGTTGAATTAGAGGGAAAACCGCAAAGTGTTACTGAGTGATCGGAGTACGTTCCGTCAGTATCCCGAAAAAATATATCAATGACGACCCAGTTCAATATGAACTGGGTTATTTTATTGCAAAACAAAATGTGCTGTTTCTTTCAGACGATGGAGCTCATCCATTTGCCTTCGGAGACATGGCTCTATCTGTCGCTGCTCCCTGGAAAGCAGTGGGGACTGATGATTTCAGGGTGAAAAATGGCTGAGTGATCATAGAACATAAAAAACCGCTCATTGAAACCCGAAAACCGCTCATAGAAATTTGGCACCGTATTAACGCCCCGTTACCAGGAGGTTCCGGGCGATGGCGTTTTAATCTTTAACAGTAATGCGCATATGAATTTCTGTTAGAACAAATCGCACAAACTATTCAGATAAATTTGATAGAAAAGCGGGATTTATGCTATTATATGGAAAATGGGAGGCGGAGTTTCAAGGGATTTAATATGGGGGCATGAGCGGCATAAGCCGCGTTCCTGGACGAGACAATTCAAATCAGAGGAGGAAAACGCATGGAGTTTCTGAAAGTGAATGGCAAGATCAACCCGGGCAAACTGGCGCTGAGCGTAGCGGTGCCGCTGGTCGGCGGCTCCTTATCCGGCGCGTTCGCAAACCGCAACACCAAAGAAGAGTACGCCGAATTGAAAAGGCCTTCCTTTTCCCCGCCGCCCTGGATCTTTCCTTTGGCATGGACCGCTTTGTACACGTCCATGGAGCTGGCGAAATACCGCGCGGCGGAAAAAGCTGCACTGAAAAACGAAACGGCGAAAGTGCTGCTCCCTTACAATCTGCAATTGGGCCTGAACTTCCTGTGGTCCTTCCTGTTCTTCAAATGGGGACTGCGCGGCACCGCACTTGCGGAAATGGTGTTGATGCTCGCCACAATCACGTGGTCGGCGTACGTATTTTATCAATACGATCAAACTGCCGGCAACCTCATGGTCCCGTACATCGCGTGGGTAATGTTCGCGATGGGCTTGAACGCTTCGATTTGGTGGTTGAATAAATGATGGGTAAGGGAGAAGCGTGTCAGGAAAAATGCGTTTCTACTATAATATAACGAATAGATAGACGGCAACAATTTCATTGATTCAACAGGAGTTGCACGGAGAATCCTTTATAGCGGGAAAAGGGGAAGAGTTCTTCGTGCATTTTGATTTTGCCGTTTTCAGGGAAGCAGTGATTGAAGAAATGCATTGAATTAAAAGAGGTGGAGATAATGCAGAAAATCAGCAAAAAGCGGCCGGCTTCTGTAAAGGTCCTGATTTTTCTTCATGTATTTTTAGCGGTTGGAGCAATTTATGGAGGCATAGCATTTATCTTGTCGCCCACAGGAGAAGACAATTACATGGACCTCCCCGTTTCTTACTTGGAGAACGACGTTTTCAGTAATTTTCTGATTCCCGGAATCCTCCTTTTCACTGTGCTTGGCGTTTTCCCGTTGGTCATCGCTTATTATTTATTCAGCAAAAGGCATTCCAAGTTTGGAGAGGCACTGAATGTTTTCAAAGACAAACACTGGATCTTGGGATTTTCCCTCTACATCGGGTTTGCGCTGATCATCTGGATCACGGTTCAGGTTTATTTGCTGCAAGTGGTCATCGGCCTTCACTTGTTCTATATGGCCTATGGTCTGCTCCTTCTGATCGCCAAGTTGTGGCCGAATGTCCAGAGGTATTATTTAAACCCGTATTAAAATATTTCGCGTTATTTGAAAAGAAACACTTCTGAACGACTGCCATGCCCGCTGCATAAACGTTGCGGGTGTGGCTTTTTCATTGCTGCGCTTTGAGAACGATTTTTTTGTTATAATAGCTACTTGAAATCACAAGCAGGAGGCGGGCAATGAGGACTTTTGGAGAACGCAATTATACTTTGAATTATTGGAAAAGAACCGGAGCGTATGCTGTCATTCAAAATGACAAACAACAATTTTTATGTGTAGAAGATTCGGACGGGATTTTATTTTTAGTTGGTGGTGGGGTTGAAGAAGATGAATCTCCAGAAAGTGCGTTATTAAGGGAAAGTGTTGAGGAAACAGGTCATGAAGTCCAAATCATTCAGCCTATAGGTAAAGCTGAAAGGCATTGGGTTTCAGCAAAATACCCCCATGACTCTCAACACAATATCGGAATATTGTATGCATGTGAACTGTTGGAAAAGATTGCAGAGCCAGTGGAACAAGAAAAAGTGTGCTGGGTTGATTTCAGTGATTTAGAAAAGCATCTTCTCCATGAACATCATTTATACATAATAAAGCAGCACTTGAATATTTCATAAGCATGGTAAAGGTTTATACATAATGGAAGAGACTCGGTGGCGGGTTTCTTTTTTTTATTGGCGTGAAAATTTCTATGAGCGGTTTTCGGGATTCTATGATACGAAACGCAGGGCGCTGCTGGATGAATTGTCGAAGATTGGTTGGGAATATTCCATTTAAAAGGAATTCAATAATAAATTTGCAGAACCGTCGACGGAAAATTTTCCGTGTGGCGGTTTTATTTAGGAAAGGCCTGCGTGGCTTTTGAGAGTAAATATTATGGAATCGACGATAAACGGGTAAAAATCGACGATAAACATGAAAAAATCGACGATAAACGGGTGAAAATCGACGATAAACATGAAAAAATCGACGATAAAACGCCATTACAACTTCGAATTCGGAAATCATAAATCTCATTGTTCCATTGAGTTTATTTTTTAAAAACAAATATTTCTCTGATAAAAGATCCTGTAGCTGCAGATAGAGCGATAACACTTATTAAGTTTACAACGCTCACAAAAGTATAAGGGGTATAAATAACCTGGATACTTTGGAAAATAATGAATAACCCGAAAATTACACTTATCAGAGTTAAAGATTTAGGGGTAGCTTTCCTTCGTTTATCTATTGAACTCGCTCCTTTGAAAAAACGATTTGGATGGATATCCTAAATTGTCTCATAAGGAAAGAAACAATTCAAAACTAACTTGGAAACATATTACCATTTATTCAATAAAAAGGGTTCAGCTTATTTATGTTAAAATATGTATAGAGTAAATGGGGAATTGTTCTTACACTAAAAGGAGCGTCTATTTAAGAGGTTGGAGGTATTAATGTGACGAAGAAAACGAAAAAAATCATTTTAAGTTTAGCAGGGTCAGCTGTTGTATTCATTCTATTAATGGCCTGGTTTTATCCCTATTCAGTTTTCAGTATTACGAAAAGCTATTCGTATACACCTGACCCTTTGGTTGTCGATGGATATGAGGAAGATTTAAATAAATTCAAAAGTTCTTTTGAAGAGGATTTAGCGGAAATGGAAGAAGCTGACCCAATAGATCTAACAACTGAGCGGACACAGTATGTCCTTCCGTTGTTTGAACAGGACTGGCTGCTCAGCAAAGAACCTGTAAATTTCAGTTTGGATGATTTAGATTACATTTTATTAGAAGTGAGAGGCGCCAGAATTACTTTACTGGAACTGTCAGCTGCCGAGGATTATGCAAAAGAAAGCCGGCAAAATTTAGTCGATAGTATCGAAAGTCTACTGTGGTTAGAAGAGCAAATTGAGGAAATAAAAACAGGGAAAGCCGAATCAAGAAAAACGCTGAATATTCAATTTGGCAATCTTCATATGAGTTTTTTAAACAACTTTATGATGTATAAAATTTTTTACGAAATGTCACGAAACGCATAAGAGGTGAAAAATAAAAAGATATGGATTACTTATCATCTAATTATGGTATCGATTCTCTTTGGTTTAATTGTGCTTAGTATTGTCGCCAATACCGGGAAGAGCATAGAAGATGTCGTTAGGGTCTTTAATAATACCGCTATATATATCAGTGCTCTCAACATTTTTATAGCCATGCCTGTTTGGATCGTGGTTTTGTTATTTAATAAGCGGAGATTAGAAACACTGGCAAAACGTACGACTAAATCCTATTGGGAAATGAAATATTTTGAAACATGCTTTAAAAAACTTTTCTGAGAGAGCAGGGCGAATTATGAAATCATACATCATCCGAATCGAACTTGAGCACTCCAATCCGCTGATTTGGCGCAAGGTGATCATGCCGGCAGGCGCCACTTTCAACATGCTCCATGACATTGTGCAGCAGACGAGCAATTTTCAGAGCGGCTATCCTATGGATGGCTATCATCTGTTCGAATTTGATTTGGCGGAAGACGGCATTCGGGTAACGAACGACGAGGAAGCCTACCATGAACATCAGTACTATAAGAAGAATAAAAAAGAGTTCGCGGAGCGGCTGAAGAATATGGAGCCGGAATATAAGCGGTTTGAAGAGGCTTATCAGGAGCGAATGGCGGCGGTTGTGCGGAAGCCTTCAGGCATCAAGATTGATGAATATCTGGAGAAGCATGGCGAGCTCATCTATCGCTATGATTTCGGAGACGGCTGGCAGTTCCGCATCCAACTGGAAGCAATCGTCGATGATTACTATTTCGGCTTCCCGACGCTGCTGGACGGGGCAGAGACAGCACCGCCGGAAGATGTCGGCGGCATACCCGGGTTTTACGAGTTCCTGAAAATTTACCGGAATCCCAAGCATCCGGAGCATAAAGAGACAAAAGTGTGGGCGGACAGTCAGTATTTCAGGGAGTATGATCCTGTTTGGGTTAACGATAATCTGAAAAGCAGAATGTACAAAAAGACGGAATGGGATAAGATCAATCATGAAAATTATCGAGTGATTGAGGATAAGTACCGGAAGGGTTGATGGATTGTGCCCTTTTGGAGTGCACTCAGGCAGTGGAATTCAGTTTCCTTTGTCAGCTCTAAAAAAGTGCCGTTAAGATAGTGAGCGTGAATGCGATCGCCACAAATACTGTTAAGGAAAGAGGTTAGAAGAATGGATATAAAATTTCCAATTGGACAATTACAGGTTCCTGAGTACGTGACAGCTGAACACACCCAGGAATGGCTCGGGAAAATCGGAACTTACACGACGCGGCTGCGGGAAGCAGTCGATGGCTTGAGTGATGCGCAATTGGCGGGCCAGTACAGAGAAGGCAGCTGGACCGTGCAGCAACTGGTACATCACATTGCGGATTCGCAATTGACCCTGTACCAGCGCCTGAAACTGGCTCTCACGGAGGACAATCCGACGGTTCTTTCTTTCGCCGAAGAACAATGGGCGACGCTGCCGGACAACGAACTGCCGGTGGAAAGTTCGATTCGGATACTGGATGGGCTGAACGAACGGATCGTCGCGCTCAGTCAGCATCTGACGGAATCCCAATTGGCCCGCATCTTCACCCATCAGATGGACGGCGAAACCAGCGTCGCGTCAACCCTGGCGAAGCTGTGCTGGCACGAAGAGCATCACCTGGCGCATATCTGGATTGCTTTGGAGAAGTGAATATTAAATAAAAAATTTGAAACCGTCGACAGAATTTATTCCGTTCGGCGGTTTTTGCTTTGCCAGGAAACAGTTTTACCGGGACGCCATTTCGGGAAGAGAAGAGTAACAAGGGACGTACCAGGAAATATTTTGCGGGAATCGATTCTGCAGAGAGAGGTTCATGGAATAAAAAATAGCGAACGGAAGGATGATTTCACGATGGATGAAAAGACGCTGAAAAAAACAACAATCTTCACGGTAGTTAATCTGGTTTTCTATTTCTTAACGCTCGGCGTAAATTACCTCGGATCTTCAGGGTTTTTTAATGGGCAGAGTCAGGCAGATATCTCAGAAAAATACACGACGCTCATAACTCCGGCATCTTTTGCTTTTTCGATTTGGGGTGTCATTTACAGTTTGCTGCTGATTACGCTGATTTATTTTTTGGTGAAAAGGAAGGACCCGAATGTCAGCAGGCTGGTGCTGCTGATTTCGCCTTTATTCATCGCGAGTTCCGTGTTCAATATGGGCTGGATCGTCGCTTTTTCGTATGAGCTGATGGGCGTATCCACGCTGCTGATTTTGGCCATGCTGTTCTCCTTGCTCTTCATCGTGGAAAGAATCTATAAAAACCGCTTTGATTTTCCTTCCACTCTTGCAGGGCTCAGTTTCACCCTCTACGGGTCGTGGGTGTTCATTGCCTCGATCGTCAACATCTCTGTGTTTTTGGTGCAACTGGAATGGGACGGGTTTGGAATTTCTGATTCCATCTGGACGATGATCGTATTGGGGATTGCCGTCGCGTTTGTCCTCCTTTACCTTGTACGTTTTAAAAACGCCGCTTTTCCGATTCCCATCGCCTGGGCTTTCTTTGCGATCTATAGTGCATACGCGAGCGGAGAGTTGGATCCCGCGATGTCGACGGCCATTCAAGTCATTCTTTTAACAGGAATCGGAATCTTTCTGGTTGCCGTTGTATGGGTATTTGTTAAAAATGGGAAGGCTCTGTTTCCGAAGCATGGGGGTTGAGTGAGGCAGATAGAAGAATCGCTGATAAACGGAAAAAAATCGCTGATAAACAGGAGAAAATCGCTGATAAACCATCGAAAATCGCTGATAAATGGAAGAATCGACGATAAACTCCAAGAAACCGACGATAAACCCGCAAAAATCGACGATAAACCCGCAAAAATCGACGATAAATCCAAAAAAATCGACGATAAAATGGCATATCCAAAATTAAGGTCAGCGCAACTTCCCGCGCTGGCCTCTTTTTATTTTCAGTCGGCAGAATTGTTTGAGTTTTCAATCAGGTAAGGGTAACCTTAAAGCAGAAACGTGAGGAGTGGAAGCGGATGGAAAGAGCAATACCAGAAGTGACGTTGAACGATGGCACCAACTTGCCGGTTACCGGACTCGGTACATACGGGCTGTGGGGCAATGCGGGGGCGAACGCGGTCGCAAGCGGAATCAATGCCGGATACCGGCTGATCGACACGGCGTATAATTACGAGAACGAAGGAGCCGTCGGGGAAGGCATCAGGCGCAGCGGCGTTTCCCGTGAAAATCTGTGGGTGACATCGAAACTGCCCGGCCGCTATCATACGTACGACAAAGCGATGGTGGCAATTCAGGAATCGCTGTACCGTTCAAATCTGGATTACTTCGATCTGTATTTGATCCACTGGCCGTTGCCGAATGAAGATTTATACGTGGAAGCGTGGCAAGCGTTGATTGATGCAAAGAAATGGGGCCTCGTCCGGTCGATCGGTGTCAGCAATTTCCTGCCTGAGCACTTGGAGCGCATTATTCTGGAGACCGGCGTAACGCCGAGTCTGAACCAGGTCGAACTGCATCCGTTCTTTAATCAGGAAGCGCAGCGGAGCATGCATGAGGAACTCAATATCCAAACACAGTCGTGGAGCCCGATTGCCAAAGCAGCGGCCATTATGACGAATGAAACAATCAGCCAAATCGCCGCGAACCACCACAAGACGATTGCCCAAGTGGTCTTGCGCTGGCAATACCAAATCGGCTCGATTTCGATTCCGCGTTCCACATCTCCCCAGCGGCAGCGGGAGAACCTGGAGATATTCAATTTCAGCTTGAGCGATGCTGAAATGAGTGTGATAGCAGGGTTGTCGCGTCCCAATGGCAGGTTGTTTGATATGGACCCGGCTACGCATGAGGAGTTTTGATCATTAAATCACTGGCTGAATAGAGGAAGTTGAGAGCCACCGGCGGGAGTCCTTCTGTTTGGTGGTTTTGTTTTGGGGAAAAATGAAAAAAGTTCCTTTTATCTTTCAAAAATTTTCCTTTGAGAAGTCATTCTGAAGCCCTACGAATATGGTAGAATAATCTTAATATTTAATTCTGTTAAATAGCGTTAATTCACATTATCAAAAGACAGGGGCTGGATTTATGTTGGGGGAAAGAGAAGAAGATGTGTTTGTAAAGAAACCGGCGGAGAAGCGCAGACTGGGTGAACCGACAGGCGCATTCGTTGGCGCGGCTTGGGGTGCATTGCTGATCGGCGTATCGTCGTATTTGATCGGGCTGTACAACGCGGGAATGGAATTGAATGAAAAAGGTTATTATATCGTATTGCTGATTCTTGGCCTTTACTCGGCCGTGTCGCTTCAAAAAGCCGTCCGAGACCGTGACGAAGGAATGAAAGTCACGAACCTCTACTACGGCATCAGTTGGTTCGCGCTGATTTCGTCCATCGCGCTCATGGCAATCGGCCTGTTCAACGCCGGCAGCATCATTTTGAGCGAGAAAGGTTTTTATGGCATCTCATTTGTCTTGAGTTTGTTCGCTGTTGTCACTGTGCAGAAGAACGTGCGGGATGCGGAAGAGGCGAAGGATATGGGGGAGAAATAAAACAGGGTACTCTATCAAGGCAGTTCCAAACAATATCAATAAAGTAAGAGCGTCCGGTAAATGCCGGGCGTTTTGTTTTATATTTAAGGGGGAGAGCTGTGGTGAGAAGTTCGATTAGGACGTTATTTATTCTTATGGGAGCCGGTACGGTATTTTATCTGTTCATGAAATACAGTTATTTAGTGGGCTTTTTATTTTTAAATTCAATCATTGGCGCGCTCACTTTCTTGGCAGCCCTAATTGGGGCAATCTGGGCAACGGTTAAGCTGGATCGCATCATCTCGGAAAGCCGCTATGAATTTCCTGTCCACTCGGCTGCGATTCTGTTGATGTCACTGTTCTTTGCCTATCAAATGTTTGCTTCGCATTTTTATTCGGAGCAATATTTGAAGGCGGAGGGATTGGAAAAAGTGGAACAGCTGTTTGAGCTGGCAGAAATGGACCTTGATGAAAACGAATTGCGTGCCAGAGCGGAACAAATTGCGGTGAAAGAGTCGGCATACGTCATTTCGTTATATGGTGTTAATTCGCGTCCTGATGGAATCGAAGAATTGGAAGTGCTGGAATTCAAACGCAGATATCATGCATACGATCTTGTGGTTGGCGGGAATGGCAAAAGCGCGAGCTTCACCTTTATACGCGACGGGCTCGATTTTAAGATCAGTGGAAATTCGATTATGGAATAAAGGCGGATAGACTTTTTTTATAACAGGTAAATAACAAACGAAGTTTTTAGATCTCAACAGGGCAATGAACCTGCTTCTATAATGGAATATTTCCGTACGAGTACACAGTGCTGTTCCGGGATTCGCATAATGAAGATACTGGATATCTGCGTTGCAGAATTCTTGGAAAGCATCGCGGTATGTTTGGATGACATCTTTTGCATACTATTTAAGTTGGATCTTACCATTTAATTAATTATGTAATAAGGCATATTTAATTTTAATAATTGTATTAATTAAACTGCAAGTATACTATGATGGTTCAATAGAGATATTGAAAAGGGGAATTGTTGAAATGGAGAAAATTACAGCTTTTGTAAAACGCAGATGGAGATACATAGTAGTGGCATTGATCGCATTGATAATTGGAGCAAGCTTTGGACCTTCTCAGTCTGAGGTCGACGCCTCTACAGATGAAAATCTTAAGAAGCAAGAAACCCTCGAAGCAGCAAATGAGGAATTGGCTTCGAAAATCAAAACGCTTGAATCTGCTAATGATGATTCAGCTGTAAAGATTAAAGAATTGGAAGCGAAGGTAAAAGAAGCAGAACCATTTTTCCTCTTGGAAGAAAAAGAACGAAAAGCGAAAGAAGCCGAATTGAAGAAAAAAGAAGATGAAGAAAAAGCGAAGAAAGCTGCAGAAGAAGCTGCTGCCAAAGAGAAAGCTGATGCTGAAGCTAAAGCGAAAGAAGAAGCAGAGGCGAAAAAAGCAGCGGAAGAAAAAGCTGCAGCTGAGGAAGCGGAAAGAGTCGGTTATGATACTGGTATCACTTATGATCAGTTAGCAAGAAACCCTGATGACTATTTATTTGAAAAAGTTAAGTTCCGGGGAACTGTCATTCAAGTAATGGAAGGCGATGGCCTGACACAAATAAGATTGGCTGTAAATGATGATTATGATCTTATCCTATTTGCAGAGTTTGATGCTGCAGTGCTGGACTCTCGCATTTTAGAAGACGACACTATCACAATTAGAGGCTTATCAAGCGGTTTAATTACTTACGAATCTACAATGGGTGGATCAATTTCTATTCCTGGCGTTATTATTGATCAGATCGAGCAATAGGAATTTAGGAAAATCCATTTCAAGAGAAAAAATCTGAACGATTTGGACAAGGTACTACAATTTACGTCATTCTTAATTGAATAATAGTACCTCATCGTGGAAGATTTTGCGGTCAATAATCATGCCGTTTCTTCTTTCCGGACCGAAAAATATGTCTTGCGCGTAAAAAGTGCCGGTTTCTATAGGAGTCATATTTTTTCTATCATATAGAAACGACCAGCAAATCAGAATACAATTTGCTGGTCGTTTTTTCTATTTTCACGTTTTGCGATAGGGGAAAACACCTGACTCAAATGTGAGCTTCTCATCCCAAGAGGCTCAAACCGAGCATCAGGGAAGACGGTTATTCTTGGTTTCAGTTAACGTATTATTTTCATCTGGAGTATGCGCACCATCTTTTAACGACTGGTTTTTCTGTTCCTGTTGATTGGAGTTCTGGTTATGGGAAGTTTGCTCCTTTTTTTCTTCAAGAAGTTCATTCATTTTTTTAATATTCTTATCTTGTTCAGATGATTGTTGATTACTCATAGGAATCTTCCTTTCACAGCAGTTTTTTTATGTATTCCCGAAACGCATAGAGATAAACAGGGAGAGACTTGATCGGCCTCAGTGCTAGTCAAAATGCAATATGTTTTATGCAGTGCATTTCTTTTTGTCTCAGTCAAAAGTCTGAATATTCTTTAATTGGAGCCCAAACTCTTCTAATCTTCCCTAATATCTATATAATGAAGAATTATGAATAGGGAGTGGAAGCGATGACAAATCTGAAACAGGAAGCGCTGAAAATGCACCGGGAACATCAGGGGAAATTGGAGATTGTTTCAAAAGTCGCTTTGAGAAATGAGTATGATTTGAGTTTGGCTTACTCTCCCGGAGTCGCGGAACCGTGCAAGGAAATTAAGCGGGATAAAGCGGCCGCATATGACTATACGATGAAAGGCAATACCGTCGCTGTTTTGACGAATGGCACGGCGGTGCTTGGCCTTGGCAATATCGGGCCGGATGCTTCGATGCCGGTCATGGAAGGGAAAGCGGCGCTGCTGAAGAGTTTTGCGGGAGTCGATGCCTTTCCGATCGCTTTGAAAACGGAAGATCCGGAAGAGATCATTCGGACTGTCAAATTGATGGAACCCGGATTTGGCGGTGTGAATCTGGAAGACATAAAAGCGCCCGAGTGTTTTATTATCGAAGAACGCCTGCGGCAGGAAATGGACATTCCGGTGTTCCATGATGACCAGCACGGCACGGCAATCGTCACGCTGGCAGGTTTGATCAATGCGCTGAAACTGACAGGCCGTGCTGTGGACGAAACGAAAGTGGTCGTTAACGGAGCAGGGGCTGCCGGAATTGCGGTGGTGAAACTGCTGAGTGGTTTCGGTTTCCCGAATATCATCATGTGCGATACCAAAGGAGCGGTCTATGAAGGGCGCCCGAATGGCATGAATTCGTACAAAGTGCAGGTTGCGGAGATGACCAATTTCCATAAAGAAAAAGGCCAGCTGGCAGATGTGATCCAGGGAGCCGATGTCTTTATCGGCGTCTCGGCTGAAGGGGCGCTGACACAGGACATGATCCGTTCCATGAATGCCGATGCAATCATTTTCGCCATGGCCAATCCGAATCCCGAGATTCTGCCGCATCTGGCGAAAGAAGCCGGCGCGCGCGTTGTCGGCACCGGCCGTTCCGATTTTCCGAACCAGGTCAATAACGTGCTTGCGTTTCCGGGGATATTCCGCGGCGCGCTTGATGTGCGGGCAAGCGATATCAATGAAGCCATGAAGATTGCCGCCGTCAAGGCGATTGCCGGCTTGCTGGAAGTAAATGACCTTCATAATGATTACGTTATCCCAGCACCCTTCGATCCGCGCGTTGCGCCGGCCGTAGCAGAAGCCGTTGCCCGGGCAGCTGTCGAGACAGGAGTGGCGAGGAAGCCTGTGGTTGAGAAGGTGGAAGTGTTTGCGGAGAAATAGGTGAAGTGTGAATGATGGTATTGGCGAGCAGATTTAGGAGAATCGCTGATAAACGGTGAAAAATCGCTGATAAACTCATAAAAATCGCTGATAAACCTATGAAAATCGACGATAAAACGTGAGAAGCCCAAAAAGGCAAGCGCTCTTTCCGAGCGCTTGCCTTTTTCAATTCATTTTCCGAAGAAGCATAGCCCTGTGTCAACCACAATTCATTTTTTATTAAGAAACTGCATTTTTATATTAAGGAGCTAAGCAGCCGCAAGGGTGGAAATATAGAATCACATTTTTTTATTGCAGTTTCTAAATAGTTATAACTGAACGGCGCATAGGCGGAATTCAGGAATTACTAAATATAAATTCTCGGCTGGCCTAACCCAGTTAAAAGGTCAATGGGGTGTATAGTCATACTTATAGGAGTTCTAATAGAGTGACTTAATCTAATGGGATCTCATCCTTAATTAAAATAATGATTATTAGTAGTATTAAATTTTCTTAATATTAATAATTATATGATAATTGTGTTAAAATTAAATCAATAAAGTTTGAATAAAGAAAGTGATCCTTAGCTGTCAATTATAATTGCCTTTTGTTTGTATTAAGAATTCTCACTATAAAATTGCATGCCAGCAGAATGGGGGGAGGGGAACTGAGAACCTGTACCGCAACTTAATATGCTGTAGGGAGGGTGTACTCATGTGGGAAAGTAAAAAAATTCTATGGGTGGCAGGTCTAACAATTTTTCTAAGTGGTTGTGGGGAAGAAGTTAGTAATACGGAGGAGCCTTTGGTTGATCAGGAGGAAGTCGAAGCGACAGAAATGGAGAAAAAGGCTGCGGAAGAAGAGAAAGTAAAAGCAGAGGAAGAAGCAAAAGCCAAGGCAGAGGAAGAAGCAAAGGCAAAAGCTGAGGAAGAAGCGAAGGCCAAAGCAGAGGAAGAAGCAAAAGCCAAAGCGGAGGAAGAAGCAAAAGCCAAAGCGGAGGAAGAAGCGAAAGCTAAAGCGGAGGAAGAAGCAAAAGCCAAAGCAGAGGAAGAAGCGAAGGCAAAAGCAGAGGAAGAAGCGAAGGCAAAAGCAGAGGAAGAAGCGAAGGCAAAAGCTGAGGAAGAAGCGAAAGCCAAAGCTGAGGAAGAAGCGAAAGTTAAAGCAGAGGAAGAAGCAAAAGCCAAAGCAGAGGAAGAAGCGAAGGCCAAAGCAGAGGAAGAAGCGAAGGCCAATGCGGAGACGGTATCGCAGCAACAAGCGGTGGGAATGGCTGAGAATTATTTAAATTACACTGCTTTTTCTAAGAGCGGATTAATCGAACAGTTAGTATTTGAAGAGTTCAGTAATGCAGATGCCACTTACGCTGTAGAAAAAATCAATGTAGATTGGAGGGAACAGGCAGTAAAAATGGCAGAGAATTATCTCGAGTACACTGCTTTTTCAAGAACGGGTTTAATAGGTCAACTAGAATTTGAAGGTTTTAATAATGCTGATGCTACTTACGCTGCAGATAAAATCACTGCGGATTGGGGTGCGCAGGCAGTAAAAATGGCAGAGAATTATCTTGAATACACTGCTTTCTCAAGAGCCGGTTTGATCGACCAATTAGTATTTGAAGGATTCAGTAATGCAGATGCTACTGCTGCTGTCGATGCAGTAGGGCTTCAATAAAATAAAATTCTGCACAGAACAAGAAAAAAGCGATGATTTCTTTGGAAAAAGAAATCGTCGTCTTTTTATTATCACTGCAAGTGAAACCAAAGTTCTTCATGGAAATCCCGTAACCCCCTGAGAGTTAAAAACAAACCATCCCCCATCTTCCTACAAGCACAATCTTTCCATCTTTTTTGTTTGGCGGTTATGCTGGAAGCAATACGATTTTAGGAGGCACCGGTATGACTACATGGCACGAACGTTTTCAGGAAGACGATTATTTATACGGCACGGAGCCGAATGAATTCATCGAAATGATGCATGCAAAACTTGGACTCACAGGAGATGCACTCGCGATAGCGGAAGGGGAAGGCCGTAACGCGGTCCATCTTGCCGAACAGGGCATGCGCGTCACCGCCTGGGATTTTGCAAAGAGCGGTCTGGCGAAAACAGAGAAGTTGGCACAGGAGCGGAAAGTCAGCGTTTTCGTTGCGGAAGTGGATTTGGCGCAGGCTGAATGGCCTGAAGGGAAATGGGATGAAATCATCTGTGTGTTTGGCCACTTTCCGAAAGAAGTCCAACAGAAAACCTTTGAGGGTGTGCGGCGCGCTTTGAAACCGGGCGGCTATTTCCTGATGGAAGTGTATTCTGAAGAGCAGCTCAAATTTGGCACAGGGGGACCGAAAAAAGAATCGTTCCTGTATCGGCCGGAAGAAGTGCTGGCGGCATTTGCCGATTTCCGCCTCGTCCATTTCTTTACGGGCGAAGTTGAACGGAATGAAGGAAAGATGCACAAGGGGTTGTCGCACGTCATCCAGCTTGCTGCGCAAAAGCCGATAGATGAATAGAAAAGAGAACACCCATCGCCGAATCAGGCGATGGGTGTTCTGCTGTTTATTCGGCTCCTTTTCCGAGCACTTCATTCCAGTCGATCGTACCGTCCTTGACCTGGTCGCGGCGTTCTTTGGTCATGGCATCCGGCGGGCGGTTGCCATTTGGCCAGTCCTGCTCATGGCCTTCCCATTCCGGGCGGTCCTGCGATAGGACAAAAGCAGCGAGGTCACTCGCTTCCTGGTCGGATAAAGTCTGCTCAGCGCCTTTTGGCATGTTGTTCTGCAAGTAACCGGCCATTTTCGACATGCGCGCGAGTCCTGCGCCGTCATTGAACGAGCCCTCTCCCCAAACGGCTGGACCGGTGTTCGAGCCGGTTCCCGAGCCGTCCGCAGCGTGGCACGCAATGCAACTGGACTGATAGAGCTTTTCGCCGTTATTGACATCCGGCAGCGGAACATCTTCCATATTATTGTTATGGCGCCATGGCATGTCGGCGCCTACAGGGATGCCTTCCGAAATGTACGTGAAATAAGCGATCATGGCATCCATGTCCTCATCATCTTCCGCGAACATTTCACCGTTCATGCTGCGGACCATGCAGCCGTTGATGCGTTCTTCCAGTGTCACGATTTCACCGGAGCGGCCTATGTACATCGGATAAGCGGAAGCCATTCCGACGAGCGACGAAGAATCTTCCTCGAGTCCTGCTCCTGCGTGGCAGCTCGTGCAGGATAATGCATTGATGAGCTCTTGGCCGTCTTCCACACTGGCCGCATCCGCGCGCAGCACTTCAGATGTGTTGTTGACGAGTTCATAGCCCCGTTTCACCGCTTCACCTTCCGGCCCTTTCGGCACGTTTTCCAAAGATGGGGGGGCATGCGAAATCCCTGCCGTTGCTTCTTGTGTTTGGGTTGTTTCGGTGCTGTCTGGTTGGACTTCCGCTGATTTGGATTTCTCAGCAGACAGTTCGCTGTTCAAAACACCGATGGCCACGACAGCAAGTATCAATAAGAAAATGCTGGCATAGCCGATATTTTTCATCATGTCGAACACTCCTTTCATGTCACTTCAACTCTAACAAATACTCCCAATTCCGGATGTGACCTTTCTCACAGCCTGGCCTGGTGGCGCGTGAAAAGTTTGTGAACAGATTGAACGAGCATGCTGGTCACAGCGCTTCCATACAAGGGGAAATGGACAGGTGGCAAAACAAAGAACCTAAAAGGGGGGCGATTAGAAAAAGTTACTGGCACAAAGGCCTCGCTTGATGAGAAAGGGAATTGAAGCCCCACTACAGGGGCGATTAATTTTCCCCGCACAAAAAGACGGGGGAAATCCCCCGTCTTTTGTGTTCATGTGTTATTGAATTTATTCAGCGTTGATTGTCAGAACGCCGCCGACAAATTCGATATCTCTGTCACCTTTTTTCGCGTACGCATTGATTTGGTAACCGCCTGGAGTTAATGGCGCTCCGTCGATCGTCATATCCCAAGTGAATGAGTGTAAGCCGCGTGGCAGATCTGTTGCTTGAGCTGTTGTTGTCAATAACTCGCCTGTTGCTGCGTTGCGGATGCGAAGCTCAAAATGGTCTGCGCCAGCCGGCAAGTTCACGTTGCCGACAAGGTTACCGCCTGAAAGGCCCAAAGCGATTGAAGTGATCAACGGGTAATCCGGCTGTTGAACAAACAGGATTGTTGGTACTTCAATTGTTTGCGTACCGTCACTCAAAATGAATGTTCCTTCGTAGTATCCAGGTGCCAATTTCCCTGCGTCAACTTGGACACTGAAGTTCAGGTCCTGTGTTTTGCCTGGCTGCACTTGAAGGTTTTTGCTTGTTTGAACTTTGATGCCTTCGTGTCCAGTGAATTTGATCGAGTAGTTTTTGCGCTCGTCCGAAAGGTTATGGACAGTGAATTTCTGGCGCTTCACTTCTTTGTCGTCATTGTTTTCAAAGATTCCGAAAGAGTGGCTGCCAGGAAGTGCCAATGTTTCTGTGTTGATGGCATCAAGAACGCGGATGCTTCCTGCGCCCTGCGAGTTATGCGGGTAAAGCGTGCCGTCTGCATCGTAGATTTTTTCTGCAGTATTCATCAACGCCGCTTTGACAAAGTCTACGTCCCAGTCAGGATGCGCTTGAAGAACCAACGCTGCTGCTCCCGCTACGTGCGGTGCTGACATTGAAGTTCCCTGCATTGAAGCATAGCCGTGCGGGTTCGCCGGATTATGCGTTGGAACTGTTGAGACGATTGCAACTCCAGGAGCTGAAACGTCCGGTTTGATCATCCACGTGTCCATAACGGGACCGCGTGATGAGAAGCTTGCCATCGTTTCGCCGACTGCTTGAGCGAATTCGATATCAAATGAAATCGTGTTGTTTCCTGCTGCCAATTCAGCAAGCAGTTTTTGGCCGTCCGCCAGTGTTGTGCGGATTGTTGGAAGTGCTAGGCCTGGAACGTTCGGCACTTCGCCTGCCACGTTATTGTACATCACAACGCCAACTGCTCCGGCGTTTTTAGCATTTTGCACTTTGTCGACAAACGCGAAATCACCACGTGAGATCAACGCAATTTTGCCTGCAACGTCAACATTTGCAAAGTTAGCTGATGATCCAAGACCTGAATCAACAAATTCATATTCGCCTTCATTCAACGCCAGAAGCGCCTCTTCATTTGGGAAGCCCATTGTGGCAGCTGAAGGATAAGTTACACCTTCAGAAGTGAACAGCTCAGCGCTGTACATATTGTAAGGAAGTTGTGTTGCGCCAACTGAGATCGCTTCACGGGAAGTTCCCGGAGATCCGACTGTCCAGTTTTTAGGACCGCTGTTGCCGTTAGAAGTGACTGCAACCACGCCGTCAGCCATCGCTGTATCCAACGCGATGCTTGTTGCATAATCAGGGTCGTTTACTGCTGCGCCAAGAGAAAGGTTCATCACGTCTGCACCGTCAGTAACTGCGCGTTCGATACCAGCGATTACGTTCGCTGTTGTTCCTCTGCCGCCAGGTCCAAGAACACGGTAGGCAAGAAGCGTAGCATCAGGTGCCACACCTTTGATGTTGCCGTTAGCTGCAATCGTACCCGATACGTGAGAACCGTGGTTCGTTGAAGCTCCGCGTGGGTCGCCCGCAGGTGTTTCCTGTGGGTCGTTGTCGTTATCTACAAAATCCCAGCCTTTATAGTCGCCGAAAGCGTGCGCCAGATCCGGGTGCGTGTAGTCAGCACCGGTATCAAGAACTGCTACGGTAACGCCTTCGCCTGTATAGCCAGCTGCCCATGCGTCATCAGAACCGATGAACGGTGCGCTGTCCAACATTTGCGGGCTGTAAAGTTCAGGATCGATCGACGCCGCATCAAACGGCGTGACCAGGTACTCCTGGTTGGAATAAACCGCTTTAACGCCAGCGGTTTCCGCTAATGTATTTAGATCGCTTGAAGCGATTTCAATCGAGAAGCCTGAGAATACAGTATCGTATTCCTGGATCAGCTCAACCGAAACGCCGTCTTCCTGCAATTCAGCAAGAATCCGGTCGCGCTCCTTGCTTAAGAATTGTTCACTTTGACTCTTTCCGTTATGTTTTGCCTGTAAGATCGATTCCGCGTCCAGTTCAACAATGACAGTCAGTTCTTCTAATGCAGTGGCACCTTCATTGAGGTGCAGTGTCGCCGGTGAAGAGTCAGGTGTTGAAGTATTAGCAAAACCCTGTCCGCCGAACGACGAGATTGCCAATAGGAAAATCAATGCATAAATCGAAAAACGCTTAAAATTCTGCTGCATTCATGTTTGCCCCTTAAATTCGTATTTTTTTGGAACCTTCGACGGAATAGTGCTGTGTTGAGTGATACCTCCTTATAACTAATTCTATTCCAATCTTTGTAATTTTACTTTAATTTACACAATAGTTCTATAAATATTCTGAAAATGATATTATTATACTATTTGTTTTATTCAGACACCTATAGAATGTACTATTAAATTCAAAGAAGAGTGGAAAAACAGCAGATTTTTCTTATTATCGCTTGATTTTAAAAGCCCCATTGGTTTTTCAGGATCCACACATGCGGGCAGAGAGCCCGTGCCCGTATTTCACTGGGCGAGGCTGGGGAGTTTGGTTGTTATAAAAAACGGTCCTTCTATAGTTAAGAAAACGCCGACGTCCGGGGAAAATAAGTCTCTGTGGCAAACACAATTCCAGCCATTCCACAGGAGCGGAATTTATGATTGATGGCGGCACGACCGCGAAGTTGTAAACCGGAGTGAGAAAGAGCCTTGCTGAGTAAGGAATAAGCAGGGAGAACAACTTATAATCCAACCGCAAACAACCGCCATTCCAAAAAGGAATGGCGGTTGTTTTTTTGTTTTATGAGTTTCCTTAAAGCCCCGCTTCATCCCGAATGTCTTCTTCGGTGATGCTGCCATTGGGCCCGGAGCCTTTCACCGTATCCAGGTTGACGCCGAGATCTTTTGCGAGCCTTCTGAGCCTCGGCGACACCCGGACGAAAGAGCCGGCCGGTTGGCCACCGGAAGCTGTTTCAGTGTCCGCCTTCCGGGACGGCGCTTCCTCCTGGGCAGCTGCCTGTTTGCCGGGCGTCCCGTCCGGATCGATTGTTACCAGAACGTCTCCAACTTTTGCAGATTCGCCTCGTTGGACCGCAATTTCCTGGATGGTGCCGCTGCTTTCGGCTGGTATTTCAGATACCGCTTTCTCCGTCTGGACTTCGACCAGGGGATCTCCCTTTTCGACAAAGTCGCCGACGGATACAAACCACAGCACCATTAAGCTTTCATCCACACCCTCGGCCAACTTCGGCAATCGGACTTTGATCATTCCACCACCTCCAGGTTCTTTGTTAAGCTTCGTCCATCATCTTTTTTACTTGGTCATAGATTTTATTCGGCCCCGGAATCACGAAGTCTTCCAGCACGCCGCTATACGGAATCGGCACATCCGGAATGGCCAGCCGGCGGATCGGCGCTTCCATTTCAAAGAAGGCTTCCTCTGCGACGATTGCCGAAATTTCCGCCGTCATGCCATAGGACAGGTAATCCTCATCGACCACGAGCAGGCGATGCGTTTTCTTGACGGATTCAATGATGGTGTCTTTGTCGATTGGCGCCAGTGACCGCAGATCGATCACTTCCGCCTCGATGCCGTCTTTCGTCTTTGGCCAGCCGTTCCGCCGCTTCGACGGCGTAATGCGTCATCATTTGAATGCCGACGATCGTCACGTCACGTCCTTCACGGACGACTTTTGCTTTATCGAGCGGCACGGTGTAGGATTCTTCCGGTACATTGGCGACGGCGGCATCCAGCTGCTCCATCCAGCCCAGCCCCTGAAGCGATTTATGGAACATGAACACGACCGGGTTGTCATCGCGGATCGCGGATACCATCATGCCTTTCAAATCATACGGATTGGATGGCGCCACGACTTTCATCCCCGGCATATGGGCAAATGTCGCATACAGCGTCTGGGAATGCTGGGCCGCATCCCGGTAACCGCCGCCGACCGCAGTCATGAGAACCATCGGCAGTTTGACATTGCCGCCAGACATGTACTGGATTTTCGCCATCTGGTTGCAAATCTGGTCCATGCAGACACCGAAAAAGTCGACGAACATCAACTCCGCAATCGGCCGCATCCCTTCAGCGGCGGCGCTTATGGCTGCCCCGATAAAGGCGGTTTCGGAAATGGGGGTATCCAGCACGCGCCCGGCCCCGAACTGGTCGATCAACCCTTGGGTGGAACCGAAGATTCCTCCGTATTTCCCGATGTCTTCTCCCAGCACAAATACATTGGTGTCCCTTTTCATTTCCTGCGCAATCGCTTCCGCCATCGCTTTATTGCCGGTTAGCATTCGTTTTTTTGCTGTTTCCACAATAGATCGGCTCCTTTGCTGTTTTATGAGTTGAAAACATCTTTCAGGGCGTCTTCCGGATTCGGGTAACTGCTGTCTCTGGCAAACTGGTAGGCTTCATCCACTTCTTGTTTTGCGCGGTTTTCCATCGCTTCCAGATCGTTTTCACTGACGCTCTCGGTTTCGGACAGCATCTTTTTCAGTTTCGCAATCGGATCTTTCTGGCGCAGACCGGGCACTTCCGCCGGATCCCGATATAATTCCGGGTCTCCCTGGAAATGGCCCAAATAGCGGTAGGTCTCGATTTCGATGATGGTCGGTCCCTGGCCGGTGCGTGCTCGGGCAATCGCTTCCTCGGCCGCTTTGTACATGGCAACGGGATCATTGTCTTTCACGTAAGCTCCGGCAATGCCATAGGCGGAAGCCCGCAAGTCATTCGATTCGACAGAAGTGGCCGACGATTTCGGCACCGAAATGCCGTAGGAATTGTCTTCCACAACCACGATGAGCGGTAAATTCCAGACCGCTGCAAGATTGAGCGATTCGTGGAAAGAACCGGCATTCGCCGCACCTTCCCCGATGAACGCCACAGCGACCGAGTCTTTGCCCTGCATCTTGCTGGTCATTGCCGCGCCGAGAGCATGGGGGATGCCGGCACCGACAATGCCACCGCACGAGAATTTCACTTCCGGATCAAACAGGTGCATGTGGCCCCCTTTGCCTTTGCCGAGACCGGTTTCCTTTCCGAAGATTTCCGCGGTCATCTTCTTCAGGTCAACCCCTTTGGCGATGGCGTTGTGATGCGGCCGGTGAGGAGCTGTAACTGTATCTTCTTTCGTCAAATGAACGCACATGCCGACTGCAGCGGGTTCCTGTCCGGTGGCCAAATGCATTTCTCCGGGCACAGCCCTGGCGCCGATGTTGAAGACAGGCGTTTTGCCTTCGGTATACGCTTCCACCATCTGGTCTTCGTAGTAGCGGATCTTCACCATCTGTTCATACATCCATTCCAGCTTTTCGACGGACACGGCGGGTTGCTTTTCCTCCTTTTCAATTGATTGACAACATGCATCCATTGACAGTTCGCGGCCTGAAACAACCATTAGCAACTACAGGATAACACCATTATCTTATTTATTGCAATATTCAGTTTATTTAATTGAATTTTATGTACAGGTGGACAGGAAGGGGGCTTCGGGCCGGAAAATCGCCCGAAGTTCCTTTCCAGAACCGCAAAAAGAAGGGCATCCCGCCGAAGCCGGATGCCCTTCTTTTTTCATGCAGTTATGACGTTCAGAAATGAGTTTCTACTATATTATAGTGCATTATTTATTGCCCAGACTTTTGCCCATGCCTTTCAGGAAATTCAGGCCGAATTTGATCGAGCGGTTGATATCCGGATCCCGGAGCGATTTCATCAGCCCGAAAATCCCGATTTTCTTGTCATTGGTGCGTTCCTTTTCGGCTTCTTTCAAGCCGTTGGCGGCACTCGCGGCCAGTTTCTCGGTCATGGCCGGGTCAATGGCGGTAAGCGCACCGGCCGCACTCATCATATTGTTGATGAGGTTGGTGATGGGTTCGCGGGTTGCCTGGTGGACGACGATTTCCGCGATGCCTTCTTTGGCTTTGACCATCGCGAGCACGGCGTCGAGGATGCCGGCGTCGTTCAGATCGCCTGTGATTTTCAATAATTTATTGAGCGCCTGGTCTTGTTCAGCCAGCAGGGATTCCAATTCATGCAGTTTGTTTTGCCGGATTTCATCGGGGCTCAACTGTTTTTTTGTCAGTTGTCTAATCGGACTCGCCATAGGACATCACCTTTCCACTGTTTAATCGGTCAAATGTACGTAACCTTCGCGCGCCCATTTCCGTTCGACTTCGATGCCGGTCGTAGGATTGCGTTTCTTGTCGCGCGGGTTGGAGCGCGGCAACGGGCGCTTGCCGTGTTCTTTCAAAACTTCCATCCGGACCTTCGTCTGCTTGTAGGCAGGGGTGTTGGTGCGCTGGTCGACAGCCGGTCCGGTCAGGAAGTTGATGGCCGTCTCTTTTTTGACCGAGTTCATCGGCAGGAACAATTCGTTGCCTTTGACTCTTCCAGTGACGATAACCGGCAATTTCAATGCGCCGTATGGCGACACGAGGCGAACGGTCGAACCGTCTTCGAGTCCGCGTTCAGCGGCCAAAGCAGGCGACACTTCCACAAACGTTTCCGGCAATTTCGATTGGATGCCCGATGATTTATTGGTCATATTGCCTTCATGGAAATGCTCCAGCAGGCGTCCGTTATTGATGTGCAGATCATATTCCTCTGGGAACACGACCGGTTCGATCCAGTTGGATAGCGCAAAGCGCGCTTTTTTGTCAGGGAAGTTAAAGCCGTCCACGTAGAGCAGTGGCGTGCTTTCGCCAGTCAGGCTGCCCCACAGGAAGCTGCTCCAGCCGCCCATTGAAGCGTAATTTGCCTGGCTGAATAGTGGTGATAAGCTGGCCATTTCCGCGAAGATCTCGCTTGGGTGGTTGTAATTCCAGCCGGCGCCGAGGCGGTTGGCGATTTCCTGGACGATCCACCAATCCGCTTTTGATTGGCCCAGTTCAGGCAATGCCTTGTAAAGACGCTGAACGCGTCTTTCGGTGTTCGTGAATGTGCCATCTTTTTCGAGTGAAGGAGCGGCAGGCAAGATAACATCCGCGTATTGAGCCGTACGGGAGAAGAAAATATCCTGTACCACGAAGAAGTCCAGTTGGGACAGGACTTCGTCCACATGGTTGGCGTTTGAATCTACAAGCGCCATATCTTCACCGACCACGTACATCGCTTTCATGATGCCTTCTTCGACAGCGCGCAGCATTTGGATATTGTCCATGCCCGGTGTGTCGTCGATTTTGACGCCGTACGCCGTTTCGAATTTTAAACGGGCGTTGTCGTCGGTTACGTGCTGGTAGCCTGGAAGCCATCCTGGAAGTGAGCCCATATCGCAGGCACCTTGTACGTTATTGTGGCCGCGGAGCGGATAAGCGCCAGCGCCTGGACGGCGGTAGTTGCCGGTTGCGAGCAATAAGTTGGAGATGGCAGCGGATGTATCCGAACCACCTGTGTTCTGTGTAACGCCCATTCCCCAAAGAATGCATGTGCCGTCAGCGTCGCGGATCGTTTCGGCAATGTTGACCAGTTGTTCTCTGGCAATGCCGGTCTGCTGTTCCGCATATTCCAATGTATATTGGTCCAGCACTTCGGTGAATTCGCCGAAGTGATTGACGTTTTCATCAATGAAGCGCTGATCGTGCCAGCCGTTGTCGATCATGTATTTCGTGACGGCCATCAGCCATACCTGGTCCGTTCCTTGTTTCGGAGTAATGAAGATGTCTGAGCGTTCAGCCATTTCGTTTTTACGCATATCGGCGACGATCAATTTCTGGCCGTGCAATTTATGTGCCCGTTTGACGCGAGTCGCGAGAACCGGATGCCCTTCAGCAGGGTTCGCACCCACAATGATGACGAGTCCGGCGCTTGCGATATCTTTGATCGTGCCGGCATCGCCACCCATGCCAACTGTGCGGAACAAGCCGTCGGTCGCAGGGGATTGGCAATAACGCGAGCAGTTGTCGACGTTATTCGATTGGAATACCTGGCGCGTCAATTTCTGGATGACGTAATTGTCTTCATTGGTAATTTTCGAAGAAGAAATGACGCCGATTGAATCTTTGCCGTAGCTGTCGTTGATGGTTTTGAATTTAGATGCAACAAGATCCAGTGCTTCTTCCCAAGTGGCTTCGACAAACTCGTCGCCTTTGCGGATGAGCGGCGTGGTGATGCGTTCTTCGCTGTTAACGAAGTCCCAGCCGAATTTTCCTTTAACGCAAGTGGAAATCTGATTCGCCGGCGCATCGGATACCGGCTGGATTTTAAGGATTTTGCGGTCTTTCGTCCATACTTCAAATGAGCAGCCGACGCCGCAGAACGTGCAGACAGTTTTTGTTTTCTTCGTGCGCGTTTCGCGCATTTTGGCTTCTGCATCGGAAATCGCGAGGATTCCGCTGTAGCCCGGTTCAACGTCTTTCACCAATTCGATGAGCGGTGTCATGACCGGTTCCGGAATCTTGGTCATAAAGCCGGCTTCACCCAGCATCGATGTTTCCATCAGCGCGTTGCACGGACAGGCCGTGACACATTGGCCGCAGCTGACGCAGGAAGAATCGTTGATTTTTGCGCCGCCGTCCCACAGGACAATCGGGCGGTCGCGGTTCCAGTCCATCGTCAGCGTTTCGTTTACCTGGAGATTCTGGCACACTTCGACGCACTGGCCGCAGGCGATGCACTGGTTCGGGTCATAGCGGTAGAAAGGGTTCGTCAAATCGACTTCGTCGACCGAACATTTCGGTTCGAACGGATATTTCTGGTGTTCGATTTCCATCATGTCGACGGTATTATGTATTTTGCAGTTGCCGTTGTTGTTGTCGCATACCGTACAGTACAGCAGGTGGTTCTCCAAAATTCGGTCCATCGCTTCAGTCTGCGCTTCTTTGGCGCGCGGAGAGGCCAGCTGGACATCCATGCCGGCAACGGCTTTTGTCGAACACGCGCGTTTCAGTTCGCCGTTCACTTCCATGATGCACGTATCGCAAGTTTCGATCGGGTCGACTTCCGGCATGTAGCAGATTTGCGGATGCAAAATCTTCAGTTCGTTGATCACCTGCAAAATCGTCTGTCCTTCTTTGAATTCATAAGCCGCGCCGTTGATGTTTATAGACATGCATATACCTCCTTGTGGGGCTGTTCCGTAATGGAGTGCCGGGTTAATTTTGGATAAAAAAATTCCACTATGAAAAAATACACTTGACAAGTGCACATGATTCATAGTGGAATAGTGTCTTAACAGGACATGCTAAAGTACCAATCCAATATTCTGCTGGGTGAAAGCGCTACCGCAATAAATACGGTGGTGCCTACATATGCTATTATTATAAACTAATGCATTGATGATGCACAATCAATTTATCAAATAATTACAAAAAATTTTTTTCGAAGGAGTAGAAGATGATCGTGTCCAAACAAATCCACGAGTTCAACGATATCATCCGCAAACTCCGGAAAAACCTTTTTGGCAAAGGGCCGGAGCGCATCCATACGGTTTTCATCAACGACATGGCCGTTACAACTTTACACGGAAACTTGAGCCCTTCGGAAGAATTTATCGCCCGCACACCGCAGGGCAGAGAGATGGTACATGCCGCGCGCACGCGGATGATCCAAAGCGTATACGCCGAAGCAGCTCCGTGCGGCATGGAGGAATTGGTCGGCGCGAAGTTTGTCCACCTGTTCTCGGACATCAAAGTGGAGGATGACATTGCGGTGTCGGTCTTTCTTTTCGACCGTCCCATCGACCAGCAACCTGAAGAGGGAGTGAAAGCAGATGGAGCAAGATAAGAAGCGCATCATCCAGCGCTATGAAAAGGGAGCATTCACCGAAAAAGAGGACCGGGTCGTGGTCGAACAGCCGCTGACCATCAAGATCAACGGCAAGGAATTCATCACCATTGTCTGTTCGCCGGAGTACGTGGAAGAAATGGCCATCGGTTTTTTGGCTTCGGAACGGATCATCCCGAATTACAAAGACATCGAGGAAATCCGGGTCGATGAAAAGAGTGGGACGGTTCACATCACGGCCGCCAAAGTGTACCCGTTTTTTGAGCAGCTGCAGAACAAACGCTTTATCAGTTCGTGCTGCGGCATGAGCCGGCAGGGATTTGTCTTTGCGCACGATGCGATGATTACGAAGAAAATGGACAGCACGCGCGTGACGCTGACGCCGGAGAATTGTTTCCGCCTGATGGGACAGCTGGCGGACTCCGCCGAAATGTTCAGGCAGACTGGCGGGGTCCACAACGCGGCGCTTTGCGATGCGGACGGCATCATCGTATCCCGCATGGATATCGGCCGGCACAACGCCCTCGACAAAATTTACGGACATTGCCTGATGAACGACATCCCTGTGGCCGACAAGGTCATCGTCTTCAGCGGCCGCATCTCTTCTGAAATTTTGCTGAAAGTCGCCAAAATCGGCTGCGAAATCGTGCTGTCGAAATCGGCACCGACCGAGCTTGCGCTGACCCTTGCCGAAGAACTCGGCATCACGGCAGTCGGCTTTATCCGTGGCCAATCCTTCAATGTCTACACCAACCCCCAGCGTATCGTCGGCACCCAGCATCAATTTTTGTGAAAAAAAAAATGGTGACAAATAAAAATCGGGGTGCTATGATGCTAAAAGTCTTAATATTTTGAAATATTAGCATCCCGGATTTCCTGTTTGGAGTTTTCTTCCAAACACTTTCGGCAAGCATAAAAGTAAGCGTTTCCTCCGGCCCGCAGCGGGTCCGCGTGAAAGACGGCAACATGATCCCGACAAGCGAAAACCAATGAATTGGATTTTCTGAATTCATTTTACATAAAAAAAGAATAGCAGGAGGAAAGCAAAACATGAAAAAGAAACCGAAGAACAGATGGCTCATCGCATTGTCCGCCGTCGGGATCCACATTTCCATTGGTTCCGTCTACGCCTGGAGTAACTTCACCAACCCGTTGATCGATCAATTCGGCTGGTCCACAAGCCAGGTTCAGCTTACTTTCAGCATCGCAATTTTATTTTTGGGATTATCCGCTGCTTTCTTTGGCAGTTTCGTTGAAAAGTATGGTCCGCGGAAAGCCGGACTGGTCGCCGCTATCTGTTTCGGGACCGGTATTATCGGTTCCGGGTTTGCAGTAGGCCTCTCGTCCTTGCCGCTGCTGTATGTTTTTTATGGCGCGCTTGGGGGAATCGGGCTCGGTATCGGCTATATCGCACCGGTTTCAACCTTGGTTAAATGGTTTCCTGACCGCCGGGGCCTTGCCACCGGCCTGGCCATCATGGGCTTCGGTTTTGCCGCTGCAATCAGCAGCCCGATCATGGAAGTGCTGATCACTTCGGTCGGTATCGAAAACACGTTCTATATTCTGGGTGCATCTTATCTGGCGATCATGGCACTGTCTTCTCTATACCTTGAAAAACCGCCGGAAGGCTGGATGCCTGCCGGCTATCAAGAAAAACTCGACACCGGAAAAGTTCAGCGCAAAACGGATTTGTCAGAACTGACAGCAAACGAAGCTGTGAAAACGAAACGCTTTTACTACTTATGGGCCATGCTGTTCATCAACGTCACCTGCGGCATTGCCATTCTTTCGGCAGCGAAACCTCTCGCAATCGACAGCATCGGCATGACGACTGTCCAGGCAGCGGCTTTGGTCGGCGTACTCGGAATCTTTAACGGACTTGGCCGCTTGGGCTGGGCATCGATTTCCGATTATATCGGACGCCCGAACACGTACACGGCATTCTTCGTTATCCAAATCGCGTTGTTTGCGTTACTGCCATTTACATCAAATGCCTTGCTGTTCCAAGTTATGCTGGCAGTGGTCTACACGTGCTACGGCGGTGGATTCGCTTCGATTCCGGCCTATATTGCGGATATCTTCGGCACGAAACAGCTGGGCGCGATCCATGGTTACATCTTGACGGCCTGGGCTGCAGCCGGTCTTGCGGGTCCGATGTTTGCGGCTTACATGAAAGACCAGACGGGCAGTTACGAAGGAAGCCTGCTGTTCTTCGCCGGCCTGTTCGTCATCGCTCTGATCATTTCCCTGGTCATCCGAGTGGATATCAAACGAATCCGCTCGCTCACGAAAACCGCTTCGGTCAAACCCGTCAACAAAGTGGTCAGTGAATAAAATTCAATAACCCTTCGGCCGTGGAATCTTCGGATTTTACGGCTGATTTTTATTGTTTTGTCAAATTTTCTGTAAAGTTTTCTGGCTTTCTTGAATGTTATTGGCGTAGAATGACAATATTGCTAGGAATTAGAGATATAAATCTGGGGTCGGTGGAGGAAGTTGCGTTATGCGATTAATAAATAAACTGCTTGTTTTGGCTTTTGCCGCGGGAATCTTGGGCGGCTGCACAGCCAATCCATCGGCAGAACAAGAAATCTTGATGGTGTCGGCGGCTTCGAGTTTGTCCGGGGTAGTGGAAGAGCTGACCGCCGGATTCAACGAGGACAATCCGGCGGTAGAGATTGTTGCGAATTACGGTTCGTCCAGCAAATTGCGGAACCAAATCGAAAACGGTGCGCCGGCGGATGTCTTCCTGTCGGCAAGCACTGAAGATATGGAAACGCTGGTGGAAAAAGGCTTGGCCACGAAAGACAGCGTTGCGCCGTTCGCCCGAAATGGCCTGCTCATTGCCGCCTCTTCCGACATCGAAGAAGGCGCGGAAGTGGAAGCGGTGCTGTCATCGGTTGATGGCACAGTGGCCATCGCGGAACCTGCCAGCGTGCCGCTCGGCGGCTATTCCAAAAGGTCCCTGGAAGCGCTGGATATTTGGCAGTCGTTGGAAGGGAAGCTCATTTACGCCAAAGATGCGCGCCAGGTCGTGACGTACCTGGAAAGCGGCAACGCAAAAGCCGGCATCATTTATGCATCGGACGCGAAGTTGTCCGCGGAAGTGGCGGACATGAGCATGATGCCGCTCGGAAGCGAAGAAATCTTATACCCGGCCGCGATGGTGGCCGCATCCAGTCAGCAGGAGCATGCAGATAAGTTCCTGTCCTATATCTTGTCGGAAGAGGGCCAACAGATCATTGCGGATTTCGGTTTTATGCCGATTGAAGGCAAAAAGCCATGATGCCGTACGATTTGTCTCCGTTATTCCTGTCGTTGAAAGTGGCCACAATAGCCACAGTTTGCGTGTTTATTGTCAGCATAGCGCTCGCGCGGCTGATGGTCCGGAAAGATTTTTTTGGCAAAAGTTTCGTCGATGCACTGATCCTGCTGCCGCTTGTGTTGCCGCCGACGGTGATCGGTTTTGCGCTCATCGTGCTGTTCGGTGTCAACGGGCCGCTTGGCATCCTGCTGGAGAACCTCTTCGGCTTCCGGGTGGTCTTTACCTGGGTCGGCGCGGCCATTGCATCGTTTGTGGTGTCGCTGCCGCTCATGTACCAAAGCGCACTCGCGGCATTTGAAAAAGTGGATCCGCGCTGGGAAAATGTCGGCCGCACGATGGGCGTTTCCGAATGGAAGATATTCAGGACGGTGACATTTCCGCTGGCGTGGCCGGGCATTCTGGCTGGTGTGATTTTGGCCTTTGCCCGGGCCATCGGCGAGTTCGGCGCGACACTGATGATCGCCGGCTACATACCGGGTTTGACCGAAACCATACCGCTGGCGATCTATTTCGCGTATGAAGCGGGACAGATGGACAAAGCCATTTTCTGGGTCGTCATCATTTCGGCGCTGGGCGTCGCGGCGATCAGCTGGGTCAATTATTGGCGCAGGAAAAATGCTATCCGCATCGGAAGGGAATGACTGCTGGCATGCTTACTGTGAATTTCAGAAAAAAGCTGGATCATTTTGAACTGGCCATGGAGTTTTCGATGAAAGATGAAATCATCGCATTGATCGGGCCCTCGGGTTCCGGCAAGACGACGCTGCTCAATTGCATCGCGGGCATTGCACAGCCGGATGCCGGAAGCATTGCGTTGAACGGGGCAGTTTTTTACGAAGAGGGACAAAAACCGTTGAAAATCCAGAAAAGAAAGACCGGCTACCTGTTTCAGGACTATGCCTTGTTTCCGCATCTGTCGGTCGAGGAAAATATATTGTACGGCACCAAAAAAGGCGATGATTTGACGCACATCACGGAGCTGTCGAAGCTGCTCGGCATTGCAGGGTTGCTGGATAAATACCCGCACCAGATTTCAGGCGGCGAAAAGCAGCGGGTCGCACTGGCCAGGGCGCTGGCGGCAAAACCCGATATCCTGCTGCTGGACGAACCATTTTCCGCTTTGGACGATGACACCCGCGCCCTGTGCCAGCAACAACTGCAAAAAATCCACGAGCGCTGGAAAATTCCGGTGATTTTTGTGACCCATTTGAAAGCGGATGCGGAAAAACTCGCAGACCGCATCCTCAAAGTGGACCGGGGGCAGATGACAGAACAGCGATTGACGGAAAGAGGTGGACAGTTTGGAAGACAGATACTCGAGGCAGACCCTATTTAAACCGATCGGAGCTTCAGGCCAGACGTCCATTCAGGAGGCCGTCATCACGATTATCGGCTGCGGCGCACTGGGTTCGGCCATTGCGGAATCCATGGCACGTGCCGGCGTCGGTGAAATCCACCTCGTGGACCGCGATTACGTGGAGTTTTCCAATTTACAGCGCCAACAGCTTTTTACAGAAGTGGATGCGGCGGCGATGACGCCGAAAGTGGTGGCTGCGGAAAAGCGGCTGAAGGCGATTCGGACACATTTGAAACTCCATACATATCTGGAAAATTTAGGCGCGGATCTGATGGAAAAACTCATAAAAAAAAGCACCCTTGTCATGGATGCCACGGATAATTTCGAAACGCGGCTGCTGATCAACGATGCCAGCGTGAAGTACGGTGTGCCGTGGATCTACGGGGCGTGCGTCGGCAGTTCCGGAGCCGTCTTCCCGTTTGTACCGGGTAAAGGTTCCTGTTTCCGCTGCCTGGTGCCGGTGCTGCCTGCGGTCAATGAAACCTGTGACACGGTGGGCATCATTTCGCCGGCCGTCCAGATAACAGCTGCCCTGCAATGCGCCGAAGCGATGAAATGGCTGAGCGGCAACGAACAGGCGATGCGGAAAAAAGTGCATTATTTCAATGTATGGGACAACTCCCAATACGACATCGGCATCGCTCGCATCAAAAATGCGCAATGCGAAACATGCGGTGAAAACCCGGCATTCCCGTCACTCATGCGGAGTTCGGAAGGCTTGTACGCGGTGTTATGCGGCAGGGAAGCGGTCCAGATTTTGCCGGATCCAACGCGCACCATCACACTCGATGACGCGGAATTTGCAGCCAACAGAATGGGTGCGGAAGTCAAACGCACCCCTTATTTTGTGCAACTGCGCGCACTTGGTTACCGGATGGTGTTTTTCGGCGATGGCCGCATGATCATCCACGGCATCCGCAATGCAGCGGATGGCCGGAAAATATATCATCAACTGTTCGGCTAAAAAGGAGGTTCCACCATGTCACAAGTTTTTCATTCTACAGGGCCGATTTCCATCGCGATTCTGACCGTCAGCGACACACGGGATCAGCGGACAGACGAAAGTGGGCAGCTGATCCGGAAATTGGCACAGGAAAAAGACCTCGAAATCGAGGCCTATGAAATCGTCAGGGATGATGCCGCTGAAATCCGGCAAGCCGTTGGGCGTCTGCTGGAAAATGAATCCGTGGACGCCGTCATTACAACAGGGGGCACCGGCATTGCCAAACGGGATGTCACACTCGAAGCGGTGGCGCCTTTATTCGAAAAAGAACTTGCCGGTTTTGGCGAACTTTTCCGTTTCCTCAGCTACACGGAAGACGTCGGCTCGAGAGCGCTGTTAAGCCGCGCCACCGCTGGAACGATCGGCACTAAAGCGCTGTTCGTGCTGCCAGGGTCCCGCGGTGCGGTGCGCCTGGCAATGGATAAGCTCATTTTGCCGGAACTCCGCCATATTGTCTTTGAGTTGACCAAGCATCTTCAGCCGCGGGAATAATCGCCGGATTTGCCGCCGCTTTTTTGCAGCAGTATCGTCGGTCCAATAACCATTTCTTTGCCGGCCGCTTTGCACATGTCGTAAATGGTCAGCGCGGTGGCCGAAGCAGCCGTCAACGCTTCCATCTCGACACCGGTCGGGCCGGTCGTTTTGACGGTGGTGGTCAACCGGACTTCGTAATGGTTTCGGTCTTCATCAACA
Organism: Planococcus salinarum; assembly: GCF_007004625.1. GTDB lineage: Bacteria > Bacillota > Bacilli > Bacillales_A > Planococcaceae > Planococcus > Planococcus salinarum. Next base: position 95,126 of record NZ_VIFV01000007.1, on the reverse strand, counting down.
TTCCATTCGAAAGCGATATCCACGCCGCTGAGTGCGAGAGGATGGCACATCGGAATGATTTGGGCAGTGTTTTTCGCTGCCATGATGCCTGCAACTTGGGCGACTGCAAACACATCCCCTTTTTTATTCGCCCCGTCTTTGATTTGGCTGTAAATGTCTTTGTTCACGATAACGGAAGTTTGTGCGCGGGCGATGCGGACGGTTTCAGCCTTATCGGAAACATCGACCATTTTTGCGCGGCCCTGCGTATTGAAATGCGTTAGTTCACTCACGTAAATCACCCTTTTCACATATAATGATGAAAGTATAACACGGATTATAAGGAGTTGGAGCCAGTGGTGGAAAAACGAACCCCTATGCAAGTAAAAGACGCGGTTGCCGCCGTGCTGCAGCATGCCGGCTCACTCGCTTCCGAGAAAGTGCCATTAGAAGACAGTTACGGCCGGATTCTGGCGGAGCCTTTGACTGCGACGTCGGCCGTACCGCCATTCGACCGCTCGCCTTATGACGGCTATGCCATCCGTTCCGCCGACAGTGCCGGCGCATCCGGCACATCGCGCGTCACATTCCGGGTCATCGACCATATCGGCGCCGGCGAAGTTTCGCACAAAAGGCTGAATGCTTTTGAAGCCATCCGCATCATGACGGGGGCCCAATTACCCGAGGGTGCGGACGCGGTCGTGATGTTTGAGCAAACGGTCGAAGAAGGCGACACGTTTACGCTGCGCAAACCGTTTGAAAAACTGGAAAACGTATCGTTGCAAGGCGAGGACGTGGCAAAGGACGAAGTGGTCATTGAGAGCGGCAATGTGATCAACCCCGGGACAATCGCCCTGTTGGCGACGTTCGGTTACTCACAGCCGACCGTGGCGAAACTGCCGACCGTCGGCATTCTGTCGACCGGCACCGAGCTGCTCGGCGTCGAAGACGCACTCGAACCCGGCAAAATACGCAACAGCAACGGACCGATGATCATGGCGCAGCTCAAGCGCATGGGCATTGCCTGTAAAATGTATGGCATGTCGATCGACAACCTGGAAGAAAGTTATCAGGCGGTTAAGAAAGCGGCACAGGAAACCGATTGCCTCATCACAACCGGCGGCGTTTCGGTCGGCGATTTCGATTTTCTGCCGGCGATTTACGAACGCTTGGGCGCGAAAGTACTGTTCAATAAAGTCGCCATGCGTCCGGGCAGTGTCACAACGGTCGCCGTGGCAGACGGCCGTTTCCTGTTCGGTCTGTCCGGCAATCCATCCGCCTGCTTTACCGGATTTGAATTATTCGTACGCCCGGCATTGCTCCAAATGATGGGGGCACAAAAACCATTCGTGCCGCATACGACGGCGTTGCTCGCGGAAGATTTTGAAAAAGCCAATCCCTTCACGCGCTTCATCCGCGCGGTCTACGACGGCGAAGAAGTTCGTCCGGCTGGTTTCAATAAATCGAATGCTGTATCATCTATCGCACGAGGAAATGCATTGATCGTCCTGCCGGGCGGCAGCCGGGGTTTTCAAAAGGGTGACCGCGTCGATGTCCTGCTGCTCGGTGTAGAAGAAGGTGCCGCCAAGTGGATGAATTGAAGATCCTGCAGGTCGTCGGCTTTAAGGGCAGCGGCAAAACGACGCTGATGCTGGAGCTGATCCGTCAGGCGGCGGCAAGCGGCAAACGGGTCGCAGCCGTCAAGCATCACGGCCATGCCGGTGCACTCGACATGCCGCCGGCAACAACGGACAGTATGCGCTTTTTCAATGGCGGTGCTGAATCCGCTATTGTCTACGGTGGCGGGGCCATTCAGCAGCATGTCCGAAAAGAAGAGGCGGCTGTCGAAGAACTGGTCGCCATGGCTGCAAAAAATGGTCCTGATTTTATCTTTATCGAAGGGTTCAAAGAAGCACCTTATGAAAAAATAGTACTGCTCCGATCGCTCGGCGATTGGGAGGAATTGAAATCGCTCAGCCGGATCGCACTCGTCGTTTCGCACGAAGGTGTGGACGTCGACGCCAGCGCTGTGATCGCCCGAAACGAAACGGACCGCATCACGCAATGGTTTGCGGATTGGCTGGAAAGGAACTCGCCATGAAAACATTTGAAATTGTGACACATGCAATCGATCCGCAGCATTATGCGGACATGGTCCTGCGGCCGGAAGCGGGAGCAGTGACCTTGTTTACCGGGCATGTGCGTGAATGGACAAAAGGCGTCCGGACGCTGTACCTGGCATACGAGGCCTATGTCCCGATGGCGGAAAAGAAACTGGCGCAGATCGGCGCGGAAATTGAAGAGCGCTGGCCCGGTGCCCAAACGGCGATTGCCCACCGTATCGGCGAATTGGCCATCAGCGACATCGCGGTCGTGATTGCCGTGTCATCGCCCCACCGGAAAGCGGCTTATGAGGCGAACGAATACGCCATTGAACGCATCAAGGAAATCGTGCCGATCTGGAAAAAGGAAATATGGGAAGACGGCGAAGAATGGATCGGTGACCAGAAGAAAAAGCCGGAAGGAGACGGGGTATGATTACTGTGCATTATTTTGCGGGATTAAAAGAAGTGACAGGCGTTTCCCAGGAACAGGCGAATCTGTCGGGTTATACCGTTCAACAGCTGGCGCAATGGGCTGCGGAGAAATATCCCGGCATTGACGCGGGTGCTGCACGCATTGCGGTCAATGAAGAATATGCGTTGCCGGAAGACCGGCTGCAACCGGGTGACGTTGCCGCATTCATCCCGCCGGTCAGCGGAGGATGAAAGAAACAGTCGGTATTTTGCTCGCGGGCGGCTTGTCCCGGCGCTTCGGCTCGCCGAAAGCTTTCGCTGAACTGGATGGCAAAGCGTTTTACGAATATGCCTACGATGCATTGGCAGCGGTATGTGAGCATGTCGTCGTCATCACGAGACCGGAATTGAAGGGGCGCTTTCCGCAAACTTTGGATGTCATCAGCGACAGCCAAAAGTTTGCGGGTCTTGGCCCACTTGCCGGCATCTACACGGCCATGGCTGAACGTCCGGCGCGGCAGTATCTGGTCCTGCCGTGCGACATGCCGTTCATCGGGGCTGCGGAAACTTCGGCGCTGATGCAAGCGGCTTCACCCGGCGTGGATATCACCGCCATTCGGACGGACGATCACGACATTCCGTTATTCAGTCTGTGGAATGGACGCATTTTGGATCGTTTGGAACAGGAATTGGACGAGGAACAGTTGCGGGTCATGGTATTCATGGCGAAGGTGGAGACCGAATGGCTGGACAGCTCAGCAGTCGGGGAGACAGACGCTTTTCGCAACATCAACAAACCGGGTTTTTTGAAAGGAGCCGATGAACATGGCAGTGACACCAGTACAGGACCGATTTGAACGGCCTATCCGCGATTTACGCATCTCGGTGACGGACCGCTGCAATTTCCGCTGCTCCTATTGCATGCCGAAAGAAGTGTTTGGCGATGATTATGCGTTTTTGCCGAAAGAGGAATTATTGTCGTTTGAAGAAATCCATCGACTCACGGCCGTGTTCGCGGCAATGGGCGTTAAAAAGATCCGCTTGACTGGGGGCGAACCATTGATGCGCCGCGGCCTTCCGGATTTGGTGCGAATGATCCTTTCTGTGGAGGGAATCGAGGACATCGGCTTGACAACGAACGGCCTGTTTCTCGGGGCCCACGCTGAAAACCTTTACGCGGCTGGGCTTCGACGTCTGAACATCAGCCTGGATGCGCTCGACCCGGAGCTTTTCGGTCAACTGAACGGCCGGGGCGTCAAGCCGGATCCGATCCTCAAGCAAATCGATCGCGCCCAGCAAATCGGCTTTGATGTCAAGGTCAATATGGTCGTGCAAAAAGGGGTCAATGAAAGTGAAATCCTGCCGATGGCAGCCTATTTCAAGGAGCGTGGCATCACACTGCGTTTCATCGAATTCATGGACGTTGGCAACGACAACGGCTGGAGCTTCAAAAAAGTCGTCACGAAAAAAGAGATTCTGGAAATGCTGCAGGCGGAGTACGATCTCGAACCGGTCGATGAAGATTATTACGGGGAAGTGGCGAAGCGCTACCGCTTCAAAGGCAGTGACGCGCAAGTCGGCTTTATCACATCTGTATCGGAATCCTTCTGTTCGACATGCACCCGCGCCCGGCTATCATCGGACGGCAAATTCTATACGTGCCTGTTCGCTGATTCCGGATTCGATATCCGGGAATTGCTGCGTACGGGATTGGACGACGCTGAATTATTCCGCAAAATCAGCGCGGTCTGGCAGCGCCGCGACGACCGCTATTCAGATGAACGTACCGAACTGACAGCCAAAAACCGCAACAAGATCGGCATGTCGTATATCGGCGGCTGATTGAAATTATTCTGCGAAACTAAAAGGCAGGCAAGAGCCGTTATCAAACGGTCTCTTGCCTGCCTTTTGATTGGCGAATTCAAATGGGAGCCTATAAGGGAAAGATGGAAATGGCTGAGAACACTGGATGCAAAAGCGACACGCTCAAATACAAAAACGAACCGCCATTCCGAAGCAGGGACGGTGCTTAGTTTCGATTTTATTCGTATTCGAATTTTGCTGAATCCGGCCCCATCCTGACCTCGTCGATAAAAGAGGTGATTTCTTTTGCGACATTTTTGGCGTCTTCCCAGTACAGCATATGGCCAAGTTGCGGAAAAATGGTGAGGCGGGCATCTGTGATGGCGCCGGCCAGCTTTTCCTGATCTTCGGGTGAGGCAATGGTGTCCCGACCGCCGCACACAATAAGCGAGGAAGCTTTTACATTGATGAGAGGGCCTGGGAATTTCTCTTTCACCACCGCTTCGCTGGTTTCTCTCCAGACACGGGCCGGCACTTTTTGCGATTCGCTGAACATCCTCTCCAGGAAATCTGGAGGCACAGGTTTGGTGAAAAGGTTTTCGGTGAAATTTTTGATGAACGCCGGGCTGACCGGATCGGTTAAGCGGGATAAAGTGGATTTTTGCGTTTTCACGATGTCCGGTTTGTCGCCGAGCGCGGAAGGGGCACCCATCAGGATGAGCCCCAGAACACGCTCCGGGTGGTGTGCCGCGAAACTTCTGGCGGCAAAACCGCCGCTCGAAGCGCCCAGGATGAAGGCTTTCGGGATGGCCGCAGCCTCCATAAACAGGAGCAAATCCGCTTCGAAGTCCTGGGTCCTGTATGAAGCTTCAGGAGCATCGATGCCGTCGTGGCCCCGCTGGGTATAAGCGGTAGCGCGGATCCGGTCGGGAAAATGCGGCAACAAAAGTTCGAACGTCCGACAGGTGTCGCCGAGGCCGTGCAGCAATATGAGCGGGATGCCGGGCGCATCACCTGCTTCAATATATGAAAACGTCCGGCTATCGGGCAATTGCATTCTTTTGATTTTCAACCCCACTGAAGTCCACCCCTCTCAGTCCACCTCTATGCGGCCGTTATTCGAAACGAGATTGATCAGCACTTCGCCGTTGCCGAAACTGACCTGTTCGGAATCTTGTCCATATACATCAATGCTCCCCAAATCGACGCGTGACTCGATGCGGGCGTTCGTTGGTTCGTTTTCGGTTTGGATTTCAATATGTCCATTGTTCGTTTCAAAATCGACAGGGAAATCGAGCGTGTCCACAATCAACTCGATCTGTCCGTTGTTGGCCTTCGCCTGCAAATCCCCCGATACATCCGTAAATATGATCCGGCCGTTGGAAGCGCGGACTGCAATGTCGGCTTCCATATCGGTCAGCTCAATGCGGCCATTGGCAGTTTCGACACTGAGCGTTTCGCTGTCGACCGCTTCCAGTTCGATGCGGCCATTATTCGCTTCGAGCATCACGTCATCGGCACTGATGCCGTTCGCCTGAATGGCGCCATTCGTGCTGTCTGCAGTGAGCGACGACACTCCGTCTGCCGGGACAAAGACTTGCAGTGTGGAAGAGCGGTTAAGGCCGAAATTGAAAAATGGGGACCGTTCTTCCACTTCCACAATCAGCCGTCCTCCTGATACATTAGTCTCCAGCGTGTAATCATCGTTATTTCCTGAAAGCACAACGCGGGAATTTTCATCCTCGCTTGGCAGAAAATCCACCCGGGAATTATCCACCCGGATTTCCATCTCGCGGACCTCCGCGTCAAAAGTTTTTTCCTCCAATACGTCCTGCTGCTCCGGATCCGAACTGTAGATGGCGTAAAAAATAGCGATAACACCGATGACGGTCAGGGCGGTTAAGATGATTAACACCCTCACAAACGTTTTCATAACTGGATTCTCCTTTCTTCACTAAAACATTCGCAGCATTGCGCACAAGGCGACAGGGGATTTTCGATATTTGTTGAATACATACAACAAGGGCAAGTGAATAACAGGCAGGCCGGAAGGGTGATGCTCATGAAATCCATGCAGAACAGGCGGGCGGTCGCAGTGGAGCGGATTGTCTATTGGTCCGTCCAGGCTTCTTTGCTGGCAGGTATCATTTACATGTACAGCCAGGACAACGGAACGAAAGTGTTCATGGGTTTTCTGACTGTTGCGGTCATGGCGGCCATCGCGCTTGTGCAAAGGCATTTACATTATCCGCTGCCATCCATTTTCGCAGGCATCGTCTATGTTTTTGTCTTTTTCTCAGTAGTCGTCGGAACATTCGGCGGGGGCTACCGGATTGATCACTTTGATGATTTTCTCCATATTTTTTCGGGCATCTGGATCGGCTACGCCAGCTGGATCATCCTGCGACGTCTGTTGCGCAACGGGGGAGCGCCACATCTTCCGGACGCCTTTATCGCACTGTACATGATCTGCTTTTCCCTGGCGGCAGCGGCTGTCTGGGAACTGCTGGAGTTTGCGGGCGATAAATTATTCAGTTTCACCGCACAGGGGCGCGATCCGGACGATACGATGATCGACATGATCATGGGATTGATCGGCGGCTCGATCACCGCCATTGCCATTGTGAAACTGAGGCACAAAGACAAGAGTGGAGAATTCCATAAGAAGGAGCAGAAGTGATGCGCCTCATCAATCCTCTTTCTATGCTACTGATGTTACCACAAAATTTTAAAGATATCAGAAAAGTCAGATTATTTAACCGAAACCTGTTATATTAATGAAAGATGAAAGTGGATTAGGCGAATAGAGTTTGGAATTTCAACCTTTTTTTCGGACAGCAACCATTGGAATCAACCGGGTACTTTTTTAAAAGGTCCCCTTGAAATGATGCAGAAAATTCAAGCCGAGAGGAGGATGCTGAAATGTGGAATTTGAAGAAAACAGTTTTCATCGACCGCAGGGTGGAGGAAGTCCACCGATTCGCAACGAATCCGAAGCTCTGGTACCAATGGTACGCTGGTTTATCCGAAGCGGAGAACCTGCTCGGAAAAGGAAAGAAAGGCACAAGCATGGATCTCAAGTATGCCTTTTTCGGAAGGTACCTGTCGCTGCACTTGCTTGTGCTGGAAAATGCGCCGGTGGATGACGGATACGTATGGCGCTGCCTGATCACAGGCGCTATTGATGCCGAACAAACCTGGCGCTATCTGCCGAAAGAAGAAGGCACGGAAATCCAAGTTGAAATGGATTATGAACTGCCGGGCAGCATTCTGGGGAAATTGGCCAATACACTTTATTTCAAAAAGCTGATGTCCAATTCCATGGAACAAACATTGCAGAACCTGAAAGATATCAGTGAAAACGATTGATGCCAAAAGGCCGGCTGAAATTCATGCGGATGAATTTCAGCCGGCCCTTTTTGTTCATTGAATACTAGCTGTTTTCACTTTTGACCACCGGACAGGAAGGATCGCTTGCCCATTCGTTCATCGAGCCATCGTAAACAGCGACATTTGGTTGTCCGAGCTTGTTCAGCAGCAGTGCGGTCCACGTTGCGGCAATGCCGCCCCCGCAATAGGTGATGACTTTCTTGTCCGGATCGAGTGCACCGATCTGTTCAAAAGAAGCACGCAATTTGCCGTCATCATAGAGTTCTTTTGTCTGTTCGTCCGCGTGGATGGCGAAAAAGACGTTCCGGCTGCTTGGGATATGTCCGGTACGCGGATCGGCTGACTGGTTTCCATGGAATTCTTCCGGTGACAGGCTGTCGATGAGAACGGTCTGTTCGTCTTCGATCGCTTTTTGGACGTCTTCTTTGGTCGCCAGCATTTCAGGGCGCTGCTTCCCGGTAAAAGCGGCTTTCGGAGGAATAACTTTCGCTTTTGATAATTCGCGGCCTTCCGCCTGCCATTTCTGCAGGCCGCCTTCCAAAATGGCAATCCTGCCGAATCCTTCATAGCGCATTTGCCAGGCGAGGCGTGACGCCCAGTAAGAAGCTGCAACGGTTTCGCCGACCAGTGCGTTCTGATCGTAAACGACGGTGTATGTGTCATCGCCGATTCCAAGCTCAGTCAGTTTTTCGATAAACAATCCGCGGGGCGGAACAGTGAAAGGCAGGGGGGAATCCGGATCCGATAATTCTCCGGCCAGATCGGCGTATACGGCGCCTGGGATATGTCCCTGTTCATATGAGGTTTTGCCGGATTCCACATTCGGCGGTCCGCCGCCTTCCGGGAATTTCATGAATACCGTCGCATCCACAATCCTCAGTTTCAGATCATCCAAGTGCTCAGCCAGCCAGCTGGTTGTAACGATTAAGGGAATTTCGTCCATTTTCAAACTCCTCCTTCATGTCTGTTTCTTTTACTTTACGCTTTCCGCGAAAGGCGAGTCAAAAATTTGGCGGATTTTTAGAATGTGCTGCGGGAACAGAGCGGGCCTGACGCCGCTCCCGTGGAATGCGTCCACCGGAAGCGCAAGGATTGAACCAGTGTAAGTATCCTGGAGGAGATGAAATAAAAAACAGCCGCTCTGCAGGAGGAGATCCTTCAGAGCGGCTGTTTTAAATTGATGATTGTGCGTTCATCGGCCGGTTTCAATTGGCTGGGTGTTCAACTCAATTCATGCTGTAGTTTTCGGATGTTTCACACACGGCCTTCAGGTTGTTCAAGGTTTGATCCATCGAATTGTCCATCAGTTTTTTCACGATGAGGTTATTTGCCACTTTCCCCAGCAGCTTGCCGGGCATTTCATAGTTCATGTCGATTGTGACATCCACACCTTTTCCTTCCGGAACATATGTCCAGCGCTGATCGGAGCTTATCGCACCTTTAATGGTGCCGTTCCAGAAATAATTCTTCCCATCCTGCCCTGTTTCGACCACTTTGACGGTAATCGGCAGATGCATGCCCAGCATCGTGTATTTCATGTCCAGCGTTGTGCCGCTTTCGCCGGTGCCGACTAAATTCTCGGGCTCGGAAAGGCCGACATACCACTGGAACCAGCGAGTCGGGTCGATGGCGTAACGATAAACCTCGTCAATCGGCCGGTCGATGAAAATGCTTTTCTTGATGTTCCACATACTCTGTTCCTCCTTAATGGGTGAACGCATAGCTCGTGTTCCGGGGGCGGGAGGGTGACTGTCGAATAAGCTTTCTCTGGTTTTTTTCTCCAGCCGACGACATTCAGCAGGACAATCATCAATTTTTTCAAGCGCAGCAAACGGCCGCATCTGAACAATCAGAACCAGTATAGCTGAAATAAATATTACTGATTCCTGTTTCCGCACCCTATTATAACGGATTATTATTCGAATATCAATTAATTAACGAAAAATTCAGATTATTTTACTTGGGAGTTAATGGACACGATGGCACCCGGCCAGTGCCGGAGGATTTTTACATAAGAGCATACAGTTTGATTGGATATATATGTTAAAATGTATAGGGTAAGGTGATGGAATGTACGAACGCCGACCGACCAAACCAGTTCGATCAGAACGGCTTTGCGGCAACGGTGGTGAATAAGGTACTATATGAATGAAATCATTTGTGAGGGGTAAGAAATTATGGAGATAGTTATTCGAAGTGCCGCACAAAACGACTATGATTTATTGCTGCCTTTATTCCGGCAGGTTCATGAATTTCATGTCTCGGTAAGGCCCGATTTGTACAAAGAGAATACCGCGCCAGTGGAACGCGGTTTTTTTGAAAGCCAGCTGGCTGATGAGAAGCAGCATGTATTTGTGGCTGCCGAAGGGGATGAGCTGGTCGGTTTTGTCGTGACGCAGCAAGAAGCGATAACGGAAAATTCGTTTGTGAACGCAAGGAAAGTGTTGGTTATAAACAGTTTATGCGTTGCAGAAGCACACAGGAAGAAAGGGATCGGCGTCCAACTGATGCACCATGTTTTTGATTTGGGCCGTCGCCTCCAAGTGAACAGCATTGAACTGGGAGTATCCGAGGAGAATGCGGCCGCCATTGAATTTTACAAATCCCTTGGTATGACCACGAAGAGCAGAAGAATGGAGATCCCACTGGAATAAAATATGCTTTAGCAGAACAGGGAGGCCGGATGTCGACTTCCGCGCGCATTAGTCTGCTTTTGTGCCGCGATAAAAAGCGCCTTTATCTTGTTGGCAATGATGCATAAAATTATCTCCAATCAGTTGCCCTTTCCCCTCTGGGAGCAGTTCAATATTTTGTATGCTTCTGACGCGATGTGTAAAATGAAAATCACATTACAGTGGACAAGGAAGAAAACGAAGGAGAGGCGATGTAACGACAGGCAAGACGATCGGGAAGATTGCGTTGGAGGGGCCGTTCGAATAAAACAGGCGAAAAAACTCGAGGAGGAATATCATGAATCAGCAATTTTTTAAAAAGGGTCTCCATGGAGAAGGAGTAAACGTCGATACAGCGACGGTTTTTGATGGAATGGACTGGGAACAGGCAGGGAACAAATCCGGGGACTTCCCGCATACGGTTTGGGAGTTGTTGTTCCATATGAATTATTGGCAGGATTTCATGTTGGATCTTTTAAAAGGTGAAACGCCGAAAAGCCAGAATCCCGATGAACAATCCTGGCCGGCTTCCCGGGTGCCGGAAAGCGAAGACCAATGGGATTCGGCTATTGCGTATTTTCTGAAAGGTTTGCAGGAAGCCGAACAGGAAGCGGGGAAAGACTTATCGGAACAAGTGGTTGCCGGCCGGGAAGATACCCGCACCGACTATCTGCAGACAATCGTACTGCACAATACGTATCATGCAGGGCAAGTGGTCTTTGCACGGAAAATTACGGGAGACTGGCCTCCGGCTGGTGAAGAAACCTGATGAAAAGAGCTCGGGGATATGAATGATAGAAGATGGTCCGCGGATATGACTTTTACATGATCAAAATTCCAGGAGCAGTGTCCCCGCAGCGAAATTTTTCTGTTTGCTCGAATGAGACAAATAAGCGGTAGAAAAGCCATGTCCGGAACCTTTCCGGGCATGGCTTTTGCTTATTTCGTATTCGTAAAGCCGCCATCAATGCGGATGGTGTCGCCGTTGATGTACTGGGCGTTTGACGTCAGCAGGAATGCGACGAGCTCTGCGACTTCTTCCGGCGTGCCGAGGCGTTTCTGCGGAATGCCCGCTTCGGCGCTCGCTTTCATGTCCGGATTGTCGTCGAAGAATTTTTTGACCATCGGCGTTTCCGTAGGTCCCGGTGCAATGGCGTTGACCCGGAGGCCGTCTTTTGCGTATTCAGCAACCAGGCTCTTCGTCATGCCGACGATGCCGTGTTTTGTGGCACCGTACGTGACGACGGATGCCTGGCCGATAACTCCGGCGCTGGAAGCGGTATTGACGATGGAACCGCCGCCGTTTTTCAGCATCGCTTCTGCCACATAGCGCAAACCATAAAGCGCGCCGAGCAGGTTGATGCCGACAATCTGGTCGATTTCCTTGATATCCGTTTCGAGGAAATTTTTGCCGCTGCCGGAAATGCCGGCATTGTTGAAGAAATAGTCAATCGTGCCGAAATGCTCAAGCGTTTTATCGACGTAGTTTTTCACTTCATCCGCTTTGGAGACATCGGCTTTGATGAAGATGGCATCGACGCCTTTTTCCTTCAGTTTGTCGACCGTTTCGTTGCCGCTTTCTTCACTGATATCGACCACCGAGATGTTGATGCCTTCGTCCGCGAGGCGCAGTGCCGCTGATTGTCCCAGTCCGCTGCCGCCGCCTGTGATAATTGCTGTTTTGCTCATTCGATTTTCCTCCTCTGATTATATGCTGCATTCCAAAAATGCGTTCTTTAGTCGATTCCCGAAAACGAGGAGGGTTAATCAGGAGAAGGGGAATTCATGCAGCCGGGTGGTGAAGGGGATCGGCACATGCGGGAACTTACAGGAAAATGAAATCAACCAAACACAAACCGCGCTTCCGTTTCGGGAAGCGCGGTTCTTTTCATTAACCGTATTGGGTTTTTACCAGTTCGAACAAATCGGTTTTTCGCAAATACTGTTCGGGTGCCAGGAACGTCACGGTGACGATGCCCGGGTGGCGGCCGATTTCGATCGCGCCGGTGATTGTCGAGCGGTTCATGATTTCCGGAACGGTGACACCGAAAAAGTCAGCAGCGCGTTTCAAGCCGTTTTCTGTTGCGTCATTCAGATTCGGACCGGAGCCGATAAAGGACACCGGATAGGATTCCTCGATTTTATTGACGTTCCAGTTGTCCGCAATGTGTTGGGCGGATTGCTTTTCTTCCGCTGTGAACGGTTTTGCCGTATAAGGCAGGTCGTCCACGTTCGGCAGCAGGATCGGGCCTTTGATGTTCATCCCTTTCAGCACATGGACCTGGAGGTGTGTGATGCCCGAAACGTCAGTCGTGTGGCCGGCAATTTCGCCGTCGCCCTGCATGGCGTGCATATCGCCGAGGTAGACGCCGCCGCCGGCAACTTTCACCGGACAAATCAGCACAGCACCGGCACGCACCCGGTTGACATCCAAATGGCCATCGGTCCGGTGCGTCTCCAGTTCTTCCTGCGTGGCCGCGTAATCATGCGGTGCGCCGACCAGGAACGAGCCGAAATCGCCGGCATTGTGGGAATCGGGGGTGGCGCGTGACGGCGTCGTCCCCAATTGGCCAAGGAAAGGCCGCATGCGCGCCATCGTGCCGACCAAATCGTGCGGCGCAAACGTCACCACCGGATTCTGTACGGACGCTTCGGGTGTTTTCATATAAAACCGCCCGGCTTCGGCAATGGTTTCAGCTGCTTCTTTCGGCAGGGTCAGGCCGACATCGCCTTTTTCGCCGAAGAAAATGGTGTAGCCATTCGTGAAGACGAAGGGCGTGGCGTCGGCTCCGCAGTTCGCACAGCGAATCGCTTCCATGCCAATGCCTTTGATGACGGTTTCCGGATGCTTGGTTCCGCATTCGGGGCATTTCGCTGCCACGTACCCGTCGCCGTCTGCACGGTCTTCAATCATTTTATCGTTGCCGGAGGCGGTGGCGTGCGACGTCACCGTAATGGACTCGATCCGGATGGCAATGGCGTCTCCCGGTTCCGCCCCTTCCACATACACCGGCTTCGTCACTTCATGGCCGCCGATGATGCTGGGCGTGATCATCGGTCCCCAGCATCCCGGAGCCGAATTGGCGATAATCGTGCCGCCGTCCTTCACCGGCCCCAGCATTTCTTTTTCAGGATCCAAAATACCGTCTACGAAATGATTCACGAACAATGTCTCAACCGCTGTTTTATTCACATTTATCCTCCTCTTCATTTTAAATATTCTGACTTATTCCATTATAGTAGGTGGGTGCTCGTATTCACAATTGGAAAGGCTGGAAAAGGGGAAGGAATAAATGCGGGTGTCAGCTGGCAATTTGGAACGGTGAGGGAAATCATGCTGTATGTGAGCTAAAAATTTTTATACGTGAGGTAAACGGTTCTATACGTGAGGTAAAATATTTTATACAGCAGGTGAAACGGATTATAGGGGAGATGGATTGGCAGCCGAGTGAATCCATCCAAGCCCGGACGGTTTTCTTGAAAAAAAGGGATTTTAATACAGGTACAGAAAGGGTATGGAACAGGTATAAAGAAAAGGAGTTGGAGATAAATGGAAGATGTAAAAGTAGGGCATATCGAAGTGACAGGCGGCAATGTCTGGTACCGGATCACCGGAAAAGGTCCCGGCATCCCGCTGCTCATATTGCACGGAGGGCCCGGATCGAAAAGCAGCGAAAGCGATCCGCTGCGGCAACTCGGAACGGACCGTCCGGTAATTCAGTATGACCAGCTGGGGAGCGGCAAGTCGGATCGTCCGACAGATACGTCGCTTTGGACGGTCGAGCGATTTGTTGAAGAGTTGGAGCAAGTCATCGATGCGCTGGACCTGAAGGAAGTCCATATTCTGGGCCATTCCTGGGGAACGGTGCTCGCAGCGTCGTACTTGCTCAAGAAACCAGGCGGCGTCCGCAGCGTCATTTTTTCAGGGCCGGCTTTGGATGCGCAGCGCTGGGAGCAGGACCAGCGCAAGTATCTGAAGCAATTCCCGCAGGACATCCAGGAGACGATTGAACGGAGTGAACGGGAAGGAACGACCGATTCCGAAGAGTACCAGGAGGCGATGATGGCCTATTACAAACGCCATATGTGCCGCGTCGATCCATGGCCGGAAGAGCTGGTGGAAGACATGAAGCAAATGAACCAGCAGGTTTACAACTACATGTGGGGCGCATCCGAATTCACCGTCACCGGCACATTAAAAGACTTCGATGTGACCGGGCGTTTGCCGGAAATTGACATTCCGGCGCTGTTCTCCTGCGGACGTTTCGACGAAGCCACACCGGAGGCGACGGAATATTACGCGAGCCTCGCGCCGGATGCGGAATTCCATGTATTCGAAGAGAGTTCCCACATGCCGGGGATCGAAGAACCTGAAGCCTATGTGGAAATGGTGCGTGAGTGGGTGAACCGGCAGGAGATGAAGCCGGGGGCTTAGGAAGGAATTTATTCAGCAGATGCAAAGGAGCGTTATGCAAGTTCCAACGCTTATAATAATCATACGGAGTTTAGCAGGGCGACCAGGGCAGTGGTTGGTCCTGCTATTTTTTGTGGTCGGGTTGAAGTGGAATTTCATTGTCAATAAAAAAAGCAATGCCGCAGCATCGCACCGTCTGTCTATCTATTACTAGCTGTTACAGTCAGCGAACATCTATCCCGATAACCACTTCCTGCAGCTCCAAAATTTCACCCAACAATTCGACATCCGCGTCTCCGCTCGCTACCGCTGTGTCATTTACACGCTGCAACAGTTTGTCCAATTGGCCCTGAACCTCAAGATATTCGTCAAGCGACAAAGAACCTTTGCTGGCGACATGCTGTTCGAGCTGGTCCAATTCTGCCAACACCTGGGCGTGGTCCGGACCGAGCCGTTCAATCACTTCCTGCCCCGGCGCATATTTCTTATCGACGGCCGCGGTCTCCTGGGGAAATAGTTTGGGTTCAAAACCTGTCATGAATACCAGTCCAAAAGTGAGTGCCGAAAGTGAAATGTTCTGAGCGGAAATTTTCAAATGATTTTCCTCCTCCGAATTGGTTTGCCTTCACGTACAGGGTAACCGATTTTAGTCTCTCCGTGACCCCTTTGGCGGAAGTCTTCACCAACTCTTAACAAAATTTACAGTAGTTCTGTTGGATGAAAAATTTATAAGGCACTTACTGGGAATATGTTACTATTAAAGCGTGAAATTACTCCATTCACATTGAGCAAAAGGTTTGAATTTTACATTTTGAAGGGGGTGCAAGGCATAAGAACAGAGCTGGATTTATTGCCTAAAACGTTAGCGCTTGAGTGTTTATTGAAACGGATTCCTTACAACCATCGCCAGCGAGAATACCTTGAAAATCAGTTGCACCGGGTGACTGCCGGAATACGCGGCGAAGGGAAGATGGTCCGAAAGTTTAAGGAATTCTCTTTCGAAGAGAATTATGTGCCGGTGTGGAATCTGGAGATGAAATTGAACGAATGGGCGGTGCAGATTGATGGGCTGCTGCTGACCGAGCGCTGCGCCATTGTGCTGGATTCCAAATATGTCAGCGGTGAAATCCACTATGACGCGGTGAACGAGGAGTACTATAAGAAAGCCGTGCCAGGCGGCGAAATGCAGAATCTGGACAATCCGGTGTTTCAGCTGAACAAGCACATCCGTTTCATAGAAAAATGGTTTGCGCTGCACCGCATCAATTTGCCCGTTGCCGGGTTGCTCGTCTTTACCGCGAACTCATGCGTGTTCCGCGCCAAGCCTGCCGGCGCATTGAGCTGCAAAACATACCAGATGAACGAATATCTTCACCGAATTCTTCGGGACAGTCCCCTAACCGCTGTTTCTCATCCGCTCGCGGACATTGAGAAACTGATTGCGGCCAACCAGGTCCCCTTTAAAAAATCCCCCCTGATTGAGTTTTACAGAATTGACCTTCGTGATTTAAAAACCGGAGTCTATTGCAATAAATGCGAGACCCACCGCATGCAGCGCATAAAGAAATCCTGGATTTGCGAGGCTTGCGGCCACAAAGATGCCGCTGCCGACCATTTGGCGGTGCAGGAATATTTTTCATTGATTGACAGGGAATTGACGAATAGAAAGTTTCGGGCGTTTAGTGGAGTGGATGGACCGGCAGCAGTGTGGCGTATATTGGCAAAGTACGACCTCGAGGTGACGGGAGAACGGAAGACGCGTGTCTATAGAGTGAAAAAGCGCTGATCAGGTGATGGCTGTTTTTTGGTAAATTGGAAGAATCGACGATAAACCGTTGGAAATCGACGATAAACGACAAAAAATCGACGATAAACCCCAAAAAACCGACGATAAACCATCAAAAACCGACGATAAACCCAAAACCCACCATCCACCTCTCACCACCAACCCAAAGAAGGAAGCTTTTCGCAGGCGAAAAGCCTTTTAGTAAGTTCAAAACACAAAAAAGAAGGCCGCGAAATTTTTCGCGGCCCTCTTTTTAATTTACATGCTTTCAATTTCCTTTTCATTTCTTTTAACCGCCGGCCGTGTCAACGAAAAGACGGCAAAGCCGAGCGCGCCCAATACAATCACAGCGCCGACCCAGGCCGTGCTGGTTACCTCGCCGGTTTGGGCGAGCGTGAAGCCGCCGATCGCAGAACCCAGCGCAATGCCGACCTGCAGCGCGGAGTTATTGAAACTCTGCTGGATGTCGGAAGTGGTGGGATCGGTTTCGATCAGATAGCTTTGCTGCGGCGGGGCGAGCGCCCAGCTGAGCGCTGCCCAAACGACCATCACCGGCATGAAGATCACGAGTGAAAATGTAGTGAACGGCAGAAGGAACAGCGAGACCGCAAACGCGGAAATCACGATCAGGATGCTTTTCTTCGAGCCGATCGAATCGGACATGGTGCCGCCGATTGCGCCGCCGCTTACTGCTGCCAGGCCGAATACAAGATAAGAGACGCTGACCCAGAACGGGTTCAAGTTCATTGTCGTCTCTAGAAACGGCGTGAAGTAGGCGTAGACTGTATAGTGGCCCGCCAGCATGAACATCGTTGCCAGGTGAGCGGTGCCGATTTTCGCGCTGGCCACGGCTTTAAGCTGCTGTTTCAGCGGAATGGCGGTGCTGCCCGGAATCGGCTGGATGAACAGCGCGATGAGCGCCATCGAGCCGAGCGACAAGGCGGCGATGCCAAGGAAAATGACGCGCCAGCCGAATGCATCCGAAATGAGAATGCCGAGCGGAACGCCGAGAACGAGCGATGAAGAGACGCCCATGAAAATGAGGCCGATCGCTTTTGCCCGGTAAGCCGGCTCAACAATTTTCGCAGCGATGGTCAGCGACAGCACCACAATCAGCGCCGTGCTTGCAGCTGTGATGATTCGCGCAATCACCATCCAGGTGAAATCCGGACTGAAATACGTCATGACATTGCCGAGGAAAAAGATGAACAGGGAAATCAGATAAACTTTCTTACGCTCGAAGCGGCTGGTGGCCACCAACAGTACCGGACCGGCGATTGCATAGATTAACGCGAATAAAGTAATCAATTGGCCGGCGGAACTCAACGACACATTGAATTCGGCGGCGATGGTCGGCAGGATCCCTCCGACAATCAGTTCCACGAGTCCGACTGCGACCGTCGATAAAGCTAAAATGTACACTTTCAAATTCATAGTAAATGCGCTTCCTTTCGAATAAAAAATAAGTCAGAAAATAAAAAAAATCCTGATTACAGAAAACGAAAAGATCGTTTTCTGTAATCAGGATTTTGCGGTTCCTGGTAGAGACCCTTAAGCCGTATTCTTAAGGTTATACAGAGAGTATGGGTGGTGCAGTTGTTCACTTTGAAAATCTTACTACATAAAAAAACTTTCTGCAAGCCGATGGAAAACAAGTCTCCAAGGAATAAACATTGTCGAATTTAAAAGAATCGCTGATAAAGGTGAAAAAATCGCTGATAAACTCAAAATAATCGCTGATAAACGTCCGGAAATCGCTGATAAACCCCAAGAAATCGCTGATAAAACGATACAGCACCTGCTCGTAAGATTTGAACGCTTTCCTGACAAGAGGTATGCTTTTAGAAACCTTAACTATACAAGAAAAGGAAGTGGAGCGCGTGCAGAAGAAATGGCTGATTTATGGAGCTTACGGCTATACAGGTGAATTGATCGCCAGGGAAGCGAAGAAACGCGGCATGAACCCTGTGCTTGGCGGACGAAACCTCGAGATGATCAATTATCTGGCCAAGGAATTGGAATTGGAAGCGAGGGTATTTCCGGTGGGGCCGTCTGCGGCTGAAAACCTTTCCGACATTGGCCTTGTCCTGCATTGCGCCGGCCCGTTCCAGAAAACGAGCGCACCGATGATCAAGGCATGCCTGGAAGCGGGTGCCGATTATTTGGATATCACCGGGGAGATTCCCGTGTTCGAGCACAGTTTCGCGCAGAATGCAGCGGCAAAAGAAGCCGGCATCACCATTTGTTCGGGTGTTGGCTTTGATGTCATACCGACAGACTGCACGGCGCGCAAGCTGAAAGAACTGATGCCGGATGCAACGAACCTGGCGCTCGGCTTTGATTCCGACTCCGGCATTTCGCCCGGCACGTACAAAACAATGATTGAAGGCATGGGTTCCGGCAGTGCGGAGCGCCGTGACGGCCAACTGGTGCCGGTGCCGATCGGAAGCCAGCGCCGCAAGATCGATTTCGGCCGCGGAACCCGCACGGCGATCGGGATTCCGTGGGGCGATGTGTCGACTGCTTTCCATACGACGGGCATCCCGAATATCTCCACCTGGATTCCCATGAAACGGTCGCGCATCATCGGTGCCCGGCTGTTCAGCCCGGCCGGCTCTTTGCTTGCTAAGCCGGTTATTCAGAAACGCTTGAAGAAATGGGTCAGCCTGCGGGTAAAGGGACCGGACGAGAAATTGCGTGCCGGGGCACCCGCGTATATTTGGGGAGAAGCCCGCAATGCGGAGGGTGTCACAACCACCGTCCGGATCCAGTCAGCGAATGTCTACGATTTGACGGTCTATGGAGCACTGGAAGTTGTCAGCCGCTTGTTGGAAGGCGACTATCCATCCGGCAGCTTTACACCGGCCACGTTGTTCGGAGCGGATTTGATTGAAGCTTTGCCGGGCTCCGGAAAGTTCGAAGTGGAGACGGTTTATCCAGTCTAGAACTTTATTGTTTATTGAAAAAAGCTGGCCACAGGCTAAAAAGATAAAAAACCACTTCCAGGAAAAAGTTCCTGGAAGTGGTTTTTTGATTTTATTAAACAAATAAATGACCGAATATCACAAGGATCGGCAACGTGATAATTGTCCGCAGAACAAAGATCAAAGCCAGTTCCCAGATTTTCACCGGGATATTCGAACGGAGGATCAAGAGGCCGATCTCCGACATATAGATGATTTGTGCCAATGATACACCGGCCAGAACGAAACGGGTGAGTTCGCTTTCGATGCCGCTGCCGAGCACAGCAGGCAGGAACATGTCAGCGAAACCGACCAGGAATGTTGGCGCAGCTTCAGCAGCTTCGGGCAAGCCGAGCAGCGTCAGTACCGGGATTAACGGATAGGAAATGATTTTGAAAATCGGTGTGTATTCCGCAATAACAAGTGCAATCGTTCCAAGTGCCATAACCAGCGGAATCAATGCCAGCCAAATATCCAGCACCGTTTCGATGCCGAGGTATTTGATCGGCCCCCGTTTTTTTGATCTGTACCTGACCTTGCTGAAAATCATCATTCCGATTGTTCTGACCGTTGTGCTGGTGGTGCTGATCATTACAACCATTTTCTCGGGTGCGGGCAATGCCTCTGTAATCAGCGTCATGGCCGGTCTCTTTGCGGACGCAATTGCAGCTGCTATCGACGTGGTAGTCGGTGTCTTTTTCTGGGTGACCCTCGTATTCGTGATAATCGAGTGGGTCGACCGTTCAAATCGCGCGGCGGGAAAAGAGCCCCTGGTGTTGCCTGAAAGGGATTGGACGCCGGATGATTTGAAAGACAGCGAAAGCTTTATGCCGAAGAAAAGAACGATTCCGCGAAGCGAGCCGGCATTTGACCTGATTTGGACCGCCATTTGGGTGTCGGTCTACTTTAACGCCGATAATCTGGTGGGAATCTACGAGGGGGGAGCGAATGGGCTGGCAATGGTGACGCCGGCTTTCAACCAAAGCATTCTGCTGTCCTATTGGCCGCTCGTGGTGCTCGTCGTCATCCTGCAGGTGCTGATGGATTTGTGGAAATGGATCCGGAGACGGTGGGATATGCGGCTTGCCACCTTCAATCTGGTTGTCAATGCGCTGTCTGTGCTGGCTTTTTTCCTGATTTTCACGAACCCGAATATTTTCGTCGAAGGATTTCTCACCCGGCTGGAAGACCTGTTCGGATCTTTGGGGTCGCTGAACTGGATTGTCGGCGGCATCCTGTTTATGGTCGCATTGTTCGCGTTGATCGATACTGTCCAGGGATTCTGGAAAGCTGCGGCAGGAAAAGAGGCGCCGATGAAAGGGGGGGAAGCGCGAAAAGGATGAGGGATGTTGCGATTATCGGAATTCTATCCTTCAGAAAGTCTGTTGCTCCGTTACTCCTGAATGATTTAGAACCGGGGGGGAATGGAGCTTCTT
The DNA here is from genome assembly GCF_007004625.1 of Planococcus salinarum. Taxonomy (GTDB): domain Bacteria; phylum Bacillota; class Bacilli; order Bacillales_A; family Planococcaceae; genus Planococcus; species Planococcus salinarum. Next base: position 74,167 of record NZ_VIFV01000007.1, on the reverse strand, counting down.
CGTTTGTAAAAGTATTGGAAAATAAAAAAACGTCCGCGAAGTGCCCAGGCACTTTTACGGAGGTTTTTTTGTTGTGGTTTGTGTGTTCATCTGCACCAACTCCAGATTTCACCCTTCTCGTTTTTTATCCCTTTTCAGGCCTTTGATGAGTGAAAAGGCCAGAATCACAATGATGATGGAAAACGGCAGCGCGGCAATGATTGCGACGGACTGCAGCGCCTGAAGTCCGCCGCTCAGGAGAAGCGAGGCGGCAGTGGCGGCAATCAGAATGCCCCAGGCCAACCGGACAGCTTTTGATGGGCGGATGGCGCCGCTCGACGTCAATGTACTGAGCACATAGCTGGCCGAGTCTGCTGAGGTAATGAAGAAAATTGCAATCAGCAGTAAAGCCATAATGCTCAATATGAATCCGCCGGGCAGGTTCTGGAGCATTAAGAACAGCGCCAGCTCCTGGTTTTCCGTGGTAGGTCCGGCAATATCGGCAACACCGTTGATCTGCATGTCAATCGCTGTGCCACCGAAAACTGTAAACCACAAAATGCCAAGAAAGGAAGGGACGGCGAGTACCCCAATGATAAACTCCTGGATGGTCCGGCCGCGGGACACCCGGGCGATGAAGGTCCCGACATAAGGTGCCCATGAAATGGCCCATGCCCAGAAAAAGATGGTCCATTCGCCGAACCAGCCTTCATCGGAATATGGCGCCAGCGTCAGACTAAGTTCGAGGTAATTGCCCAAATAACCGCCAACTGCCGTTATGAAATTTTCAAAAAGGAGTGCAGTCGGCCCCAGGATAATGACGGCGAGCAATAACAGGCCGGCGATGGCCAGGTTGATCATGCTTAAATACCGGATGCCTTTGTTGACACCGGATAATGCAGAAATCATAAACAGTACTGAGATGACTGCAAGGATGATCAATTGGGTGGCCGTTGTATTCGGCACAGGGAACACTTCAGACATACCGCCGCTGACCTGCAATGCGCTCAAACCGAAAGTGGTGGCAATACCGATGGCTGTTGTGATAACCGCAACAATGTTGATTAATTTTCCGGCGAATCCGTCAACACGGTCGCCGATGAGTGGATGGAAAGACTGGCTGAGAAGAATCGGGCGCCCTTCCCGAAATTTGCTGAAAGCGATGGCCAGTCCCACAACGGAATATACCGCCCAAGGCTGAAGCGCCCAGTGGAAAGCGCTATATTGCAGGGAAGTTCTTAGCGCTTCCCTTGTTTCGGCTTCTGTTCCAGGTGGCGGATTGATGTAATGGAGAATCGGTTCGGCCGTTCCATAAAACACCAGTCCAACGCCCATGCCCGCTGCAAAAATCAAACCGATCCATGTATAAAACGAATACTCGGGTTTCTCATCCGGTTTGCCGAGGCGCATTTTCCGATAAGGTCCGAATCCAAGGAAGAGCGCCATGAAGACGAAAAATGTCATTACCAGCATGTAAAACCAACTGAAGCTTTTTTTGACCCACGACAGCGTGGCGTTGCTCCATTGCTGGAGTGTTTCTGGCATAAAAACGCCTGCAAGCACCAGGGCAATGACTATGGTGAATGAAACGAAGAATACAACGCCAACTTGCTTCTTTTGCATAAAATTACTCCTTTGTCAAAAAGGTATCAAGGGGTGTTTTCCACCTTAAATAAGAGTTAAACAAAATCAGGAATTTACGATTGGTCGATTACAGCTGAAATACAATGGGTGCCAAGAAGCGAACTTCCACGCTTCGTCGCTTTTATATCCATATTTCTTTGTGGCAACTTCCTCCATTGTTCGCCATAACTGATCTAAATCCCTCCTTCTTGCGTTTTAAGTAATAAGAGCGATAAGGAGGAGGAGTTATTATGAATAAAAAGTTAGGGCTGATACTTGCAGGTGGTGCATTGATTTTAGCAGCATGCGGAGACGACGGCCAGCAAACAAGTGAAGATCAGAATGCCGCTGCCGAAGAAACGGAAGTTGTAGAACAAGAAGAGAAAACCGAAGAAGCATCAGGTGAAGAAGCGGCAGAAGAAAGCGAAGAAGCAGAAGGAACAGAAGAAACCGAAAAAGCATCAGGTGAAGAAAGCGAAGAAGCAGAAGAAGCGGAAGAGTCCGTTGAAGTTCCGGAGGAAGAGCAAGCTCCAGAAGCAATGAGCGGAGAGGCTTCGGAACTGTTATCGAAAGGCGATACCACAAGCTTTGTATTCAATGAAACAGGGGAGTTCTCCATTTTTTGTGAACCACACCCAGTGATGAAAATGACGGTTATCGTTGAAGAAGGAGCTGAACAATCAGGAGAAGTGGAACTGGATATTGCCGATTATGAATTCAGTGAAGAAACAATCGTGGTTGCACCGGGCACGACGATTACCTGGACAAATCAGGATCTGGCGCAGCACAATGTGGCTTTTGACTAAAGAAGTGTTAACTTAAGTTCCATGTGTTAATTCGGCAGTGAAACACAAATGAAAAAAGCCTTTCAAAAATAAGAAGGCCGTTCGGATTGAACAACCTTGAATGATGCACACTTTTTTATAAAGTGGCACATTCGGGGTTTTTTAGTTGGGTTCCTTTTCTACGTGTAAATCCGGACTTTTGTGTGCGGTTTCCAGTTTCAAAGAATTATGGCCTGTCTCATCGTTTTTTATCAGCATTGAACTTTTTCACAAACTTTTCATGATTCTTCTTATTGATATAGCTCCAGATCAAGTAGATAATAACTGCTGTCCCAATGACGAGGAGGGAGGATCTGAAAATGAAATCGAAATCCATCTCACTGATGGTTCGATTCACTCCGGCCTGGTTTTTCACCCCATACGTGGATCCCTGGTAGTCCCAAAAAACAAAAGAGAGCATCAGCCCAAGCAGCAATCCACCAGTTACGGAAAGCAGAATTTTCTTCATTTCAAATTCCTTCTGAATACTTATTGGATATATTCCCATTCAATCCGGACAGTTCTATTTTTCCAGGACGATAATTTTTTCTGATATGGCATGAACATTGCCTTCCTCTTCTTCGAATTTCCAAACAGCCACTTTATAGCCTTTCTTCAGTTTTCCGTCGAATGTGGTGGAATTCGAATAAAACGTGTGCATGTTAAAACCAATGTCTTGGCGATCCAATTCCATTGCTTCTTGTTTGGTGACGCCGCTTTTCACAAAAATCACCTGTTCTTCTTCCAAAACATCCACAATGTAGCCGATTGCCGCTGGTTCGTCAGAAAAGATCTCGGTTGCAGGGTACGGCCCGATTTGCGGGGTTTCCGCTTCAGAGCAACCTGTGAGTATGAATGCCGTTGCGATAAACGATATAAACAGAAACTTTCTCAAATGATCCCTCCATTTTTTTACTGCCATATATATGATACGTAATACTTTGTAAATAGATTCATTTATTACATTTACTGTTTTTTTTGATAGTTCACCGCCTCAAATCGAAGAGCGAATGGGTGAAGAAATCGCTGAACGCGGGAATAATCTTTTGAACGCGGAAATATTTTGCTGAACGCGGGAATAATCTCCTGAACGCGGAAATATTTCGCTGAACGCGGAAATAATCTCACGAACGCCGATATCCGCCAATCCGCAGGCCCGATAACCCCGAATAGCAGGTTGGAAAGCGGACATCAGGATTGACTTTGGTCAATAACGCATCAAAAGCTAAGTTCAAAAGAAAAATGGATGCTTTTCGCTGGCGAAAAGCGAAAAAACACAAGAAATTGATCAGAAGAAAAGTGGTTTTCAAGAGCTGGCAGGACGTTGGAGCAGAAGCAAGGGTTCCCGGCAACTAAAAAACGCAGAGGAGGCGGCGGCACTCTCTGCGTTTTTTGGTTGCCTCAACCCATACCCGGCAGTTCATGCACCTTCGCTTCGTCTTTTGTGAATTCCGTTATGTCCCTTTTCAACTCATCTTCATCTTCAATCTCTTCTTTGCCTACATAAGGCCCCCGTCTGCTGCCCGCAGCCTGCCACGGGGGAATCCGAGAATGAGAGATAAGGGTAGACTACTCCTGAATAATGATATATATTATAATGATTGATTTCCTTATCGTCTTTTATTTGAATGAAAAACTGAGTTGCACTTGAGGAAATGAAACAAATGCATAGACAGGAGGAAATGGGTGGAAAAAAGAATTCCAGCTCTTACATCTGCGATGCGTCAAACAGATGGAGCACACATCTTTTATCTGAGTGAAGAAAAAGAGTCTTATATCAACAATGTGTTGGTCTTTATCCTGGATGGGATCCGAAATGGCGATTATATATTGATAATTGAAAACCCGCGGCTTACCCCGTTGATTTATCGTCGCCTGGAATCTCTGGTGACAGCAGAGGAATTGAAGTCGGTGCGCTTTGCCAATAACTTCGAATTCTATTGGAGAGAAGGGAATTTTCTTCCGGTCTCAATTGTTCAATACTTTAAAGATGCCCTCAATACGGCTGCAGGCGAAGGCCAGTTTTTCCGTACATGGGGCCATATTGAATGGGGAAGCCGGGAGGACCTTGAAAAAGAGATTCTCACATATGATAAAACGGCAAATCAATTCATTTCGGCAAATAAACTGATTGCAGTTTGTGCCTATGACGCACCCCGGCTCTCGGAACAGCTGCAAGCGCAATTGCGTGCGCGCCACAGCTATCTGATGGAAGATGACGGGATTAACGAAACAAGCGTTTCCTGATGGGGGAAGCACTGAAATCACGCAAAAGAGATAGGGTTTGAGGTTTTCCTTTGGATATGGATGTGCACTTTCGCTTCACTTGGCGGAGTGCTTTTTTTTGTGACGGAATTCCGGAAGTGGAAGAAGGTTCGTTCCCTGTGTTCCGGGAACTGTTTCCGCCGATGGTTTCGCACGGTCCCTCGCGGGGAATAATAAAAAAATAATCACTTTATATAACTTTTATACAACGGCTGATAGGCTGAGTGTAAGGAGAGAGGAATGGACACTATACTTTACAAAATAGCTGAATTCATCAAAGAGGAAAATAAATCCCTGACCGAAAATCTGTTGCGGCAGGCAACGAATCAATTGCAACTTGAGCTGACCGAAGAACAGCTGGCAAAACATTACGAGCTTATCGGGCTCCTTTTGGATAAGGTTTCGATAGGATTGCTGAGTACCCGCCAGGAGACACAGGAGATGGAACTGGATTATGATATTGATCGGTTCTTTTACTATGACGGCACCCTGCTGAAAAAAACGGTAGAAATCATCAGCACATTCCGGCTGTCGCTGCTGCAGGAAATTCAGAACAGGGGCTTGCTCGAAAGCAGCGATGCCAGTGAAGTTTCCCGGCTTTATCACCATGTCATATATATTTTTGATGACGCCATCCGGAAGACAACAAAGAATTTTAATCTGGAGAACCAAAAAATACTTGCTGCAAATGAACAGGAGATCATGGAATTGGCCGCCCCCATTGTTCCCATTAAAAGTGGAATAGGCATTATGCCGCTCATCGGTGAGTTTACCGATTCAAGAGCTGTTTATCTGTCGAAGGAAGTCATTCCCAAAATAGTCGATATGGACATTGAACGACTCGTAATCGACTTTTCCGGAATCCACCACTTCGATACGAATGTCGCGCAGCAGATTTTTCAAATACGGGACATCCTGCAGCTTCTTGGGATCCAGCCGGTGGTGACAGGGATCCGTCCGGTAATCGCTCAAACCGCTGTCAGTTTGGGCATCAATATGAGCGACATCCAAACTTATGGGACTGTGAAAGAATTTTTGGAAGTCATGGAAAGTTAAACGGAATTGAAAGATTGATAGAAAACTGGCACCGGATCAATTTCGGTCATCTGTGCCCCAACTAAATGCTGACATAAAAAGGAAGACCTCAGGCCGAACAATCGGCTGAAGGTCTTCTTTTTGCTTTTCCATTTACATTTCGCGGAGAAAAGGATAGACTAAGAAAAAAGTTTCCTTTAGGAAAAACAATTTTGAATAGGAAAAATGATGTCAGGAGGGAAGTAAATGGTTGCTGTACTGGAATTAAAAAATGTCCATGTATCCTACAATGGGAAATCGGCGCTTCAGGGGGTCAATTTCTCTGTTGAAGCCGGGAATGTCCTGGGAATCATCGGGCCAAATGGCGCTGGAAAATCGACCCTGTTGAAAGCGTTATTGAAACTGGTTGCGATTGATCAGGGGAAGATAGAAATTTTCGGGAAATCGTTGGAAGAAAATCGCGAAAAAATCGCATATGTCCCACAACGGAGCGAGTTTGACTGGGATTTTCCCATCCATGTTCTGGACACGGTCTTAATGGGGACGTATCCCAAGCTCGGAGTTTTCAAACGTCCAAAGAAAAAGGACAGGGAATTTGCCTACGATTGTCTGGAAAAGGTGGGGATGGAGCACTTTCATAATCGGCAAATAGGTGAACTGTCAGGTGGACAGCAGCAGCGTGTATTCCTTGCCAGGGCGCTTGCCCAAAATGCCGATCTTTTCATTTTGGATGAACCTTTTGTCGGTATCGACATGGTCAGCGAAGAAACGATTGTCAAACTGTTGAAAGATCTGCGTGATGAAGGAAAAACGGTGGTGGTTGTCCACCACGATCTAAGCAAAGCGACCGAATACTTCGATGAGCTGCTTTTGCTGAACAACCAGGTCATTCATACCGGCAAGCCCAAGGAAGTAATGCGTCCGGAGATTATGCTCAAAGCTTATGAAAAGGAATTATCCTTTTTGCATGAAGCGGGGGTGAACTGACATGGCTTTTATAGAAGGACTGATCGAATATGACTTTCTCCAAAAAGCATTGTTGACTTCCATCATGGTGGGTATTGTTTGCGGTGTGATCGGCTGTTTTATCATTTTGAGAGGAATGGCTCTCATGGGGGATGCAATCTCCCATGCCGTTTTACCGGGTGTGGCGATTTCTTATGCTGTGGGAATCAATTTTTTCTTCGGCGCTGTATTCACAGGAGTGCTGACAGCAATCGGTATCGGCTTTGTAAGCCAGCACAGCCGCATCAAACAGGATACATCGATCGGCATAATGTTTACCGCAGCTTTTGCTTTGGGCGTGATTCTCATCACGGTGCTCGAGAGCAGCACGGATCTGTACCACATCTTGTTCGGGAATGTATTGGCTGTCCGTCCTTCGGATGTATGGATTACGTTGGCCATAGGGTTAATCGTATTGGTTTCTGTATACGTTTTTTACAAGGAACTGCTCGTTACCTCTTTTGATCCAACCATGGCCGAAGTCTACGGGCTTCCGGTCCGGCTCATTCATTATTTCTTAATGACGCTTCTTACGATGGTGACCGTGGCTTCCCTGCAGACAGTCGGCATTGTGCTCGTAGTCGCCATGCTGATCACTCCGGCAGCCACAGCGTATTTGCTGACAGACCGTCTGTCGGTAATGATATTTCTGTCAGCTGCCATCGGTGCCAGTGCTGCGGTGATCGGATTATATTTCAGTTTCACTTATAATTTGGCATCCGGCGCTACGATCGTCCTTGCGGCGACGGCAATATTTTTTGCAGCTTTTCTTTTGTCACCGAAACAGGGAATTTTGTGGAAGAAAATAAATGCCCGAAAGAACCGTAACGAATTGATGGGTAAAAATATTTAAAAAGAGGAGAATATCTATGGTAAAGAAGAGAATTATATTATTCACAAGTTTGGTTTTACTGTTTGTCCTGGCAGGATGTGCAAACTCAAAAGAGGGAGAAACGGATGCAGCGGAAAACAAACTGCAGGTGGTGGCGACGTATTCCATCATTTATGACATTGTCCAAAATATTGGAGGAGACAGAGTGGAAATTCACAGTTTGGCTCCGATCGGCTCCAATCCGCATGAATATGAACCGCTGCCGTTGGATGTGCAAAAAACTACGGATGCAGATGCCGTATTCTACAATGGCCTCAATCTCGAAGAAGGCAATTCCTGGTTTGAAAATTTGATGGGGACCGCCGGAAAAGCCGGGGATGACGCTCCTGTCTTCCGTTTGAGCCAGGGCATCGAACCGATGTTTTTAACCACAGAAGGCAAAGAAGGGGAAGAAGATCCCCATGCTTGGCTCGATATCCAAAACGGTATTAAATATGCGGAAAATGCAAAAGACGCCCTCATCGGGATTGATCCGGAGCATGCAGAAGAGTACGAAAAAAATGCGCAGGACTATATAGGGGAATTGGAGGCGCTTCATGAGAAAGCCGTTGAACGCTACAGTCAGATTCCGGAAGAGCAGCGCATTTTTGTAACGAGTGAAGGTGCATTCAAATACTTCAGCGAAGCTTATGACTTCACCGCGGAATATATTTGGGAAATTAATCAGGAAAACCAGGGAACTCCGCAACAGATCACCCGTATTCTGGATCTTATTGAAGATCGGGAGATTCAAGGGCTATTTTTGGAAACCAGCATCGATCCCCGCAGTATGGAGATGGTTTCAAGGGAAACGGGCAGAGACATCAAAGGGAAGGTGTTTACGGATTCCATTGGCAAGCCGGGAGAAGACGGGGATACGTACCTGAAAATGATGGAATGGAACATCGATATGATTTTTGAGGGGTTAACGGACTGAGGCCATGAAAGTGGAATCCGTATGAAAAGGTTTTATGGAATGCGCGCATCATGATGCGATAGACAACCATTGAAGCAAAATGATACGCCAAAAGGGGCGGATTCGATGCCAACTATTAATATGGAAGATTATTTGGTAAAGATATACACATTAAATGAGAAAAAGGGGTACGCAAAGGCTGCCGATGTGGCCTCTTTACTGGGGGTCCTTCCTTCTTCCGTTTCCAAAATGATGAGAAGGCTGGATGAAGAAAAACTCGTTTCCTACGAAAGGTATCGCGGTTTCAAACTTACACCCAAAGGGAGCGGCATAGCCAAAGACATTGCGGATAAACACCAGACGCTGGAGCGGTTGTATTGCACCCTGGAAATCCCGGGCCGGAATATGCAGCAGGAGATTGAAGGAATTGAACATCATATCGGGAAGGAAACAGCATTTTGCATAAGCAGTCTGGTTCAATTTTTGGAGGCCAACCCTGATGTGAAAAATTCCTATTTAGCCTTTCGCACCGAAACAACCCGGTAATTCAGGGATTATGGGAGTAACTTTTTGTGCTTCCGGTAATGAGGAAAACAGTAAACGATCATTTTGTAAGTGCGCTATGTTGAATCCAGACAGAAAAAAACACCTCCAGTCAGTCGCTGTTCCTGCGTGCGACGATGGGGGTGTTTTTTTTTGTTTTATTGGAGGAGGCCATTTCACTTTCTGGTCTGGTCGTTGAAGTGTCAGTACACTTCGACTTGCCCCATCATGCCGTTATCTTCATGTTCCAAAATGTGGCAGTGGAAAACGAAAACGCCTTTTTCCGGGAACGTGACGAGCAACTTCACCCGTTCACCGGGTTCAACCAGCACGCTGTCTTTCAAGCCTTGTTCGTTCGGTTCCGGCTCCTTGCCATCGCGGGAAATGATCTTGAACTGGGTGCCGTGAATATGGAAGGGGTGGCTCATGCCGCCCATCATATCGGACCGGTTATAGATTTCCCACACTTCTGTGACACCTTGTTCCTGGCGCATGTCAATGCGATCCATATCGAATTTTCTCCCATTGATCGTCACCATATCCGCCATCCCGAACAACTCGATTTCCTTTGAGACAGGCATGGTTTTTTCCTGTTGGGTCAAAAATGGCTCTTCAGAGGTCCACAATTCGGCAGAGTCTGCAGGAGAATCAGCGAGAGCCACATCAAAGGGGAGCAATATCGTCCCTTCCTCGTTGATGATGGCGAGGGATTCTTCTTTAGTCATCGCCGAAAAGTCGATGAGAATTTCAGCGCGTTCCGAAGCGGCCAGAGTCAGCGTGTCGGTTTCAACGGGTTCATCCAGCAGGCCGCCGTCAGAAGCGATTTGTGTGAAGTTTGCGCCATTGCTTAACCGGAACGTATAATTCCGCGCATTAGCTCCGTTCAATAACCGGAAACGCATGACGGGTTCCGTGATGGTCAGTTTCGGGTTAATGGTTCCGTTGACGATGGAAATGTCACCTAAAGTGCCGTCCAGGTTCATCAGCCTGCGATAGTTCAATTGCTTGTCTTCATCAAACAGGCGGTCCTGGAAAATGAGCGGGATGTCATCAACGCCGTACTCATCCGGAAGCTCTGAATCAGAGCCGGAGGCCTCGCCGATGAGCAACATTCCCGACAGGCCTTTGAATACCTGTTCAGCTGTCGTGCCGTGGACATGGGGATGATACCAAAGGGTGGCGGCGGGCTGATCCGCTTCCAAAGTGATGATTTGGCTGTCGCCCGGCTGGATGATTCCATGGGGACCGCCGTCTATTTCACCGGGAACTTCAAGGCCGTGCCAATGGAAAGTGGTAGGCTCATCCAAATCATTTGTGATTTTGACATCGACCCTTTCGCCTTCCTCCAGCATAAGTGTGGGGCCAAGCAAATCACCATTATATCCGTATGTGTCAGTCGAAATGCCTTCGAAAAATTCAGTGGTGCCCTGTTGGGCGGTAACTTCGTAATCGAAGTCCTGCCCTTGCTGTTTTTCCAATACAGGAGGAATCGACAGTTCCCGGATTCCTTCAGAAGATTCGAGGGAGGGAACAAACCCAGCCATCCTCGCACCCGGCATACCGCCCATGCCCCTCTCATTCAGGCCTTCCTGATTTCTGCCGTCCTGGCCGCCCATGTGTCCATTATTCATCGGGGAGTCCTGGGGCTGTCTGGTATTATCAGTGCCGATGCAGCCGGCTAATAGAAAACTGAGGGCAAATGAACCTAAAATAACTTTTTTCATTTCCGTCACTTCCTTTCATAGCAATTTGTGAGTTTATTCATTCACTATATTCCCAAGTTGTGCAAAAAGAATGGAGAAACGTAGGGATAAAGGATGTTTAATGATTAACAAAGATGCAGGATTAATGCTGTATTTTATTATATGCCGCAGGGAACAAAAAAACCTGAATAGAAGTCCACGAAAAAACACTCTGCTAATGCTCTTTACATTTATTGGGTATTGGGGTAGTCTGTTAGTAACAAAGAAAGACAAAAAAATATTATTTTAAAAAAACAGTGGATTTATAGTCCTGTTTTATCGAAAAAATATTTTTCTGTAAGTGTGATAAATGTCACAGCGCCAATCACCTGAATAGGGTAGGGTGAAAGTGAGAAAAATACGGTGTTCAGTAAAAACCTCAGCTCTGAAACCGCCTGGGTAGACGCTTGAACCATGGAACCGAAAAGCCAGCAGCCAGAAGAAGACAACGACAATGAAACTGGAGGTAACTGAAATGTTATTAAAAGAAGTAGATTTTAAGCTTCTCGACTTTGTCCAAACTGCCGACGGAAAATGGTTCTCCATCGGCTTTATGGACAATGTACACAAAAAAACGCTTTCCAAACGGACCGTCCACTCCATGTATGAAAAAGGGCAAATCGTAAAGATATCAGAAGAAATTGAAGGCAGAACAGTGGTTGAGAATTTCACCCATCAGTAAATGGAATTAGAGCAACATTCCATTCGGCAGACTTTAGACTGTATGAATCATTGAATAAGGGTGAGGACGATAAATTTCCCTTAACAATAATGGGTCCGGTGATCCATAAACAGTCCGTTGGTCTGATCGGTTCCTTCTATAAAAAGAAATCTGACCAGAAGTGGAAAGGAGAACTGAAAAATGGCAGATAAAAAGTTGGTTTCTCAGAATTCAATCACTTATCTCTTCCTGAAATCCAAAGATGTGCAAAAGGAAAATGGTTTGAGCTCCATCACTTTATTCGCCAGACTGGCACGTGAAATTACCCGTTTCAAGGGCAGGGAGAAGGAGACGCAAGTTGAAACACTCTGGGTCCAGATTGATGACGTGGATATGGAAGAGGCAACCGAAAAAGTAAAGGCCATGCCAAATTGTCTGGAAAAATACGAGATATCTGAAAAAGTTTTCCGGCACTTGCTGCAACTGTCCCAACATTGTCCGGACGAATTGTATGGTATTACCCCCTGTTATATGAAAGCCCACCGCGAGAAGTTCCTCTCGTGGCAAAAGCTGGAGCAATGATTCCAGAAAGGCTGACCGGCTTGTGCAGCCATACAGAGGGTTCGCACGAAACGATAAAGAATCCGATGAAAAAATCCAGCTTCATAAACGAAAGGATGAATATCTTATGGAAGAATATCAATCTGCGGAATTGAAAGATACATTCAAGTGGGAGATGCGTGGCTACGAGGAATACATTGCGGGATACAAATTGTATAAACGATTGAAGAAAAAGTGGGATGCCATTGAAAAAGAGGAAACAATGGATATCCGCCAGAAAATCCGTAGCTGATTTTCGGAGAAGAGGGTACCTGGTCGGCTGAGAAGCCAGTGCAGAAAACCGGGAACAGACCTGTAAAAAAGCTTGAGGATCCATATAAGATGCGTAAGGACGATGCCACTAAAATGGGATGGTCCTTTTTTTGCTGGCTGAATCACAGTGGGCTACCAATTTATACGTATACAACGGGTAAGGCAAGTGTTCACCCATTCCATTGAATAAAGTGTATAATTACTATACAAAAACTATATAAAAAGTTTTTATGGTTTCTATGCAGGGAATAAGAAGGAGAACAGCAGTGGGCTGAAGAAAGCTCATGAAGAAGGTATATTGGAGCTATAAGCAAGAGGGTATCGCAATGTCTTTGATGGGGTGAGATCAAAGGATTCGATGCGCTGAAAAAGATGAGGGAAGAAAGGCGGTACATATATGGGGAATGTTACTAAATCGGTGATCGTCATCGGTGGGGGTCTCGGCGGCTTGTCTGCGGCGATTTCTCTTGCGCAAAAAGGGTATTCGGTTTCATTGTATGAAAAGAACGACCATATCGGCGGGAAAGTGAACCGTCTGGAACAGGACGGGTTCGGCTTTGACCTGGGGCCGTCCATTTTAACGATGCCTCATATTTTCGATAAATTGTTCCAGGGTAGCGGCAAGCGGATGGAAGATTATGTGCCGATCAAGCGGCTGGAGCTGGAATGGCGTTCGTTCTTTCCGGACGGCACAGTACTGGATCTGTACCGCGACCTCCACTTGATGGAGCGGGCTAATCCCGCGCTGACCCACGGAGATATGAAGGAGTATTATGCGTTGTTGAAATATGCACAGCGTATCTACAAGACGACAGAACACAGCTACTTAAAAGAAGGCTTCGAGTCACCGAGAGAGGCGGTTGCGCAAAACGGCATCCTTGCAACGCTGATCGGATTCGATTTGACGTCGACGATGTACAGCGCGATTGCGAAACGCATCAGCAACCCGCATTTGCGCGACATGTTGTCCTATTACGTCAAATACGTCGGTTCTTCTCCCTACAGCGCGCCTGCGGTCCTCAATATGATGATTTATATGCAACATGCCCAGGGCTGCTGGTATGTAGTAGGCGGCACGCATAAACTGGCGGAAGGCCTGACGAAGCTTGCGGTAGAGGAAGGCGTTCAACTCCATACAGGAATGGGCGTTGTCCGTGCGCACACGAGCAAAGACAAAGGAATTGCGGGAGTCGAGCTCGAAGATGGTTCGGTCAAAACCGCTGATTATTATGTTTCGAACATGGAAGTCATTCCGTTTTACAAAAAAATGGTGGACGTTGACGACAAGTTTGTCACGAAACTGGTGAACAAATACGAACCCTCGAGCTCCGGCCTTGTGCTGCATCTCGGTGTCAAAAAAACCTATCCGTTCCTGAACCACCACAACTTCTTTTTTTCGGAGAACCTGCACGAGCAGATGGACAAAGTATTCGAAAAACACGAACTGCCGGACGATCCGACCATTTATCTGGTCAACGTCAATAAAACCGATCCAACGCAGGCGCCACCCGGACACGAAAACATCAAAATCCTGCCGCATATTCCCTATATACAGGAGGAGCCGTTTACACCGGAAGAATATCTGGCGTTTGAAGAACGCGTCCTGGACAAGCTCGAACGCATGGGCCTGCACGGCCTGCGCGACAATATCGTGACACGCGACGTCTGGACGCCGCATGATATTGAACGTACCTATGGATCCGACCGCGGCGCGATTTACGGCACCGTTTCCGACAAAAAACGGAACGGCGGCTTCAAGCACAAAAAACAAAGTGAGCTCTTCGACAATCTGTACTTCGTCGGTGGCACCGTCAACCCGGGCGGCGGAATGCCGATGGTCACATTGAGCGGCCAGCAGGTGAGCGACAAGATTGTAAAACGCGATCAGGCAGGGAAGTAAAACTGAATTGCATTTATGGTGAGGAGGAGCTTTTAATACAGCTTCTCCTTTTTTTGTGTTCAGACAAGCAGGTGATTGTGGTTTCCCTAAAGTCATGCCGCAAGTCGGCAAACTGTTCATCTTTGTTAATGCATCGGTCATAGTTTGTTCATAAACGCCTGCTAAGGTGAGGGTACAGACAAAAGGAAAGAGGGATGGTAAATGAAACAAGCCATGTACATTGCAATCGGAATCATCGCCGCATCGGTCGTATTCCTGATAGTCGGATTTAATAAAGAAGAAGTCGTTGCGACCGTCAACGGAGAAGAAATCGAACAGGATGCACTTTATGAGAAAATGGTGCAGACAAATGGAGCAGAAGCGTTGGATGTTTTGATTTCCAATGAAATCATACGCCAGGAAGCTGAGGAAGCGGACATTACCGTAACTGAAGAAGAGCTGGAAGCGGAATTGGTGGAATATGAAGAAATGTACGGCGGTGCCCAGGGGCTGGAAGCAGCCATTGCAGAAAGCGGCCTGACAATGGAAGATCTCAAAACCGAGATGGAGCACTTTTTGAAAATCGAAAAAATGATTGGTCCTGACATCGAGATCACCGATGAGGCAATAGAAACGTATTTCAAAGAAAACCAGGAATCACTTGGTCAAGGAGTAAAAGTCGAAGCCAGCCACATTTTAACTGAAACAAAAGAGCAAGCTGGAGAAGTTGCGAAGAAACTGGCTGATGGCGGCGACTTTGCAGAACTTGCCACAGAATACTCACTTGATGCGGCATCTGCCGAAAACGGCGGGGAACTTGGCAGTTTCGGAAAAGGTGCAATGGCACCTGCATTTGAAGAGGCAGCATTTGCCATGGAACCCGGTGAAATCAGCGAACCGGTAGAAACGGAATTCGGTTACCACATCATCAAAGTAACAGACAAAACCGAAGCTTCTGAAGCCACACTGGAAGACAGCAGAGAGCAGATCAAAGAGATATTATTCGATGAAGCATTGAATGCACAATATGCAGCGTGGCTGGCTGAAAAACAGGCAGCCTACGACATCGAAACAAAATTAAACCAGGGCTGATGGTCAAGAAACAGTTAGTTTCTTAAGTCCGGCAGGCGGCTCGACACATAATGTTTGTGGCCGAAGAAGCCGTAATGAGAAATATGATGGAACAACCCAATAGAATGAAAGAAAAAATACCTCCGGCGTCGTATGCAGTTAAAACGACTCACCGGGGGTATTTTTTTCAGGGTTCAAAAGATTCTTTCTGTTCAGAGGGATATCAGTCAAAATCATTGTAACCGGAAAGAGAACTGGCGTATGGAATTTTCAGCGCAGTTCCGGATACTTCAAGCGGATCAGGCGGTAAAGATTCTCCACTATGGCCTTGCCGACAGCATAAACCGGAATGACAAGGATCATGCCGATGATTCCGGCAAAACTCCCGCCGATATAGAGAAGAAAAATTATTGTCACCGGATGCACTTCGAGCTTATGGCCCATGACATTCGGCGAGATGAGATTGCTCTCCACCTGCTGGATGATGAGGATGGCGATTGCGGTCCAAAACGCCAGCAGCGGCTCCTGGAAAAACGCCACGATCAGCACTGGCACAGCGCCGATGAATGGGCCCAGAAATGGTATGAGGTTTGTGAACATCGAGACAAGCGCAAGGATGACCGCGTATTCCAAGCCGAGCAGCATATAAGCGACCAGGCTGAGTGCACCGACAAACAAGCTGACAATCGCCTGCCCCTGAATATAAGCGCTCAAATTATCGTCCATATCCTGTAGGATTTTCCGTCCATCATCGCGTGAATCCTGCGGCAGGATTTTCAGAAAGCTGTCAGGCAGCCGTTCGCCATCCTTCAGCAGGAAAAACAGAACAAACGGAACGATGATCAGTTTGGACATTAAACTGATGAAACTGCCAAGAAAATCGATGATATTTGCACCGAAGCTTTCAAATGCAGCAGAAAAATTGTCCGTCAACGTCGATGGCTGAAGGGCCGGCATGACATCCTGTTCTTCGATATATTGCCACCAGTCACTTTCCAGCGCCATATTGATCCAGTGCTGCACACGTACGATAATGCTCGGGAAATTATTGATCAGTGTCATTACCTGGTTCGCCAATAGCGGGCCGAGCCAGCTGCCGAGAAGGAAAATGACAATGGTGAATAACATGAAAATCGACAGAATGGCTGATACCCGTCCCATGCGTTTTTCAAGCAACCGGACGAGCGGACGGAATATGTAATAGAGAATACCTCCGATAATGATTGTCGGAGCGATGGTCGAGAAGATGACGTGAAAAGGATAAAGAAGAAAGGGCATACGGGCCGCCAGATACAAAATGATCAGTATGAGAACAACGCTGTATAGAAATAGAAACCATCTAGTTTTCGGCATGCGCTGTCCCCCCGATTTTGGTTGCCTTTTTGCGGAAAAGCTCTTACTACCCTTATTGCCTGTGAGGGGGGTGGTTAAACACTCAGCAGGGTTTGTAAATAATGGGTTCAGGTCTTTTCGGTTAACCGCGGGTGGACTATCGGCACTAATATTTGTTCTTTAACTTGTAATTTTTCGCCACAAAACCATTGCGCCCTAGAATTTTCCAACATATAATAAGTCAACCGCAGTCATGGAGACATGGAAGAAACGAGGGCGCGTAAAATATGAGAGCAAATGACATAAAAACAATAGAGCAATTGATTGAGGCGATTCGGAGCTTATGGGCGGAGCGGTCGATCCGACGCTTGCGTGAGTGGCTGGCAGAATTGGAAACTGAAGATGATTATTACCGGTTGATTCGCTTGGCGGATCAGGCGCATCTATATAAATACAGCAATCTTCTCGCGACCCATGCCGATAAGCGTTTCGGCACGCTGCGTCCTTTTGCGTGGAACTGCATCCGTCTGTTGGAGACGGGGAAAAGCCTGGAGGCGGAAGAGCGCATGACGGCGCGGCTTCACGGTGTGGCGGAATCGAATTTTACGGCGGACGAACGGGCGTCGGCGCATATGCTGCTGTTCCGCGTATTCTGCCAGTTGAACCGTATGCCGGAAGCGAAAGAGCAATTGGAAAAAATTCAGGAAGCAAAAGGTTCATCATGGCCGGATTTCGAGGCGTTTTATTACTTGCACAGTGGCAAATGGGAACGGGCAGAAGAAATTTTAAGAATCGCGCTTTTGGACGGGACAGCGGAACGCAATGATTTTGTGCGAAGCTTATTGGCCGACCATTTGTCGATGACAGGCCGCCACAGCGAGGCGCTTGAGATGCTGCGGGGAGGGCAGGCAGCCTGTCCGGAAAACTGGTCGTTTTGGATGGAGCAGGTGATACAGCTTTTCCATCTGGGCCGTTACGAGGAAACGATTCGCCTGATGGAAGACATCAATGTGAAAAACCCGTATCACGACCACCGGGCTGCTTATGTTTATCTGACGGCGGAGTGCCTGTACAAGCTGGAGAAATGGGATGAGCTCGAAGCCTGGACCCGGCAACATCAGACGGTACTAGAACAGACGATTTACGGCAAAACGGCCATTCAGCGCGGCGGCATCCGGAAGCAGCTGGAACTGACGCCCAAGGTCCAGAAGCTCGATTATTGCGTGCCGGCATCGTTGTCGATAATGCTCGAGGCATTTGATATGGACATCGGCCAGGACGAAATCGCCGCGCACGTCTTTGATGTGACGGGTTCGAAGCTGCGGACGACGATGATGTATATGGAATCGCTCGGCTTGAAGGGGCAGTATTTTAAAGGCACTGTCGAGCTGTACAAAGGGATGATCGATGCCGGCTTGCCGGTGCTGCTGTCGATGCTGATCGAAAACAATGCCCATGTGCAGGTTTTGGTCGGCTATGACGACCGTTTGCAGTGCATGCTCATCCAGGATCCGAACGAGCAGATACCGTTTTTGGTGCCGTACGCGGACATGAAAGAGGTCTATAAAATGACCGATTCGCTCAGCATGGTCTTCGTCAAGAAACAGCAACTGCATATATTGGCAGAGCTGAACGAAGCGGAGCATCGTTTCTTTGAGCAGCTGTATGCATTTTTGGAAGAAGAGGAATTGGAAAGCGACGCGTTTATCGCTTTCTTAGAAGAACATATTGAAGAACGTTACGCTGCGGTGATCGGGATTTCGATTTTGTTTTCCGACCGGGCAAAAGCGCTTCACGGCAAATGGGTCGAGCGGCTGCGGCGTGAATTCGGGCCGAACGATGCGGCAGTGTCGCTGCTGGTGGCGCATATGCATTACCAGAAGGAGGAATTGCCGGAAGCGTTGGCGTACCTCGCTGCAGTCAATGAAAAGAACAGCCCGTATGCGCTGTTTTTACGGGGCGTCATCCTGTTGAGCCAGGACAGCCACGCACAGGCGATTCCGTATTTCAAAGCGTCAATCGAATTGGATCATTACCAGCCGGCTGCCTACAGCTATCTTGCTACCTGTTATATGGAAGCGGGCAAAATCCATCAGGCCTATAAATGGTCCCTGATTGCCATCAGGCAGATGCCAACGGATATTTACGCACAAATCACGCATGGACTGATCCAGTATGAGTCCGGCGCATATGCAAAATCGCTGGCGCGTTTCCGGAAATTGAGCGAAGAACATCCGGAAGACGGCTATTTCATCTATGAAATCGGCCGTTGCCTGTTGGCGCTTGGCAAAGAGGCGGAGGCAATCAGCTCCTTCGAGCGCTATATTGAAATGGCGCCGGCACTGCCTTATTCCTATCTGCGCATTGCCGAGATCCATATGGAGTCAGAAAACTGGCCGAAAGCGCTGTCCATCGTCAACCAGGGCCTCGATCACGCGGATAATAAAGACATACTTCACATCTACCGTGGGCATATCGCCGGCGAACAGGAGCAATTTGCAAAAGCGGAAGAGGAATACCGGAAAGCGCTCCAACTCGATCCGGATGATTTCTTGGCGGTGACCTTTATCGCCCACAGTCTCGTGAAGCAGGACCGGTTTGCAGCGGCTGTTGCATTGTTGGAACAGTATGCGGCAAAAGGCGATGCCGACTATTTTATCCACTCGTCAACGATGCTATGGGACGAATGGCCGGGATATACCGGAAAGGAACAGGCGGTCGCGCTGCTGGAAAAGGGGCTTGATAAGAAAGACCTTGAAGACTATAAAGACATGGCATTGCAATACGCGGATTTCGGCGGCCACCCTTTGTTCCGCAACCGTGTGCTGAGTCGGTTCAAGGAATTGCGGAAAACAGAAACGGATGCGACTTTGCTGTGCATCGAAGGGCAATTGCATGAAGAGGCTGGAAACGCTCATTTTGCCCGCATGCTTTACGAAGAAGCGCTGGAAAAAGAACCGAATGCACAGGCCCATTTCCAGCTCGGCATGCTGGAAGTGGAGGCGGACCGGCTGGAAGGGGCGATCCCACACTTTATTCGCAGTGCAGAACTCGATCCCGGCAATTCAGCGGTAGGGGAAGCGCTGGTCAAGACCTATACAGCGTTGGAAGATGTTCCTGCTGCCTTTGCGGCGGCCCTGATTTTATTGCAGCACGATCCGCTCGTACTCGATTTCAAGGAATTGTTTGAACTTGCTGTAACGGAGGAATCGGTCCAATTGGTTTCGAAGACGCTGGACGCGGTGGCTGACCAGGTGCCGGAAGAATGGCTGCTTGTCGGCAAGGCGCATTGCGCGGAAAAAGAAGGACGCATGGAGGAAGCGGAAGACTTGTTCGAGCAGGCCAAAGAGCTGAAAGGAGCGTATCCTTCCTATTACCAGCACACGGAATTCTGCGTGCGAAGAGGACAGCTGAAACGCGCAGCCTTGTTGCTGGAAGAACTGATTGCTGAGCGTCCGGAAGACGAACGGCTCTACGGGGAATATGTCCGCATCTATGCACAAATGGGCAAAACCCATGACATCAACAGGCGCCTGAAAAAACTTCTGAAAGAGGAAGAGCTGGGACTCGCACAAGCGCATTGCGCCGATGAGCTCGGAAAATGGTTTGTAGAAACCGAGGAACAAGCGGGACTGGAACACGAGCAAAAAAACGCAATCGGGAAATTGCTCCATGCAGCACAGCGGATCCGGGTGACGACGACTGTCTTTATCCTTTTTGGTGAAGCGAGAAAGCGGGCGCCGGAAAGTGAAGTGCCTGTGCTGCGGCATGCAGCGTTTTGCCTGGATCGTGGGATGCCTAAAGAGGCCATCGATGGATTGGAGCCGTTCGTAAAACGCACCGGCAATTACGAAGCAGCGAGCCTGCAGCTGGTGGCGACCATTCAACTGGCCACCGAAAAAGAATCGGAAAAACTTCTTTACAAAGCCATCAGTCTGGCGGAAAACCTGCATAAGCAGCAGCCGGCCGATGCGGCAGTTCTGATGTTGTGGGGCAACACATTGGCGGCAATGGAGGCAACGGATGAGGCGCTGGCGAAATATGAACACGCCATCCGCCTGGAACCGTTCAACGGAGAACCGTACGTCCGTATCCTGGAAATCCTGTCTGAGGAAAGAAAAGAAGAAGTGCCGGCTTTGCTGGCACGGATTCCCGAAGAACTGGAAAGGAACGAATGGATCCGGCTGGCGCGTGGCATGAGCCTTATGACATTGGGGGACGCGGCAGCGGGGCATGAACTCATCACCGCATTGACCGAAGAGGTGCCGGAGCTCTCGCCCGCTTTCTACGAGCTGGCACGCTGTGAAATGATGCTTGGCAATAAAGCGGAAGCAATCGCGGCGCTGCGTGAATTGTTCAGTAAAGATGATGGCGTGATGTTTGTGCTGGCCATCGGGGAAGAGCCATTGTTTGAAGCGATTGATGAGGATATAGATGAGCTTGTGGAGGAATTGGTATAGGGGGAAAATACGAAGGCACACTCAAAGGAGTGCGCCTTTTTTTGTCGGGAATAAAAAGGAAATAAGAAGTCAGCGATTCGAAACGGCAATGTCCTTGCTGATGATTTCATTGTAATAATCAGGGGCATAATGCTTCAGGACCATCAATCCTCTCAACGTGTTCATCGTCCCGATTCTTGTCGTTTCCATATGAAAATGAAGACGGCCTGTGAGTGTCGGTCCCCTGCTCAGATAGCCTTTTTCAAATTTCTTTTTGAGCAAATTTAATCCTTCCTCCAATGCCGGCACGTAAGGATAATTGATGGCTGCAAAATATACCAGCGCGCGCAGGACGTCATACTTCCATCTTGGGGGGAAGTGAAACTCGACGATATACGGCACGATGATTTCACCTGTCGATTCCCTGCGCATGAGGTTCCGTCGCAGCAAATACGCCTGGCCCGATTCGATCTGCCCTTTGATTGCGGGAAGCAGGTTGCGATAGCCTTCCTTTTCGTAATCGGCATAAGCTTCCAGCACGGACAGGGTGGTATGAATGGAGCTTCTTTTGCTGGGGCCATGAACGGCCGAGCAGTTCCATCCACCGTCCGGCATCTGCATCGTGAGCAAATACTGGACCATTTCATTGATAACGGGAGATGGATGCCTGCCGTATGTTAAAAGACTCACGAACATGGCTACGACGCAAACGTCATCTTCCACCTGTTGTTCGGGATTCCACATATGTTCGAGCAACGTTTCCAGGCCCTGCCGGTAAATGGAGTGCTGCGGATCGATTTCCAGCGATTGCAAATCCCGCATCGTATAAAATGTGGAAATCCATTTCGGACTGTAGATTCCGTTTCCCCACGTGTGCGTATCTTCGCTGTAACGGGAAAGAAATTCACCGATCCAACCGTCAGTTGTAAAAGGGGGCTGCTCCTCCAAAAGATGAATTTGGGTCTGCCTTTTGACAGCCGGGTCGCTGTCCAGCAAGAAATCCAGAATTCTCATCACGTACACCTCCCGCGACACCCAGTCGCATGCAGTGCTCAGGTTTGGTATTGGCTGCTGAACCGGTCGACGAGTGCGTCGATTTGCTGCTCTCTTTTTTTATTGGACCAGTTGATCACACCGGATGCTTGTATCTCTGCTCCTTTGGCGGTGAGTTGTTTTTTCATTTTCGACAGCGCCAGGCTGCCGCCCATCCACTTGTAAGGGAATTGCTCCGTCAGAAAGCAGGAGACATTATTTGTATCGAAATCGGGTATTTGTTTAAGATAGAGTGTAAAGCCGGGACACAGATTAAAAGCCTGTACCCACGCGCCGAAAATCAGCGCATCATACCCATTCGCGTCAGGAATATGATCCAGTTTAATGTTTTCGGGTTTCTGTGGTCCTTCCGGGGTCTCGGTGTTATGAAACCTTTTTAACGTAACCTCATGGCCATCGCTCTGCAGTTTTTCGCGAATCCTTCCACCGACCAGCAGTGTGTGTCCCGTCTGCGAATGCACGATAATTCCGATCTTCATGTCTTTTGCCTCCATTTCACTCAGTTTTTCAACGTGTGCCCGCGGCATGTGAAAGTGAGAATCGAATCAAACGGCTTTTATTTAATACCTACTTACTTCCATACGCCTGCGCAAATTCCTTTATTCATGTCAATAAAGATACGAAAACAGGGGAAACCAGAAAGGTGGAGTGAAAATGAAGAATGATGAGAATTTTGAAACGGGTGCGAGCCATGGACTGCCACATAAAGCAAGAGCGGAGATGCATGAGTCATTGCCTGCCGCCGTTAAAAATTGGCTCCAAGCAACGGGAGCCC
The DNA here is from genome assembly GCF_007004625.1 of Planococcus salinarum. Classification (GTDB taxonomy): domain Bacteria; phylum Bacillota; class Bacilli; order Bacillales_A; family Planococcaceae; genus Planococcus; species Planococcus salinarum. Next base: position 51,281 of record NZ_VIFV01000007.1, on the reverse strand, counting down.
TGGACCATGAGCCAATTCGAAGTGTTCGGCTGAAACAGACGGGGACGATCAAGCTGAAGCCGGAGCAGAAGGATTGGACCGCATCCGAATCGGAGCAAGTCAGCTACACCGATCCGCCCGCGTTCCGCTGGGATGTGAAGATGAAACTTGGGCCAGGAATCTACGTAACGGGAAAAGACAGTTTCGAACGCGGCAAAGGCAGCATGCGCATCAAACTCGGCGGCATCATGCCCATTTCGAAGACGATGGAAAACGAAAAGACCGACCAGTCGTCGCTCCAGCGCTACCTGATGGAACTGGGCTGGTACCCAAGCGCCGCAATCGGCCCGTATATTTCCTGGGAGGAAGAGGATGCCCACACCGCGATCGCTACGTTGAAGTATGCCGGCTTGAAAGGTTCCGCGACTTTTTACTTCGATGAACAATACGAATTGTGGAAAGTCGAGGCCTGGCGATATAAAGAGAGCGATGAAGATGCGCGGCTGGTGTTGTGCACCGGCGCCATCAAAGAACATCAGTGGGTGGACGGGCTTAAGGTGCCCGTGGAAATCGAGCTCAGCTGGCTGCTTGAACACGGCCCATTTACCTGGTATCGGTTCCGCGCAAGCGATATCCGCTTCAATGACAGATAGGTTTTTCGACATTGCGGCCCAAAAAGGTTATGCTTGAAAGAGTTCACCGGCCACATCTGTGACGGGGAGAACGGAAAGATGATCGAAATGGCATTTCTGAACAAACTGAACGCGTTAAAAGACAAGTCGATTGAAAAAAGCAAGGCGCACTGGGAAGAAAACAAAGACGACTATAAAGAAAAAGCTTCGACTTATAAAGACAAGGCCGTGGAAATGAAAGATGACGTGTCGAAAAAGATAAAAGAGAAAACGAAGAAATAAAAAGGCGCTGCAGATTGCAGCGCTTTTTTATTTGGGTAAATTCAGGGCTGTTTACTTTTGGAGGGGGTTATCAGACTGTTGGGAGAATGGGCGGGAAATCGGCGAACGCGGAAATAAATCGCTGAACGCGGAATTAATTTTTTGAACGCGGAATTAATCTCCTGAACGCGGAATTAATTCGCTGAGCGCGGATATCCGCTAATATGCCAATTCCGCAATAAGAAACAGCAGCGTCAGAAGAGAGTAAAAAGCCGGTTGGATGCTTTTCGCAGGCGAAAAGCGAAAAGAACGGAAGAAAATCCTTAGAGCAGGCAAAATCATTCAACTTCTGAAGACATACCGGCTGTAGATTTCTTTGCAACCAGTTTACGGCGAGGTGATGTGAAGGGAGAGACCTGTGTATCTTTTTTAAAAGGTGTTTTGCAGAATCTTTTTATATACTTAGCATTCAGTTATCAGAATACTTGTGTTGAAGTTATTGAATGTTACATTAATAGGTAGAGGGATTAACCGTTTTCTGTATAATATTTCAAGGATCAGGGGGTGTTAACGTGAAAGACAAAGCGGTTTGGATTGAGACAATCGGCTTTATTATAGTGATAATTGGACTTGTTTTGATGTTTTCGGATTTTGCCGGTAGTGGCGATCTAGTTGTTTCACTGTTACTGCTTGGCATAGGGATTACCATAATCGGTGGTCTGATGGGGTCGATGAAGAAGATTGTTGTTTTGGCACTGCTCCTAGCGGCTGGTGCTGCAGTCACTTATTTTTACACGGATAACGATTTTTTGTTTAATGCGTTAATGGTTGTGAGTGTCACATTAATCTTGGTGGATATGATTTTGAGTTCGAAAAGAAAAAAGCTTCAGTCATGACGAAAAAAGGACTTCCACATAGCTGGAAGTCCTTTTTCGTCATGAAGTTGAAGCGGCCGCAAGACGGGCCCGTTCTTTTCTGCCGTGCAGTACATAATAAAGAAGGGAAGCGACGAATGCCGTAAAGCCGAGTATGGCATAGAGTGAACTGAAGCCGGTCAGCGGGATGATGAACCCGAGGATATACGGACCGAAACCGAGACCGGCATCCAGAAAGATAAAGAATGTTGACGTCGCCAGCCCCATCCGGTGCGGTGGCGTCAGCTTGACGGCGATCGCCTGGGTGGTTGACTGGAGATTGCCGAAACCAAAGCCGATCAAAACGGCAGCGGTTAAAAAGGTCAAGCTGCTGCTGGCGGTACTGAGAAGCAATAATCCTGCGGCCAGAAAACCGAATGCGGGATACATGACAAAATTGGCGCCTTTGTTGTCCATCAAGCGGCCGGTAAAAGGACGCGACAACAAAACCGCAATGGCATAGACCACGAAAAAGAAGCTGGCCGTTTCAACAAGATCGATTTCGATTGCATAAAAATTGATGAACGAAAGAATGCTGGAAAAGCACAAGGCGGCCGTAAATGTGATGATTGCGATGGGGATCGCTTTTGGCTCCAGGTAACCTGAAATCTTGAATCCCTTTGTTTTGTCGCTCCTCCTGGAATAATCGACTGGCGGCACTTTCGTGAAAAGCGCGAACACCAAACTGACAATCCCGAACACGACACACAGGGCGAAAATCATTTCAAAGCTGGTGCGCTGGCTCATATACAGGCCGATAAACGGACCAATTGCCGTCGCGAGCGTTGAACTCATGCTGAAATAGCCGATGCCTTCACCTTTTCGCGTCATGGGAATGATCTGTGCCACAATCGTTCCGGCGGCGGTGCTGGCCATACCAAGGGTCATTCCGTGCAGAAACCGGTTAATCAGTAAAAAAGTGAGTCCCAGGTTTACAAAATAGAGCAACGTGGTCAGGACAAACAGGATCAGTCCAATGACCAAAGTGCGCTTGCGGCCGATGTTTTCAATCAGCCGGCCGATGAATATTCGGCCTGTCATAGTGCCGATGATGGCGATGCCTGTCGCCAGCCCGGCTTCGCTTGTGGATGCACCGAATTCTGCCACGGCATAAACGGCGATCGTAACAATCAATAGAAAAAAGACTAAAGTTAAGAAAAAATTAACGGTGGAAATCAAAATGAATTCCCTCGTCCAGAGTTTTGGTTTATTATGCGTCAATTGGTGTCTCCTTGTCTGATAAAGTATGCTGCAGCGGATTTCAGGTCCATCTTCAGAGAATAACTATAGCGGACCATCCACGTGAGTACAAGAATTTACATAAAAGGAACTGGAAATGAACCGAATTTCAATTTTTCTTCTATTGTAAATTGTTTGACCACATTCATTTTGGACCAGCCTGATTTTATCAGCGATTTTTTAGTGTTTATCAGCGATTTTTTTCGATTTATCGGCGATTCTGAGATTTATCGTCGATTTTCAAGTGTTTATCGTCGATTTTTTTCAGTTTATCGTCGATTTTTCATGGTTTATCGTCGATTCTGCAGAAGCTGACGCGTGAAGGCAATCGAAGAGGGTCAGTCGACGATTCCCAACTGCACTTAATTTCATTAGCCCATCATTTTTGCTGCTCCACATGAAAAATGAATCTTTTGCCTGTGATTTTATTGTTATGGCATTGCTGAATAGATGATATGATTAGAAGATAAGAAATTTACGCAGACCCCTATTATAATCGGTCGCAGAATTGATTTTTCAGATTTCAGAACAGGTGATGGCATGGTTCAGGCACAGACAAATACATATAAAACTTCAATACGAATAACCAAAACCGCTTCGGAAAAAATGAGAGGGTTCGGCATCAGCGAACGCTCATTTTTTATTGCGGGCCAGCCTTTTCAGGTCTTTATGGAACGCTATCCGTCAGGTTCGGATGGCTCTCTTTCGGTTGCGCTGTTTTTTGGACGGGAGGAAACGCGCAGGTTGGCGACGGATGTGAAAGGATTGATTGTCCTCCACTGCGTGTTCCGCAACCACCAATTGCTGGTGACCAATGTGACGCTGCGAAAAGCGTACCAGGCGCTGGGGACGAACTGGCAGCGGGAAGAGTCGGTCGTGTTCACCGATTCGCGCGATCCGGTGCCGGTGGCGTTCATCAATCTGATCAACCGCATGACGCCGGCGAAAGAGCGGTCCGACTATGTGAAGAAACGAATCTCAAGTTGGGAAGGTTATTTGAAGATCCAGGAGCAGGGAATGGACATACCGGATATCAAAACGCCGTATTCGAGCTTCACGTTCAATCCCGATTTCAGCCGTATCACGCTCACGGGCTGCCGGATGAACGACAAGGAATGGAAGTCGCTCCGGAAGTTGAGTGTGCGACTCACCGGAATCGAAGGCGATGTCGGGACGGTCCTGAAAGCTTCGAACAAGGCCGTTGAAGTCGAATTAAACCCGTACATAATCAAACAGCTGCGCGAAAAAGGGCACGGACTCACCCACAGGGAAGTCGTGTTCAGCAATTTCGCGGCGCTCAGCCAGATCCGCAGGTTGCGGCAGGGCTTCACGAATCTGGAGAAAGGGCTGGCTGTGAACCCGCAGCTTGACCGGCTCCTATTTGAAGAAGAACCGAAAGTGGCACCGCTGAAAGCGTTGGAAAAGCTGACGTACCACAACCGGCTGAACGAATTTCAGCAGCAGGCGGTGTCGGGCGCAGTGGCAGCGGAAGATCTGTACGTCATTCAAGGTCCGCCGGGGACGGGCAAGACGACCGTCATTTCGGAAATCTGCCTGCAGAACGCGAAAAAGGGTTTGCGGACACTCGTCGCTTCCCAGTCGAATCTCGCGGTGGACAATGCGCTGGGGCGCCTGTTGGCGAATAAAGACATCCGCATTTTACGGGTCGGCCGCACCGAGAGCATCGAAGAAGAAGGCAAGAAATTCATCGAAGAAAACGTCGGCCAGTATTGGAAAGACAGTACATTGAAAGAAATCAGCAGCCAATACGATACGCGCGCGAAGCGCGAAACAGAAGTGGCGAAAAAACTCGCAGCAACCGAACGCGCATATGATGAACTGCAGCCGGTTTTTGAAAGTTTGAAGAAAGCCGTGGCGGATAAAAAGGACGCAGCGGCGAAGCAAAAAGAAATTGAGAGTTTATTAAACAAAGAGCGGCAAAAGCTCCAGGCCTTCGAACTGCAAAGGGAGCAATCGCAGCAGGAAGAGCGGGACAGCGAACAGAAATTGGAGACGCTCGCAGCATCAATCGCGGAGGACCAGGCGATTTTGGACAGCGGCAAAGACATGGCGTGGTATCAGCATGAGGAGTTGCGAATCAGCAAAGTAATCCAACAGCTTGAGCACGCGAGACGTTTGGACCTGCTCCAGGAGGAAACGGCAGCCAAGAAACAGGACATTGCGACAACCACCGACAAACGCGGGCAAGTGAGCCAACAGATCAGCGGGAAAACCGCTGCACTCCAGGCAATCGACAGCGTCAAAAAAGTTGATGAAGGGATGCAGCTGATGGCTCAGCACGAAATCGAGGAAACCACAGCCATCACGTATGCCATCGGCAAACTGGACATGATCCGCGACAAAATGGCGGAGCGGAAAAATCTGGAGAAAATCAACACCAGCTTAACAGCGGCAATCGCCTATGTGGAAAAATTGCTGGCACCGACAGGGGTTGCGCTCGATAAGGTTAAAGAAGACGCGCTGGCACAAACCGGATTCTTCACGATGGCGGATATCGAAGGGTTTTTGGACAAGTTGCGAATCTTCCTGAAGAGTTCGCCGAGCATCGATCCGTCCGCGCTTGGAAAAGCATTGACCGGTTTGTACAAGCGGCAGAATGAATTATGGAGACGTGGCGCCGAGCTGAAATCTCCTGAGATGTATATAGAAGATTCCAAGCGATCGTTTCAGCAGTTGAAAGGAGCGATTGGTGCCGAACTTCAGAAGCAGCAACAGCAATACGAGGCGCTGGATGCCAAGTGGCTCAGCGAACTGGAAAGGATGCAGCAGAATCTCGATGTCCTTCAGCAGCAAGCCACTCCATTGCCTGCCGATTTCGACATTCCGCCTGATATTGAAGAGGCGATCCATCTGCATAAAGTCCAGCTTGCTCAAGTGGAAAAAGACAAGGTTTCCTTTGAACAGGTCGGACAACGGTTGGAAAGTCTGCAAAAGGAACAGCTGCAGGAAATCGAAGCACTTGAAATCAGCCGGGCAAGAATCGGTGAAATCGACGGGGTATTGGGGCAAGTGCGGGAACGTCTGGACAGCATGCACAAAGAGAACGAATCGCTGCTTGAAATCCTGTCTTCCGATCCGGAAACGGACTACGAAACGACGGCGAAACAGCTCGCCAGCCTGTCATTCGACAAGGAATCGCTGAAGCAGGAACAGAAAAGTCTGCCGCTGATGCAAACGATTCAAAAGAAATGGCTGGATTTATTGAAAGACGCCAATGACCATGACTTGGATGAAATCCGCAAATTGTATATCAAGCACGCCAATGTAATCGGGACGACCTGTGTTGCTTCGGCACGCAAGGATTTTATTGACAACTACCCGGAATTTGATGTGGTAATCATTGACGAAGTGTCGAAAGCGACGCCGCCGGAACTGCTGCTGCCAATGCTGAAAGGCAAAAAAATCATTCTCGTCGGCGACCACCACCAATTGCCGCCGCTGCTCGGCAACGATACGCTGGAAGAAACGCTCGAGGAAATGATCAAGGAAAACAGCGGTTTTGAAGAAAAGCGAGAGCTCGAGAAGCTGCTGGAAGAGTCGCTGTTTGAGCGCCTGTACCGCAACTTGCCGGAGTCGAACAAGACGATGCTGGCGATTCAGTACCGCATGCATGCAGACATCATGGAGACAATTGCACCCTTCTATAAATTCGACAACGACCAATTGCAATGCGGGCTGGCGGATTCGGACCGGGAGCGCGATCACTTCCTCGAATCCCTTACAGTAAAACGCAGCAACCACCTGATGTGGGTCGATTTGCCGAATGAACCCGCGTATTTCGAGGAACGGATGAGCGGTGGGAAAAGTCTGTACAATCCAGTCGAGCTGCAGGAAATCAGCCGCATGCTGGTAGAATTGAATGATGCTGTGGCTGAAGCGAAAAGCGCAGGACGCATCGCTCCCGATGAGCTGAAAACAGTGGGTGTCATTTCGTTCTACGGCGAACAGGTGAAACGGCTGCAGCGTATGATCGATCAGGAATTGCGCTTGCCGCATTTGACGATCCGCACGGGCACCGTCGACCGTTTCCAGGGCAGCGAGATGGAAATCATCCTGCTCAGCATGGTGCGCAACAACCAAAACAATCACGGCGACATCGGTTTCGCCAAGGATTACCGCCGGCTGAACGTCGCCTTGTCGCGCGCCAAGCAATTATTGGTGCTGATCGGCAGTTCGGACATGTTTACGAAGCGGGCGAAAAAAGAGGAAACGAAACGGATGTACCGGCACGTGCTCGAAACGGTCGAGAAGAAAAATGGCGTGAAGGTCTTGCAGAAGGGATGAGCGGATGGAGGAACTGATAAAAAAACTCGCGGCAAGTGTAGCGTCAAGTCCGGATGTGTTGATTCGAAAGAGCGACGTTTGGCGATTGCCGGTCGTGCTCCTGGATGTGTCATACGACCGCGTCAAGCGCTTGAAAATGGACATTCTGATGAAGATGCTGCTGTTTGCGTTTCAGCAATCGGAAATTCGCCGCGCCGCCGTCCTGGCAGATATGCTGTCGGTGGAAGAGCTGTTCATCAGCGATTTGATCCATAAGATGAAACGCACCGGTCTCATAGGGCTCGGGAAGAAAGGCTACGTCCTGACGCCGAAAGGTTATGACTATCTGGAAAAAGGCATTTTCGAAGAAGCGCTGGACGGCGGCCAGGCACTGATTTCTTTCAGTGCCGCGCATGACGAGTATCGGATGGTGGAAGTGGACAGTGCACCGGTTGATGAGAAGCTTGTGGTTTACCGCTACGCCGTGGAGGCGGAGGCGAACAGAGAGCGGATGCTTGGACTGCTGTCGAACGAAAAGGATGCGGTCGAAGAAAGTTTTCAGATCCTTGTCAGTGGCATCGCGGACGTGGAAGAACTCGACAACGATTATGTCGCGTGCATCGAATTTCAATTATACGACCAGGAGCAGGACATTCTTTTTGCACGTATCTGGAATTCCGGAACGGGTGAATGGGATGAAACGCTGGAAAAGCAGGTGGAGGAGCGGGAACTTGTGGAATGGCGTGAAGTTATGAAAGCGGAAAAAGCTGAGGCGAATCAATGAATTCCTTCTTCTTTTTCAGCATGACAGCAAAGCAGAATCCCCACGAAAAAAGGTGCGAAACGTTTGTCGTTTCGCACCTTTCTCTATAGTAATTATTTTTTATCATTTTTATACTGCATGTACACCACTTGCGTCGCCAAAAAATCTTCCATGCCGTGCTTGCCATCGGCTCCGCCGAGACCCGATTGGCGCATGCCCGCATGGTAGCCTTGTACGGCTTCGAAATTTTCACGGTTGACGTAGGTCTCGCCGAATTTCATTTCATTGACGACCCGCATCGCTTCGTTAAGGTCATCGGTGTATACGGAAGAAGATAGGCCGTATACCGTGTCATTCGCTTTTTCGATTGCTTCGTCCAATGTTTTGAATGTCGTGATGGGTAGGACGGGACCGAAAACTTCTTCGCGGATAATATTCGAGTCATGCGACACATTGACCAGAATCGTCGGCTTGTAGAAGAAGCCCGATCCGTTGGTTGGCCGCTCTCCGCCGGTAGCGACAGTTGCGCCTTCTGCAACTGCCTGCTTGACCATGTCTTCGACCGTTTCCAGCCGGTCCTGGCTGATCAATGGACCCATTTCAACATTTTTATCTTCGCGGGGATTGCCCAGCTTTTTCGCTTCAAAAGCTTTGATCAGCTTTTCGGTCAATTCCTCTGCCACACTTTCATGTACATAGAGGCGTTCGGCGTTCGTGCAGGCCTGCCCTCCGTTAGCAAGGCGGGATGTAGTGATCGCCTCCGCCGCAAGATCCAAATCGGCATTTTGGGTGACGATTGCCGGTGCTTTGCCGCCCAATTCCAGGTTGACTTTGGTAATGTTCTGCGCTGCCGCTTCCATCACTTTCGTTCCCGCAGCCACACTGCCGGTCATCGTGATCAACTGGACTTTTTTATGAGCCGCCAGTGCATTGCCGATTTCAGAACCGGTGCCAGTCACCACGTTAAAGACACCGGCAGGAATTTCGTCCATCGCGTCTATGAGTTTTGTGAATTCCATGGCTGTATTCGGTGTCTGCTGGCTCGGCTTGATCACGATTGTACAGCCGGTTACCAAAGCTGTGGCGACTTTTCGCGCGAGGATGAAGATTGGAAAGTTCCAGGGAATGATGCCGGCTACAACGCCAATCGGTTTTTTATATACGAAGATATTTTCGTTCGGGCGGTCGCTCGGCAGAATTTCTCCTTCGATTCTTCGCGCCCACTCGGACATATAATGGAAGTAATCGATGGCAAGATCAACTTCGCCGCTCGCCAATTCGTAGTCTTTCCCTTGTTCTTCCTGCAGCAGGTCAATGAAGATATCACGCTTTTTGGCAATTCCATCGCCCAGCTTCCGGACGATTTTTCCGCGTTCGATATTGGGGGTCAGTTCCCATGCCTGCTGCGCCTGGAACGCAGCTTCGACCGCTTTGTCGGCGTCTTCTTTATTGCCTTTGGGAATTTTGGAAATCACTTCTTCAGTGGCAGGGTTGATGACTTCGATCCAGTCGTTGCCCGTGGAATCTATATAATTGCCGTTCACGTACAATTGATGCTTCTGCACATTATTTCCTCCTAATAGTAGGCTTTCTCCCTCTTTTCCCTTTGCCCCGGTACTTAAACGGCAGGGGGAAGAGACACATCTATTGTCTCAAAAACTTAACCCTGCGATAAAACCTCCCGAATTATTGAATTCGGGAGGTTTTATCATGCCTGTTTTAATTTTGCAGTACTTAAAGGTATCTTATCCACCCGCTCACAAACCAGAATTTCACGCAGGAATAACGATTTTTTTGCGATGCAGCGGTCCGTTATGGTAAAACCGGCTTCTTCAATCATGTGATCAATCGTTTCGATTGTCACGACGAGAAGTTTATCGGTTATAGGTTGAGCGTATTTCAGGATGGCGAGTTGTTCATCAGGCGTAACGTGTGTATAAAGGTTATACGGCATGTCGATAATGGCGACATCGTATTGCTGGTTGATGTCGGCAATCGGCCCCAAATCAACTTCTCCCGTCAATCCGAAATGTGCGATGTTTTCCCGTGAACCGTCGACGACAAGCGGATTGATGTCACGACCAACTATATCGATACCCATCGACAGGGCCTCGACCAACACCGTGCCAATACCGCAGCACGGATCAATCGCTTTGACGCCGGCAGGGTCGGGCACAGCGATATTGGCGACTGCGCGCGCCACCCGGCTGCTCAGCGCGGTGGAATACTCCCGAGGTTTCTGTTGATGCCGGAACCAGACAGGCTCACTTTGCTGATATTTGCCAAAATACCAGCGGCCGCCGAACGGAATCAGTCCGAATGTGATGTCGGGCGTGTGGACATCCGCTTCTCCTGTGATGGCCGCGCCGATCTGCCGTTCGATTTCTCGTTTCCCCCCAAAATCAACTTTGTCAGCCGAAGCCAGACCATTGATTTTCAGGAAAATCACTTTAAAGGTCGCTGCTTCCATGTTGATTTCAGCGGTTTGTTCGAGAATATCCGCCAATTCTGCGCCTTCCAATAACACTTCAATGCGCTCCTTGATGAAAGGGCTTCTGCTCGGGTCAATGCCGCGCGCAGTTTTCAGGATTTTCTCATCGGTATCCTTTCCAAAAAAAGCGCGCATTTCCAAATGACATAATTCTTTCTCATCTTCCGTGTATGCAAATGTATATATAAATTCACCAGTTGGTGTTAAATGTTTCAATCGATCCCGTCCTTCTTTGTGACCGCAATGTCCAGGCGGCTTTTAATTAGTATACCAGTAACAGCAGAAGTTCATGTCCGAGGGAATGCAACAATACTGCTCAACACCGACATGCCCCGTGAATTTATAGTGCATTATCCCGCAAATACATGAAATGAGAAGACGGTAGTAGGGTTTCCTGATATTATTGTTCAGAAAAAGAAGGGGTTTTCATCCCGAAATTGAAAGATACAGGAAGGATGGATTTTCATGGGGTAAAGTATAATTTTCTGAAACTCCTTCTTGATAAACAGACGTGCATCAGTAGCATAAAACGAAAAGGGGTTTCAGGTCATGGTTCAAAAAATGCGGGTTCAGGAAATTTGGGAGGCACGCAAGCGGATTGCTCCTTTAGTACACAAAACACCATTAATACGGTCGCCGCTTCTGACAGAACAAGCGGGACGGCCAATCTATTTGAAGCTTGAAAACGTCCATGACATCGGTGCTTTTAAAGTCAGGGGAGCTGCCAATAAGATGCTCAGCTTAAATGATGAAGAAAGGAAGCGCGGAGTTACGACATATTCCACTGGAAATCACGGCATGGCAGTTGCTTTTATCGCAAAAAAATTGGGGATAGAAGCAAGAGTCTGTATTTCCAACCGCGTTCCGAAAGCGAAAGTGGATTTGCTGAAAGCAATGGGCGCACATGTTGAAATAGTGGGTGAAAGCCAGGATGCGGCGGGCATCCGCTGTTATGAATTGCAGAGAGAATATGGCATTACGGTTATTGAACCTTTTGATGACCGCCATGTAATCGCCGGGCAAGGTACAATCGGCCTGGAACTGCTGGAAGATTTGCCGGATCTGATAGACGTCATTGTGCCTTTATCTGGAGGGGGCCTGCTGTCTGGAGTCGGCTTGGCTTTGAAATCGAATAGCCCTGAGATACGTATAACGGGGGTCTCGATGGAACAGTCAGCGGTGATGGTGGAAAGTTTGAAAGCCGGAAAACCCCTGGAAATGGAAGAAAGTGAAACACTTGCCGACAGCCTTCTGGGGGGAATCGGCCTAGATAACAAATACACTTTCAGCATGGTGGAAAAATATATGGATGACGTGCTGCTCATTCCTGAATCACGGATTGCCCACAGTTTGGCGTATATGGTCGACAAGCACCGCCTCATTATGGAAGGGGCTGCGGCTACAGGGATTGCTGCTGTCCTGGACAATAAAATCCATCATCAGGAAGGGCCGATCGCAATTATCATTTCAGGGCAAAACATTGATATTTCGATGGTCCTTGACTTAATGCAAAAATACACAGCTGAAAAAGAGTAGTATTTTCAGCAGGTAAAAATTTATTCGCAAAATTCAATAACTTCTTTTTCTGCTATTATTATGTATAACGGTAAGCGGTTTATGCTTCACTGGTTTAGCATGCGGACAGGTGTCAAGGTTCGAAGGGGGATTTTATGCAACATACAGTAGCAGACGTATTGAATTACGAGATTTTGAAAAATGCCAGTGTCCTATCCGGCAAAGAAGTGCTGAGTGAACGGTTTGTGCAATGGATTTCAGTCATTGAGATGCCCGTTGAGAATTTTGTGCGAAAAAATGAAGTCGTTTTAACAACAGCAATCGGCTGCAGTAATGATGTGGAGTCTTTGAGATCGTTTGTTCAGGACATTATCGATTCGGAAGCTTCAGCTCTGATGATCGCCCTGGGAAGGTATATCTTTGATGTGCCGGCAGAAATCATTGAGATGGCCGAAGAAAAAGGCTTCGTAATTATTGAATTGCCCTGGGAAGTCCGTTTTTCCAATATTGTTGAAGAAGTGATGAGTGACTTGAACGACGTTCAGCAGAAAGACAGAAAAAAATCAGAAATCGTTCAGCAGGAGTTATTAAAACTTATCCTGGACGAGGCTGATCTTCATCAAATTTCAAAATATATTCAAGAGAAAATCGACTGCCGGATCATTATTACGGATTCAGCGGGAGTGATTCAGGAAAAACGGGGACACACTCCGGATTTTCTGAGAAAATGGTATGAATTCGTGCAGGCAGGAAATTTCCCTGAGAGAAAAGAAAAGGCTGTTGCTGATCATGATCCCATGTTCCAGAAGTTCCAGATCGTCGAAGCGGAAGACCGCATATTTCTGCAGTTACCGGTTCTGCAAGTTTCCGCAGATCCGCAAGGATATTTGTTCGTCCTGCTTCCGGTTGAAAGTACAGTATCATCCTACCTGACACCTTATCGGGTCACTGTACTTGAACATGCAGCTACGACTATCTCTTTGTGGATTTCCAGAAGGAACGCTATTGAAGAAACGAAATTGAGTTTAAGAGGCGACTTTGTATACGAGCTTGCCAAAGGGGAGTTTATCTCTATGGACCAGGCAAATTCCCGCTCCAAATTACTTGGCTATAATTTGAATTTGCCCTATGTATGTATAGTGGGCCTGCCTGAGAACCTGGAAGAGCTTTTTGAAAAAAGAAAGCAGGATTATGATGCTTTTCCACAATGGTTTAAAAGCATGATTCATTATATCGAAGAAGAAATCTATTATGCAGCCCAATCTCTTAAGCGTGAAGTGATGATGACTTATCAGGGAGGACGGTTGCTGATTTTTCTGGAAATCCCTTGTATAACGGAATTTGAAACTGCATTGAATTTCCTTGATTTGGCCGAACGCCGTTTAAGGAATCTGCTTCCGGAAGTTGTATTGTCATGGGGGATCGGAAGCCACCGGGAAGGATATAAAGGTTTAGCAGAAAGCTATCAAAACGCCAATCTTGCACTGGACATCGGCCGGCGAAAAAAAGGGAAAGGAAACCGCATGCTGTATGAAGATACCCGCGTGGACCGCATCCTGTTGAACCTCACGCAAAATGATGAATTGAAAAAGATTATTACAGCGACCATTGATCCGATTTTGCAATATGACCAGCAGCGGAACATGGATTTGATCAACACTTTCAGTGCCTATAATAAATACCATGGGAATGTCAGCCAAACGGCAAGAGCTTTAAGCCTTCACCGGCAGTCACTATTGTACAGACTGCGAAAAATCGAATCCCTGACAAATTTATCGCTGATAGACCCGGACGATTTGTTTCTTTTGGATTTGAGCATTAAAACTTGGAAACTGGGTGTTTCTGAAGAATTAACTTAATAATTGCAACTTATACAAAGCTCCGGCCTCTTTTTTTGAAAAGAAGAAGCCGGGGCTTTTGCTTATAAAGAACAACTATAGAGGAATTAGTTAATGTGACTATAAATAAATAGAATTTTCATACATTATGGCGGATGTAGTTTTTCGGCGGTAAAACTATACTGAAAATAAGGATTTGTTGTTCCGAATATTTAAAAAATTTATTTAATTTTAATTAGGAGGGATTTTCCCCATGTCATTTTCCGCAATGGAGTATCAGCAAAGAATCCGCAAGACAAAGGAACGGATGGCAGCAAAAGGGGTTGAAGTGCTGCTTATCACCGATCCGGCTAATATGAATTATTTATCCGGTTATGATGGCTGGTCATTCTACGTGCACCAGATGCTGATTGTCATCGGCGACGAAGATCAGCCGATTTGGGTGGGGCGGACAATGGATGCGAATGCGGCCAAACTGACCACCTGGCTGTACACGGATAATATCATTCCATATCCGGACATCTATGTTCAGTCTGACGTGCTCCACCCGATGGATTTTGTGGCCGATATCCTCAAACAGATTGGTCAGGAAAAACGCTCCATCGGTGTTGAAATGGAAAATTATTATTTCACGGCAAAATGTTACGAACAATTGAAAAAAGGCTTGCCTAACGCCAAATTCCAAGATGCGACCTTGCTGGTGAACTGGGCGCGGATCGTGAAGTCGGACCAGGAAATCGAATACATGAAACGTGCTGCTCTGTTTGTTGAAAATGCGATGGCGGATGGCATTAAGATGATAAATGAAGGGGTCCGTGAATGTGATGTTGCAGCTAAGATCCTGCATACACAAGTTTCCGGAACAGCAGAATACGGAGGAGATTATCCGGCAATCATGCCTCTGCTGCCTTCGGGTGAGAAAACATCGACTCCGCATTTAACATGGACCGATGCCCGCTATAAACAAGGAGATTCAGTTATTCTCGAATTGGCCGGCTGTTATAAGCGTTATCATTCTCCGCTGGCAAGAACAGTTCATATTGGTCGGCCGAACGAGAATTTAAAAGCGCTTTCAGAAATCACAGTCGAAGGTTTGAATGAATGTCTTGCCATAATCAAACCGGGTGTTGCGCTTGAGGAAGTGGAAGAGACTTGGAGAAAGTCGATTGCCAAAAGCGGTTATTTGAAAGAATCCCGGATCGGCTATTCAATGGGACTGAACTATCCGCCTGATTGGGGCGAACATACGGCAAGCATACGAAAAGGTGATAAAACGATTCTGCAGCCAAATATGACATTCCATCTGATTCCAGGGATGTGGTATGAGAAATCGGGATTTGAAGTGAGCGAGTCATTCCGTGTAACAGAAACCGGCTGTGAAACTTTTGCAGATATGCCGCGTGAACTGCATATCAAAGATGATGTTTTACTGGGATATCAGGCACCGGTGAAGGAGGTGCAGCAGAAATATGCTGATCTTTTCTGAAAATGACCTCAAAACAAACGTCACGCTGAATGAGACAGCAATCCAGGTGGTTGAAGACGGATTTGCAAAATTGGTAAAGAATGAAGTTGTAATGCCACCTGTCATGCGTATAGATGTTCATGACCGAAAAGGTGAAGTCGATGTAAAGTCAGCTTATATAAAAGGTGAAGCTATGTTTGCGATTAAAGTTTCCTCCGGTTTTTTCGATAATTACAAGCTGGGGCTCCCGAGCGGCAATGGACTGATGATGCTGATCAGTACAGAAACCGGAATTCCGGAAGCAATCCTTTTGGACAACGGATATTTGACGGAAGTCCGGACTGCTGCCGCCGGAGCAATCGCAGCGAAATATTTGGCAAATGAAAAAATCGGTACTGTGGGGATTATCGGAGCAGGAAGCCAGGCAAGGTTTCAATTAAGAGCACTGGCACTTGTAAGAAATTTTAAGAAGGTCCTTGTTTATGCCCGCTCAGAAAACCGCGCCGTGAAATGTGCCGAAGAAATGAAAGCGGAGCTCGGTGTAGAAGTCCAGGTAGCAGATACGGTGGAACAAGTCTTCCGAGAAAGTGACCTGGTTGTCACAACAACCCCTGCGAAAGAGCCGGTCATTAAAGTTGAATGGCTGCACCCGGGCCTTCATATTACAGCGATGGGTTCAGATGCGGAACATAAACAGGAACTGGAACCGGAAATTCTCGCCAATGCGGATAAATTGGTCTGTGATTCAACAGCGCAATGTGCCGTGATTGGTGAATTGCACCATGCATTGGACAGTGGTTCTGTAACAGATGCTTCCGTCATTACTGAATTGGGTGAATTGACTTCTCAAAAAGTGAGGGGGCGAAGCCATAAAGAACAGATCACAGTATGCGATCTGACTGGAACCGGTGTCCAGGATACCGCAATTGCTTTATACGCCTATAACGAAATGATCAAACAGGGCTTGGGTCTGCAGGCAGAAAACCAAACAGCATTACAAAAAAACTAAGAGGAGTGGTCTTATGACACATGAAAACATTCAAATAGGAACAAAAGCGGTATGGGCAGGAGAAAAAGAATATTTGGCGCACGGTGCCACTCAGGTTCCGGTCGTATTGAGCGTGGCTTATACGTACGATGATATGGACGAATGGTACGATGTGGCGATTGGCAAGAAAAAAGGCCATATATACGGACGCAATACGAATCCGACGGTCCAGGCATTTGAAGACAAAGTGAAAATTCTTGAAGGCGCAGAAGCGGCAACAAGTTTTTCTACAGGAATGGCTGCAATCAGCAACACATTAGCAACATTCCTGTTGCCGGGCGATCGCATCGTTTCAGTAAAAGATACTTATGGCGGTACAAATAAGATTTTCACTGAATTTCTTCCGCGTCAAAACATTGAAGTTTCTTTGGCGGAAACGGGGAACCATGAAGCGATTGAAGCGGAAGTCGCCAAAGGCTGCAAAATTCTTTACTTGGAGACACCGACAAATCCGACAGTTAAAATCACTGACATCGAACGTATGGCGAAAGCAGGACATGAAGCAGGAGCGCTTGTTATCATCGACAACACTTTCGGAACACCAATCAACCAAAATCCACTGGCTCTTGGAGTTGACCTGGTTATCCACAGTGCAACGAAATTTCTTGGCGGACACGCGGATGCCCTTGGGGGAGTATTGGTCGGATCACATGAACTGGTTGAACAAGTCTACCATTACCGGGAAATCAACGGTGCGACAATGGACCCGATGGCGGCGTATCTGACGTTGCGGGGAATGAAGACGCTCCACCTCCGCGTGCGTGAACAGTGCAAAAATGCAATGGAGCTGGCTGAATATCTTCAAACAAAAGAAATTGTGGAAGATGTATTTTATCCGGGACTGGAAACTCATCCGAACCATGAAATTGCGAAAAAGCAAATGAAGGATTTCGGCGGAATGCTCAGCTTTGCGGTTAAAGGCGGTGTTGAAACAGTAAGAGATCTATTGCCGAAACTGCAATATGCGCATCGAGCCGCCAACCTTGGTGCTGTGGAGACTACAGTCGGTCCGGCACGTACGACAAGCCATGTTGAATGCACCCCGGAAGAACGTGCTGCAATGGGGATTCCGGAAGGTTTGATCCGTGTTTCCTGCGGCATCGAAAATATTGAAGATATTATCGCTGATTTCGAGCAGGCATTCAAACATGTGGAAAATAAAGTGAAAGTATAATGCCAAACAGATACGAGGTGTAAGGAAATGTCAGGAAATCATCCTATCATCGAAGAGGCCAACGGCTTATTGAGCCAGCTGATTGAATGGCGCAGAAACTTCCATCAGTATCCTGAACTCAGTTTCCAGGAGTTCAGGACCTCCCGCTATATTGCTGAAACGCTGGAGAAAATCGGCGGAATCAAGGTGGACAGAGGAATTGGAACTGAGACAAGCGTAATCGGTACATTGACCAATGGTGAAGGTCCAGTAATTGCCATCAGAGCCGATATTGATGCGCTGCCAATTCAGGAAGAAAATGAAATCGGCTACCGTTCCCGACATGAAGGGGTTATGCACGCCTGCGGACACGATGCCCATACAGCCATCTTGCTGGGGGTTGCGAGGATGCTGGCCGTCCGTTTTGAACGGAGGGAATTGACTGGCACTGTAAAATTCGTATTTCAGCCGGCAGAAGAAAGTACTGATGGTACCGGTCTTTCGGGATCGCCCTATTTGATGGAAGCGGGAGTATATGACAATGTGGACGCCGCAATGGCGCTGCACATGTGCCCTTGGCTTTCGGCGGGAGAGGCTCAGATCAATGACGGACCGAGCATGGCAAATGTCGATGTTTTTGTAGCCAGAATTTTCGGCACGGGCGGACACGGAGCTTATCCCGAATTGGGCACTGACCCCGCATGGATGCTTGGACCGGTTTTACAGGCTCTCCATGGGATTGTGGCGAGAAAAATTTCTGCTTTGGAAGCGGCTGTCATCAGCATCGGCCAGATCCATGCGGGAACAGCCAGTAATATACTCCCGACTGAAGTAATGATTGAAGGGACGATCCGCAGTTACGATACAGCCATCCGTGATTTGCTGGCAATGGAATTGCAAAAAGCCCTTAACGTAGTTCACTCGCTGGATGGTTCTTATTCACTGGAAATCCAAAGGGGTGAACCGGCTTTATTTAATAATCCGATCGTAAACGAAAGATTCATACAGGCGATTCATGAACTTGATCCGGAGTGGCGGATTATCAAAAAGCCTTTTGGCATGGGGGGAGAAGATTTCGGATTTGTCACGCAGCAGCTTCCGGGAGCGATGTTTTTTCTCGGTTGTGCGCCGTCGGATGGAGTTCAGCGTGATCTTCACACCCCAATATTCGAAATTGACGAAAACTGCCTGCCGATCGGAACGGCCATACTCGCACAATCAGCGATCGATTTTTTGAAGGACGGAATAAGTGTACGAAATCAAACGAAATTAGAGGTGGATGCTTATGGTTCATAAATTGGCTTTTATAGGATTTGGCGTAGTTGGCCAAGGATTGGCGGAAATACTCCGGGATAAGAAAGAAGCGTTGAAAAATGATGAAGGCTTTGAAGCGGAACTGGTTGCCATATCCGATTTGATGAAAGGTTCCATTTATCACCCGAAAGGTCTGGACATTGATACCGTTCTGCGTGTGGTAAAGGAAACAGGCAACCTGGAAAACTATCCGCAAACAACAGGCCTCATTACAGGGTGGGATAGTCTGACAACGATCCGGGAGACAAACGCGGACACGGTTATAGAAGTATCTTTCACAGATGTCCATACCGGCCAGCCGGCAATCGATCATTGCAAAGCGGCATTTGAAAGTGGAAAGAATGTAGTGATGACCAATAAAGGGCCTGTAGCCCTTGCTTACCAAGAGCTTGCTGAAATTGCCGCTGACAACGATGTTCATTGGGGATTTGAAGGGACAGTTATGAGCGGGACGCCTGCTCTCCGGATGCCGGTCGCAACGTTGGCGGGCAATGAGATTACAGAAATCCGCGGTATCCTCAACGGCACAACAAATTACATTTTGACAAAAATGGAGGATGAGGGAGTCGCTTATGAGGATGCTTTGAAAGAAGCACAGGAGCTGGGTTATGCAGAAGCGGATCCGACCAGCGACGTCGAAGGCTATGATGCACGCTATAAAATCGTAATCCTTGCCAATTATGTGATGAAAGCCCCGCTGACAGTAGCAGAAGTTTCATGCAAAGGCATTTCCCATATCACGTTAAAAGATATTGAAGAAGCGAAAGCTGAAGGGAAACGGTGGAAACTGCTGGCAAAAGCCCGGAAGGAAGGAAATCAAGTAATTGCTTCCATCGCGCCTGAAAAAGTGAGTCTGAATGATTCCCTTGCTTCGGTCAGCGGAGCCACGAATGCCATCACTTACGAAACCGATTTATTGGGAACGGTTACATTAAGCGGGGCAGGAGCAGGGAAAATCGAAACCGGTTTTTCCTTATTGATTGATTTGATCACCATAGCCCGGAATGTACAGACAGTAAAACTATAGCGATGAAAAGGTGGTAATCGAATGACAACTCATCTTAAAGGCCAGAAAATGTATCTTGCAGGTGAATGGGTCAACAGCGAAAAAGTCATTGAAGTCCGTGATCCTCAAGACAACAGAATCATCGATACAGTGCCGGCTGCTGCAGCGGAAGATATGCTGAAATGTGTGGAAGAGGCGAAAGAAGGAGCCAAAATCGCGGCGGCGATGCCTGTCCATCAGCGTATGGCAGTTATCAATGCTGCTGCTGACTACATTGAGAAGAACAGTGAAAGGTATGCACGGACACTGGCATCTGAAAGCAGTAAAACTATCCGTGAGGCCGGCAAAGAGGTGGGACGAGCGATTCAGACACTCCGCATAAGCGCGGAAGAAGCAAGACGCATCAACGGCGAAACGATTTCTTTTGACCAATCGCCGGGAAGCGAAAACCGTGTCGGTTATTTTTACCGCTTTCCAATCGGCATTATAGGAGCAATCACTCCTTTCAATGATCCGCTTAATCTGGTGGCTCATAAAGTAGGGCCGGCGATTGCGTCAGGCAATGCCATTATTGTAAAACCGGCAACAGTGACGCCGCTTAGCGCGCTGCTTCTTGCAGAGGCTTTTGCCCATGCGGAACTTCCCATGAAAGTATTGTCAGTTATTACAGGCCATGGCAGTGAAATTGGTGATGCTTTGGTTACGCATCCGGCAGTGCGGATGATTTCTTTTACAGGCGGAGTCGAAGCCGCGGAAGAAATCGCACGAAAAGCCGGTCTGAAGAAACTTGGCATGGAACTCGGGTCCAATTCCCCGGTAATCGTTTTAAGTGATGCAGACCTCGAAGATGCAATCGAATCCAGTGTATCAGGTGCTTTCTGGGCCGCAGGGCAGAATTGTCTCGGTGTTCAGCGAATTTATATTCAGGAAGGGGTTTTTGAGGCTTTCAAAGAGAAGTTTGTCGGTCGCGCCACGGATTACCTGGTCGGGGATAAACAGTCCGAGCTGACTGATATGGGACCGCTGATTACTGAAAAAGAAGCAATCCGTGTTGAAAAACTGGTTAACGAGGCTGTTAAGAAAGGAGCGAAAATTCTAACCGGCGGCGAACGCGATGGCGCTTTTTATTCGCCGACAGTATTAATCGATGTTCCAGAAAACTGCACAATTGCCAGGGAAGAAATTTTCGGTCCGGTTGTATTGCTTTATCCGGTGGCGGATTTGGAGGAAGCCATTCACTTATCCAATAACGTCAATTATGGTTTGCAGGCAGGAATCTTTACGAAAAATATTGATTTGGCGCATAAAGCGATCGCCAAACTGGATGTAGGCGGAATAATGGTCAATGACAGCAGCGATTTTCGCATTGATGCGATGCCGTTTGGTGGAGTGAAACAATCTGGATTAGGAAGGGAAGGCATAAAGTTCTCGATACAGGAAATGACTGAACCGAAAGTTGTCTGCTTTAAATTATCCAACTGATCCAAAGAAGCCGTGACCTTCGGGGGCGCCCCGAAGGCAGCGACCATAAGGGAGAGGATGTTATGAAGAAAAGTTTGAAACGCGTGTCCTATAATAATAAAACATTTAAAGTTTCAGCTTTGTTTATTGCCTTATTCACCATATGGGGAGCATTTTCCCCTGCCAGCCTTGCAAAATATGCTTCTGCAGTTTTTGCATTTACAAGCAACAGTTTTGGCTGGTTTTATTTAGTCAGTGTGGCTGGATTTGTATTTTTCTGTTTGTATTTAGCATTCAGTAAATACGGCAGCATTAAACTGGGGAAAGACGGCGAAAAAGCGGAATTTTCGTTTTTTACTTGGATCAGTATGCTCTTTAGTGCCGGTTTTGGGGTGGGAATTGTCTTTTGGGGGGTAGCCGAGCCTTTGACCCACTTTTCCTCCCCGCCTGTTGCTGGAGTGGAACTTCAAACCGCTGAAGCTGCAAGAACGGCAATGCACTATTCATTTTTCAATTGGGGAATTCATCAATGGTCAGTGTTTGCAGTGGTCGGCTTAGCTTTGGCATATTATCAATATCGCCACAACCGCAAAGGCCTTATCAGCGAAACGATTACGGATGTGCTCCCGCGCAAAGGAAAAAAACAGTTGAAATTTTCGATAAGTGTTCTTGCAATCATCGCGACCATTATCGGAGTTTCTACTTCGGTCGGAATGGGTGTCATGCAAATCGGAGGCGGCTTGAATTACGTTTTTGAGGTTCCGAACAGTCCGCTGGTACAAATTGGCATCGTAGCGGTGATCATGGTTCTTTATCTGATTTCAACCACTACAGGGATCAATAAAGGAATCAAATTTCTGAGCCTGGCGAACATGCTCCTTGTAGCAGCATTGATGCTCTTTTTCCTGTTCAGAGGGCCGACAACTTTTATTATCGAAAGTTTCGTAGTGGGTATAGGAGATTACTTTCAGAATTTCGTTGGAATGAGCTTCTTTTTAACTCCTTATACGGGTGAATCATGGGTCAACGATTGGACAGTTTTTTATTGGGCATGGGTCATTGCCTGGTCGCCGTTTGTCGGTTCTTTTGTGGCTCGAGTATCGAGAGGAAGAACTATTAGAGAATTTGTTCTCGGTGTCATGGTTGTACCGCCGCTGATCGGCTTTGTCTGGATGGCCATTTTCGGGGGCACAGGGTTATACTTCGACCTGTTCCTTGACACAGCTATTTCAACGGCAGTATCCCAGGATGTAACAACTGCTGTGTTCGTATTATTGCAGGAATTTCCATTTTACACAGCGTTATCTGTCATCATGTTACTGTTGATCGTCATTTTCCTGGTGACTTCAGCAGATTCGGCAGTTTTCGTACTGGGAATCATGTCGTCGGATGGAGATATAAATCCTTCGACAGGAGTAAAAGTGATTTGGGGCATCCTCATGGCGGCTATTACATCTGTGCTTATTGTAAGCAGCGGGTTGAGAGGCTTACAAACCGCTTCCCTTGTAGCAGCGCTGCCGTTTACATTAATTATGATTCTCATGAGCGTAGCCCTGATTAAGTCTTTGAGAAAAGAAGAGGCTGGCGATCCAGTGGAGCAGGAAGAAACGGAATCCTCATTTGCAGCACCAGAACCCCCTCCGGTGATGAATGCTTCCATTCTTGAGGAGAAATCTTGATACATCAAAATAAGAGGGGGCTGTTCCAGAACCCCTTAAAATATAACAGACGGAGAAAGAGAACTCTTTTTTCTCCGTCTGTTTTTGTTGTGGGAGCGGGTTTTCTGAAAGCAGCAGCCGTTTGCCCGCTGATTTGGTGCAGAGGGCTTTTATCGGGCAATCCGAACAGTCTTCACATGCGTAGATTTTCAAGCTCTGTTCGTAACCGGAGGCATTTTTTGTTCGATAAGTTTTAAATTCAACACGCCGGCCATTCGGACAGATAAAGCAATCCGCTTTTTCCAAATAAGTTCAGTTTTTCGCGTGTTTGTTGTTCTTCTGATAACTCCGCTGTGTGTGGTTGTCTGGTAACTCCTATTTTACAGGAACGGACGATTTTTTTGTACGCATCTGGAATTCCGGAACGGGTCAATGGGATGAAACGCTGGAAAAGCAGGTGGAGGAGCGGGAAATTATAGAATGGCGAAGAGAAATGGAAGAGAAAGAAGAAGCTGCAGGAATCGATCAGGCAAAAATAATCCTGTGAAAATGTAAGAACTTTAAAACACAAAATCTCCCGTACGCTTATGTCCGGGAGATTTTTTAAAATTGCCTCCAATCATGCAGGGCTTAAGCTGTATACAGTAAGAATATCAATAATAGAAGAGAATCAGGTTCAGGAGGAAGACATTTTTGAACGATGCAGGAAATGTTCACTAATTCGAACATATTTTAATAAAGTAGCGAAGGTGCGTCTTTTCATTTTAAATAATAGATTGAATTGTCTGGAAATAATGTTTACAATAACTCTAATACCGACTGGTTGGTATGTTGGGTGCAGAAGATTTTTAGAGGGGGGAAGCTAGTTGATAGTAGAAGAGCGGCAGAAAATTATTGCGGGATCGGTACAGGAAGAAGTTCCGGACCATAAGGAAATGTTGAGTTACGGAACGGGGTTTTTCGGAGTCATTCTGGTCTGGACACTGGTTGGGACATTTCTTACGTTTTATTACACTGACGTCGCAGGTATTTCAGCAGGGGTTGTCGGAACGCTGATGCTGGTCGCCCGGCTACTGGATGGGGTGACGGATCTTGGAATGGGGACATTGGTGGACCGGACAAGGTCGAAACACGGCAAAGCACGACCGTGGATCCTTTGGATGGGCGTTCCGCTTGGAATTTCGGTGGTGCTGCTGTTTGCGGTTCCGGACATCGGGACTACCGGCAAAATCATCTACGCCTCCATCACTTACATATTGCTGATTTTGCTTTACACTGCAGTATCGATTCCTTACAAGACGCTGCTTGGGTTGATGTCGCAGGAGCCGAACAAACGCTCCATGCTCAATATCTATACAGGCATTTTCACGATGCTCAGTACTTTGCTGATCACGATCCTTGCCGAACCGGTGGCAAGTGCGATTGGTGGAACGCAGGGATGGACGATGGTTGCAGGTTTCTGTGGACTCGTCATCATGCTGACCAGTTATTTTGCTTTTCGCTCAACGACAGAACGCGTTGAAATAACATCTGTCGATCAGCCCCGAAACGATATTCCGTTAAAAATTACATTGAAAGCGTTGTTCACCAATAAATACTGGCTGATCATCACGGGCTATTGTGTAATCGCTTACACTCTGAATGCTCTGCTCGCGGGAGCGGGTTTGTACTATGCAACGTATGTCTTCGGTGATGCCACCATCTTCTCGCTCATCGGCTTCCTGCTGTTTCTGCCGACAATCATCGGCTTCTTTTTTATGGCGAAGCTGGTAAAACGGTTCGGCAAACGCAATATCGCTTTATTCGTTTCGGTGCTGGGCATCTTCGGCCCGGTTGTGAAGATGATCGATCCTTACAGCCTGTCCATATTTTCAGTCGGAACGGTGATCCAGGGATTCGGCCTGCTGCCAATCATCATGTTCCTTTACGCGATGATCAACGATACGGTTGAATACGGGGAATGGAAACATGGAATCCGGACGGCTGGCCTCGTCAACAGTGCGGCCAGTTTCGGTATGAAAATGGGAGCCGGCCTCGGAGGAGCTCTTATTGGCTGGTCATTGGCTTTCGGGGGCTACGCCGGTGGTCTCGAAAGCCAGACAGATACGGCGATGACCGTCATCCTGGCGCTGAACATTCACATCCCGCTGTTACTGGCAATTGTGCAGACGATCCTTATGTGGACGTATAAACTTGATAAACAATATCCGCAAATTCTGGCTGATCTGCAGCAACGGAAGCTGTAGGATTTTCAGCCAAAAAATGATAATAAGTCTGCATAATGAAATTCAAGTTAAATTAAATTGCGAAACATTCACCAACGCTGAGGGCAGTATCAAATCGTAAAAATGCAATTCATCTCCTGCAACAAAACCTCTTGTTTGAACATGCGCATTTGAAGGTATATTACGAGTTTCGAAGAAAATTCAAAGGAGGAATTTGAAATGGACTTTAAAGACCATGGAAAAGAACCGTATGTATTGAATATCGAAGACGCCACCGAAAATAACAACAATTTCCGGACAACAATCTGGACGGGTGAAAACCTGCAGGTGACCGTGATGAGCGTGGAAGCTGGCGACGACATCGGCTTGGAGAAACACGATGGCGACCAATTCCTGCGCATTGAAGACGGCAAAGGCTTCGTGCAGATGGGTGACAGCGAAGACAACCTGACATTCGAACAAAACGCCGAGGAAGATTTCGCCATCATGATTCCAGCAGGAAAATATCACAATGTAACCAATAACGGCGATGAGCCACTAAAGGTCTATTCAATCTATGCACCGTCGGAACATCCTGCCGGCACAGTGCATAAAACAAAAGCTGAAGCGGAAGCTGCAGAAGCAGAAGAATAGGATATAGAATCACAAAAGGGCATCCTCGGATTGAGGATGCCCTTTTTTCACACAGTTTCAGCTCCAATGGCTGAATCCCGTAATCGAACTACTAAAGCCGGTCAGATCTGGCGAAAACCCAGTCCCATGCAGTGCGGGGGTTCAGTGTTACGGTCCTCGCCAGGACAAATCATTACCTGTTAACAGTAAAATTATGGATAATTACATCAAGCGAATGATTCCGGTTTGTTAACAAGCTGCAATTCCAGACAGGGAGGATAGGAAGCTATGGCGAAGAAACTGACCATCTTTGGAGCATTGGGCGTGCTCGCATACGTAATCCATGTGGTTCTTGGCGGATTTCTGTGGGAAGGCTATAGTCATCTGCACCAACCAATCAGTGACCTTACCGCACGAGGTGCGCCTAATCGGGGCTTATTAAGCAGCATCACGTTTTTGTATGGAGTGTTTTCGATCCTTTTCGCTGCCAGTGCTTATATTGTCATCAAACGCTTTGCGCCAAAAATTTCACGGATCGGCATGCTGCTGTTTCTTGTAATGCAGGTGATTTCCATCACGTATGGCCTGTTTCCCCAGGATCTGCCCGGGGCCCCGATGACTTTCACCGGTCTGATGCATCTCGTCATCACAGCCCTTATCGTTCCGCTGACGATTCTTGCACCGCTTTTGGTCGGTATCGGATTCAGGAAAATCAGGAGCTTTCAAAGCTATGGGAATTATTCAATTGCAACGGGAGGCATCATCCTGATTGCAG
Source organism: Planococcus salinarum (assembly GCF_007004625.1). Lineage (GTDB taxonomy): Bacteria > Bacillota > Bacilli > Bacillales_A > Planococcaceae > Planococcus > Planococcus salinarum. The sequence goes on along the minus strand of NZ_VIFV01000007.1, from coordinate 24,648 downwards.
GGGGCAGCGCCGCGTTTTTCTTTGCAAATCAATGGCCGTATTTCGGGTTGGTCGAACGGATCAATATCGGGGTGCTGCAGCTCTGGATGCTGGTAACCTCAATCAGGCTTTTTACCATGAAAGAACCTTCTATATAAAAGGAGATAAACAAAAAGGGGCGTCGCCAAATCCAAATGGTTTGGCGACGCCCCTTTGTTTCTGTACTGGTCAGGATGATCTTAAAAAAGACCGCAAAGTCGGGTTTCCCATTAATCTACAGCAACTTCCTTGTGATTCAGCATCAGCCGGTAGCGGACGTCCGCTTTTAGCGAATGGGCGACCGGACAATATTTCTCGCCGCTGACTTCGATGGCGTGAAGCACTTTATCGGCATCGATATCGCCTTCGACGAAGAAAGTGACAACAATCGACAGGAACTCTTTTGGCGGATTCCGGCGCTTTTCGCTTTCGGTAACGATTTCAATGGAGCGAATATCTTGCAGTCTTGTCCGCAAAATCATGATGACATCCATCCCGACGCATCCCGCAAGCGCCCCCAGCAAAGCTTGCATGGGCAACAGGCCTTGTTCATGTCCCACTCCGTGGTGTGCATCCATCGTAAGCGTGTGTCCGCCTTGTCCCACTGCAGAGAAAACAAAATCCCCTTGCCATTTCGTACTGAGAACCAATTGATCTGTCTCCATCACTCATCCTCCTGACTTCTTTCTTTCAGTTTATCACGGGTTTGTTAAAAGAATGTGAAAATATTAGAAATTTCTGATAAATTTAGTATACAATACTGTCAAGAGGAGTAAAACATTTTGTGTTTCACTCAATTGCAGAAGAAAGGCGGGGTGGCGAGCGATGAAACTTTACAAAGAGTTGGCGGAATGGTGGCCGTTGATGTCTCCCCATACGGAATATGAAGAGGAAGCGGCGCTCTATCTCGAACTCATCCGGCGCTATCATGCAGATGTCAAAGCGGCAGTCGAGTTCGGTTCCGGAGGCGGCAACAATGCATTTTACCTGAAGCAGCGCTTTTCCATGACTTTGACGGACCTTTCGGCGGATATGCTGAAAGTCAGCGAACGATTAAATCCGGATTGCGAACACGTCCAGGGAGACATGAAGAAGCTGGACCTTGGTGCCACTTTCGATTTGGTTTTTATTCACGATGCGATCATGTATTTTACAACAAAGGCCGAGTTGCTCGAAGTAATGGTTAACGCAAAAAAGCATTTGAATGAGAGAGGCATTCTCATGATCATGACGGACCATTTCAAAGAAACATTCAAGCCTGTAACAGACCATGGCGGCATCGATGCAGGCAAGCGCGGCATGCGGTATTTGGAATGGACGTATGACAGCAATCCCGACGACCATGTGACAGAAACCGAATACGCCTATATTCTGCGGGATGAAAATGGAACAGTTTTCAGGGAATACGACCGTGCGGAATCAGGGCTGTTTTCTATGCCGGAATGGGAAGAAATACTGGCTGAAGCCGGATTTCAGGCAAATTTCGAACGGGTTGAATACACCGGGCTCGAAGGACCTTATTTCGCCATTGTTGCGACGCAGACGGCAGACGTGGACGGAACCAAAAATTAAAAGCGAACCTTAACGTTAGTCGGTTTTAATAGTTTTGTCTTAATCGTTACACAGATCCGGCCAGCAGATAAATCGAGGAGGACTGTTTATGAATGAGCTATTCTTTCGGAAAGCATTCCACGGCAAGGGCGCGCATGTTGATACGGCGACAGTGTTTGATGGATTGGACTGGCGCAAAGCGGCGGAAAAACGGAGAGATAGTGCGCATTCTGTATGGGAAACACTATTCCATATGAATTATTGGCAGGATTTCATGTTGGCCCTCCTGGAAGGAGAAAAACCGGGAACTCCGGAACGCGCTGCGGAATCATGGCCGGATTCACCATCGCCTGCTGATGCGGCAGAGTGGAATGCAGGAATCTCGCATTTCCTGCAGGGGCTGGAAAGAGCCGAACTGGAAGCGGCGAAAGATTTAACTCAGCAGGGGTTTGGTAAAGAAGAGCGAACGCGTGCAGACTGTTTGATGACAATCCTGCTCCATAACAGTTACCATGCAGGACAGGTGGTTGTTGCGCGAAGAACAATCGGTGCCTGGCCTCCTCCTTCTGGGGGAGATACGTGGTAAAAGGATGTCCGGTAAAAGGTGGCGAAGAAGATTGCTCCAAGGAGTTCATAAGTGAGCGGGAAATATTATGCTATGCAGTATTGGAATTTGGAAAGATCGTATTTTTTCGAAAAAATCCACGCTTCAATTCTTCTCCAACCGTTTCTGCCGGTGAATCTACTATGGAAAAGTAGGTGACTTATGAAAAGACTTTTGCCTTTCTTGCAACTTGCTGGTCTTTGTCTGCTGTTAAGTGGTGCTGGACATATCGTCTACCTGGTGGAATGGGCGGGCAATCGTTTTATGCTCGGCCCGAATGACGGTTTGTCACAAATGATGCCATTCAAATCGATGCTCTATGAACAATACACTTCAGGTGAATTTTTCTATTCCTCTTTTTTCGGTCTGGGGAGCGGCACATACAGTTGGCTGTCGTATTATTTTTCAACGTCCATTGTATTTATACTGACAGTCGGATTTTTTTACATACTGGAACTTCTCGGAATCATCGCAGAGCCGGATCTTCTGTTCTGGGCGCATGCGGCGGTATTCATCAATATCACCAGGCTTGCGGCGGCACTGTTCATCAGCTGCCTTGTGTTCCGATACATGAAATTCGGTTGGCTGCCTGCATTTCTTGGTGCCGTCATTTACGGGTTGTCGAGTATGTATTTTCGCCACGCCATTTACTGGGAGTTTTACGCTGACGCTTATTTATGGCTGCCACTGCTGATTTTCGGCATCGAAAAAGTGTTTCGCGAAGGGCGTCCAGGGTGGTTTTTGGCTATGGTTGCGGTATCGATGATTGACAATTTCTATTTTGCCTATATCAATTTTCTGCTCGCCGGCATATACATACTGTTCCGGCTCTTTTTGCCGCTTGCGGAAAATGAAATTAAAAGACCCAAAGCGCTTGTTCTTTTTGGGCTGAGCGGATTGATCGGTGCGGGTATCAGTGCGGTTTCCTTTGTGCCCGCAGTGTATTCGTTTTTGAACAATCACCGTCCTCCTTATGCCCACGACGTCGAATGGCTGGCGTTTCACGATAATATCCTGTTCACGAGCAGCTATGTCATTTTGCCGGCGGCGTTTGTCGGAATGGTATTTGCCTTCCCGTTTTTTCGGGATTCAACATTCCGCTTTTTCGCTTCGCTTGTACTGTTTGGAACCCTGCTCCATTACAGTCCGCAAATTGCCAGTGTCTTTAACGGCTTTTCCGCACCGCAGTACCGCTGGGAATACTTTCTGTCCTTTGCCTCAGGCGGTGCCGTGGCCGCCGGGTTCAGCCGGCTGTCTTTGCTCCATATGAAACAGTTCACGATTGCCGGGGGAGTTGCGCTGGTCGTTTACGGTTTGTTTGCATTGGGCGACGAAAGACTGGAGGTTCAGCCAGGCTTTGTTTTCTTGGTTGTTGCTGCGGCGGTGCTCATTTTGACGCTGTTTGCCCAGGCCGTTGACAGAAATTCCATCTACGGACAGGGAGCTGTCGTCATCTTGATGGTACTGGCTTTTGCTGCAGCAGGCTACCAGTTTTTACTGGCGGTTGCCGAAGAGGGGGTAACCATTCAGATACCATTGTTCCTGGGCATAATCGGGTCAGCGTTGTTTACATTCATGCTGCTGCTTCGCGCCGTCAAGGATCCTTCGAAAAAGAGTGGGGCTGCGGCGTTTATTGTCTTCGCCCTGCTGATTTTCGCAAGCGGATTCCAGTACGTATTGCTGGTGAAAAGCGGTGATACGGAGTTGGTCTCCGAACAGTATATTACCGGGGACGAGTACGATGATCCGGAGATTCGCGGTTTGCTGACGGAAATCAGGGAACGGGACGCATTTCCGTTTACCCGCATCGATTGGATGGAAGGAATACGGAACAATACACCGATGGTCCAGGACTTTCATGGGGTAAGTGCGTACTCCAGTATTCTGAATGACCAAATCCTGGATTTTTACCTGCGTGAACTGGAAATCGACATGGGGCGTGAAAGCGTCAGCCGCTACGCCACCCTGAACAGGAGGACCAATCTGCACAGCCTGCTTTTGGTGAATTATACAATCCTTGCCCGCGAGGATGAAAATGTGCCCGCATTTTTTGAACCCATACTGGAATCGGAAAACTACATCGTCTATAAAAATCAGCTGCCCTTGCCTTTCGTGCGATCAGCATCAAGCGCCTACAGCGAAGAAAGCCTGGCCGGTGCGCCGGTGATCCTCCGGGAGCACGCCATGCTGACGGGTGTGGTTTTGAAAAATCCCGCAACGCAGGCTCCGCTACCGCCAGTGCCTGAAGAAAGGGCAGTCGATATTATCGGTATCGAAGCGACGTATGAAGATGAAGTGCTGGAGGTAACCGGTGAATCAGGGGGCATCGACATTGTCCTGGAGGAGCCTGTCCCGGAAGAAAGTGATTTATACGTCGCCATGAATCTTGTCAGTCTCGCTGAAGACCAGCGGTTTACAATCCACATCAATTCCTATAAAACATCGAGAAAATCGAACGTTTCGATTTATAAAACTTTCGTTGATGATTTGACTCTTCGCCTTCCTGCAGATGACACAATCCGGATCCGCCTCCGCCAGGGCACATACAGACTGACGGAATTGGCGGTTTATGAGGAGCCGTACGATGTGTTCCGCGCTGAAGTGGCTGATGCCACGGGAGGCAATGACTTCGAATGGGACGGCAGCCGCATTCGCGTGGATTACCGAAATGATGAGAATGATGAGTTTCTCGTATTGCCGGTTCCCTATGAAGTGGGCTGGACAGCGGAAGTGAACGGAGAAGGGGTTGAGGTATTGGAAGCGAATTACGCTTTCCTGGCGGTACCGGCAGTTCCGGGACAGAATGAAGTCATACTCACTTACTGGCCGCCGCATTTCTGGAAATCATTGCTGGTCAGCGTGGTATCGCTGTTCGGAGGGATTGTATATTTGTGGAAACGAAGAAGGTGAATGGAAGAGGCATGTCCACCTAACCTTTACACCGTTTTCCAATGACGGGAATAATCACATGACGACAGGCGAATTCAAGGAACCTGCTTATACGAATAATTCGGTGCTTTGTCGGGTACGGTAGAGTAATGGATGTTCAGATAGAGGGGGATGACAATGGATTTTTTGCCTGAAGATTATATGGTAATAACCATACGCCTTCTGATGGCTGCATTATTAAGCGGCATTATTGGTATGGAAAGAGAGACAAAAAAACAGCCTGCAGGGCTGCGTACCCACCTTTTGGTGGGCACAGGCGCATGTCTTATGATGATCCTTTCTGTTACCGGTTTTGATAACTTCATCAATACAGCCAGTGGGCCCCTGCAGTTTGATCCGGGCCGCATCCCTTCCTATGTTATAAGCGGAATCGGTTTTCTGGGAGCGGGGACCATCATCGTCAACAGGGGTTCCGTGAAAGGGTTGGCGACTGCGGCTTCGATCTGGGTGGCTGCCGGACTCGGGTTGGTGATCGGGATCGGCATGTATTATGTAGCCGTATTATCGACGCTTATTGTAATTGGTACGTTATTTGTGCTGGGAAAAGTCGAGAAGAAATACATCTCTACGCATAAGCACAAACAAATCGTTGTGATCGCGGAAGACCATGATGAAATGTTCTCCAAAATCAGCGGCTATTTTGAGGAATACAATCTGGCAATCATTGATTTTCAAATTGAAGACATCAACACCTTCAGTGAAAAACAAGTATCAAAATACATTTTTTCAATAAATGAAGGAAAAGTCGAAAGTGAGATGGAACTGGTTAAACAGCTTCAGAAATTGCCGGGCATCACAAAAGTGATTGTGTAATTTACAGCTGAGCCAGGATCCTGTTGTTCTGGAGTTTTCTGGCATGCAAACGGAAAGGGGCAGAAAAATGAAGATCTTAGTTCTTGGAGGCACACGATTTTTAGGACGGGTTCTGGTGGAAGCGGCACTGGGGAGCGGCCATGAAGTGACATTATTCAACAGAGGCAAAACGGATCCGGAACTGTTTCCGGAAACGGAAAAACTGGTTGGCGACCGCGACGGAAATTTGGATGTACTGAAAGGCCGGGTGTGGGACGCGGTCATAGATACAAGCGGCTATGTCCCGTGGTCCGTGCGCGAGTCGGCGGCGTTATTGGCAGATGCAGCGGACCATTATACATTCATCTCGAGTGTGTCGGTTTATGATGAGCTGGAAGAACCGTGGATTGATGAAGGCCATACCGTCGGAAAATTGGCGCCGGAAAGAGTGGAAGAGCTGAAAAGGATGGAAGCGGACGAGGCCATCAGGGAGCATTACGGCGAGCTGAAGTTCCTATGCGAAAGGGAAGTGGAGCGTGCGTTTCCCGGACGCAGTTTCATTGTCAGGCCGGGGCTGATCGTCGGACCTTATGATTTCACAGACCGTTTTGCTTATTGGATCAACCGGATTGCAAAGGGCGGAGAGGTGCTGGCGCCCGGGCGTCGGGACAAGTCCGTCCAGTTTATCGATGTCCGCGACCTTGCCGAGTGGATCCTTCGGATGGTGGAGTCAAAAGCGGACGGAACATTTAATGCAACCGGTCCGGAAACCGAATTGACGATGCAGGAGTTTTTGGACACATGCAAGGAAACTGTCGGAAATGAGACCGAACTGATCTGGATTGACGAAAAATTCCTCCTCGGCCACGAAGTAAATGGCTGGACCGATTTGCCCCTTTGGATTCCGGACAGCAGTAATATGGATGGCTTTTTGAAGGTGGATATCCGGAAGGCACTGCATGCCGGCCTGAAATTCCGGTCACTCGAAGAAACCATTCGGGATACGCTTGCCTGGGAGTCCACACGCACACCACATGAGCGAAAAGCCGGGCTGGACCCCCAAAAGGAAAAAGCTGTGCTTTATGATTGGACCGAAAAGGGTTTGTGAAACTAAGAGGCATTACACTCCAAAATTCTTTGGGATTGGTTTATGATAAGAGTCATAGCGCACCTTCGAAAAAGGAGTGTTTCAAAATGATACATGCTAAAGAGACAAGCAATAGCCAGGGGATTACGGGAGACCGTCCGGACCCATTTATCCGGAATGACCAGTTTAATTTCATCAAAGGCCAGACGGACATCTTGGTCAACGGCAAAGCGACAAGCAGTGATGCGGAAGTGCTGAGTGTGCTGCGGCATCTGTCGCAGGAGAAGGTGTTCGACTTGTTCCCTTCCTTAAGTGAAGAACAGAAAGCTGTGCTCCAACCACTGACGGCGGTGAAAGAACCTGCGGATGCCGAAAATTTCCTGGGTCAGTTGGTGGCATATGTGGTGCCATTCCAGAATGTGACAGACCAGCACTTGAAGAAGTTATTCCCGAAAGCGAAAAAGCTGAAAGGTCCGAAGCTCGATACTTTCGATTTTCGTAAGCTGTCATATCTCGGCTGGATCGAGAGCTCGACGCTTATGTACCTGGTTATAGAAAGGGATGGAAGGCTCGATGGCGTCCACGGCAGCTTCAACCGCAGTGCGAAATATGGCATCTGCTCGATCTGCAACCGCCACAGCGAAGTAGGGCTGTTCACTGCCAGGACAAAAGGTTCGGGTCAGGACAATTTCATCAAACGCGGCAACTACATCTGTCAGGACAGTGCAACCTGCAACAGCAATATCGATACATTGGAGTATCTGCATAAATTTGTGGACTTGCTGCAATAGGAAGAAAGCGAAAGAGGCTCTCCGGGAAACTGGGAGCCTTTTTTATGTCCAATAAAATTTGCGAATAACGGGTTGGGAAAATTTTCGTAATTTTTCTGGTGATATTTCAAAAAGAATGTTATCGGTACTAATTATTTTTTATTGCTATCACTTTAATGAGTTTAAATCGTTAATTGTGAATTTTTAATAGGTAATAATAACGTAAAATATTTTTTGGTTATTGGGAAATAGAGGGTGCTATTGATTTGAAAAATTTGTCAGTCTAACATCGTAGGTAAGGAATATTTAAACGTGGAATTCAGCTGCAACAGCAACTCGCTTGAAAGAATGGAATATATCCTTATTGGAGATGAAGCCATGAAAAGAAAATTGATATCGTCACTTATTCTCGTTGGAGTGATTTTCCTTGGTTTGCTTGGATACAAGCACTTGGGGACCGTAGAATCGAATAGCGGTGTACAGGGATTGTCCAAGTCGTACGAAACGCTTGAAGACTTAAAAGCGGAAGCGGATTTGGTGGTGCTTGTTAATGTACCTCTGTATTATGATATCCGGGAGTTCAGAGGAGAGAGTGGAACTACAAAGCAGGCCTTTTACGAGGTGGCAGTCGATGAAGTTTTTATCGATCGTACCGGCCAGGATTTTGATGAAGAGTCGGAGATCGTAATCAAGCAGGTAATCGGCATGAAGGACAGAAAAGAGACTGAGTACAGCTCTGAACAAGGGATGAAGCCGATGAAAACGGGGCAATACCTGTTGTTTCTGAACAAAGTGAGGCACCCGGCAGATGGAATCGTCTATTACGTGTCGAACTCACTTCAACACCTTTACAGGTGCAAAGACGATAAAACCTTTAAAAATATTGCCTCTGATGAATTGGGGGAAATAAGTTATTCTGAGTTAACGGTCGGTGAATAGGAGATTCGTAAACTGCAGGCCGCTAATGCATGGGGGTTCGCCGGGCTTAATAATGATGAAAGTTTAACAGAAATTACTGCAATCAGTGAATAGAAAATGCCGCCTGTGAAATCATTTGACTTCACAGGCGGCATTTTTGCATCTTTTTCAATTGAAAACTCCATCACACCATTTTTACTGTAATGCTGCCGTTGTCGGATTGGAGATCGACCGGGTGGTGGCCGGTTCCAAAAACGGTTCTTCTTTTCTTCGAGCCGAATACAGAAACCGTGCCCCAATCGACATCAGCATTGATGGTGGCATTCTCGGGTTGTCTATTTGTTTCCAGCAGAATGGAGCCGTTGTCGGTTTGCAGGCTGATGGTGCGTTCAAGGTCAGCCGCCAAAAGGTGGATGCGGCCATTGTCGGTCTGGGCCTGGACGTCACCTGCAATTTCTTTCAGCGTAATGGCGCCGTTGTCAGAAGCTGCATGCAATTTGCCGGTGCGGATATCTTTCAAAGTGAGCTGGCCATTGTCTGTTTCAGCTCTCAGATCTCAGATCTTTTGCCTGGACAGCCGTCAGCTTAATGGCTCCGTTGTCTGATTTCACCGCGAAATTTCCAGCGTTTATTTGGCTCAGGTCGATGCTGCCGTTATCCGTCTCAACGAGAAATTCTGTGCTTTCCAGACGTTCACCGGTGATGGTGCCATGGTCGGAAAGGATTTGAATCTTTTCATACAGTTTGGCAGGCAGCTGAACGATGAGCGCGGGTGACTTCAAACCGCCGGTGAAAGTGAAGATTCCCAATTTTCTGGTTTCTTCCTTTAAGCTGATCACGAGTGTGCGGTCAAGGATGTCGACAGCGAGGTGCTGGCGATAGGTTTTATTTTCAACATCTACATGCATTTTGCCGTCATCGGAAGGCGAAATCCGCACCAACGAATTGTCGGTCTGAATATCAACTCCATCGAATTTGTCTTTCGAAATATCGATTTTTCAGCAGGTGCTGTTGTTTGTGTAAAATCAAAACTGTCAATCAGTTCTTTGGCGATGGCATCCGGTGCGCCCAGTTCCGCAGCAATGTCGCTGTCGGATTTGCCATCAGCACGGCCGTTTGCGAAGTATTCCCGAATATCCTGCAGAATGTCGTTGCGTTCTTCGGCAGGCAGCCGGTCCAATGCTTGCTCCAATTGTTGCAGAAATTGTTGTTCAGTCATTTCGCACACCCTCTTCGATTAGTTTATTGACCCCGTCCGTAAAGCTTTTCCATTCTTCGAGCTGTACATGAAGATACGTTCTGCCGGCTTCGGTGAGCGAATAATATTTGCGCGGCGGACCTTCCGTCGATTCCTGCAAATACGTGGAGAAATACCCTTCTTTGGTCAGACGGCGGAGCAGGGGATAGACAGCGCCTTCCGAAATGGCGATGCGATCGGAAATCTTCTGCACCAATTCATAGCCATAGCGATCCTGCTTATCCAACAGAACCAGCACACATAGATTCAATGCGCCTTTTTTAAACTGAATGTTCACCGATAACGCCTCCTTTCTTAACTAGTATTTTATAAACAGTAGTAATTAATGAATAATATATCACTCAGTACTATTCAATGCAAGGTATTGTTTTCGGTTTTATTCGCAAAGCATTAAAAAAATCCTCCCCATCAGGGAGGATTCTTCCACACTTATTCTTTTTCCGTCAGGAATGTGATCACCGCAAACAGCAGGAACGCAATCAGCAACAGTGTGCCGCCGACGATGAAGAGTACCATGACCAAGGTTTCGTTCCAATTGAAAGGGTTGAGATTGTAAAGCCACATGCCGCCGGTCAGGCCGACCGCGCCGACCATCGCGAAGATGCCGTGTATCGTGACGAGTTTCTTGTATTTGATTGTATAGGCGTGATAGAAGATACCCCAGGCAAACACTGATAACCAGCCTACCAGCAGGATGTGCGCATGGACCGGACGAAGTGAGTAATCCATCTGGCCCGCCATATGCGAACCGAGATATGTGCCGATAAAACCGAATATTGCCGAGAAGCGGATCAACCGCAGGCTCCAAACTTTTTCCATGAATAAAACCTCCAAAATCATGTTTGCTTCAAATCGGGATGAGGGAAAGTGAGGAAGAACTTGCTTCCTGAACCGATTGTGCTTTTAGCATCAATAATAACATGGTGAAGCTTGAAATTATGTGACAGGAATGTGATTTTGGTGATGGCCAATCTTTTTTAAAAAGAAAAACTCTTGTATCTGTTTTATTCATCCCTTAACGGGAATATCAATACTAATACAAAAGAGGAGGGATTGGATTGGCAAGAGACAAGAACAAAGATGAACTGCAGACGCACCAGCGTGACATGGAACTGAGACAAGAGGCACAGGACTATAAAGCAGATATCGACCTTTCCGCAGAAGAACTCCAGGGCACGGATGACAATAAGAATGAGGATAAGAATAAAGACAGGAAGTAACATCAAATTCAACCTTTCCCCCGTATGCCGGACTGTCCGGTATGCGGGTTTTTTGATGCAGGTGAAATTGGGTTTGCCAAACATTAAAATGGTCGAATTTTAAAGACCTTGCCACAGCCCATTAGGGGTTTTGGCAAGGTCTTTAATTGAGGCAGACTAATTCGCTTTAATCACTATGCGTTTTGTAAGCAGGTGCAAAGCCGGCGGGCCGGAAGAATTTATTATTCTTCCCGGACGTCCAAACTGACCGGACGTATGAAACCCCAGGGGGCAACATCGATCGTTACCTGAAGGTCGACAGCTTGTTCCAGTTCGGGTCCACGCCCCTGCTCCACGTAGAACTGCTCGAGTTGCGGAGCGGTGATTTGTCTGCCGAATGCAGCTCCCCTGATTGCCCCGAAAAAGGGCTCGTCTTCGATTCGGTCGATGACGGCAAAGCCATCGGGTCCTTCTTTCAAGGTGAAATATACAGGGCCTTCAAAGGACCTGCTTTGCACATTCAAATCCGGATATTGCAGCAGGACGTATTCCCCGTAGAAAGGATCAAACGGATCAAAAGGTTCTGCCCGTAAAACGTATTGCTCTCCAAACCATGAGGCGGCATAAAAAGATGCGACGAGAATGGCGACAAAAAGGGTCAAAAGGATCGGCAATAACCAGGCCTTTACTTTCATGTTGCTGCACCTTCTTTCTTGCGGTTCAGCCACCAGCCGACGCCTGACAATGCAAACAGCAGAAGTGCGCCGATGAGGAAGAACAGCGACATATCAAGGCGTTCCCAGGCGTAGATCACGTAAATTACAAATTGGACGATGATGAAATAGATAAATCCAGGCGCGAGCGACTGATTTTTCCTCTGTGCGATGATCAGGTATGCAAGCGCGCTCAGTTCTGCAACAATTGCTAAAGCGATTGCGGTGTCATCAAACAGCAGCAAGCCCATTGCACCAAGGATGGAAATCCACATAATGCTCCGGAATTTCAGGTAAGTGAGCGCCAGTACCGCAAGCCCCGTCACGGCAAGCGCAATCGACTCCGGCCAGTTCAGATCGACCAGCGACATATCTGTCTCTCCGCGGACTGCCAGATAGACAATGAGCATGAAGGCCCCGAATATCAGGTAAAGCGGCGACAAAAAGCGTCTCGCATCGACCGGGACGATAAACAGCAGCAGGATCAGGACAAAAAGTGTCCAGATTGGCCAAAATGGACTGTTGTACGTGACAAGGTCCCACATCAGCAGGCCGGAGAAGAACAGCAGCATCCAGCTAAAGACTTTCGGAGTATCGTCTTTGCTGAAATAAAACCAGGCAAGCGATATCCCGACGAATATGCTCCATTCAATCCAGCCTGTAAAGGGTACGAGGGTAACAAGTGTATTGAGCCCAAAGATAAAAGCCGTAACTGCATAGGCCATATGGCGCCACACGAAGTAATGGGCCAGAGCAGCGATGAATATAGCCCATGGCAGCACAGAATTCGAGAGGTTAAAATGGAAAGTCTGCGCAGTTACCAGAATTGTTGCACCGAACATAGCCAAACTGAGAAGCCTGAATATGACGGGCTGTCCGAAATGCTTCTTTTCGGAAAAATAGGCAAGCACATAAAAAATCCACATCAACAAAACGAACAAAGCCACTTTCAGCAGTTCCGGTATAGCCTGCCAATTGGCGGCGATAAAGCTGAATGCCGCCAGGGCGAAGAAGATGAGGCCGATCAGCAATAACAGTGGAATCTTTCTTTTTTGCGGTTGTCCTTTTTCAAACGACATAATTCGCTCAACCGCCGTTTGATCGATCAACCCTTCTTTGCGCCATTGAACTAATTTCCGTTCCAGATCCATCATGGCACCTCCTCAATCTTAAATCCATTATAATCCTAAATTGACAGAATTGACAGATAACTAACAGGGCTAAAGGCACGAATTTTATATAATTGACTCTCAAGAACAGAAGATGGGTAAGGTGTTGAACAAGGGGATGGGTAAATCATTTTTTAAGCATTAGAAAACCAATTGATTTCGTGATCAATTGGTTTAGGGAAAGTGGATTTAAACCCGCAGCGAACCACGGAAGCCTCTGTTGGCGTAATAGGAATCAGCCCCGTTATGGTAGACAAAAACCTGGCCATAGCGGAAGTCACAGAAAAGGGCGCCGCCAAGTCTCCTGATTTCAGCGGGAGTCCGGACCCAACTTGAGGTCTTTTTATCGAAGTCGCCAAGCTGCTGCAACGACCGGAATTGTTCTTCCGTCAGAATTTCTATGCCCATGTCTGCCGCCATATCCAATGCAGTATTTTCCGGCTTGAATTTCTTCCGCGCTTCCCATGCCTCCCTGTCGTAGCAGACACTCCGGCGGCCCTTTGGACTTTCCGCTGAACAATCAAAGAAGACAAACTCATCGGTCCCTTTGTCGCAGTCAACTACATCCGGCTCGCCGCCGGTTTCTTCCATCTTAAAAAGCGATCAAAGCTTCTCCGGTTTTGCCTCAAGCTTCTCCTGGACTTTTCTCCATTCGATTCCTTCATGGCGGTTCCTATTTTTTTCGAAACGCGCTTTCAGTGTGGCAAGCAACCCCTCTTTCTGGTCAGCAGACAGCTCCTTTTTCACCATTGCGAATTCCTCCTTTTTAAATGAAACATCTAGGAAAAGTATATACAAAAAGACAGGCTAATTGGATATATTTGTTTTTTTATATAAAAGAAATAGAAGATACAACTCGGGAGATCTGCATGCACCACTTTTTATGTCAGCAGGACCTGGCTGCTTTTGGTTTCCGGCAGGATTTGGGGCGCTGGTGAATGCAGGACTTTTCTGCAATATGGAGAAGTTCTTATTAATATAGAAGAAGACTGTCGGCTTCTTCTGAAGACGAAAGCTGTCAGGATTAATTCGCGGACGGAAAGGGTAGTTTTATTGAATAAAGAATTCCCGCAAAACGGGTAAAAAACGAAGAGGAGAATGATGATGGAAATCTTAAAACGCTTCAGAGACATTATGACGAGCAATATTCATGCAATGCTGGACCAGGCTGAGGATCCGGAAAAAATGATCGATCAGTATTTGCGTGATTTGAACAGCGATCTCGGGAAAGTGAAATCGGAAACTGCTGCGATTATGGCGGCGGAAAAACGTGAACGCCGTGAACTGGCCGATGTCCAAAAAGAAATCGACGATATGCAGCGCTACGCAGTGAAAGCATTGGAAGCCGGCAATGAAGATGATGCACGGAAATTCCTGCAGCGCAAAGCGGAATTGGCTGAGCGCGAACAGGGGCTGCACACGGCGGTTGAGATGGCGGCGGCCAACACCCAGCAGATGCGGCAGATGCACGACAAGCTGGAAGAAGATATCGGCGAGCTGGAATCGCGTCGTGCGGAACTCAAGGGCAAAGCTTCCGTCGCGAAAACACAGAGCCGCATGAACGAGTTCAATTCTTCGATGGACGGAGCCGGAGAACGCATTTCGGCATTTGATGCAATGGAGAAGAAAATCAATCAGCAGTTGGATGAGGCGAACGCCATGTCCGAACTGAACAAGAGCTCAAGGGACTCAGTCCAGGATCTGGCGAAAAAATATGACAGCGATACGAACGTGGACGACGAACTGGCATCACTGAAATCGGGTGTCAATGTGGACGACGAACTGGCGGCGCTCAAATCCCAGGTCAATAAAGGCGAATAATGGCTGCTGTCCTGATGAAAAATTGTGGGCTGAAGGGAGGCGAACGGCTTGGTCATCCATTATAAATGCCCGAACTGCGGCTCGGATATGGCATTTGACGCCACTTCGGGTAAGTTGTCCTGTCCGAACTGCGGCAGGCAGGATGATATTGAAACGTTTCCCGAGGAAAATATCCTGCAGAAATTCGCTCCTGATGAAGCGAAGGAATACCACTGTGAAAACTGCGGGGCCGTGCTTCTGACGGAAGCCGAAACGACAGCGACCCATTGCAGTTTCTGCGGGGCGCCGGTTGTACTCGCTGACCGCTTGACCGGCGACCTTGCCCCGGCGAAAGTGATTCCGTTTACAATCAGCAAGGACGAAGCGGTGGCCGCGTTCCGGAAGTGGACGAAAAACGGCCGGCTGACGCCTCGTGGTTTCATGAGCGGCGACCGCATCAAGAAAATGACCGGCATGTATGTGCCGTTTTGGCTATATGACATCGACGGCAATGCGGAAGTGGCGGCAATCGGCACACGGGTGCGCACCTATCAGCATGGGGACACGATGGTTACGGAAACCGACTTTTATGACGTCTACCGGGAAATCGATTTGAGCTACCTGAAAGTGCCGGCGGATGCTTCCGAGAAAATGGACGACGAGCTGATGGACAAGCTCGAACCTTATGATTACAGCGATTTAAAAGATTTCCGGATGCCGTATCTTGCCGGCTACCTGGCCGAAAAATACGATTATGACGATGAAGCGCTGTTTTCCCGCGTGGAATCGAAAATCGTACCGTACATCGACTCCTATATCGGAAGCACGATTTCGGGTTATTCGACAGTCAGCTATACGAACAAACAGATCAACGCCAACAAACACAAGGTCTATTACACCTTGTTTCCAGTGTGGATGGTCTATTACGATTTCGAAAACAAGGAACATACTTTTGCGATGAACGGCCAAACCGGTAAAGTGGTCGGCAAACCGCCATTCAGCAGCGGCAAAGTAGCTGCCTGGTTTACCGGTATCGCCGTATCGACGTTTGTGGTATTGAAAGCCATCTCCTACCTGGTGGGAGGTGTTCTTTGGTGAAAATTGGTAATTTGAAGATGCTGTCAATGTTTCTGCTGCTGTCCATTTTGCTTCTGGCAAACGGACCTGCCACTTTTGCTGAAATCGACCAGCACATTTACGACGAAGCGGGGCTGTTAAGCGAAGAGGAAACCAGCGACCTCGAGGCTTATGCGGCGGAAAAGAGCCGCGAGCAGGGGGCGGATTTTCTGCTGTTGACCACAAACAGCACGGACGGCTTGCCCATCGAAACCTATATGGGTAATTTTTTTGATGACCTGGCAGATGAAAGCGGCCAGGAAGATGCCGTTTTGCTGACAATCGACATGGGCGGCCGTGAATTTTATGTAGCCGGATTCGGTACAGCGGAAACCCGCCTCGACAACGAACGCGTTGAGCTGGTGCTCGACCGGGTCGAGCCTTATATGGTGGACGGCGAATATGCTGCCGCTTTTCGTGAAACGATAGCAACCGCTGACCGTTATATGGAGTATCGGCCGGGCGTCAATCCGGAGAGCATATTCCTCAAGACCTGGTTCCATGCAGCAGTGGCACTGCTGCTCGGCGGCGGTATCGTCGGCACTATGCTTTATAATTCCGGCGGCCGCGTCACCACCACAGCGGCAACGTATATCGACCGGGACCATACGCGCGTCACAAAGGATTCAGACCGTTTCCGCAATAAGACCGTCACCAGGCGCAAAATTCCGAAAAACAATAAAAGCGGAGGTGGATTCGGCGGCGGCATGACCGGCGGCGGCCGATCTTTCAGTGGAGGAGGCCGCGGTTTCTAAAGGTTTATTGACATAAAGGAAGGACTGAACAACATGGCGTTTTTCGGCAATCAATTTACAGATGTAGTGGAATGGGAAGAATTCCGCGAAGACATGATTTTTTATAAATGGGCCAATAAGGAAGTCAAAAAAGGAAGCCGGCTGATCATCCGTCCCGGACAGGATGCGATTTTCCTTAATAACGGGAAAATCGAAGGGATTTTCGAAGACGACGGCGAGTACGACATAGAATCCGAAATTGTGCCTTTCCTGTCGACATTGAAAGGTTTCCGCTTTGGCTTCAACAGCGGCATGCGCGTCGAAGTGCTGTTCGTCAACACGAAAGAATTCGTTGTCCGCTGGGGGACCCAAAACCCGATTAACATTCCCGCACCGGGCCTCCCCGGCGGCATGCCGATCCGGGCGAACGGTACATTCCAGTTCAGGGTCAATGATTACGTTAACCTCATCGATAAAATTGCCGGTGTGCGCACAAGCTATATGGTCGAAGATGTGAAAATCCGCATCACGGCTGTGCTCGACCAATTGCTGATGAAATGGATCCCAAAAGAAGGCAAGGATATGTTCAATCTCCAGGCCAATGCCCATGACATCGCAAAAGGCATCCAGGACGATCTCGATATGCAGATTATGGACGACGGTATGAAAATCACCGGCTTTCAGATCATGAGTTTCAATTATCCGAAGGAAATTCAGGATATGATCAATAAAAACGCATCGCATGGCATGGTGGGCGACATCTCCAGGTACCAGCAACTTTCCGTCGCCGACGCCATGGACAAATCTACGGGATCGAATACTGCGTCCGATATGGCCGGCATGATGATGGGCATGAACATTGCGAAGGAAATGATGGACGACCAGAAAGAGTCCAGCAATGGCGACAGCAGTTCCGGGAAAGAAACCGCTGAATCCGGCACACGTTCTGAATCCGGCGGTGGAAAAGGTCCGAACTTCTGCCCGAATTGCGGCCAGAAAGTCGACGGTGCCAAGTTCTGCCCGAATTGTGGACAGAAACTGTCGTAATCTGCTGATTGAAACAGGAGTAGAATCCGCGCCACTGGGTAAACTGTAAGTAAACGATTTTTACCAGGAGGGATTTCAATGCCAAGAAAAGGTACAGCAGGCCGAACACCTGAAAAGCAAGTTGGCGCCCCGGAATCTGGAATTGATAAAGCCATCAACAAAGCGAAAGATGCTTTTGACGGCGATAACGCAGCAAGTGCTTATGAAGAAGAAAAGGGCAGAGGGCAACAGAAAGACGCGAAAGAGTATTCCAAGAAAGTATCTGACACTCGACCCGATAACGCCCGTAAAAATGAATAAGAATACAATTTGAAAAGGCGTTGCCGCTGACCCGATTGGTCAGCAGCAATGCCTTTTAAAGTTTTATAATGCAATCAGTATTTATAAGATTGGCCGCCGTCGATCGTAATGACGGACGCGTTGATGAATTTCGCGGCGTCTGACAGCAGGAATGCAACCAGATTGCCGACTTCTTCCGGTTTCCCGAAGCGTTTCATGGGGTTGACGCTGACGAAGTCCTTGCCGACCGCTTCCCAGTCATCGCCGCCCATTTGGCGAAGCGAACCTTCCACCATCGGCGTCATGATGGCACCGGGTGCGATGGCGTTTATGCTGATGCCAAACTCGCCGTATTCAACCCCCGAGTTGCGGGTCAAACCGACCACGCCGTGTTTACTCGCTGCATAGCCGGACTGGTTGCCGACGCCGCGGATACCCCCGACAGATGCTGTATTGACGATGGAACCGTAGCCTTGATCCTTCATGACTTTCAGTACGTGTTTCATCCCGTAGAACACACCGTTTCAAGTTGACATTGATGACTTTTTCGAACTCGTCTGTGCCGTAGTTTTCCGTCAGATTCTGCTTGCCTTCGATACCGGCATTATTAAAGAAGCCATCAATCTTGCCGAACTTTTCGAGCGTGAAATTGACATAATTTTTTACCTCATCTTCATTGGTCACGTTGGCTTCAACAGTCTCGATCTGTGCGTTTGGCGAAGTGGCCGAGATTTCGGTTTTGCTTTCGTCCAGCCCTTCCTTGCTCATGTCGACCAGTACGAGTTTTCCGCCCTGTTTGGCGATTGCTGCTGCGGCAGCGCGCCCGAGTCCCGAACCACCGCCTGTGATGATGACGACTTTGTCTGTGTAATCAATCATTGATCATCTCTCCTTTTTTTGTTGTGCTAAACTTAATGAAAGTATCCATTATTATGTATACCCTCGCTGAAATGGCCTTAACCAAAAGGGGAATGGAGCATCATCGCAGATAAATGAATTGAAATTGGAGGCAGTCATTTGGAACATTTACTGGCAAGCATGAAAATCATCGGAGAGGACACAATTCAACGTACTCAGCTCATTCACCGGCTCTCGCTGGTGAAGGCTTTTCAATTGTGAAAAAACCCGCAGCCTTCTGGGAGGCTGCGGGTTTTTCGACTTGGAAGCTATAAAATCCTTCTTGAAATCTTGATGTTTATTTTGAATTCATCGGGTGGTTCCGGGAAAAATGGAGCGGAGATGGTTTGCCGATCATAAACCTCGAAATGCCGATCATAAACCTCGAAATGCCGATCACAAATCACCAAAATCCCAATAAAATCATAGTTTAAAGCTTCGCAAAATCCGGATCAGCGACTTTCACCAACTGCTTGCCAAGGTTTGTTCCCTCGAACAGTCCGAAAAATGCCTCCGGCGTGTTTTCAAAGCCTTCGACAATCGTTTCTTCATATTTCAATTTGCCTTCCTGCAGCCATTTGCCAAGGTCCGTGGCACCCGTTTTGAAATCGGCGGCATAATCGCCGAGTGTGAAGCCTTTCATCATGGAGCTGGTCGTGATGAATTTCCACTGGATGCGGGGCCCGATATCGCCGCCTGGTTTGTTATAGGAAGAAATGGTGCCGCATACGACGACGCGGGCGTTTCTGTTCAACTGCCAGATAACTTCGTCTGAAACCTCCCCGCCGACATTGTCGAAATAAACATCGACACCATCAGGCAATGCCTTTTTTAAATCCTCTTTGAAGCCGTCAGCTTTATAATTTACAGCGGCGTCGAAACCTAGTTCGTTGATCAGGTAATCGATTTTCTCCTGTGAACCGGCGATGCCGACAGCCCGGGCACCTTTCAGTTTGGCAATCTGTCCGACAACGGAACCGACTGCTCCACCAGCGCCGGAAACAACGACCGTTTCACCCGGCTGCGGCTTGCCGATATCCAGCAATCCGAAATACGCGGTCAGGCCGGTCAAGCCAAGAATGCCGAGCCGTGTGGTGATTGGCGCCACTGTCGGATCGACCTTTTGGACTTTGTCCGCTTTTGCGATGCTGTACTCCGCCCAGTCCAGCGTGCCGTTGACGATATCGCCCTTTTGCAGCAAGTCGGAGTTCGACTCGATGACTTCAGCCAGCACACCGCCGGAAATCGCTTCGTTCAATTGGAACGGCGCGACATAGGATTTTACATCCCGCATACGGCCGCGCATATACGGGTCGACGGAAAGATACAAGGTCTTCAGCAGCACTTCGCCTTCTCCGGGTGATCCGATTTCTTTTTCGACAAAAGCGAAATCATCTTTGGTGGGCGTGCCTTCCGGACGATTCGCCAATTGAATTTCTTTATACGTTTTTGGTGTCATGTGGATTCCTCCTAAAATTTTTATTCGCAAAAAGCGTACCATTGCCAAAGAATGGAATCAAAAAAATGAGCCCGCCAAGCTTGTATTCTTGTAGTCGATGGGAGGCTATGCTATTTTGAAATAACTAAACCCATAGGAAAAGAGGAACTTGCATGAACCCGAAATTCCAGCCTTTATTCGAAAATATCACTTTACCGAACGGTGTCGTATTGAACGACCGTTTGGGCGTTGCACCGATGACTACATACTCAGGAAATCCCGATGGCACGGTATCGGACGAGGAACTTGTTTACTATCGCCGCCGCGCGAACATCGGCAGCTTGTATATCTCAGCATGTATCGCGGTTTCCGAAAACGGCATCGCTTTCCCGAACCAGTTTGTCGGTTTTCATGATGAAGCAATACCGGGGTTGAAACAAATGGCAACGGAGATGAAATCCGCCGGCAGTAAAGCCATCCTTCAGATTCAGCATGGCGGTCGCCAGGGCCAGCCGACTTTGATCAAAGCGAATGGAACTGTTGCGCCGAGCGCTGTCGAAGGCCCTGCTGGCAAACCGACGCCGCGCGCACTGACGACAGACGAAATCACAGCCATCATCCGCGACTTTGGTGAAACGACGCGCCGCGCAATCGAAGCCGGTTTTGACGGTGTGGAAATTCACGGCGCCAATACGTATCTGATCCAGCAATTTGTGTCGGAACTCACGAACCGCCGAGACGACGAATGGGGCGGCAGCCTGGAAAACCGCCTGAAGTTCCCGGTGGCAGTACTCGCAGAAGTGAAACGGGTAGCAGCGGAATACGCGGACGATCAATTCATTGTCGGTTACCGGTTGTCACCGGAGGAATACATGGAGGACGCTGTAGGCTACACGATCAACGAAACGAAAGTGTTGACCGAAGGGTTGATTGCAGGCGGTATCCATTACCTGCATGTGTCATTATTGGATTTCCAAAAATTGCCGTATGACGACCAGGGGAACGGCAGCATCGTAGAAATCCTATCGGAACAAATTGCAGGCCGAATAGCTTTTGTAGCAGTCGGCAGTGTGAAAACGCCGGAGGAAGCAGTTGCTGCACTCCAGGAAGGCGCAGATATCGCCGTCATGGGACGCCAGGTGCTGATCGATCCGGAATGGACCGAAAAAGTGAAACAGGGAAGAGAATCCGAAATCAACCCAAGCATCCCGAAGGAAATGGTCGGCAAGCTCGATATTCCGTCGTTGATGTGGGAAAGAATCGGTGCTTATAAAATGGTGAAGGAAGAACAGGAAGTAAAAGCTTAAAGGGCATGCCTCCAGATTCTTTCATAAATAGTAAGCTTCCGGATCACACGCGGTCCGGGAGCTTTTTTCGTTACAGAGAAGTTGAGAGGAAGTTACAGGCAGAGGTAAAAACACACGAGGGGTTTATTAAACTGCCAAATTCGCTTACAGTAAAAGAAAGAGTCAGCTGCAGAGGATGAATTCGATGAAAATTTTTGCTTCACATGATGAACAGATTACAATACTGCAGAACCGCGGGCTGCTTGTGCCGGACAACGCCGCTGCAAAGCGCATCCTGTCACGTGAGAATTACTATGCGCTGATCGACGGCTATAAGGAACCGTTTCTGGAGCGCGATGAGCGGCTGAACCCGTACGGAATGGAGCAATATCAGGTGGGGACGGAGTTCGGCCATATCTACGCCCTGTATCGTTTCGACCGTGAGCTGCGCATGCTGCTGCTCAATGAATTGCTGAAGTTCGAGAAGAACATCAAGTCGAAAGTGGCGTACCGGTTTTCGGAGAAGTTCCGGGCCATGGACAGTTTCCTCCAACCGGGGAATTACAGCCCGGAAGCAGACCTCCATCATGAACGCGACCGCATCATTTCGACGCTTTTCAATCTGATCAAAAGCCATAAGAAACGGGACCGGGTGAGATACCCGGCGATCCGTGAGTTCTACGACAAACACCGCAACGTGCCGCTGTGGGTACTCGTAAATTTCCTGTCGCTCGGCCAGATCACCAATTTTTATTCGGTCATCGATGATGATTTGCGGACACAGATTGCCAAAGATTTTGCCGATGAGTTCAGCGGGGAATACGAGCCGATTCAATTGCAGGCAAGCGAGCTGGACGCGATTTTACGCATTGCATTTCCGTACCGCAATAAGTCCGCCCACGAAGAGGTGCTCTACCGTTACCGCCTCGCGCATCCGGAGGATCTCAAAGGCGTCGATGCGATGCTTCGCTTGTCGGCAGGAAGCCTCGGCAAAGGAACCGTTTACTCGTTGGTCAGCCTGCTGCGCTTAGTGCTCGCAAAAGAAGAATACGAAGTGTTTTCGGCAGAGCTGGAGCAGCTGATGGAGGAGTTGAAAGCGTCGCTGCCGGGTCGTGCCTACGGCGTGGTGATGCGGGATACCGGGTTTCGGGAGAATTAGATAGAGGATTCGGGGTCAACGGACAGCGACTGGAATTCTATGAGCGGTTATGGGCATTCTGATCACTCGGCAGATTCCAATGAAACAATCCATCCAAACGAATGAATTAAGAAAGCAGGCTCCGCATATCAGCGGAGCCTGCTTTACTTTCTTATCGTTCAACTGGCTTCCGGAAAGTCATTCTCCACCTTTTCTTCCACTTGTTCGATGATGGTTTCGTTATAGAGCAGTTCTTCTTCCAGCAAAATCATATACCCCTCATAAGGAGAAGAAGAATTGATCAGCTCGTATGCTTCGAGATAGCCATCCAGGTCATAGTAGACGATATACAGATCTTCATCGTCCTGCAGCAAGGCATCAGCTTCCACGATCAGCTCGAGAGACTTTGCGGGCTCGATGAGCACATACAATTCGGCGAGCGTTGTCAGGTCATCGATGCGGTATTCCGGATCGCCCTTTTCGAGACGCTCTTCCATAAAGACGATGGCTTCATCAAATTGGTCCTGCATCAGGAGAACATCGGTCTGCATCCATGACAGCTGATTGAGGTCTTCTTCTGATGCATTTTCCGTCAGTTCGTCAATGATTTGTTGGGCTTCCGCAAAGTCTCCTCTATCAAGCGCTGCGAATGCGGCATCGTATTTTGCCTGTTCGGCAGTGCTTTCTTCAATCATTTTATCCATGAAACTTGCCTGGAAATCGGCCAGCTTCATGCCGGTCGCCTCTTCCAGCAGCCCGTAAAACTCACTTGGCATTTTTGCCGCAAGGAATGTCGGCAATAGTTCTTCTCCGTATTCGTTGACGAGTGATTCCACCGCCAAAAAACTTTGGACATAGGGATCGAAGTTTCGTGAATAGGAATTATGGAATGAATAATCAGTATCCAATTGCTTAAAGTCGATGACTTCAACCTCACTCAGCTCATACCAGTCGCTGGTTTCGCCCGCCAGATAATCGGCTGTGCCTTCTTCAAACCAAAGAGGCAGGCGCGTTGGGGATAATCCGTTGTTCTCGGCGTACAGATGGCTCTGGTGATGGGCATACTCATGCAGCAGGATGATGTCCCACGAATAATCATCCGGTACGATATGGATTTCCTGGCTGTCATAATCATAATAGCCCATCGCTTCCTCATAGCCCGAAGCTTCCGACAGCGTATCGAAATCATCATGGAACACGAGCGTCAGGTTGCCGGGTTCTTCGTTGCCGTAGAAGTCTGCAATCCGATCCTTTTCCGCCTGCAGGAACGCATCGATTTTTTCGACTTCATCTTCCGTTGAAGCAGTGAAGGAATAAGATATCCCGTTTTTCTCGATGCTGCCGGTCGCCAAGTGATTGGGGTCACTGTTCCAGAACGACGACAGGAGCATATCCGTCTTATCGGAGACAGAATAGTCCTTTGTAATGTCCTGAAGTTCCAATAAAGAATTGGAGACTCCAAACAGGACAATGGCGGCACTTAGATAGACGGTCAGAATGAGCAGGCCGGCAACCTCCAAAGGTGTATTAAGCCGGATGTTTTCAAGGTGTCCAAAGTCAATGCCATAAAGGCTGAGGCCCAGCGCAGCAAGGCACAACAACAGGAGTATGAATCCGATCAGAAGCCCGAACACCAGCCCCTGACTGAATATGAGCCAAAAGCTCCCGATGCTGAAACCGATAAATAAAACCGTTAGTATCAAAAATTTCGTTAGACCGTTCATGGTTTCCTCCACTTTCCTTTTCAATTCTTAAAAGCGCCGATTGTAAAATTAAGCTAGACAACTAAAAAGCCATCCGTGGTACACTCACAATGTATTTTCCGACCAAAGAAAAACATAGGAGTGACCACGAATGACCTACACCCATCTTACCACGGACGAAC
>NZ_ML660049.1:40016-160503 GCF_007004625.1 Planococcus salinarum | reverse complement strand
CCAGCGTGCCTTGAATGAAAATTCCAATGGTCTCCTTCGAAAAGACGGTCTGCCAAAGGAAATGGACTTCAACCAGGTGGATCAACCGTTCGTTTCTACGGTGGCCGACAAACGAAATAACATCCCACGGAAGTCGCTGGATTATCGTACACCTCTGGAAGCATTTTTGAGTCACCTGAATGGAGTCGATCTGTCTAGCTTAAATTGACAAACGGAAATATATATATTTCTGCAGAAAAAAGAAGAAGAAATATCATTGGTTTCATTATGCTTTTTCGCCAGGAAAAAACCATTGCCTCCTTAAAGGCAATGGTTTCACTAAACTGACTGCATTTATGATAGTTCAAAGGGCAGCCAGTTGTATTGGCAGTGCAGTCTCTCTTTATCAAATTGCAGATATTTCAACTGATCGGAATGTGGTAATTCCGATCCTTTTTGTGCAATTGGTAAAAAGCTACCATCTGCGGCATGCTGTCAAGGAAATCTGCACATTCAATGCCGCTACCCGCCAACAGCCGCTCGGCATTGGAGGTGTCAAAAGAAGCCGGCCAATCCATGTAATCCAAGGTTTCCATTTCAACACCCAGTATTTTTCGGACCGGTTTAAGCTCCAGGCTGGCCGCAGCCATCTTTTTCGGCAACCGCCCCTTTGGCACTTTTCCTGCCAGATGATAAACCATCGATCGGTAAACCTCCTCAACAGGGTGCGGGTTGGGATCCGTCAAATGCACGGTTTCTCCTTCGGCTGCTTTCAGGGTGCTTAAATAGATGGAAGCCTCCAATATATAATCGATCGGTACCACATTAATATAAGAGCTCGATTTTCCAATATAAGGGATAACCGGCAGTCGCCGCATCTTATCGATCATATTAAGGAAAAAATATGGCCCGTCAAATTTTATCGTTTCCCCCGTTTGGGAATGGCCGCGCACAATTCCTGGACGGATTATCGTTACCGGATGGTCTTTTTTCATCTTTTCAACCAGCACTTCCGCTTCGAACTTCGTTTCTTCGTAAAAGTTTTTGAATTGATCCGGCCGGATCAATTCATCTTCCCGCAAAACACCTTCGCGACTCCCTGCAACATACGCCGTGCTGAAATACATATACCGCTCCAGTGCCGGGAGGACGGATACGAACGTGTTCACTGATTCGGTGCCCTCTACATTGACCTTCCAGGCCAAACCACGCGGTACCGCAAGATCATAAATTGCTGCCAGGTGCCAAAAAATGATGGTTTTGTTTTGCAGGTGCAGATTGTCTTCCGGTTCAAGTCCAAGTCCCGGCTTGGTGATATCGCCTTCGATCAGGCGGATGGGACGACATCCGGCCTCCTGTTGAATCCGCAGAGCTTCCTTTTCCGCTTTCTCCCGCTCTGAAGCCAAAATTATAGCAGTTACTCCTGTATCCCGATCCTGCCTTATTGATTTACGGATCAGCTGACTGGCTATAAAACCTGGAAATCCTGTAAATACTGCTTCTCTCACAACTGATTCCTCCCATTTTAGATGCATGTAAAAACATGAAAGTCTGTGCAATTTCGATTTTTCCTGCTAATTTTCGCTGTCATTCTTAATTATACTAAATATTCCAATAAAAAACTTAAAAATAAAAAGCGAGCGATCATGCAAGAGCCTGTGCTCCTGCATCGCTACGCTAGCTTCGTCGTAAAGAGTCCTCCGAAATTCCTTCGGCTGACTCTTGGCTCACTTTTTATTCATCGATCGTGTCTCTTTATCGAAAAGACTGTAGACAATTGGAACAACATATAAAGTCAGGAAAGTCGAACTGATCAGACCACCGATTACGGCTATCCCCATCGGCTGGTTTATTTCCGTTCCTTCTCCAATCCCGACTGCCAAAGGTGACAAGCCGAGAATTGTCGTCAGTGCGGTCATCAAAATCGGGCGCATCCTGTCACGTACCGACGTGATGATTGCATCGAATGATCCCATTCCGCTTTCCTTTCGCTTGTTGATGTAATCGACCAGGACAATCCCGTTATTGACCACAATTCCCACGAGCACCAATATACCAATAACGGCTGTAATGCTTATTGGCGTCTGCGTGACGAACAAAGCGATTGCTACACCTATGACCATCAAAGGAACAGTGAACATGATGACGAACGGGTATTTGAATGATTCGAATTGAGCCGCCATAACCATATAGACAAGAACCACTGCCAACATAACCGCAAGGACCATATCGTTGATTGCGTTGTCAAACAGCTCCCGGTCTCCCCCAAATGTGATCATCGTTCCTTCGTCGAGATTCAATTCTTCAAGCGCGGCGTCAACATCGGCTGACATTTCCCCCATCGTGACATCCGACTGATGCTGCAGGGTGAAAGCCACGCTTCCTGCCTGGTCCACCCGCTGTATGCTTGCCGGGCCCTGGGCAATTTCGATATCTGCCAATTCCTGGAGCTCCACAAAAGTTCCGGAAGGCGTCCGCAGGCTGAGGTTTTGAAGATTGTCAAAGCTGTCACGATACTCTTCATCAATTTCAACAAATACACCAAGGACCTCATCCTGTTCGGTGATCAACTGGGTCGCCTGGACGCCCCTCGTAATATTGTTTACCGTCTGAGCAATCTGTACAGGGGCCATGCCGTATTCCGTGGCTGCCTCCCGGTCAATCGTCATCTGGATTTCATCGATCGTTTCATTCCGGTCGTTCGTCAGTTCCGTAACGGACGGTAAACTGCTCAGAGAATCACTGATTTTTTCAATGGCTTCTTCAAGCCTGACCGGATCTGTATCGGTCACGGTAAACGATAATGTGTTCGGTGTTGAACCGGCAGCCGTCTGGAGATTAAATCCGATTTCAGCACGGTCACCGACTTTTTTAATAATTTCAGGCTGTATATCATCGACAAACTCGAACACTGACCGGTCCCGCTCATCCAATGACACAAGTTTGATGTAAATTTCAGCTACGTTTGATTCCGGAGCCCCCTGGGCCTGGCCCTGCTGGGAAGTACCCACTAGACTGACGTAGACATCCACTTCTTCCTCGGCTTCAAGCTCTTCTTCAATCATTGTAACGACTTCGTCAGTGGCCGATCTGGATGCCCCGTTGTCAAGTTCCACCGAGACGCTGACGAAACCTTCATCCGTAGCAGGCAGAAATTCTGTACCCACCTGCGATACACCAAACGCCCCAATTATCAGGAACAACAATGTGGTCAATAATACAAGGATCCTGTGGCGCAATGCCCACCTGATGGATCTCTCAAAATTCTTAAGACCCTTCGATCGCCGGTTGCGTGCTTCAATATTGCCCTTAGGCTTTCTCAGCATACGTGATGCAAGCATCGGAATGACTGTCAGTGCAACCGCCAGTGATGCAAACAAACTGAAAGAGATTGTCAGGGCGAACTCGAAGAATATTTCACCAATCAGACCGGAGATGAATATGACCGGCACGAAAACTGCAATTGTCGTTAGAGTTGAAGCCGTAATAGCCCCCGCCACTTCTTTTGATCCATCAGAGGCGGCTTTTTTCGACGTTTTGCCCATTGCCAGATGACGTTCAATATTTTCGATAACGACTATGGCGTTGTCGACGAGCATGCCGATTCCCAAGGCCAGCGCACCTAGTGTCAGGATGTTTAATGCAAAATCAGCAAAATACATCAAAACAAAGGTAACGATGACGGAATAAGGAATGGCAATTCCGATAATGACTGGACTTTTCACTCCACGCAGGAAGAAAAACAGGACAAGCATTGCGAAAATACCACCAAAAATCAGCGTTTGACCGATATTTCCGACAGCCAGCTTCACATAATCCCCCTGGTCAAAAAGAATGTCCGCTTCCACCGAACTGAATCTCTCTTCTTCCAGTAATTCGTTCAATCGTTCCTGGAAAGCTGTGGACACATCGGCTGTATTTGCACCGGATTCCTGCAATGCCGCAAGCAGCACGGCCGGCTCCTGGTTGGCTCTCGTCTCACTGCTGCGCTCCCGTTCCCCTAACGTGACTTCCGCCACATCACCTATAGTCAGATTCTCGCCATCAAGTGGATCAACCGTGACCACAAGATCTGCTATTTCTTCGGGACCAGTCAATGTACTGAGAATCCGGGTGGTGAGGTTTCGGCCGTCTTCACTCTCGATCGGTTCACCGGGCAGGGAAATATTGCTGCCCTGGATCACCTGAACGATGTCCGATTGCTGCAGGCCGTTTTCCTCCAACAGCTCCTGATCCAGTGATATCAGTATTTCTTCTATTAAAGTTCCGGAAATATTTACATTTGCCACGCCTTCTGTCTGCAGCAATTCGGTTTCCAGCTCTTCTGCCAGCACCCGAATGTCAACATTCGGGTCGGTGGCACGCAGCGATAGCTGCAGTATCGGAAATTGGGAAGGATCGAATTTCAGAAATTGAGGAGTTCCAGCATCATCCGGAAGGAAAGTCTGGTCAATCCGTTGAAGTATGTCACTCTGGACATCATCAATTTCGGTGGACCAGTCAAATTCAAGAAGAATGAAGTTCGATCCCTCCTGGGAGGTGGACTGAATAGATTCGATTCCGGGCAATGTGGAAAGGTTAGCCTCCAGCGGTTTCGTCACTTTTTCATTAACCTCGGTCGGACTTGCGCCATTATAAGTAGTGACCACTACCCCGATGGGTGGGTTCAACTCAGGTATTAAAGTAACCGGGATCCTTAGAAATGAAATTGCCCCCAAAATAATGACCAAAAACATCGTCACTATCGTTAATACCGGTCTTTTTATTGAAAAATCACTCAACTTCATTATGTCAAACCCTCTCTGTTACTTCGTTCTTTTATCATATGAAAAACTTTCTCCTACCGCAAACTTTAACCTTTGGTTTGTAACAGAAATGAAACAAAATGAGAACAGAATTCTCCAGCCTGTTTATTTCTAAAATACAAAAAACCTGTCACAAGACAGGTTCTGGAAAAAACATGATTTACCTAATTACAAGGTCATCCGAAAGGATTTTATAACAAACTGTACAACCGGATACCCGGGTTTTTGTCCTGGAACCAACGGGTTGCGAATTCATTTTCAAACAGGAATACAAGATTGTCGAAACGGTCTTTTACCAGCATCGAACGGCTGCTGGACATGGATTCTTTCACATCTTCCTCATTTTCAATCCACCGCGCGATTTTGGAACCGATCGGCTCCATCCGGACATCCACATTGTATTCGTTCTTCATCCGGTGCTCGAAAACTTCGAACTGCAATTGCCCAACCGCTCCAAGAATTACTTCTTCCATATGAAGCGTTTTGTAATACTGGATGGCGCCTTCCTGCACGAGCTGAAGAATTCCTTTATGGAAGTGCTTTTGCTTCATTACGTTTTTGGCTGTAACTTTCATAAACAATTCAGGGGTGAACTGCGGCAGGTTTTCGAATTGGAATTTTTTACCACTCGTAATCGTATCCCCGATTTGGTAGTTACCGACATCATGCAATCCGATAATATCACCGGCTACTGCTTCTGCCACCATTTCACGGTCATCCGCCAGGAATTGGGTCGTTTGGGAAAGCCGGAATGACTTTCCGGTACGCGAAAGAGTGACATTCATCCCTTTTTCGAATTTGCCTGACACAATCCGGACGAATGCAATGCGGTCACGATGGGCAGGATTCATATTGGCCTGGATTTTAAAGACAAAGCCTGAGAATGGTGTTTCCACGGGATCGACGATGTCTTCTTCCTGCGTCATTCTCGGTTGCGGTGACGGTGCAAATTGCAGGTACGTTTCCAGGAAAGTCTGGACTCCGAAGTTGGCCAGTGCGCTGCCGAAGAATACCGGAGTCAATTCCCCTCTTTTTATACGGTCGATCGAAAAGTCATTGCCTGCTTCATTCAACAATTGAATATCTTCCATTGCCTGCGTGTAATAGGAAGACTTCTTCATGTCATGGTCTACAGCCAGTTCACCGTCTTCATCTATTGGCAGGAACCGGTCGCCTTCACTGCGGAAAGGTTCGACCCGCTTGTTGAAACGATCATAAATGCCGAGGAATTCTTTTCCCATGCCGATCGGCCAGTTCATGGCGTATGACTGGATTCCAAGGACTTCTTCAAGTTCTTCCATCAATTCCAGCGGCTCTTTCCCCTGGCGGTCCATTTTGTTGATGAATGTAAAAATCGGAATGCCGCGCATTTTACAAACTTTAAACAATTTGACAGTTTGTGCTTCTATCCCTTTTGCAACATCAATAATCATGACCGCGCTGTCCACGGCCATTAAGGTGCGGTAAGTATCTTCACTGAAATCCTGGTGTCCAGGTGTGTCGAGGATGTTGACACGGTGGCCATCGTAATCAAATTGCATGACGGATGAAGTGACTGAGATTCCCCGTTGTTTTTCGATTTCCATCCAATCGGATGTCGCAAACTTTCCGCTCTTTTTCCCTTTGACAGTCCCGGCATCCCGGATGGCTCCACCGAACAGCAGCAGTTTCTCTGTCAAAGTGGTTTTACCGGCATCAGGGTGGGAAATGATTGCAAAAGTTCTTCTATTTTCAATTTCATTTTTAATTTCGACTGACATGTTTTACGCTCCTTTAATCTACTCTCTTCATATTAGAGAAGGAAATGTGAAAAAACAAGAAATTTTATCTAAGAAATGCGCAAGCGCCCGTCTAGCCGCGACAAGCGCTGGAGGGTTTGGCCTTCATGGCGTCCTCTGCCATGAAGGTCAAAACCGAAGCGACTCGAGGGGCTGGGCGCTGGAGTCTGGACAATCAAGAAATGCGCAAGCGCCCATTTAGCCGCGACAAGCGCTGGAGGGTTTGGCCGCCATGGCGTCCTCTGCCATGAAGGTCAAAACCGCAGCGACTCGAGGGGCTGGAGACTGTACAAAGAGAAGGACTTGCGAAAATAAGTCTTCCTGAAATCTGAAATCATAAAAAAGAAGCCGCTCACGGCCTCTTTTAACTATACTTTTTCAACACTTCCTGCTTCGCAATTTCCTGGTCGCTGTGCGGGTATTTGGTGTTCCCGATAATTTGATAATCTTCATGCCCTTTTCCGGCCAGAATAATAATATCTCCTGGTTCAGACTGCTGGACCGCATGTTTAACAGCTTCTTCGCGATCGCCGATACAGGCATAGTTTGCATGGGCAATTCCGGCCTCCAAATCTTTCAGGATGCTCTCATACGGTTCGTCTCTCGGATCATCCGTTGTCAGAACCACGTAGTCGGCAACCGACGCCTTCCTTGCCATGTTCGGCCGTTTCGATTTATCTCTGTTGCCGCCGGTGCCGACAAGGAAGATAATCTTATTCTTTTTGAATCCGGCTACTGCAGCCAAAGCTTTTTCAATGGCGTCCGGAGTATGGGCATAATCGATGAAGACAGTTACAGGAGCCTCTATCGCCACTTTCTGCATGCGCCCCTGCACAGGTTCAATTGCAGCCAATGCAGTAAGGACCGCTTTCAGACTAAATCCCTCTGCGTACAAGGCTGTGATTGCCGCCAATGCATTGGACACATTGAAGTGGCCCAGCAATTTCATGGAAACGCGAAACTCCCCTTCAGGGCATACCAACCGGAATGAAGTGCCCGATTGATCCATCGCGATTTCATCCGCTTTGAATTGAGCCGGTTTTTCGATGCCATAAGTGAAGATTGGGTGGGAAGTCATTTTGGCGAACTGTTCAGACCACGGATCATCCGCATTCAGGACAGCGCGTTTCTTCTCATGAAGATCCTGGCCGAGCTGCGCAAACAGCAGGCCCTTGGCATGGCCATACTCTTCCATCGTTCCGTGAAAATCGAGATGGTCATGGGTCAGGTTCGTAAAAATGGCCGTATTGAACTCAACCCCCGCCAGGCGGCCGAGAACAAGCCCATGCGATGAAACTTCCATCGTCATATGGGAGCACGCCGCTTCTTTCGCACGTGATATCATTTTTTGGGTCGTTAATGCATCGCTCGTCGTATTTGCGGAAGGATGCATCTCCCCATTCAGATTAAAGCCGATGGTACCCGTCAAAGCCGATTTTTCGCCCAATTGCATAAGCATGGAATGAAGCATTCCGGCAACGCTTGTCTTGCCGTTGGTCCCGGTAACGCCAATCATCTGAATATCCTTTGACGGATAGCTGTAAAATTTGGACGCCAACAGCCCTAATGCACGGACCGTGTCTTCCACAATCAACACCGCCGGTCCTTCGACATCCACCGGCTTTTCAGAAAGAATCAGTGTCGCGCCACATTTCGTTGCCTGTTCGGCAAAATCATGGCCGTCTACCGTATAGCCTTCTATGCAAACAAACAATGAGCCCGGTACGGCATCCCTCGAATCCATCGTGATGTGTTCTATTTGTTCAGGCAGTTCGCCTGAAACCAATTTATAAGGAATATTTTCGAGTAACTCCCTGCTATTCATGAAAATCCTCCTAATCAGGAAACCAACGGTGACATTACATAAGCATAAAGCAATGCTGCCGAGGCTTTCAATGAATCTGTATGAGTCCGTTCGTAGGAATGTGATGCTTCTATCCCGGGACCAAATAATGCATGTTTCACGTCATAGCCTGCACTCATCGCTGCCGATGCGTCCGACCCGTAATATGGATATATATCCACTTTATGTTCAATTTTATTGTTCTTGGCCAAATCAATCAAGTGGCGCGTCAAACCGTAATGATAAGGGCCACTCGAATCTTTGGCACATATGGAAACCGTGTATTCATCGGAAGTCTGGCCGTCTCCGATCGCTCCCATATCCACTGCGATATATTCTTCCGTCTGCGCCGGAATATTGGAATTGCCGCCATAGCCGATTTCTTCATTATTGGAAATATAGAAATGTGTTGTGTATGGCAGTTTTTCTGAAGAGCCGCTGAGATGTTTCATCAATTCGAGCAACAGAGCCGTGCTGGCCTTATCATCCAAATGCCGGGATTTCACAAACCCGGATTTTGTGGTCGTAAACCTTGGATCGAATGATATAAAATCGCCCACCTCAATACCAAGTTCCCTAACCGCATCCTCTGAAAACGCTTTTTCATCAATTCTGACTTCAACATTATCCGCATTGCGCTCAGCTGTTCCGGCATCCTTGTATACATGCACCGTTGTTTGATGAAGCAGGATGGTGCCGGACAGGATCTTTCCGGAAGACGTATGTATAAGGCAATTTTCACCTTCAATAGCGTTGAATTTAAAACCGCCCACCAGAGACAGTTTCAGCCGTCCGGATGGTTTGATTTCTTTGACCATTGCACCGAGTGTATCCACATGTGCTGTCAATAAACGATGCCGTTCATCGTTCTCACCTCGAATGGTTGCGATGACTCCGCCTTTATTCGTTGTAATATGATCGATATTCCAACTGGTCATCATTTTTTTTATCGTGTCCATAATTTCCATTGTATAACCGGAAGGGCTCGGGATTGCTGCCAATTCACCCAAAAGTCCAATCGTTTCTTTAGAATTCCACTGATATGTCATACATGATGCCCCCTTAATAGGTTAATCATATCAAAATCAGGCGTTTTCGCACAGTCCTGACTGTAGTATTATTAATGAATCCATGAAAAGCCAGAGGTGTATGATGAAACATTCGAATGCAAACAGCCAGAAAAACACGTTATTCCTACAAATTTTCGGATTTTCCAGTCTTTTGCATATTGCCCTGAATACCATTTTCACTTTCAATGCCGCAGTCTATGCACCAGTCTTTGGACTTTTTGTTTATGTGACGCTATGGCTGCTGAAACGGCGCTTTGGGGTTACGGCCCTTCGCTTTCTACTATTGTATGCGATGAACATTTATATGTTCATCTTGAATATTGAATCATTGTCGGCGGTGACATTGGTCTACTTCTCGTTGCCGTTGCTTACCGCGGCCCTTCTCAGCGAATTTCGCCCAATGGCAATGTTAAGTATTGCCACATTGCTGGAAGTGCTTATTTTGGTTTTCTTTTTCGGCCAATTGGAACGCATGCCGTCCCAGCAATATAATCATCTGTCCATTTTCACATTCCTGATCATCGTCTTGCTGTTCACTTTTTCCCACACCTTCTATTTCAGCAGACTATGGCAGCAATTGCAGGAAAGGAACAAGTCGATGGAAGAAGCGCTCATTTCCCGGGAAGGTTATCTTCAATTATTTTTTGAAACCGCCAAGGACGCGATGGCAGTGTTTGATAAAGAAAATCGGGTGATTACAATCAACCCGGCATTCGAGAAACTGTATGGCTGGTCGGCCGAAGATTCATTCGGCACTAAAATAAAACCTTACCCGAAAGAAAAAGAGGAAGTGGCCGAACTGCAGGCCCTTGAATTGTTGAAAGGCAAAAGCTTCACTTTACTTGATACGGTCGATATGAAAAAAGACGGCACAAAATTTCACGCACAGATTACGCTATCCCCTATTTTGGACCGGAATCAAGAAGTCATCGCCACTTCGGTCATTTCGCGGGACATCAGCTACCAGAAAGAATCTGAGCAATTGCTGCTGCAAAGTGAAAAGTTGAAGCTTGCCGGAGAAATAGCAGCCGGAGTTGCACATGAAATCAGGAATCCCATGACGGTCATATCCGGATTTATGCAGATCATGCAACAGGATCCCGAACATCCATATCCGCAATATACCCAGCTTATCCACTCGGAACTTGAACGGATCAATTTGATCATCAGTGAATTTCTTGTGCTCGCCAAACCACAGGCACCAGTTGTTAGGAACTTCAGTTTGAGAAAGCTGATCGGCAATTTAACGTTGCTGTTCAGTTCCGAATTCAATTTGAAAGGAATCGTTTTCAAAGAAGAGTGGACCGGTGAAGAGGATTATACTCTTTCGGGGGAAGAACATTCCTTAAAACAGGTTTTCATCAATCTCTTTAAGAATTCGGCCGAAGCGATTCATTCCCAAGGAACTATCAGCCTGGCAATCTCCACTGCGGACTGTAAAACGGTCTCCATAAAAATTTCCGACAGCGGCATCGGCATGTCCCCGGAAAGTCTGAGCAGGATTTTCGAACCGTTTTACACAACCAAAGAAAACGGAACCGGGCTGGGTCTTCTTATTTCACAGAAAATCATTCAGGATCACGGTGGATCCATAAAATTGTCAAGCAAAGCCGGCAAAGGGACGACGGCAGAAGTTTTGCTGCCAAAAATATAAAAAGGGGCCGGCTGGCCCCTTTTTAATTTGGAAAATTCATCTTTCCTCAATCTGTGATGCACTGATTATTTCAATAATCCCCTGACGTATTTCACTTTGTTCTTATACGGAGGAAACAGAACGTTTGTTGAAATTTTCGTCGATTTTTTCAGAATCGATTTAGCATGGGTGAAGGTTTCGAAACTCGACTTGCCATGATAGGAATTCATGCCGGATGGACCTACTCCACCAAACGGCAGGTAGGCGCTGCCAACATGAGATACGGTATCATTTATGCAGCCTCCGCCAAACGGCAGTTCTTCAAGGAAAAAGTCA
The DNA here is from genome assembly GCF_007004625.1 of Planococcus salinarum. GTDB lineage: Bacteria > Bacillota > Bacilli > Bacillales_A > Planococcaceae > Planococcus > Planococcus salinarum. The sequence goes on along the minus strand of NZ_ML660049.1, from coordinate 149,059 downwards.
ATTGCACGTTCATTTTCCGAGAAAATATATGCTGACAATGGTTTTGGAAGCTGGCGAATCTGGCGCAGAAGAAGTGGCAGATCCTGGTACGTAATGATCGGCAAAATCGGCCCAAAAATTTCATCTTCCATCGAAGGGCTGTTCCAGTTGATGTTATCCAGCACCGTCGGCTCGATATAAAGATTCGAACGGTCGGTATTTCCACCGTAGATAATGTTGCCGGATTCTGAATCAATAATTTCCGCCAGGCGGTCAAAATGGGAAGTGGAAACAATCCGCCCATAATCGGGACTTGCCTGGGCATTTTTTCCATAAAAACTATTGATAGTCTTTTTCAATTTTTTGATGAATTCTTCTTTGACCGATTCGTGGACGCAGACATAATCAGGCGCAACGCAAGTCTGGCCCGTATTCATCAGCTTGCCCCAGGCAATCCGTTTGACGGCCAGGTCGATATCCGCTGTCTGATCGACAATGGCAGGGCTTTTGCCTCCCAGTTCCAACGTGATCGGTGTCAGCCTTTCCGAAGCCGCTTTCATAACGACTTTCCCGACTTTTACGCTGCCTGTGAAGAAAATATAGTCAAATGACGCATGGATCAACGCGGTCACTTCTTCGCGCTCACCCTCCACAACCCGCACATAGTATGTGGGGAATGCTTCTTCCAAAATAATCCGTATGGCCCGTGCCACATGCGGAGTTGTTTCCGAAGGTTTGACGATCGAGCAATTGCCTCCTATAATAGCGCCGATTAAAGGTTCCATTACCAGCTGGAATGGGTAGTTGAATGGGCCGATGACCAAAACCGAACCATATGGCTCACGGATAACAAAACTTTTCGATGGCTGCAGATGCAAAGGTGTTTTAACCTTTTCCGGTTCCATCCATTCATCAAGGTTTTTTTGCATGTGTCCGATGCTGTCGAGTACAAAACCGACTTCCGTTCCATAGGCTTCAAATTCACTTTTGCCCAAATCGCGCTCTAGTGCGTCAATAATGATTTCTTCATTGGCCACGATGGATTGTTTCAGGTTTTCAAGTTGCGCTTTTCGGAATTCTGAAGAGCGCGTTGCACCAGTAAAATAGAAATTCCGTTGTTCCTGGATCATGCGTTCAACGTCATTGGCAGTAAAATTCATATAGTAGCCTCCTGTAATATTGGTTTATTCTGTTATCAACTGATCGATAAGCCGCTGGATGCTCAACCCCTCTTCAAACGGGACAAGTGCGGTCGACATCGCTTTCATTTCCTCAAATAGACTTGGCACCTCGGAAAAATCCGTTAACTGTATTCTTTCCCCCTGCTCCTTGGTGATAAACAACTGCGACCAATTCTCCAAAGTCAAAACCCCTTTGCTTCCAATAATCTTAAATTGAAGCAACTCTTTCTGGCCGACTCCACTGAGTCCGGTTAACAGCAAAGGAATCGTTTCATTTACCATCCCGTGGGCCAGTAAGCCCGTTTCACACAAATCCGGTTGTTCGGGGTATGTGACCTGATGCGCTGCTATTGATATCCCTCCGAAAATCCGCTCGATCAATTGAAGGTAATGCGGAAAAACTTCTCGGATAAAGCCTCCTTCAAGCCTGGAACCGATCCATGGGGTCTGTTGCCAGGGACGCGGCCAGGTGGGGAAAACTGTTTGCAATTCGACTCTGGCGATATCGCCGATACTGCCCGTTTTTGCAAGCTTGGCCATTTCATGCACCGCCGCGCTGTACATCAGCGGAAAGTGCATCGCCGAACGAACCCGGTTTTCCGTTACTGCTTTGACCATTCTTTCCCCGGCTTCCGCATTATGTGCAAGTGGCTTTTCACTCAAAATGTTGATCCCTGCGTCTGCAGCCAAGCTGGCAATTTCCGCATGCGAAGCAGGCGGAGTGCCAATATATACCCAATCAGCTTTTGAATAGAGGATTTCATCAAGTGTGGCAGCAGCCGGCACGCCATAATCATTCTGCAAATCCTGCAGGCGCTTTGAATTTTCATCAAATACCGCCACTATTTCAACGCCATCCTCCTCTTGGATTTGTTTGATAATACGCTCTCCTACAATTCCAGCACCTATAATTCCAATTGAAATCACGAACCATCTCTCCCTTTAAGGCCAAAAGGCTTATTTTCGTATCTGTTGTTTATAAGTGTAACCCTCAAGGGTATAGAATAGTCAAACAATTACATCAGGAAGAATTTAAAGGAGGGGCATAATTTATGAAAGAAAATACAAATTGGTGGGAACCAGTATTTACCGGACAACTGGAAATCGGTTTGAATAAAGAAAAGCTCGAAGATGTTGAAGAGGAAGCCTTCCTCTATTATGACCATCACATCCAGGAAGTGGAGTCATCGCTGTAAGTGAAAAGCGTAATCGTTTCCTGTCCTATGCTTACATAAAAACGCCTTTTTCAATGCAACTATTGAGAAAGGCGTTTTGTTGTCCCTTTATTGTTCGATGCTTCTCCAGAGATATAAAGAAACATAGGACAGATAGGGGGACCAACCGGGGAGATGTGGAAGGATTTCTTCAACTTTCGGTTTCAAGTCCATAGCCCACTGTATTTTCAAAGCATTCTGCAGCCCGATATCCGCTATTGGAAACAAATTCGGGCGGCCAAGACCGAACAGCAGAAAATTTTCAGCAGTCCATGTTCCGATTCCACGGTACGCCACAAGCTCCGCCCTGATTTCGTCATCCTCTTTAAACCGCATGCCTTCCAGATCGAGCCTGCCCTTAGCGATCGCCTGCGACAGGCCGATAATATACTCAGCTTTGCGGGTACTGAACTGCATTTCCCGAAATTCCTGCGGATCCCTTTAAGCTATATTTTCCGGAGAGGGATAAAACCACACTCCTGACTTTTCATGGCCGTAGGTTTTAACGAAACGGCTCGTCAATGTATGGGCAAATGCCATATTCAATTGCTGATGGATGATGCTTTTCATCAAAGCTGCGTACAAAGAAAATTCCCGGACAATCGGAGTGCCCCGGTGTTTCTCAAACAGATCCGCTAATGACGTACCCTCAAAATGTTCGTGAACGGGGTCCAATGATTGATGGAAATGAAAGATTTCCATGATGGCCTGGTGCTGTTCCTCTTCTGCACCGCTTATCTCAAAAACCGGTTCTTTTTTCGTGCCAAGGGCTCTTACAGTCACAAGATTTCCGGCTGCCATTGGGACCTGCACACTTTTCCCGGCCAGATTGATTGCATTCAGCGGATCCTTCGACATGCGCACGAGAGCGCTGTCGAAATCGTATTCAAAGGATAAGGTCAAACGCATATGATCACCCCTCACTTCAAATTACCCGAACGTGTTTTCGATTGCAAGCCGCGTCCCATCAAAATATAATGAGAACACGAAAGAGGCGATTTCTTTGAAACTAGCAACAGTTTTTCTCCTTGCACTCCTGACAGCCGGATGCGGCCTTGCCGATTCCATAGATACGGGCGGAAACAGCAACCAGGTGCCAGTGGAGGTGCTTTCCGTCATAGACGGCGATACCATCAGGATTCTTTACGATGGCGAGAAAACCACCGTCAGGTACCTTTTAATCGATACTCCGGAGACCAACCATCCCCGCTTCGGTGAACAGCCATCCCCGCTTCGGTGAACAGCCACTTGGCCCTGAAGCCACAGAGGCAAATCGGCAGCTGATCAAATCCGGTGATGTAACAATCGAATTTGACGTCGGTGAACGCGTTGATGATTACGGCCGCCTGCTGGCGTATCTGTATGTCGACGGGGAAAGTATACAGGAACAGCTGCTTGAAGCTGGCCATGCGCGTGTTGCATACATCTTCCCTCCCAATACTCGTTATCTTGAGGAGTTTGAAAATGCGGAACGGCAGGCCAAAGAACAGCGCCTGGGTATTTGGGAGTTTGAAAATTACGCCACGGACCGCGGCTTCGACAGCGATGGAATAGAAGAAACGGAAACTGGCGATTGCGACATCAAAGGAAACATTACCCGCAATGGAGATAAAATCTATCACTTGCCGGACAGCCATTCGTACGAACAGACAAATCCGGAAGAGTGGTTCTGCTCTGAACAGGAAGCCCGTGATCACGGCTTCCGCAGCGCTGCCCAATAAACAAGCTCCGTGAGACAATTTGCAATGAGATTTCTTTCCAGGAGTATTGACATTTTTCAAGAGCGCGCTATAATTAGAAATGTCCTTGAAATTGCGATTCCTTAGCTCAGCTGGGAGAGCGCTACCTTGACAGGGTAGAGGTCGCTGGTTCGAGCCCAGTAGGAATCATATAATTTTATATGAGAAACCCTTAGAGAACTAGGGTTTTCTAAATAAAGAACCATCTCTGATCAGAGATGGTTCTTTATTTCTGTCTATTGGTCACAATATGGTCACCTAAACTTTAAAAATGGAAATACTTAATAAATACAAGGCAATTCCTTTTGAGAAAAATATTACTTTTAGAACCATGAATTTTATAAACGTCCATACACTAAGCACTGTTTATCAATAAAATTCAAGTAACTACTGAACGCCCCTTTATTCCAGCCATGGCTGCAATTACTATAAAGTTTTCCGGCATAGATATAAAAAAGCATTCGTTGTTCAATATGTCTCAAAAAGCGACTTGTACTAAATACGAACACGAAACATTTCTTCGGCCGGTTAGAATAGAAGGTATAATATTATGGAAAATGAAAGAAAAAATTAAATGATATGTCCACTACTATAACCACTAGCGCATTAATCAAAAAAACGACTGTTACAAGCCCAGTATCGTACTGAGCTCATAACAGTCGTTTAGCTGCTTAAGCAAACTCTAAATTTAAGGGTTTACTACCTTAAGTTGTATACTATCTTTCTTACTAATCATTTAAAAATTTGCTCAATGACGTAAGAAACTATGCTTTTCTTTTTATTAAGGTTATTAATTTCATTTTTAATTTTATTCCTAACATCGTTACTTGCTTGGATTTTTCCGAAAGCATCTTCTAAAATCTTATCTACTTCCTTCGAACCAGTGGGTCTATACTTTTCTAAAGTCGGCATAAAATCACCCCTCTGACTTATCTAAGTTCATTTTATCATATAATAAAATAAGTGTACATATTCTTGCATAGAACTCTACAGTTAATAAATCTTCATTAATAAATCCATCCTCAGCTTCTGATTGAAGACAAAAGACACCGAGTGTTTCTTCATCTACATTTAAAGGAAAACCCATAATTGATCCAATCTTTGTAACAGGTATACCACCACCAGCAAATCTATTATCTGATGGATTAATATCATTTACTATTTCAGGTTCATTTTTCGCCCAAATGTCTCCGGCAAATCCTTCTCCTTTTTTAAATCTTCTTTTATCTACTGATTCAAAATTAATTCGAACGCTGGAAGCAACGATCAACTCGTCTCCTCGCACTTTAAATAATGTAATACTTTTATCACTTTGATCTTTTTCAAGTATTGTTATACATTCTTCTAGAACGATTTTTAAACATTCTTCTTTAGTATGTTTATTCTTTTTATAAAGCGCATAGTTTATAGATCTGATAACCCTGTTACTATTGTTTGCATGTCTCATCATGATTCGTATTCTATTATAAAGTTCACTTACACTTTCTTGTAATTCTCTTTGAACTTCATCAGATTCTTTTAACAGCTTAAATTTATGATTAAAATCTACCACTAACTCGTTATATTTCCTTTGCAAATCGCCCTGATCTTTTTCGTAAGTGGGATCAAAAAAAGGATTAGGAAAAGATGTTACACCAGTACCGATTTCGATTCTCTTATTTTTTCTCCATATTATAGTTAGTAATTTTATAATCCTAAATGTTAAATAAAGCATTCCAATAATGCTATAAATATCCCATTTCTCAATTTCTTCATTATTTTCTATGAGATTGAGTTTTTTAGACCCAATAGTCAAATACTCGGCAATTACGGGTAGTAATGTATTTAAAAATATTATTAGAATTACCAAGGCTGTTAAATAGGCGAGGAATTTCCTACCCTTGGATAGCGGCAAGAAATTAACTTCCTCTTCCCCTTTTTTTATATCACTCAATAACTATCACTCCTTAGTAACCCCTGTGTTCTTTAACTATACATCAAATAGACTAGTTATTTAAGGCTATTTTCAAATTCTTATTTACATAAAATATGCACTTTTCACAAATACCCTTCTTGTTTAAAAGATAAATACGAATCATCTCCAAGTATCAAATGGTCTAATAGTTCAATTCCTATGATTTCCCCTGCCTCTTTTAATCTTTTAGTTACTTGATGATCTTCTGGTGAAGGAGTGCAATTACCTGACGGATGATTGTGGCCAACAATTATTGAAGCAGCATTACTCAAAATTGCCGACTTCATAACTTCTCGAGGATGGACAATGCTTGCATTTAAACTTCCAACGTGGCAGACATTTATTGAAACCGGCTGATTTTTTATATCTAGGGATATTACTATAAAATGCTCGCGATCCCGATTTTCCAAAAAGAACTTTAATAAATTATAACTGTCTTCTGGCGATTTCACTGACCTTTCTTTATAAAGCAAAGAAGATTCTTTTACCATTTTTACAGAGACAATATTAATTCGCTTTGCTGCGCTTTGAACTCTTTTTTCCAAATTCTTTTTCTTATTAACCACATTTTCTTCTTTATACATATTAAACGCCCCCTCTATTAAATTTGCCTTGTTCTAAACTAGATAGAACCAAGATCTATTCAAGTAGATAATATATATTTGTAAACTAACGTTATGCGGACGGACTTAATTAACATAATTTATCTATCTATAATCCTTCTTCTATTTACCGCCCTCCAGACAACTTATATCTCGCCCCGCAACAAATATGTATAATCGGTTGACATTGTTATTATATGGGCGTATTGTATAAATACACCCAAGATTTTTACCCATAAGGATAAAAATAATCGTACCCACAAAAAGGAGCGGTCTTATGGAATTTATTCCTAATGAAGAAGAATTGACTTTAATTAAAAATGTGTTGGATTTCCATCCAAAAGATTATGCTGTTGTCAGGTTGACTGAAACAATGTTGAAAAAATCAATCATAGACGCCTCAGCCCTTATCCGACCTATGCTTAAGAAAGGATTAGGTGTGAATTACGATACAATCCCTCAGGGGACTGACGGTAAAGAGACTAGACAAGGTATAATTGTCGGGCACAAAGTCCACCCTGCCCAAACTTCTTATTATCGCCCACTAAGTAAAGGTGGCGACCCCCGACTTTGGGTTTATGGTTTGAAAAAAAGAGTTAAAAGCGGTGATATGATTATGTTGACTATTCATAATCAGCAGTTAGTTATAATACCGTTATTACCCGGCATCGTGAACAAGGAGATTTTAAAAGAAATCTTCGGAGAACCCGAGATCAATGTCGATAAAGCTGATTTGGCAGAATTGATTTACGAATTGTCCAATCGAGGGCCTATTGTAAGTGTGGCAGGCCATAAAAATTATCCACGAGCTGTAGGCGATACATTCGAAAAAGCTCTGGGTATTATTCCGAATTCCAGCAAAGTCGCTGATTTCAGGTCTAAAATCGAACTGAAGGCGAAACGAAAAGGATCTACAACAAGTGACACCCTATTCTCAATGGTGCCAAATTGGGATAATAGCCAGATTCGTTCTTCAAATGAAATGATTCGAAAATACGGTTATATTTCATCAAGGCATCCCGGCTTTATGGATTTATTTGTGACAGTAAATCACAAAAAAAATAATCAAGGTCTTTATCTCGAAGTCGATGAAGAGAAAGGGCTCTTATATCAAATTCACGAAGACTCAGCAGGAAAAAAAGAAATCACTTGTCTATGGAAGTTGGAAGACATTGAAAAGCGACTTCTTGAGAAGCATCCTGAAACAGTATGGGTTTTAGCAGAGCAAACGCTAACTGAAGCAGGTTATCATTTCCACTACAATGATGCTGTTTATACTCACTCTCCTATTTTCAGCTCTTTCTTGATGCTGATATCGCAAGGTATAATCACATACGATTGGCGTGGCCGAGTAAGAAGCGATGGCACTGGTTACAAGGATAAGGGGCATTGTTTTAGAATCAAACCCAAATTTAGAAATGTTTTATTCACTGAAACAGATACTGATTTTCTTAAAAACCTCTCCTAGAGTAAAATCCATAAAAATAGCCCCCGACAGTTAAACAATGTCGGGGGCTATTTAAATATTAAATAAGTTGATTTTGCTCAGTTCCTGATCCTGTCAAAGCATTTGTTTCTTCAAGAGCTCGCCTGATTTCAGTGGCAATTGCAAAAGCTAAGAGTGGAGGCACGGCATTACCAACTTGTGTATACTGGGGAACCTCATCTCTTCGACGATCCCCACCAGTAGTTCTCTTGCCAATAAATTCAAAACTATCATCGAAACTTTGAATCCTTGCCATTTCCCTTACAGTTAAAATCCGATCCTCAAAAGGATGAATAAAGTCGTCAGGCAAAGTCAACATAGTGGGCGCTACTCCCTGACTATCCAATCTACTGCGGGTATTTTTCTTTGTTAGTAAGGCTTCCATTAAAAGAGGGTTACTTGTAACCGCTTGGTTATTAAGGAAGAAATCTAGCATTTGTTCCCTCGTCATGTGAGTATTCCAACTATTTACACAATCTTCCAAAATAACATTTAAATCCTCTGCAGATATACCAAATTCCTTAGCAGTTTTATTAGCCAGTTTTGTAAAGTTTTCTTCCTCAGATAAGTATAGCTTCCAAAGGACCCTATATAATTTATTAAATCTCTTCTGGTCCACTTCGTTTTCACCAAGGAATTCTGGCGCTATATTTTCTAATAATACTCTTAGCGTTTCTCGATTACTTTCTTTGTTTGCTACGAACAGACACTCATTCAGTAAATTTGGATAATCGATCAGATTTAAACCGTTAAGAGCGATTCTTGTCTCTAAATTCTTCGCGGATTCACCTTCTCTGAATAGAGAAAAACGCTCCGAAATTACACTGCTATGACTCGATTTCTCATTGTTCAAAATACGATTCAAATTTGCCACAGGGGTTCTCGTAATAAAATGGGGAGTTCTTCCATTCCTTAAACTTTCCGCATATGCCGAAGGCTCCATATTAGTCCCTAAATCCCCTAGAGCTTCGAAAACAGTGACCCTTTCATCGAGTTCAGGAGTCGTGGGTTCCGGATATCTTGCTGGCACTACATCATGACGGGAAGCAATAAAAATAGCTCTTGTTCTTCTTTGTGGAACGCCATAATGAGATGCATTAAGTATTCTAGGCTGTTCAATATGATAACCGAAATGGGTTAACTCGGATTCTAAAACTTCTGCAACTCGAGTACGATCCGGATAAACTACTCCACTAACACTTTCAAATCCATCATTTAACTCCATACTCATAAGGCCTTCAACATTTTCTATCACAACATATTTCGGGTTAACTTCACTGATAATTCTTAAGTATTCCCGAAATAATGTATTTCTTGGGTCGTCACGATCTCTTCTGCCAGCTATACTAAACCCTTGGCATGGCGGTCCCCCAAAAATAGCATCTATTTCAGTCAAGTGATTCTCCCTAAAGAAGTTTAAGTTATTGATACGTGAAAATATAATTTCTCCTGTCAAATCCCTAATATCGGCTAATTCAAAATGTGTATTATCACCTTGTACTAAACCAAGTTGTCTATGACGGTTTTCGTAAGTCTCTTTGACATGTGCACTTCTGTCACTTGAGAAAACAATATGGAATCCTGCTTGAAGAATACCTTCACTAAATCCTCCAGCTCCACAAAATAAGTCTACTACATGCATTTTTCTCCACCTCGCGTATTTTAATGTATCACAAAAGCTTAAAAATTTCAGGTGCATTTCCCTATATTATTGCTTTTGTTTTTTAAATTTCAAACGGAGTTATTTTTAATAGTATTTTTACTGAAATAAACAAGACAACTCTGCATTAGAGTTGTCTTGTTTATTATCCAAATAATTTTATATTTGCTTGATCCTCAGAGAATAATGACATCGATTTCTTTGGCTCACTTGGTATAAAAATATAAATACTTTCGCCATATTTCGGTTTATAAAAATGGTACCAGCGCTCTAGTCCTAAAATTTGGTACCGGCCATCACTCAAACAGTCTATCCATCCGTCATATATTGACCCTTCAAAATCTGTTATTTGGTATCTTGCATATTGTTCAACTTGGTTAAAATACTCAAGAAGATAACGATTAATTAATATTCGTTTATAATCTAAGCATTGTTTAGAAATAAAGTATTCAACCATTACACCGTCTTCTATTTCATAAATTGTTGGGTTATTGTCCGGTAATGCTAATTTAAACGGAAATTTAAAGCGAAACAGGTCTCTAAACGATAAGTTCCATTTTTTTAAGGAATACACTCCACGGGCCACATGAACAATTTCTTCATTTTCATTTAAGTCTAAGTATAAAGTAGTGGCATTCATATTCATCCCTTTTTTTCTCAATTGCTGATGCAATTCGGCTTTATGGACCGGTCTATCCATTTTCTCAATAATAGATACTAATTCGTAACCAATTCTTAAATGAAGGTGCGGATCATACTCTGACAAGCCCCATTCTTTCAATGCCCAATACCCTCTACTTGGGCGTGACAACTTGGGCTCAGTTAAAAGTACAGAAGAAATGGAAGCGGAATAATTCCTTGCACTTCTTATTTCAGCTTCAAGTTCAGTATACGGGACTGGGGAGCCATATTCTTTAAGAATTAAATATGCTACATCGCCTAAACGCATTTGATTATAGGGTGCAACAGTAATATCATATACACGATTCCCAATAATCGCCACTTCTCCCCAGCCCTTTAAAAATAACTTAAAATCAAAGAGGTTAATGTTTATTCCAAGTGGTTCCAAAATCTTTATTGTATAACTAAAAAGATCTGCTATTGTAATGCCATTTTCATTACTTGAGAGCTTTTCTTGTATGAAAGGAATTATTTCTTTTACTATTTCCTCATTTAACTGACTAAAGTTTAACTTATAACTATCATTGTCACATTCTTTAAATTCTGGCCAAAAGGATAAACTCTCTCTAATTTCAGTTTCGTTATAATCTTTAAGGCAATAAATAATATCTGAAACTGTTGATATACCTTTCTCATTTAAAAAAGAATTTATACTAGATATTAAATTTGAATCAATTTTACATTCCCACTCTTTTAAAATCCAGAATTCCGTATCTCTCACTTTAGTAACATTAAGTATATTTAGCATAAAAATAAGTAACGCTTTTATTTCTCCTGATACAAAAAGCATACCAAAACTTCTATAGATTAACTCCTCAATTTTCAAAGGTTTATTCTCAACTATAAAAGTGGAAACAATAAAGTCTTTCCACCCTAATTTTTTACAGTAGTTGATCTTGGAAAACTTTAAAATCGCTTCAGGCACATTTTTTACAGGTACCCAATGACTTCCAAGTAGAATCATTTCATTTTGTAAACTAAGCAGAAGATTCAACAAGTTGATTGTCAATGGAATTTTTGTAGATATTAGAGTTAAATTGCCATTATGCAATTTGAGAAGAAGGGTTACTTTTTGCAGGATTTCGCTCTTTGAAATATTGTATAATTCACATAGCCTTTTTAAATTATCTAGAGTTTCAATTTGGTGATTTACATATACTCCCTGACTAAGCTCTATCCAATTTAAAGCACTTAAATTTGATTTGGCTTCTTCAAATTTAACACCTGTTATATCAGACCAATAAAGTAAGTCATCTTCATGAAAAGACTCCTTGAAAATTCTATTAAATCCTTCGAAAAAATTTTTTATATCAATTTTCTTATGATTCTTCAATGCAGGTGTAAGATCCATTATTTTCACCTATCTATCCCATTTTTATAAATTGATTTCATATTGAACCGGCTCAATGTTTGCATTTGCCAATATAAACGAATACGGATTTTGAATGACTCGAATTTCTACTTGTTTCGATTCGCTATGGGTTACCAAATAGAGAAAATACGAATCTCCTAGAAATTTTGCTACTTCTAACTCATTTCGAGACCAATAAAAAGTATGACCTGAATTAAAGCTTTTCACCTCAATAAACCTATCCGGCTCTAGTGATTGGGAGGAATATGAAAGTATATCGTATCCGGCATTGACTATTGATTCCGAAATACATTCTACTTTTTCAGCCTCTGCAAAGAACCCAAGGGATCTCAATCGTTTTTTTTCATATGTTACCGCATGATCTTCCGCAGCTTTCCCAGCATCTGACTGCTTTTTTAATTTTGCTTGTAACTCATCTAATGTCATAGGAGCTGTTGAAACTAGATTTCCACCTAACCATAAGTATTCTTTTTTTAGTGTTAAGATGTCGCTCGTTTTGACTACTACTCCCAGATATAACATCTCTTCTGTCCATTGTTGAAGGGAATAAGGGATATTGGTTCTTAAAGCTTGATGCTCCCCAGATAAATTCACTTTAAAATTTCTTATCCAGTCTTTATTCATATTCAGATTCAGTGGAATGTACCATGAAATTAAGTGCTTTTTTTGCGCTTCACTCAATTCGTAGCCGTTATTATTATCTAGACTAATTAATTTCTTTCCTCTATCTGTCATAAATATCATATTGTGAATGGTTACTTTTAATAAATCCATTTCAATCAAAAGCTCTAAGATAGCGGAAGGTTGCTTTGTTCTTCTGCCTCCTAAAAATGAATCATTAAGTATTCTTAAAATGTGACTACGGGTAACGTTACACTGGTATTTGTTTTCAAATTCATCTATAGTTCGCACCGTCCACAATAAATCACAGAATTTTTTCATCTCAAAGTTCCTCTGATATGATTAGCAACTACATTAAAATCCATCTGTAGTTCTTGTTCTTGTCCCAAATTATCCTCATCCAACTCAGGACTTCCAATCGGTAAATCCAAATCTATAACCTGCCTCATCATCCACGCTTTTTCTTCTAACCTTTGATGAATTACTTCATCAATACTTTTTTCGCTTTCAATAATATAGTAAGTAGTCGCTTGTTCTTCAGGCAGTCCAATTCTATGGATTCTATCAAGGGATTGTAGGTAATGTCCGCAATTAAAGCTGCGATCTAAATAGATGGCATGATGACAATCTTTATGCAGTGATATGGATTCCGCACAAGCAGCAGGATTCGCTATCAGAATACAAGGGGTCTTAGAATTTTTAAACATCCTTATTTGTTGTTCTCTATTGAACTCTTCATCCTCTTCATCGCTCTTAGGTACTCCGCCATAAATAATATATGTTGGAATTCCCAGCTCAATAAACTCTTTACGCAATTCAAATATATTATTTACAAAAGTGCTCCATAACAGTACCTTTTGTCCGTTCTCTACTAAAGATTTTGCTATTTCAACTGCTTTTATTAATTTTTGCGGTTTCTCATATTGAGGATAGTTATCAATCAAATCGACTATATCTGCCCCATCATAAACAAATGGTGGAATTTGAAACTCTTGGGAGAAGTCCGAAAGTAAACCGGGATTAGATGCAACCTGCATCAACCTAATTATTTTGGCTCTTTTAAACCTAGCGATTTCCGAAATTTCGCGAGTAGAAAATTGATCAAGTTCTTCTATTGTCCGAGCAGCAATTGCATCATAAATTTTTTGTTGATGTGCGGACATGGATACTGGTATTCTGTGCACCTCAACTGCAGGAAGATTTAAGTCGTCTTTAGTAATTCGATAGAAAAATGGGCGCATTAAATTTTGTATCCAAGTAATCTCGTCAGAGTTCTGCTTTACTTGAGCCTTAAAGTAATTTTGCTCCCCAAATAAAAATTTACCCGGCCATAAGAATGTCATTTGTGAATAAAGATCAGTGATTCCATTTGGCATGGGTGTGCCAGTGCTGATCGCTCTTCTGGCAGCATAAGGTGCTAGCTTTAAGATTGCATTTGCCCAAGTACCATTTTCAAATCTTTTTATATAGTGAGATTCGTCTATAATAAGAAACACTTTATGCAACTGCATTAATGCAATTAATCTTTCAACGTCAATTGATGCGGTCTGAAAACTTGTTAAAAACAAATCAGCGTCTTTTGAGTTTGTATACTTCCATTCCCGATCCGGACCAATAAGACGATGGCTTTTTGCAGGGCGTCCAAAACACTCTTTAAATTCTTCTTCCCACGCCATAAAACAACTGGGCGGGCCGATTACAACTACCTTTTCAACTTCGCCAGCATTCAACCAAACTGAATATCCAGCATATAACATAGTCGTTTTGCCGCTACCGGGCACAGAAAAATTAGCAGTATTTTTTACTTCTAGCATGTGTTGAACCGCTTTTTCTTGATAAGGTTTTAGTTTTCTCTTGAACCCAGATAAATCTGCTTCAAAAATTAGTTGTGGGTTGTCTTTTGTCTCCAGTCCAAGCTCCATAGCATACTCAAAGTTTTGTTTTTCAAGATTAATTTCTTCAGTTAAACGGCTGAAGTTTTCACTCAATTTTACCGGTATGCGTTTACGCTTAAAGAAGCGCTGTAAATCATCGATTGTACTTCTTATTTTTATAGAATCATCCATAATGTATATTTGAGCAATTTCACTCTTCAAAAAACCTTGTTCTCGAAACATAAGAGAAAAGTGACCTGAGAAAAGTTCTGGATGATTTGTTACATCTACTATCAATAGGTTTTCCTCATATGTTATCTGCACCATAAAAGCTATTCCTCCATTTGAATTCGAATTGATTCAATTAATTCGTTTAATTCCATAAACGTATTTTTAAAATCGCTTGTATTAAACGCTTCCTTTTCATCTTGTATTTGTTCTAGAGATGAGATAGCTTTTTTCAGCTGTTCAACTGGACGAATATTATTTCTCTGCATTCTTGAAAGCTCTGCCGCTGCAGTTACGTCATCAAATATTTCTTGAGATGTGGCATTTTCTTTATTAAACATAGTATTTGTAAGTCTACGAAAAATTTTATCGTTAACAAAAGCTTCACGAATATATCGAATATGATCACGTTGAGTGACAGACTTAGTGAAGTCTGGATCTAGATTAATTTCAAGCATTCTATACATCACATCAATGGCTTCTTGAATTTTAAAAGCATTTAAACCTCTCGTCTTCATTGCATTAATTTCTTTTTGGATTTCCACAAAATGCTCATTTAAATTAATTAAAAGAGTATAATTTTCTGGTTGTTCGATATAATTTAAAAAGCCATCAACCAAATCTAAGCGATTTTGATAATCTTTTATCTTTTTGGATGTCCAATCTAAAGTTTCCTGTAGTTCTTGTTCGCTCATGTACTCTAAACCTTCCCTAATTTTTAATAAATCATTAATAGGGTTATATTCTTCCTTCAAATCTTGTTTAATTTGAAACTGTACCTCTAATTTATAAATTTCTTTTGCAGGCACGTTTGCAGGTAATCTATGAACTAAAAGATACTGGTATTTTGAATTGGGATATTTTTTATCTAAACTCTTCATGCAAGCAAGGCGGCGATTAGCATCAACTAAAAAACCATCATGTGTTATGACACCCGGTTTTAATTGTCCGTTTCGCTCAATGTCTGTTATAAGCCTCTGAGTTTTGGGATTATCCGGAATCAATAATTCAATGAAATGTTTCTCATGTTCGGGGTTTCGATTATCGAGTTCAAATCCTAGCTGTTGTTCTTTTAATTTCTTTTCGGCCGCAAAGCGTCCATTGTCTACATTAAAATTAAGAAATTTTATTGGCAATTTATATACCGGCATTACCTGCGCTTGTCCCATAAACAATAAAATCTCCCGAGTATTAATGACCAAGTCTCCACCATTATCAATATATTGATCTATTTCATCTGCACGTTCGGTCCACATTGTTAACATCAAAATCACTCCACCTTTTTTATATCTTTTTTCCTATATAATAACATAAATTTCACCAAAAAACTTCAAAAAATTCTATGAATTCTCAATATTAAGTACTGTTAAACTATATTGTTTATTTAAAAAGGTTAGTACATAGTAAGCCTTGTTTTAAATTATTAATAAGGGGAATTATTTATTTATAGGAATTTAAGAGATTGAATTTTATCTAAAGGATGATTTATATGGCCGGAATTATTTCTTCAGAAGGCAGAAAGAACATTATGAAATCCATTAAATCGGAATCTAAGCTTGAAAACAAAATTTCGAAATTACTTTGGCATAAAGGTTATCGTTATAGAAAAAACGTGAAAAATCTAGTTGGCAAACCCGATATTGCGATTAAAAAGTACAAAATAGTTATTTTTATAGATTCTTGCTTTTGGCACCATTGTCCAGACCATGGACATTTCCCACGTACCAATGAAGAATTTTGGAGGAAAAAACTGACTAGAAATATGGAAAGAGATATCGAAGTTAACAACTATTACAACAAGAATGGATGGAATATCCTAAGAATATGGGAGCATGAGACAAAAAATCTGGAGCAAGTTATCGGCAAAATTGTCAATTTTATAGAAGAAGCTAAAATGAAGTAGAGCCATTTGAATAAATTAGGTCCAAAGATAACGATTTTATAGCACTACCTAACAACTGAGTGCAAAAGAGTATAGTTTAAAAAAGCTAAAACTCCCCATTCCCTTTGGCTATATTAATTAAAAATAGAAAAACGCGAAGTGAATATTCACTTCGCGTTTTTCTCATTATACCACTTGTACTGCCCAGCATAAGGTCGGTTCATCTTCCCTTTTCCCCATTTTATTTCAACTTAATCCACAACGTATTACTTATCTGCTAAGGATTGATACTTTTTTTATCTGATTAAAACTGCCACTTCTAATACGATACATTTCTTAACTATTTTCTTTCCAGAGATTCTAATACAATAGGCGTTTGTCTATCATTTTTTCATCTTCTACTTTTTTATGAACACCATATAACAGTTCGCCAAACTTCTGTGCTGTTTCTTTTTGCATACTTGGTAGTAGATGACTGTATCGATCTAGTGTCATGCGAGTATCAGCATGGCCTAACCTTTCTGAAACAATCTTTGGATGCACTCCTTGCATCAACAGTAAAGTCGCATGAGTATGACGGAGATCATGAAAACGTATTTTCTTGACACCCGCCCTGTTTATCAATGACATAAAATTCCGCCTTAAATTACTAGGATTAATCGGAGAGCCCGCTTCAGACGGCAATACTAAGTTTTCTTTATTGATATACTCGTTTTCTTCAGTATTTTCAAGCGTTTTAAATCTTTTTAAAGCTATTGTTAGTTCTTCTGGAACAGCTATACTCCTTCTACCTGCAGCAGTTTTTGTAGTAGGATTAATAACTTTGCCATCATTTCTTAAAGTCTGAGTAACTTTAATTTGTTTCGATTCAAAATCAACTTCATTCCATGATAAACCCAGAATTTCACCTTGGCGCATCCCCGTATTTAATGCTATTAAATAGACCATATAGTATGGCGAATCTTTTGCTACATTTAAAAACTTCCATACTTCGTCTAAATCCCACACAGTAACTTCATTCTTCATTTCACGAGGAGCTTCAACAAGTTTTGCTGGATTTTTTGCTATCAACTCATACTTTACGGCTCTGTCAAAAGAATTAACTAAAATACTATGGATTTTTCTTATTGTATTATGGTTCATTTGCTTTTCATTTATCAAAAGTTGATAAAATTTTTGAATTTGAGAGGGGGTAATTTTTGATATCGGAAAAGTTCCTATTGCAGGAATGATATGCTTTTCTAAATTAATTTTATATGTGTTATAGGTACTACTGGCGATAACAGACTTTTTAAATTCTAGCCACTGCCTCAAATATACTTCGCTCAATTGATTTGAAGGTTCGACATATATACCCGAATTCATTTGAGAAAGTGCATGGGAAAGGGCTATCTGAGCCTCTTTTTTAGTCTTGAATCCCCTCTTTTTCTTTTGTTTTCTTTTACCTGAATTGTCTTTCCCTAGCTCAATTGTATAATACCATTTTCTACCTTCTTTTCTAACCGATCCAGAATATTGCAAGTTCTTCTCCCCCATTTCCAGAAATTAAAAAGGAAAATGGATTATCCATTTTCCCCTTCTAGCCAGCTAAAGAAAACTGACTTTGACACTTTTATTCTTTTTCCTATACGAACTATATGAAATTGTTCTGAATTGACTAATTCGTACGCTTGCCGTCTTCCTATACCTAGTACCTCCTGTATATGGTATACATCCATTACAAGAGGATATTTCGAATAATTCAATGCCCTTCCCCCATTCCCATGGTTATAAGTTCATTTAATTCTATCCCAGAGTAACCTTTACGATTGTCGCCATTTATTCTAAACCTATCACGCTTTACGCCCTTAATTTCTTGGAGCTTTTTGTGAAAAACTTTTTCTGAAACCGGTGTAACATTAATTGCCATACAATAATTTTCATATTCCTCCCTTAATACATAAGAATGAATACGCTTATTAGGTTTAATATTACAATAAATATTTACAAACTCTTCGAAGCTGTTTTCTTCTTGAAGATATTCAGCCAGATACAGATTAGCTTTTTCACTTTCAGTAAAAATGAAGTTATTACTAATCAATCTTTGTAACCCTTCTACCGCCCACATAGATATATACGATTTCTCAGATTTCAATTTTTCCAGAAGATTGATGTCTTGTTTTTCTTTCGAAATTTGGTTATCAAAAGGTATAATCAAAAGTCTTTCAATAAAAGCATTCATTTTATCCACACCCTTAGTATTCGGCAAATCATTTCCTGCAAATACCATGGCGGCTTGATTTGTAAATTCAAACTGATTTTGATACTTCTGCTCTCCAGTTAAAGGGTCATTACCTGTAGCAGACTTAATTAAATCCAACCTTGTCAAAGTAAGTTCGGCCGTTTCGCCACAAGTATTTAACTTTTTATTATGAAGTCGGCTAAGACTGAACGGACTTGAAAAATCACTAAGGCTAACGTGGGAACATCCATCTTTTCCGATAAGCTGTTCTAACAAATTAAGCATGATAGACTTTCCACTATCTTTCTTTCCTACAAAATATACAATCTGTTTAATATCCCGAATTTCGGATATGATGTATCCAAAAACTTCTTGAATCCGCATATATAAATTTACATCACCATTAACAACATTAACCATAAACTTTTCAAAATTATTACCTTGTATCAATGAATCTTTGGGATATTCAGCTTTGATATAACTAGTAAAATAATACTTAAGTGAATGGGGTAGGAATTGATTTTCAATAACATCTAATACTCCATTCGAAAAGTTAATGTGATACTTATTCCGACTTAGTTCTTCATCACTGACTTGAAGATCCTCAAATGAATTCAACCAACCTATAATCTCCTTAATACTACCTCTGTTAATCATAGACTTGTAATGATGTGGTGTATTTTTTCGAATCATTTTTTCTGCTTCGAAATCACTTAATAGTGAGTAATAGCCCACACCGTCATTCCCATGAAAAAGACAATTATCCATTATCGCAAAGTTATATTGAGTACTAAACATCTTTGCAAGTTCATAAAGGGAGAGCTTCTTTTCGTTGTTGTTTTTAATGATTGGGATCCTGTCTTTTACTTCATTGCTCACATTCACCTTTTCTGCAGGACTCATTTCAGTATTATTTTTCGACACAGTTTTATGAATATTTAAATGATTAATGAAATCAGTTTTGTCATAGTCATCAAGATTATTAAAAGATTCATCAAAATTATGATTATTATCAATTTCTTCAGCAAGGGAAAATGAAGGGAATTCAGATATGAAACCGGATTTTTTATTTTTTCTACTGTTCTTCCCCATTCCCAAACCCCTTCCATACATGTGGTTTTTCAGAAATTATAGGTTCGACTCCCATATATAAGTAAGGACTAATAATCGACTTTATGGATTTACGCATTGAATTATCAGTAGACATTATCAAAGTCACATGATTAAAGTTGGCCCCTAAATCCCCTCCACTAATTACCAAGCAAGATGTGTTGTTTGTCTCCCAAAAAACTAAGATAGTTTCCCCAGCTTCAGGGACTGTCTTGGAATTGAAAATGTGTGTTTCAGAATTTAATTCGATATATAACTTTGGTTGTTTTTTCTTAACATCAACTCCGATTAAATATTTATTCAGAGATTCTTCCTCATCAGTTATTTTAGGATTTAGGGCCTCATTTTCATATTTACCATTAATTAAAAGCTTGTTTTTCTTTTTCCAAATTATCAATCCAGATACAGGGGTAATTGGAAGATCCCCTCTAAAATATAATTGCGTTTCTAATCCAGATGCATTCAATATAAAACCTGAATTTTTATTTTCGTGCACTTCTTGAATTAACTCCATTACCTTTTCATTGTTATTCATTTTTTCCGCCTCCTGATATATTTTTTTACTTGCTCAATAAACATATATCTTGAGTGTGAAATTATGGAGGCGATTTTTTTAGAGATTACTTCGAATAAAATTCTCTCATTTTGCTATTTACATTTAATCATCATTACGGTATGATTTTATATCTTTTCCAAAGAAGAGTAAGTGTTCCCCCTGTTCCATATTCTTCTTTAACTTTTATGAAGAAATAGATAAAATAATAGTGAACTTAGTAAAATATATAAAATATCTTCTTGATAAAAGGGGGAACACGTTGCACATTAGTAAATATTGGGAGGGATATTAGTGGCAAGTTACTACGAACATTTACGAAATTCTATGGATCAAATCAAGAAATTGAGTAAAGAAGTTTTCCATGATAACGAAGAACCTGACTTAGATAAAATTTCTAATGTATTTGGTATCGATATTCCCCAGTTTGATATAAATCAAATAGATTATTCAATTTCTCAAATTATTACTGGTGAATTGATAAAGAATTTTATAATTTTATTAGCTTCAAAGGCAGCAATTATCCCCACAGTAAAAGAAAATCAAAGTACTAAAGATAGCTATGGTATGTTAAATTGTAAACTTATACTCGCTGAGAACAATGAAATCCTTAATTTTGCTGACATATTTCTAAATGACTTAAAGATGAAGTTGTTAGATGATTCTGTTTCATATTTTAGTTCATTAAAACAGAACTCTAAGGAACTGAAAGTAATTAAAGACGATTTCTTCTTTGAAGCAGAAAAGTTTTATCAAGTAAGGTTAATGCTAAATCAAAGCTGGAAAGAATATTTTTACAATATTAAAGATGAAATATATAGCATGGGTTTTGATTATAAGCAATTTCATGAAAATGATTTTGAAAGTAATTACACTCTTATAAAAAACGAAGATAAAGTGCGTTACAGTATGCCCATAGTAAATTTCCCTTTATTGGAATATGCAAGTAAACTCAGTAACATTAAAATTAATTCTTATAGTTCAAAAAAAATTACTTTAATTAAAGAAGATAAAATGACATTAAAAGTATTAACTGACTCTACTCTAGCAACTATCGATACTCAAAAGGCCCTTTTTATAAATCAACTTAACTTCAATAATTTTTTGACTGTTGTAAAAGACCTGGAACTTGATGAATATAAATATACAAGTTTGGGTATTAATCCCTCTTTATCTATTTATACATATAATAAACTTACTCATAATGTTGATTTATATTTTTTGGTTAAAAGATATTGGGAGGATCATTTTTACTTTCAAGAAAATTTCAATCAGTATCTGGATACATACATTGATAAGGAGATTCCAGAAAATAGTTATAATTTTATTACTTCTAAAAATCTAGAAGTTAATTCCTCAAAGTTATTAAACAACCCTTTTTATTTAACAGCAATTAGTTATTCTAAAAGTTTTGGGTGTAAGCACTATTTAATAAGTAAAGCAGAAGATGCAGAATGGTTTGTTGATTTAAATATCTGGGAAACCTTGGATAAGCTAATTGAAATTCTCTCTTTCTATATTAAAGAACTAATAAAACTTAAGATATTAGAAAAAAGTAACGATATCGAGCATTTCCATGACAACACCCAAAGTATAGAATCTCAGATTAATACAATTATTTACAAGGGTTTAAAGCATTTTAATCCTTATGAAAATATAATCAAAGAAATTAATTATCAAAAGCCTTTGATAAGCATAAAAGATTCTGAGTACGCTTATTATGCAACTCTACATCAAAAAGTTTATTCATATACGAAGGAACATATTTAATTATTCATCATTAAAATTTCTACTTCTTATCCATACTTGTGAAAAGGAATACCGGTCACTTAATGGTCACCCACTAGCAATAATCCAAGGAAACAACGGGACACAAAAGTGAATTTTCTTTAATAAATATTGAGGTTTTTAGGACCTGAGGAAACCACAGAATATGAAGGGGGAGTTCCCCCCTACCTTGACAGGGTAGAGGTCGCTGGTTCGAGCCCAGTAGGAATCATTGGGTGCCAAACCCACAGCAGATTTTCGGAACAAAATCTGCTGAGAAAAAGCCGTCACCTTCGGGTGACGGCTTTTTTCATGTTGATTTCCAAACCTAAAAACCCCCCGAAAGCTCTGTACCAGCGCTTTCGGGGGGTTCACTTTATGCTTCAGTAGTTTCTGGTTCTTTTTTATCGCGTGCAATCCATTGGATCACAAACATTGCCACAAAGACTGCTGCTCCGATTATATCCGATAACCCTTCCGGATAGATCAGTGCAAGACCTGTAAAGAAAATGATGATTCGTTCAAACCAGTAAAGCTTGCGGTACCAATAGCCGATCAGGCCGGCACCGATTGCAATCATTCCGGTAATGGCGGTAATCAGCACCCATATCAGTTCCGGCCAGGTCGTATCAATCATCAACAGCGAAGGCGAAAGTACGAACATGTAAGGGATGATGAACGCAGCAATGGCCAGTTTCGCGGCTACAAATCCTGTACGAATGGGTTCTCCTCCAGAAATACCGGAAGCGGCAAATGCAGCGAGTGCAACCGGCGGCGTTATATCGGCAATAATGCCGAAATAGAATACGAATAGATGCGCCGACAATGCCACTACGAGTGGTGTTGCAGCCCCTTCAGGATATTCCAGCATCAGCAAAGTGATGATTGCGGGAGCGGCAATTGTAGATGTGATGACATAGTTTGCCGTTGTCGGCGAACCCATACCAAGAACAATTGCAGCCAACATCGTAAAGAACAGGGTCAATAGCACGTTTCCGCCTGAAGCCGATACCAGCCCGTTTGCAAGACTCAATCCCAAGCCGGTCTTAACAACCACACCGACGATTATACCTGCTGCAGCGGTGGCAGCTGCCACCGCCAGCGCTGTGCGGGCACCATCAACCAACGCATGGATCATGTCCTTGAAATTCAGTCGGGTTTCCTTATTGAATGAGCTTACGACAATCGTCAGGACAATCCCCCATAATGCAGCCTGCATCGTAGGGATACCGATCAACAGGAAAACGATGATTGCGAAAATAGGCGTCAGCAAATAGATTTTTTTCAAAACTTCCTTGCGGTCAGGCATTTCTTCTGGAGAAAGCCCTTTCAAGCCAATCCGTTTCGCTTCAAAATGTGTCATGATCCAAACACCGGTGAAGTAAAGAAGTGCAGGAATCGCTGCCGCTTTGGCGATTTCCCAGTAAGTTACGCCCCCGATAAACTCGACCATCAGGAAGGCCGCGGCCCCCATGATCGGCGGCATCAATTGCCCGCCTGTCGAGGCAGCTGCTTCAACGCCACCGGCAAATTCCTTTTTGTATCCCAGTTTTTTCATCATCGGGATTGTATAGGAACCGGAAGTTACAACGTTTGCAACCGAACTTCCGGAAATGGTTCCCTGCAGGGCACTTGAGAAGATGGCCACTTTTGCAGGTCCACCAGTCAAGTTGCCGGCCAGCGATACGGCCAGGTCATTGAAATACTGTCCGACTCCGGTTTTCACAAGGAAGGAACCGAAGAGCAGGAATGTAAAGATGAAAGTCGCGGAAACCCCAATCGGTGTTCCGAGAACGCCATCAGTAGTGAAAAACATTAACTGGATCAAGGAATCCAGGTCCTGCCCCCTGTGTCGCAGGAATCCCGGGAAATAAGGCCCGAAAAATGCGTATGTCAGGAACAGTGCTCCTATTATTGTGATTGGCATGCCGACTGCTCTTCTTGTGGCTTCCAAAGTCAACAGCACGGCTATAATACCAACGGCCAGATCAAGTTCTGTAACCCTTCCGATACGGAAGACAAGGTCCTCGTACATGATCGGCCAGTAGGAACCGACACCGATGGACAATAATGCAAGGATAAAATCATACCAGGCAACTTTATGGCGTTCCCCTTTTCGTTTCCGTGCGGGAAACAGGATGAAAATTAATGACAGCGCAAAGCCCAAGTGGATGGAGCGCTGGATGTAAGCAGTGTACTGTCCGAAAATTGCTGTATACAGCTGGAATAGTGCAAACGCAAGCAAACCGTAAAATACGACATGTTTCATCATTCCGGATAAATCGCGGGTATTGGATTCCGGATCATATCTTTGGAGAACTTCCTTTTGCTTTTCTTCTGAAATGTATGTATCATCTTCCGGCGGCAATTTTTTCTCTTCTCTTTCTTCCGGCGGTAATTTACTGCTCATCAATATTCACTCCTTTTAGTTGCTGGAAAAATGACAGCCGCTGAACACGAAACGTATACGTTTTTCCTCTGACGAGTGTCTTTTTCAAATCATATTCATTGCCATTTTTCATCAATGAAAGACCGGCGTCGACATCGCCGATCAATATGCGAAATTCCGGTACGCGCCTATCCATGTTCTTGATGAAATACGTACCGTCCTCTTCGACAAAGATTTCCCCTTCTCCTGCATTCGAGGGCATGCCAATATTGAAATCCTCGTATTCCAGCTCGACCATTTTCAAAGTATTGTCAGGCAGGACTTCAAAGCTTTCGATAACATCGGACAAATGTATGGAATGTGTATATTTTATCTTAAAATAGGGCTGAGTCAATAGCGAATATGCTGCAAGCCTTTCTGTGCCGCTGTCGATAAATACGATACTGCGGTGAAGTGGGATAAAAGTAAATGCGGAGATCATTAAGATGGAGGCAATCAGGATCAGAAGAAAACGCTGCATGAATTTTATTCGCATTGGTATTTCTCCTCCGTTGTTCATAAACAAATAACGACGATAAAGCATACGCTTTATCGCCAGTTATTTTGCAGTATTTTATCAGTTTACTTCATCAAAATATTTCTGTGCACCCGGGTGGATATCGATTCCAATACCGTCAAGGGCAGTTTCAGCTTTGATGAACTCAGCTTTTGCGTGTTGAATCTGATCCGTGTTTTCGTAGATGGCTTTGGTAATGTCATAAACCAGATCTTCTGAAAGATCGTTCTGTACAACAAGCATAGCCAATACGGAAACAGTCGGAACTTCTTCCGTCAGGCCATAGATGCCTGATGGGACAGTATCATGAGCGTAATAAGGATATTTCTCAATCAATTCATCTGCTTTGTCCTGCTCAACCGGTACAATTACTACATCAGAAGTTGCGCCCAAGCTTTCAACTGCGCCTGTAGGCGTTCCTGCTGTGATGAAAGCAGCATCAATCTGTCCGGATTGAAGACTTTCCTGTGATTCACCGAAATCCAGGTTCTGTGCATCGATATCATCCATCGTCATGCCATGGATTTCAAGCAGTTGCTCGGCATTGATATACGTACCTGATCCAGGCGCACCAACTGAAATCGATTTTCCTTCAAGGTCATCAAAAGAAGTGATGCCTGATCCAGAAGTCGTTACCAATTGAACTGTTTCCGGATACAAAGCACCGATGGCAGAAACTGTATCGATCACTTCTCCATCAAACATGTTTGTTCCTTCTGACGCATAGAAAGCTGTATCCGTCTGAACGAATGCAATTTCCCCTGTACCGTCAGCAAGTGATGTCATATTCGCGGCTGACGCCTGTGAAACTTCAGCTGTCGTATCCACGCCAGTTTCAGTTTCTATGATATTGGCCATAGCCCCGCCGAGCGGATAATAAGTCCCTGTCGTACCGCCCGTCAAAATACTGATGAATTCTGGGTCTTCAGAGCCGCCGCTTTCCCCGTTTTCTCCTGTGTCTGCAGTATCATCACCGCACCCTGCAAGAAATACTGAACCAGCCAGTGCAACTCCCGCAAATAAACCAAATTTCTTATTCAACATAATTTGACCTCCCCTTGTTAAAGTTTTTTACATGTTTCCTACATAATAATACCATGACTTTATATTCAAGTGTCAATCAAAAGACGATTTCGTAACCGTTTCCATGCAAGGTATGGGATTGCCCTCAGGTATCGGTTCCTTCCACATGGATTTCAGGAGCGGTCTCCTCCGGTTTGATATCTTTGAAGCCCTGCCCTTTTTCCTCGAGATCCCTTTGACGATGCGCAATTCTTGCGCTGGCACATGCTGCGATGCTTGAGACGAGATCATCCAGAAAAGTATGCACATGTTTGCCGGCTTTCGTATCGAGTTCGTGGATAACTCCTACTTTATTGCGATCAAGATGGCCGAAAGTTGTTACGGCAATGCTTCCGTAAGTCAGCACCGCTCCGAGCCCGATCATTTCATCCACACCGAAAAGTCCTTCATCTGTATCGACAATCTGCTGCAGCGGGCGCGACAGCTTCCCCTGTTCCGCCAATTCATCGAGTTCCACTCCCACAAGAAGAGCATGCTGCATCTCCCTTTTCTGCAAAACACTTTCCACCGATTCGATGCAGTGTGCTATTTGCAGACCTTCGTTGAACGGCTCCTGCATTTCGAATACGATTTCAGCTATTGCTTCAACCGAGACTCCGCGCCTTTCCAACGCATTATGCGCAGCTTTCGTCACTTCATCCGAATGCACCTGGAACTTTCCATCTTTCTTTCCTGCCATATCAAAAACCCCTCTCTCTGTAATCATAACGTGTTCCCCCATTATACCTTGCGGTTCGAATATGATACAATTTTTGTACAAAACCCACCGAGGAGGCTTCAACATGAACAGAGGAAACGTGGAAGACATAACTATCTACAGCGAGGAATTGCAGGAAGACATGCAATTGCTTGTTTATCTGCCTTATAATTATTCACCTTTATACAAATACAGTTTAGTCATTGCGTCAGACGGAAAAGATTATATCCAATTGGGCAGAGTGCCGCGCGTAGTGGACGAATTATTGGAAAACCGTGAAATTGAAAATATCATTTTTGTTGGCGTACCCTATAAAAGTGTGGACGACAGAAATAACAAGTACGAACCTTCAGGTCAACAGCACGCAGCCTATTTAAGATTTCTTGCACATGAGCTTGTTCCTTTCCTGGATGAAAAGTATCCTACTTACCAGGTGGGGATGGGACGCACGCTAATCGGAGATTCACTCGCCGCAACGGTCAGCATGATGGCTGCGTTGAAATATCCGAATATTTTTGGGCGCGTGATCCTGCAGTCTCCCAAAGTGGGGCCGGAAATGATGGAGGCCGTTTCCAAATTCAATTCGGCGAACGCCTTCACTGTTTATCATGTAATTGGGTCCGGGGAAACTGACGTGAAATTGACATCGGGAAAGACGGCTGATTTCTTGCAGCCCAATCGCGAGCTCCACCAATTGCTGAAAGAAAAATCCTTCCCCATGTTTTACGAGGAATTCGACGGTGACCATACCTGGACGTATTGGCAGCCTGATTTGAAACGGGCATTAATCCAAAACTTTGGCGTTTAAATCGTATTCGCAATTTGAAGCTTTCTTTTGTTATACTGTAATAAGAAAAGATTTATATTTTACGAGGAGGCATATTTATGAAATATGGTGTTGCAGCATTTCCGTCAAAAAAATTACAGGACATCGCCAATTCCTACCGCAAACGTTATGATCCTCATTATGAGCTGATTACTCCTCATATAACATTAAAGGATGAATTCGAAGCGAACGGCGCAGAGATAAAAGATATCGTGGAAGAAATGGCGAAAATCGCGAAACGCCAAAAGCCTTTTAAACTTCACGCAACACGCGTAAGTTCATTTTCACCTGTCACCAATACCCTTTATTTCAAAGTGGAACCGACAGAAGAAATTCTTTCCTTGCATGAAGATCTCCATTCCGATTTCTTTGGCGGCATGCCGGATTATTCCTTCGTTCCGCATATCACGATTGCCCAAAAGTTGTCTGACTCCGAACATTCGGATATTTTCGGCCAATTGAAAATGGCGGGTATCGATCATGAAGAAACGATTGACCGGATCCACCTTCTTTATAAGCTTGAAGATGGTTCATGGACAGTTTACGATACATTCCGTCTGACTGGAGATGAACAATAATTGCAGAAAGTCAAAATAGCTGAAAGCGAACTCGAAAAAGAACAGGCCTTTGACATTCGGAGAAAAGTTTTTGTAGACGAGCAGCATGTGCCTGTTCACATTGAAATGGACGAATACGACAGCACAGCCACTCATTTCGTGGGGTACCATCTGCAACAGCCCATCGCTGCCGGACGCATCCGTGAAATCGAAAGCGGCATCGGCAAAGTCGAGCGCGTTTCAGTTCTGCCCGAATTTCGCGGACAGCACGTCGGTGCTCTGATGATGGAAGCGATGGAGTCATATGCACGTTCCGCAGGAATGGCGAGCCTGAAGTTGAACTCCCAATCATACGCTATCCCATTTTATGAAAAACTGAATTACACTGTGACTTCTCCTGAATTCCTCGATGCAGGCATCCCGCACCGAACAATGGAAAAGAATCTTCACGCATAAAAAATCCAGCCCTCTCGGAGGGCTGGATTTTTTAATTATCGAGTTTAAGTTACCTTCTATAATCATTACGCTATAGACGGACGCTTTCCGCGGGGCGGCCTAAGCCCCCTCAGTCGCGTTACTCCCTCCGGGTCTCAGGACTCGCTCTAGTTCCCGCAGGAAAGACATTGGCCGAAGCTTGCGAGGACAATTCTTTGCGACGAAGCAGCGAAGCGATGCAGGAGCACATCTTTGCCCTTCACCGTCTGACGCTTCATTCCGGTTCAATTTATAAATAGAAAAATTCTTTTAACATAAAACATTTTGAGATATGGAGCAAAACAGCGAAGACGCCCAGGGGACCAAGCGAAGTGCTGAGATCCACTCGGGCGAAGTGAAACGAGTCCGAGTTAGCTCAGCGCGAGCCCCCAGGCAAGCGAAGCTGTTTTGCGGAATATCGGTTACTATAGTTCTTAAGTTCACTTATACTACTTTTAAAGTACGTGGTAGCCGCTGTCTACATGAATCGTTTCGCCGGTGATTCCGCGGGACATGTCGCTGAACAGGAAGACCGCTGTGTCACCGACTTCTTCCGGTGTCGTGTTGCGGTGAAGCGGTGCTTTCTCTTCGATTTCACGAAGAATCGAATTGAAGTCGCTGACTCCTTTGGAAGACAGCGTCCGGATTGGCCCTGAAGAGATTGAGTTGACACGGATGCCATATTTGCCGAGATCCGCTGCAAGATAACGGACCGACATTTCAAGTGCGGCTTTTGCAACACCCATGACATTGTAATTCGGCATTACCCGCTCCCCGCCGATATACGTCAAAGCGACAATGCTTCCGCCTTCCGACATCAAGGGTTTGGCGTGTTTTGAAATGACCGTCAATGAGTAGGAACTGATATTTTGTGCCAATAAATAGCCTTCACGTGAAGTCTCCGAAAAATCCCCGGCAAGTTCTTCCGTCTTGGCAAATGCGATGCAATGGGCCAGGCCGTCGATTTTGCCGACTTGCTCCTTGATGGCTGCAAAACATTTTTCCACATCTTCATCACTTGTTACGTCACACGGCAGAATCGTTTCATGGTTTCCATCGAGTGTTGCCACAAGGTCGCGCACTGATTTCTCAAAACGTTCCCCTGCGTATGTAAAAATCAGGTTTGCCCCCGACTGGTCCAACGCCCGTGCAATCCCCCAGGCGATGCTGCGTTTATTGGCCACTCCCATAACTACGAATGTCTTGCCTTTCATTGATATCGACATTGTCATTCCTCCTGAAAATCTGATTATTACCTGGTACTAATATTACATCATAAAAAAGAAAAGTGCAATTTGCACTCCTCTAGAGGCTGCTCAGGAATGTAGTTGCCAGTCCCAAATAGATTAAAATGGAAATAATATCATTCAATGTCGTGATAAAGGGACCTGATGCAACCGCTGGGTCAATTTTCAGACGATGAATCAGTAATGGTATGAATGATCCCGCAAGTGTCGAAACAAAAATGGAGCCCGCGACGGCCGTTCCGACCAGAATCCCGATCAGCAATTCACCTTTCCAGAAATAAACCAGCCCGACAACCACAAAGCCACACACGAGACCTGTTATCAGCCCCGTTCCAGCTTCCCGGTACAGAAGTTTCATCTTGCTTTGCTCTTCGATGTCCCCTGTCGCGATACCGCGAACTGCAACTGCCAAAGCCTGGGTCCCGCTGTTCCCTGCCATTCCGGCAATCAATGGGATGAAAACTGCGAGCAACGCAACCTGATCCAATGTGGATTCGAACATTCCCATCAAATTCGCAGTAAGCATACCGAGGAAGGTCAGCAAAATCAGCCACGGCAATCTTTTTTTGGCTGCACTGAAAGGGCCTTTATCGAAATTGTCCATGTCTGACACAGCAGCCAGTTTGGAATAATCATCCGAAGCTTCTTCATCCAGGACATCGATGATATCATCGACTGTGATGATGCCCAGTAAGTGATCCTGAAAATCGACAACCGGTATGGCAAGGAAATCGTAATCTTTGATCATGCGTGCCACTTCTTCCTGATCTTCCCCAACTGACACGCTGACCACCCGGTCGTTCATGATCGTTTCGATCAACGTATCTTCTTCGGCAATGATCAGATCGCGCAGTGTAACAATGCCTGCAAGCCGTTTTTCTTCATCGATGACAAAGACATAATAGATGGTCTCTGCATCCGGGGCGGCATTCCTGAGGATATTCATAGCGGAACGGACCGTGGAGTTTTTCGGAATCGCCACGAATTCTGTCGTCATGATCGAACCCGCTGTATACTCTTCATAATGGAGAAGATCCTTGATTTCCCTGGCCGACTCTTTCGGCATAATGGTCAGATAGCTTGCTACCTGGTCTTTTGTAAGGTTGTTCAATACGTCAACCGCGTCATCCCGGTACATAAAGGACAGGAGATCCGCAGCGTACATGGCATTCATCTCTTTAAAGAAATCTTCGTATTCATCATCGTCAAGATCGATTGCTTCGAAAATATCCGCCATTTCTTTGGGAGAGAGATATTCATAGAGTCGCTGGCGGGTTTCGGTTTCTGCTTTTTCGTAAAACCCGGCCTGGTCATAAGGATGGTGCGACAGGAAGTATTCCCTGAATTCTTCGACTTCCCCCCGCTCCATCAGTTGCAGCAGTATTTCTTCGTTCAATTCTTCATCGCGCAATGTTGTTTTTTCTTCCAGCATAATGGCTCCCCCCTTTCGAATTTGCGGTACTCCGCTTTAGTAGTCTATACGTTACACTTATAGTATGTATAGTAACAATATTACCAAAGAGGTGCTTTCGATGAAATATGACATAATCGGTGATATCCACGGCTGTTATGATGAGCTGATGGAATTACTCGAAAAACTCGGTTACCGTTTTGACAACGGCATCCACATCCATCCTGATGGCAGGCAGCCGGCATTTGTCGGCGATGCCATGGACAGAGGGCCCGCTTCACTGGCGGTCCTGAATCTATTGTTTGCCCGCCAGGACCGGGGCGTCCTGTTCTATTCCCCCGGCAACCATTGCGATAAACTTTATCGGTTCATGAAAGGCAATTCCGTGCAGCTTCTGCATGGACTGGAAATTACAGTCGCAGAGTGGCAGGCCCTGCCCAAAAAAGAACAGCAGGAATTCCGCAGGCGGTACATCCGATTTTACGAAGAACTGCCCTATTACCTGGTACTGCGCGATGATTTGATCGTAGCGCATGCGGGGTTGAAACAGGACATGATCGGCGCATCCATCTCTCGCAAGATTGCTGTGTTTACGCTCTACGGAGATATTACAGGAAACTTCCATGCAGATGGGCGGCCAGTGCGAAGGGATTGGGCGAAATCCTATCACGGCGCCCCCTGGGTGGTCTATGGACACACGCCCACCGAGACGCCCTACCTCATAAACCGGACTGTGAATATTGATACCGGCTGCGTATTCGGAGGGGCTTTGACCGCATTCCGCTTTCCTGAGAAAGAATTGGTTTCCATCCCGTCAAAACAACCCTACCAGCCAGAGCGTTTCCACCGATTCACCTGATCAGCGCTGCCATATCAGCTCGAATCCGGGATTCGAAGGCGAGCGCTTTTCCGGATACCGGATGGAGCAGTTCAAGGCGACGGCAGTGAAGTGCCTGGCGGCCGATCATTTCTCGCGTTCCACCATATAAATCATCTCCGACAAGAGGATGTCCGATATGTGCAAGATGGACCCGAATCTGGTGCGTACGCCCAGTATTCAACGTTAACATGGCATGGCAGAACTCAGAATATACCTTCAATAAACTGACTTCCGTTTCCGCAAACTGGCCATCATCGCGGACTTCTCTTTCAATGATGCTGAAATTCTTCCTCCCGATTGGCGCTGTAATTGTAAATTCCCCCTGTTGCAGTTGGCCATGGAGAAACGCTTCATAGCGCCTCGACATTTTCTTTTCCTGCTGCTGAACGGAAAGGAGGTGGTGGATGTGCCGATTTTTGGCGATGCAGACCAGTCCACTCGTATCCCGGTCCAGCCGTGTCACGATATGCAGAGTGGCCGGTATCCGCTGTTGTTCAAAATGGGCTGCCACAAAATTGGCGAGACTGCCGGATGGATGTTCGCGGGAAGGGATGGTGTTTTGCATTGGCGGTTTATCGACAATCAGCAATGCTTCGTCTTCATACACAATCTCCAACTCCCCGGCTTCCGCCTGCAGGCCTTTTCCCAATTCCTCCAACGGAAAAACAACGGTCACTGCATCCCCGATTACAAGTGGATGCCTGACCGTCACTTCATTGCCGTTGACCAGTATTTGACCGCCGCCGTACTTTACCGAAGCAAGTGTTCTCTTGGAGATGCCCCATGCCTGCAAGGCTTCACGCAACAGTCCGTTGGCATCGGCAATATAGTTCAGTTGGAACGGTTTCATCTGTATTCCTCGCTGTCGATAAATGAATCGTGAACTCTTCTCCAAAACGGGAAAGGGCGGAAACGCGCGAATCGGACCTTTTCTTCAGCAACCCGGTATTCAATCGACCTCACATCTTTATGAAGCAATTGAAGATGGTCGACTGTCACCATGAAATCCGGCGCTTTCACCGGCCGCAGTGCACAGAGATGGTGGGATGGAAGGACCAGTGGTGATCCGACTGTCCGGAAAACCCGATTATTGATCGACGCCATTTCGGTCAATTGCATCGCTTCGAGTGAAGGATGGATGATTGCACCGCCAAGAGCTTTGTTATAGGCTGTGCTTCCCGACGGTGTGGACATGCAGAGGCCGTCGCCGCGAAACCGTTCGAAATGGCTTTCATTCAGAAATACGTCCATAACGAGTGTGACATCCGGTGATTTTACGGTCGATTCATTCATGGCCAAATACACCGCCGGTTCTTCTTTATTGCGGTAATGGATGCTTGTTTCGAGCAATGGATACTCAATGACTTCGTATTGCTTTTTCGCAATCGACAGGACCAGCTTTTCGATTTCAATCGGCTTCCAGTCAGCGTAAAAACCCAGATGCCCGGTATGTATCCCGACAAAAGCCACAGACGCCAATTGGCCGCTGTATTTGTGGAATGCGTGCAGCATCGTACCGTCGCCCCCGATTGACAGGACGATATCCGGCTGCTCCTCATCCCATTCCATCCCGAAGTCTTCCAGGTATGCACGCGCTTTGTCCATTAAATCATTCGATAAATCATCGCTTCTGGAAATTATAAAAAATTTCATCTCTCTTTTCTCCCTCCATCTTCATTTCTCGGAAAATGAGTGCCTGGTCCATCCTTAAATTCGGTGAAATAAGCCTGTGCCTCCTGGATTTCATCACGGATCTGCGACATTTCTTCATCCAACTGGAATGCCGCCTCCGCTGCCCGTTGCAGCCGAATTTTTATCTCCTCCGGAAAGACGCCTTTGTATTTATAATTGAGTGAATGTTCGATGGAGGCCCAAAAGTTCATCGCCAAAGTACGAATTTGTATTTCAGCCAATATGAGCTGTTCACCGCTGATGGTCTGCACAGGATATTCAACAATCACATGATAGGAACGATAGCCGCTCTGCTTTTCCCGTGAAATATAATCCTTTTCTTCCACAATGCGCAGATCTTTGCGTTTCCGGAGCAGCGCTACCACTGTTTCAATATCACCTACAAACTGGCACATCATCCGGACCCCGGCTATATCCTGTAATTCCGTTGCAAGTTCTTCGGAGGGCTCAAACAGTATTCCTTTTTCGAGTGTTTTGTCGTAGATGCTCGCAATCGGTTTAACCCTGCCCGTAACAAATTCAATCGGTGAGTTGATATTATCAGTTTCGTACTGTCTGCGCATCCCTTTGAATTTGATTTTCAGTTCATCCACAGCCTGTTTATAAGGCGCCAAAAATCGATCCCATTGTCCCATAACCGGTCCCTCCGCTTCCGTCTCGATGCTCTCTTTTATCATTTGCTCATATAAAATCAGCAAAATGAATCAGTTGTACCATACCGCTCCGGTGCACTCAGCCGAGCCAGGATTATGATTCTCTACAAATTCGTCACACAGGCAGCCGCTGTTTGCTTCCAACTTCATTATTATAGTCATATTTTAACACAGCGCTGTCATTCGTTGCAGTTTGACTGAAATTATCACATAATAAAATGAAGCGAGGTGCTTGGGATGACGAAAGAGCTTGAAATTGAATTTAAAAATTTATTGACACAAGAAGAGTATATGAAGTTATTATCCGTTTTCGGCTACAGACCCGAAGACGCCCATACACAGATCAATCATTATTTTGATACAGCAGATTTCCGGCTGCGGAATCAGCGCTCTGCACTTCGGATCCGCCAAAAAGGGGAAATGTTTGAATGTACATTGAAAACACCGGCTGAAAATGGCTACTATGAAATCACCGATGCACTCGAGGCGCACCAGGCGGAAGAAATCTTGAAAAACCGCAGCTTCCCGGCTCCGGAAGTGGAGGAAGCCCTGCAGGAGTTAGGGATGAAAGCTGATCTGCTTGAGCCCTTGGGCAGTCTGGCTACACACCGGATCGAATTCCCTTATCAATCCGGTCTTCTTGTACTTGACCATTCAGAATATCTCGGCAAAGAAGACTTCGAAATCGAATATGAAGTAACTGATTTTGAAGAAGGGAAACAACGGTTTCAAGCGTTCCTGAACGAGCACGAAATCCCTGTGCGCAATACCGATAAGAAAATTGCCCGATTCATGGATTCAGCAAAAAACCGTTAAGAAACCAAAAAAATTATCTAATAAAAACTTTACACAACCATAATATCCCATTTCAACGTTCGCTTTATTTGAGATATTTCCTTACCGTTGTTAGAATGAATTTACAGCTACAGCAAAGGAGACATATTGATGCCTGGAAAACCTATTATTCCGTATGAAGAAATTGGTGCGGAACGCCTGTCCCTCTTAGTGGACGCATTTTATGCCCGCGTCGCTATGCATCCAAAGCTTAAGCCTATTTTTCCTGACGACTTATCAGAGACCGCCAGAAAACAGAAGCAGTTTATGACCCAATACCTCGGCGGGCCCAATATATATTCAGAAGAACACGGACATCCCAGACTTAAAGCAAGACATAACCCCTTTCCGATTACACCCGAGCGGGCGCAGGCCTGGCTGGAATGCATGAGCGAAGCAATGGATGAAATCGGTTTGAGTGGAAAATTCCGTGAAACCTTCTATCAGCGGCTTGTAATGACTGCTCATCACATGGTCAATGCACCGGACAGTGAGGAGGAAATGCTTTGAGCACCTTGGACCTGGCAAAACAAATTTATGATACCCCGAACCCGGTGAAGCCCATGGAATTGTATGTTTTCCTGGATCCCCTCAATACGGAATGCTGGGAACTCCAATCCGTCATGAGAAAGCTTCAGATCGAATATGGCCATTATTTTTCCATGCGTGTCGTGCTCAGCACGAAGTTATTCAACTTAAACAGCCAGAAAAAAACATCCACAATTGCCACCGACAACCTGGCCCACCCGGTTTTGGCTTCAGTTGCGGTCAAAGCAGCGGAATTGCAGGGCAAGCGTGCAGGAAGTCAATTTCTGCACAAACTGCAGGAGCAGCTTTTCCTGCAGACAAAAGATGTTTCTTCTTATAAAATTTTATTGGAAATCGCGGAAGAAGCCAACCTGGACCAGGAAGAATTCAAAAAGGATTTCCATTCCGTCCATACGGCAAAAGCATTCCAATGCGATTTGCAAATTACGAGGGAAATGGAAATAACGGAAGTGCCCAGTATCGTCTTCTTCAATGAGTGCATCGAAGACGAGGGCGTTAAAATTTCCGGACTGCATTCATATGATACCTATCTGACCATTCTTCAGGAAATGCTGGGCATTGATACTTTAAATAGACAAGCCCCTCCACCGCTCGAAGAACTGTTCACGAAATTCACTACCATTGCGACAAAGGAAATTGCATCCATTTACAATATCTCGCAGGAAACTGCAGAACGCGAAATGAAAAAACAGATGCTGCAGCAGAAAGTTGAACGCATCTGCCTTCCCGAGGAAACCTTGTGGAAAGTAAAATAAGCACGGCGCCAACCGGCGCCGTGCTTATTTTATACAAAAGAAAAAACGCCTGCCACATTCGGCAGGCGTTTTTTCATTACACAAAGGGGATGGGAGAAATGTTCACGCTCAAACAAAGGGGTGTATGTTTGTATGTGATTTATTTCACAACCTAACTTTATCACGGAATAATTTTTTATGCAATATTTCACAAGCGAATTCACAAATTCGTCATATTAGCAAGCATGTAATCATGAACTAAAGATATATTAGAATAACGAAATAAAAAGAAAGACTCTTAATTTAAGAGTCTTTCCGTGTATGAATTATTTTTTGAGCAATAATTTTTCCAGTTCGGCCAATTTCTGTTCGAATACTTTGCAGGCTTCTTCAACTGGAGCAGGGGAAGTCATATCGACGCCCGCTTTTTTCAGGACTTCAATCGGATAGTCTGAACTGCCCGCTTTCAGGAATTCATTGACGAAACGATCGACTGCCGGCTGCCCTTCCTCCAGAATACCTTTGCTCAATGCTGTCGCAGCACTGAAGCCGGTTGCGTATTGGAACACATAGTAATTATAGTAGAAATGGGGGATCCTCGCCCATTCCATTCCAATCTCCTCATCCACCGCGACATCTTCACCAAAGTATTTTTTGTTCAGCTGGTAATAGACTTCGGTCAGGCGTTCAGCCGTCAATGCTTCGCCTTCCTGGTCCATTTTATGGATTGCATGTTCAAACTCCGCAAACATTGTCTGGCGGAATACCGTACCACGGAAACCGTCAAGCCAGTGATTCAACAGGTAGATGCGTTCCTGGTCATCTTCCGTAGAATTCACCATATACTCGTTCAGCAAGGCTTCGTTTGTAGTAGAAGCCACTTCAGCGACGAAAATCGAATAATCCCCGTATACATAAGGCTGGGAAGCTCGTGTGTAATAGCTGTGGACGCTGTGACCGAATTCATGTGCCAGTGTGAAAAGGTTATCGACATTATCCTGCCAGTTCATCAGGATATATGGATTTGTACCATAGGCGCCTGAAGAATATGCGCCGCTCCGTTTACCTTTGTTCTCCTGAACGTCCACCCAACGGCTCTGAATGCCCTGTTCCACGATCCCGGTGTATTCCTCACCAAGCGCGGACAATCCTTTCAGCATGATCCCTGTCGCTTTGTCATACGGAATTTCCATCTTCACTTCTTTGACAAGCGGCGTGTGCATATCCCACATATGAACTTTATCGATTCCCAGCACTTCTTTGCGGAGTGCCGCATAACGATGCAGTAAATGCAGGTTGTTGTTAACTGTTTCAACAAGATTGTCATAAACGTTTTCCGGAATATGATCATCCGACAGGGCAGCATGCCTTGCTGAATCATATTTGCGCACGCGCGCATTGACGTTGTCCTGTTTTACGGTACCGGCTAATGTCGAAGCAAAGGTATTGAGAAATTTCCCGTAAGTCGCATAAACGGCTTTGAAAGCATCCTCCCGCACCTGGCGGTCTTTGCTTTCCAGAAAGCGGATGTAATTGCCGTGCGTGATTTGAACGGTTTCTCCATCTTCATCTTTGATCTCAGGAAATTCCAGATCCGCATTATTCAACATGCCAAAAGTTTCGGAAGATGCGCTTACAACTTCCGATAACTGGGCAAGCAGTGACTCCTGCTCAGCCGGCAGGACATGCGGCCGCATGGTATTCAATTCGTCCAGGGCATGCTTGTAAATTTTCAATCCTTCATGGCTTTCGACATAACCATTCAGAACTTCTTCATCCAGCTCCAATATTTCTGGAACCAAAAATGATAAACCAGCAGAAATTTTGGCATGCAGAGCCTTGATCCGACTGTCCATTGCCTGGTACTTCGAATTGGTTGTGTCCTGATCGTAGCGCATATGGGCATATGTATACAACCTTCTCAAGCGCTCCGACAATTCGTCTTTATAAATCAAAACTTCCAAAAGGGCGTTTGCTCCTTCTTTCAATTTCCCTTCATACGATCCGGCTTTTTCGGACAAAGTCGCTACTTCCTTGAATTCACTTTCCCACGCATCATCCGTCGGAAATATATCTTCGAGTTTCCAGGTCAATTCAACAGGAACCTCATCGCGTTTCAATAATTTATTCGCCAAATTCATTTCCTCCTTTGTCCCACTCTTTCGGGAGTCGAACTTCTTCTTATTTTCTCAATTTTCGTACGCTTTTGCAATAGATATCATACAATAACTCCGTTTGCTTGTCAGTGGAAGCATTTGGGGTTTCAATTGCATTGATGAAGCACGCATAGTCTTCCAATACTGCTGCAGCCTCCTCTGCATTACTCCTTTTTTTCATCTTTATCCTGCCTGAAGACAGCAAGTCTGACATGCGCATCCCTTCTTTGACTCCCTGAATCACTTCCAGTTGCCAGACGACAGCATGCTCAGCTATACATTCGGAACCGAGCAGCGGCACACCGATAGAAGCAGGAAGATTCT
The DNA here is from genome assembly GCF_007004625.1 of Planococcus salinarum. GTDB lineage: Bacteria > Bacillota > Bacilli > Bacillales_A > Planococcaceae > Planococcus > Planococcus salinarum. Next base: position 109,873 of record NZ_ML660049.1, on the reverse strand, counting down.
TCACATCCAGACCGAGTTTATAGCACAGTAGCCAGAAAGGGTTTTGGTATCTTTTTTTTGCAAACATTTGGGAACGAATAAATCTGGACCTTGCTTGTGCAAATATTATACAAACCGCTTCAAACTCTCTGCGATTAAGATTCTTCGGAGCTGCAAATGGAAACGTCTGTTTCGCTGCTGCCAATCCCCTGACCTTTCCGACCCAGCGATTGCCGCTGATATGAAATAAATTCGAATAATAACTGAATTGGCGGGCTTCCGGATTAAGCAGCAGCAAATATTTTGTCCATTTCTGGTGAATCAGCATTTCCTTCTGAAATTCCATCAGACGAATGACTTGTATACTGTTAACCGGTTCTTCCCTGCTACCGAAAATCCATGTAGGTTTCACTCCCATTCCAGCGTATGCAGCCGACCTTCTCACTACATCTTTTGCTGAAATGGGGCTGCATTGGAACTCAATGGCTGTTTGCCCGCCCACGAGCAAGTCGGCACGCTGCCGTATTTCCGGCAAATACTTTTCGAGTTCCACAGGGAAGTTTTTACTTGTGAAGAATTCATGCAGCAGAATCTTCCCCTGCAAATGCAAAGAAGATTCCGCCTCCCCGGAGGAAGCACAGTCAGAATGGGATTTATGGGCGAAATGGGGAACTTTGATATCGCCGACTTTCAAAAGCAGGGATTGGCCACAGTCAGGACAAGTGAATTTATGGCTCCCTCGCATCGCGAGTATCTCCTGGCGGCTGTAGCTCCCCGTCAAATAGATTAATAGTCCGTCTTCATTCTTTGCGGTTAATATGTCTACCACACTCCTTTCCTTCTATTATATAATACTCCCTCCCTTAAACAATACAGAATTATCAGACTTTTGAACAACGCGCTCAAAAGTCAAAAAAAAAGCCTGTGCAGATGGAAGCATCGCTTCCTTCTACTCAGGCTTCTACCACCAAACTTATCTAACTAAGCATTATCCAAAATAATGAAGTACATTTGATAATGCATCTTCTTTGAAAATTTCGTTGCCGTATTCTTCCAGACGATGGATCGTAACAGGAGAAATTTGAAGATATTCTGTGAATACACTCACATGGTCTTTGATATCGTCATCTGAATGCAGGATTTCGTCAAAACTGACATGAAGGAAATACTTTCCTTCGAAATGGTATAGAGCCGTTTCAAGCGGTACATATTGCAACCGGCGTGACAACGGAAGCAATTCTTCGATTTCAGAGAAGACAAAACTATATTCCAGATTTTTTTTATCCGGTTCGTTAAATACAGGTTCGAACTCATCAAATTCAGTGTCAGCAGAAGCTGCATCCTCATTTGAAAACATTCTTCTGCGTTCTTCTATATCATCGGGCATATCAAGTTTTTGTCCGTCTTTTGTCAGTTGTGCGCGGGTGACTGTAACTTCAAGCCCTTTGTCCATAGCCTGGACCTGAATCCATAAGGGACCTTCCATCACGAAGTCCGCTTCTTCATTGACTTCATCCATCATTTCCCAGAATAACTCTTCGCTCTTATCTCTGTTGAACCATATTTCGTCACGGCTAAACCCACGTTCTTCGACGTCGAGATAGGAAATGTAAAATTTGACTGTGTTATCATTAATGCGTTCGATTTCCATTTTACACCTCTCCTTTCGAATTGGACCAAGAGGATCTTCCTCACAAGCCGTGCGGTGTTGCTTCTTTCATTATATCGCGTTTGGAACATTATGAGAAAGTTAATGCCTGTACGCAGCTGCAAGATAATTAGTATAGAGTTTATTGCAACTCCAGTCAAAATGCAAGACATAAGCTGCAATAAATACAGAAAAGCTGCCCAAAGATCCATTTATGAATTGACATAAAGGCCGGACAGCTTTTAGCTTATTTTCAGTTCACCATTCGTTGAGCTTCAAGCAACTGATACGCTCTCACTTTACGAGGTAGGAACCGGCGGATCTCATCTTCGTTATAACCGACTTGAAGTCTTTTTTCATCCATGATGATCGGCCGGCGCAACAGCCCGGGATGTTCCTGGATCAACTCATACAGTCGCTGAAGCGGAAGGCTTTCGACATCAACATTCAACTTCTGGAAAATTTTAGACCGGGTAGAAATGATTTCATCCGTTCCATCCTCTGTCATGCGCAGGATTTCCTTGATTTCACTAATAGTAAGAGGTTCTGAAAAAATATTGCGTTCTGTATATGGAATATCATGCTCTTCCAACCACGCTTTTGCTTTACGGCAAGATGTACAGCTTGGGGAAGTAAATAGCGTTACCATCATAATTGAACACTTCCTTTCGGATTCGGGAATTCCATTTCTATCTAAACTAAATTAGAATGAATACAATTTAGAAGCTGTACATTCATTATACAATAACTGCATTGAAATGAATATAGAAATCGCATATAAATATAGAAAATGCATATTTTTTGTCACACAATCGCTATATTTAAGCGCTTCTTTAAGTTATATATAATAAATTTACCCGTTTTTTTTAGCATTTAAACCCAATGTGAAACTTTTTTTATTCTCAATTAGAATTTTCTTTTTGAAAATACTTCTTACACTATATAGTACGATTCAGAATAGAAAAGGTTTCATAAAAAAGAGCCTGATCTTCATCAGGCTCTTTCTCGCATATTAATCTAAAGGTGTATAATCCACGCCCGGGGAATAGGTATTGCCTGCATTCCATAACAGATACTCGTCAATCCCGTTATCGTTCAAAGCCTTTATCTGCGCTTCCACTTCCGCTTTGCCATATCTCAGGTAGTTGCCTGCTCCAAGATACGACGCTGTAAAGTCCTGCAGCCACGGTCTTGATACAGGTGGATCCTCAAGTTCGCCCAACTTCGCATTCTCCACTTTTGCATATTCGGCTACCAAATTATAAGGCTCCAAATCCGGTTTTGCGATGCCGAAATACGATGTCCAGTGGCTTGGATAAATCATGGATGAAATGACATCAACGTTTTCCGAAATTTTCGAGAAGTTTTGCCCGATCCCCGGTGCTTCCGGTAACGTAGCAGAATATCCAAATATATCGACCGAAACTTCAACGTCATACGGCTTCAGCTGCTCGCGTGCGTACGCAACAAAATCTGTGACTGCGGCAACCCGGCTCTGCACGCCATCGTATTCATCGCCCCCATACTCACCTTTGGAATACTCCAAAGTATCTGCCCGATTTTCAAACCCTTCCGGGAAGCGGACATAGTCGAATTGTATCTCTTTAAAGCCAAGCTTTGCAGCTTCAATCGCAATTTCCACGTTATAGTCCCATACTTCTTTCATGTACGGGTTAACGAAGGATTCACCGCGACGATTCTTCCATACTGCATTGCCTTCCATGAATGACCATTCCGGCTTCCGTTCTGCCAGTGCAGAGTCTTTGAAGACCACTACGCGCGCAATCGGATAGATTTCTTCCTGTTCCAGCCTTTCAAGCATTGCTCGTGGATCTTTAATATAGGGTTGACCGATTTCGTATTCAGCCAACGTTGAACCTTCTTCCGGGACATATGTCAGGTAACCGAAATCTTCTTTCACGTCAATTACCATAGCATTCAAATCTGTCGTACCGAGCAGGTCGATCAGGCTATCGAAACGGGCTCCGCCAGCTGAATGTCCCGTGACGAAAATGCCGCGAACAGCATCGGGGTATTCGAATGTTAAGCCTGAGTCATATCTGAATAAGGTAGAGCTCGCCAGAACCTCTGAATCTATTTCAACCGCATTATATGTACGTGTAGTAAAATCCTCTACTTTGTCTTCTGCCGCCATCGCCGGAATTGCTGCCATTCCACTGAAAAATAAAGCAGTTGCCGCTGCTAATTTAAGTTTCTTCATCTTCATCCATACATCCTCTCAGTTATGTTTCTTATTCCATTTTATCATCATTTTGACAAATTGAAACAAAAAAATAGCAATACCACAAAGTGGCATTGCTATTATTTTTAAACCTTTAAAGAGCCGGCTTTCAACGCTTCATATTCACGTTCTGAACAATCCACGAAATGTCCCGGTGTAACTTCTCTCATGCGGACATCTTCCCCTTCCGCATAGTTATGCGAAGTTGGATCATATGATTTACGCACGCGGTTGCGCTCGTAATTCGGATCCGGAAGCGGAATTGCCGAAAGCAGTGATTGTGTATATGGATGCATCGGGTTATTGTAAAGAGCTTCAGAAGGCGCAAGTTCCACCATTTTCCCGAAATACATAACCGCGATACGATCTGAAATATATTTAACCATCGAAAGGTCATGAGCGATGAATAAATAAGTCAGTCCTTTTTCTTCCTGCAGTTCTTTAAGCAAGTTGACTACCTGTGCCTGGATGGAAACATCCAATGCGGAAATCGGTTCATCGGCAATGATGAAATCCGGGTCTACAGCAAGTGCACGGGCAATCCCCAAACGCTGGCGCTGACCGCCTGAAAATTCATGCGGGTAGCGGTTGGCGTGTTCTTTGTTCAAGCCGACTGTTTCCAGCAGGTCGAATACCATTTTCTCACGTTCTTTGGCATTTTTCGCAAGCCCGTGAATATCAATTCCTTCCGCAATGATGTCCATGACTTTCATTCGTTGGTTCAATGAAGCATAGGGATCCTGAAAAATCATCTGCATTTTGCGGTTGAATTTTTTCAGTTCGGGTTTCGATTTTTTGCCATGAACACTTTCACCTTCATATAACACTTCACCGTCAGTGGCGTCATATAAACGGATGATAGAACGGCCGGTAGTGGATTTACCACATCCCGACTCTCCTACAAGGCCCAATGTTTCTCCTTTGTAAATGTCAAAAGAGATACCGTCGACAGCTTTTACTTCATTCGCTTTGCCGACATTGAAATGCTGCTTTAAATTTTTGATTTCAAGTAATTTCTCAGCCATCAATTTGCGCTCCCTTCATAATAACGGCTTCCCGGGAACTTTTTCATTCTCTCAATAACACTTACCGGCGGCTCAACCTGCGGCGCGTCCGGATGAAGCAACCAAGTAGCTGCTTTATGCGTGTCACTGATTTCAAAGAACGGCGGATCCATTTCCATATCAATCTTCATTGCGTATTCACTGCGAAGAGCGAATGCATCCCCTTTAGGAGGTTCAAGAAGGTCCGGCGGTGTTCCTGGAATAGCATATAATTTCGCATCTTCCGAATCCAATGAAGGCATTGAACTTAACAAGCCCCACGTATACGGGTGCTGCGGGTTGTAGAAAATTTCATCGACAGTGCCAATTTCAACAATCTTGCCGCCGTACATAACCGCAACGCGGTCAGCGACATTGGCAACAACCCCGAGGTCATGCGTGATGAAAATGATCGAAGTATCGATTTTTTTCTGAAGGTCTTTCATCAATTCCAAAATCTGTGCCTGGATTGTAACATCCAAAGCCGTTGTTGGCTCATCTGCAATCAGGATCTGCGGGTTGCACGCAAGGGAAATCGCGATAACAATGCGCTGGCGCTGGCCTCCCGAGAATTGGTGAGGATATTGTTTCATCCGCAATTCCGGTTTCGGCATACCCACCAGACGCAATAAATCGATGGCCACTTTACGGGCTTCAGACTTGCTGATTTTTTGGTGTTTGAGCAAAGGTTCTGTGATTTGACGGCCGATTGGCATCGTTGGATTCAACGATGTCATTGGATCCTGGAAAATCATCGAAATGTCTTTTCCGCGGATTTTCTGCATTTCTTTATCAGACAGCTTTGTCAGGTCTCTTCCATCAAACAGAATTTCCCCGCTTTTGAATTCTGCGGAGCTTTCGGGCAATAAGCGCATGATGGATTTTGTCGTAACGGATTTACCTGAACCCGATTCTCCAACAATTGCCAGTGTCTCACCTTTATATAAATCAAAATTGACACCTCGTATAGCTTTTACTTCCCCGCCAAAAGTATTAAAGGAAAGTTCGAGGTCTTTTACTTGTAGAATTTTCTCCATCTTCGGCTTTCCTCCTTAATCTTTCATCTTAGGATCGAGGGCATCGCGCAGTCCATCACCGATCAAGTTGAACGCAATCATGATCAAACTCAATACAAATGCCGGAATCGCCAAGATATGCGGCTGATACTGAATCAATTTATAACCATCATTAATGAGTGTACCAAGAGAAGCATCTGGTGCCTGCAGCCCCAGTCCGATAAAGCTTAGGAAAGCTTCAAAGAATATAGCACCGGGAATAGTGAACATCGTATTGATGATGATTACACCCAATACGTTTGGCATTAAATGCTTCCAGATGATTCGGCCGTCGGATGCTCCAAGTGTACGGGCAGCCAAAACGAATTCCTGAGATTTATATTTAAGTACCTGTCCACGGACAACCCGTGACATACCGGTCCAACCGGTTATGGTCAGTGCGATGATTATGGCCAGAATCCCCGGATCCATGATCATGATGAAAAGAATAACAACTACCAGGTTTGGTATACCTGTCAAAATTTCCACAATACGCTGCATGACATCATCAACGCGTCCGCCGAAGTATCCTGAAATACCTCCGTAGATTACACCGATCAGCATATCAATTGCAGCTGCTGCAAAAGCGATGAACAGTGATACTTGTGTACCTTTCCAGACACGCGAGAACATATCGCGGCCCAGGCCGTCGGTGCCGAACCAGTAATTTTGTTCGACATTTTTCATTTCATACAAATCGATCTCTTTACCACCCAATGTACCAACTCCGTTGAAAATTCCCAAGTTCTCAATTACAGGGATTTTCGGTGGAAGATTGGCGTGTGTAATCGTCTGGTCGTTGGGTTCATACGGGCTGATAACCGGTCCGAGCAATGCCATAATAACAATCAGTCCGAAAAGGATCAGACTGAAAATTGCGCCTTTGTTCTTTTTGAGTCTGCGCCAAGCGTCCTGCCAAAAGCTGACACTCGGCTTTGAAATACGTTCTGCCTGTTCGGTATCTCTTGGTATTCTGTCAAAAGATCCTTGAGGCAGATTTTCATAGTTTTGAGTCATTAACTCTTACCTCCTGAAAGACGGATACGAGGATCAATTATCCCGTACATTATATCCACAATTAGAATTACTAGGATCAAAAATACTGAGAAGAAGATTGTAGTACCCATGATAATAGAGAAATCACTTACCATGATCGACTTAACAAATTGTTCACCAATTCCTGGAATCGCGAAAATTTGCTCAACCACCAATGATCCAGTCAAAATTGCGACAGCCATTGGCCCAAGAACCGTGATCAATGGAATCAATGCATTTCTGAAAGCGTGTTTGAAAGCGATTTCAGAGCCGCTCGCACCTTTTGCTTTGGCAAGTGTAATATAATCGGAGCCTAAAACTTCGATCATTTCTGTTCTGATAAAGCGGGCTGCAGTAGCCAACGGGAACATTGCCAATGCGATGGAGGGAAGGACACTGGACATGAAGCCGTCTTTCCACAGTGCAACCGGGAACCACCCAAGTTTCAACCCGAGTGAATATTGGAGCATGGATGCAAATACGAAGGACGGTATTGAAATCCCGATAATCGCAACAATTGTGCTGGAATAATCAACCCATGTGTTTTGCCTTAAAGCCGCAATCATTCCCAGCAGAATACCTATTGCAGTACCTAAAAGCATGCCCTGGAAACCGATTTGTGCTGACGGACCCATCCGGCTAAGGATAACATCTGTCACTTCCGCACCTTTAAACTGGTTAATCGAAATTCCTAGGTCACCTTGTACTAGGCCGAACATATATTCGAAATATTGAACTGGAAGGGGACGGTCCAGACCGTACCTTGCTTCTACGACTGCCCTTTGTTCTGGAGATAATTTATCTGCGGAAGCGATAGGGGAACCTGGTAGTATCTTCATCAAGAAAAAAGTGAATGTGGCAATCAACGCCAATGTAATCACCATGTAAATTATACGTTTGCCAATATATCTTGCCATGTTGCACCTCCAAAATAGAATACCTCTATTATATAAGTTCCGTTTCATTATGAAAACAAAAACTTATTTTTTTCAATTTTAGCAGAAAAGAGTTAATTTTCGGTGAACTTTCCTACATTAGAAAAGAGAGTATATCAAGCTAAAGTAGCGATATACTCTCCATCTATTTGGTTTTAAAACCGTGGCTTCAGATTAAATTATTCTTTGCCTGAAATGTAAGCCCATTTGTAACTGAAATCTCCACCGAATGGGTGAGCGACAATATCATATACATATGGTTTTTGAAGAGTCATTGTAGCACGCTGATAAATCGGTGCGATAGCTGCATCGTCTTCAATCAGGATTCTTTCAGCTTCAGCCATAGCTTCCCAGCGAGCTGCAGGATCTTGAGCCAATTCGCCTTTAGCCTGTTCAACCAAGCTGTCGAATTCTTCGTTAGAATAAGACATCAAGTTGTGTGAAGCTCCTGTTACGAACAAATCAATGAAAGTCATTGGATCCTGGTAATCAGGGCCCCAACCAGAGTTTTGCATGTCATAGTCCTGTGCTTCGTCAAGTTCAAGACGAACACCAAATGGTACAGCTTTCAGGTTTACAGTCAAACCTTCAAGGTTAGTTTCCATTTGCTCTTTCAAGTAAGCGTCCATTTTACCAGCCAATTCGCTGTCGCCGCCAAGTAGTTCAAGTGTTACTTCAGTTTCGCCAATTTCTTCCAGACCAGTAGCCCAGAATTCTTGTGCTTGTTCAGCATCGAAGCCAGTCAAGTCGCCGTTGATATCACGGAAATCTTCTGTGTCTTCATTGAAAGTGAACTCAGTTGGTACAAGGTAGTTTGCAGGTAGTGAACCGTTAGCCAATACTACTTCAACAAGGTCTTGTTTGTTGAAAGCCATAGAAATCGCTTTACGGATGTTTTCGTTTGCAAGTGGTGTTTCTTCACCGTTGCGTTCTTGGTTGAATTTCAAGTAGAACAATACTGGTTCAAGTTCTCTTACAACTTCAGGATCGTCAGCATATTGCATTGCGAACTCACCAGAAAGTCCAGCGCGGTCTTTCTCGCCAGATTGGTAAAGGTTTAGAGCTGTAGATGTTTCTTTAACAACGTCAACGTTGATAGTATCAAGTTGAACTGTGTCAGCATCCCAGTACTCAGGGTTTTTCTCCATTGTCCAAGTCAAGCCAGTGCCATCCCAGTTTGTAAGCATGAATGGACCGTTGTAAAGCAAGTTATCAGAGTTGGAAGCGTAATCGCCGCCAGCTTCAGTAACGAATTCTTCGTTCTGTGGATAGAAAGTTCCGAAAGCCATCAAAGACATGAAGTAAGGAGTTGGACGCTCAAGTGTAACCACTAGAGTTTTGTCGTCTTCTGCAACAACACCAAGTTCTGATGGGTCAGCGCCTTCTGATACTTCAGTAGCGCCTTTGATCGTGCCAGCCATCATGTATGGACCATAAGGAGATCCTACTTCAGGGTCCAGCGCGCGTTTCCATGCAAATTCGAAATCCTGTGCTGTAATCGGTGTACCATCCGACCAGTTAGCATCACGTAACGTGAATGTATAAGTCAAGCCGTCTTCAGAAACTTCAGGCTCGCTTTCAGCTAGTGCAGGTTCAGCAACGTTGTCCTGGTTTAAACGGAATAAACCTTCATTAACGTTATTCAAAAGATTGAATGCGACAGCATCTTCAGCAGTAGCTGAATCCATTCCTGGAATCTCTGCACCTTCAACTAGGTTTAAAACTTGGTCTGCGTCAGGCTCGCCTGATGCAGCTTCTTCAGATTCTCCGTCTTCAGGAGTTTCTTCTGGTGTTTCTTCTGGTGTTTCTTCTTCAGTTCCGTCCGTAGTATCGTCTCCGCCGCCACATGCAGCTAGGAAGATGCTAAGAACAAGAACTAGGCCAAGTAGCCAAAATAGCTTGCTGTTCTTCACTTAGGTGACCCCCTTAAATTTTCTGAAAAATTGGTACAATGTTAATTATACATATTCTTTTTACCTTGTACAGAGTTTTTTTCATATTTTAAAGTGGATTATAATAACAGTGTGACAATTATTACAGGATATATCGCGCGATTGTGGGATTTGTAAGCGTTTTCAATAGAGTAATTTCAAGATAATATTTTTATTTTTTTTTGATTTTTTTCCCGTTTCCTTTTACAATCATCTAGAGGAGCGTGCAATATTGAAAAAAATAATCGTGTGGATTTTACTCGTTCAGGTCCTTATTTTTCTGACCATCTTTATTCGTCCAGAAGACTTATCACTTTTGGCCTACATTGATACATCATTTGTTTACGGAGGCATTCTTGTTTTCTTCGGCGCCTGGATCTTTGTAGTTCAGACCGGCGCTTTCGATATATTTTCGATGAGCATGCGGAAATTTTATCGCCGGAAAAGCACGTTGGAAGATGACGAGATGCGGTTGCCATCCGAGGTCATTCCATTTTCTGGTGCTCCCCTGCTGATCATTGGCATAATAACCATTCTTTTAATGGTCATTTCCTTGCTGATATACGAATTATAATATTGCAAAGTCTTTCTTTGTTGTACTATAATAAAAACAATATATATGGCGTCGAGAAAGAGGAGTAAATGCATTTCCTTCTATAATAGAGAGTCTGTGGCCGGTGAGAACAGATGGAGGCATGCATTGAATGGACTTTCGAGCTGAGCGGGTGAACTTCAACAGTAGGCCGCTCCGTGATCTTCACGTTATGAAGAAGAGTGGCCGGAAACGGCAACTAGGGTGGTACCACGGAAACACAGCTTCGTCCCTTTGCAGGGATGCTTGCTGTGTTTTTTTTAATTGAACGAAAAGGAAAGCTAAAGTTAGTCCATTCGAATTTACATGGGCACTTATTCTTTTCTTATTTTAAGGAGGAATTTGCAGATGAACCGAATTTTTTCAGGCGTTCAGCCGACAGGAACCGTAACACTGGGCAATTATATCGGAGCCTTCAAACAATTCACAGAGCTCCAGGAAGAGTACGATTGCATTTTTTGTATCGTAGACCAGCACGCCATCACGATGCCACAGGACAGGCTCGAGCTGCGTAAAAATATTAAAGCATTGGCAGCCCTCTATCTGGCTGTCGGAATCAACCCCGAAAAAGTAACGCTCTTTATCCAATCGGAAGTTCCTGCGCACGCCCAGGCCGGCTGGATGCTGCAATGCATCGCGACTATCGGCGAACTTGAGCGGATGACCCAATACAAAGACAAATCTTTGAAAAACGTGTCGGTCTCTGCCGGGCTTCTGACTTACCCTCCTTTGATGGCGGCGGATATCCTGCTGTATCAGACGAATATTGTCCCTGTGGGCGATGACCAGAAGCAGCACATCGAGTTGACACGGGACCTTGCAGAACGCTTCAACAAAAAATATAACGATGTTCTCACTATTCCGGAAATACGGATTCCGAAACATGGCGCACGCATTATGTCACTGCAGGATCCCACCAAGAAGATGAGCAAGTCGGATGCCAATAAAAAGGCCATCATCACCCTTCTTGACGATTTAAAGACCATCGAGAAGAAAATCAAAAGTGCCGTGACGGATTCAGAAGGCATCGTCCTTTATGATCCAATCAATAAGCCCGGCGTTTCCAACCTGCTGACAATCGAAGCTGCGCTGACTGGTGCTTCAATCGAGGAACTTACTGCCAAGTACGACGGCGCCGGTTATGGTGACTTTAAAGCCTCTGTGGCAAAAGCTGTGACAGACCATCTCGCTCCTATCCAGGAACGGTACGCCAAACTGGTCGATTCGGATGAGCTGGACCGAATACTGGATGAAGGCGCGGAAAAAGCTGCCCGCATTGCAAACAAAACACTCAAAAAAATGGAAAACGGCATGGGCCTTGGCAGAAAAGCTAGAAAAGCGACCGCGTCCGTTAAGCTCTGACAGGCATAAGACGGATCAGCGAAGTGGCGGTTTTGGCCACGCAGCTGAGCCGGCTTATGACCCGAAGAGCTGGGCCGCTGGAGTCTGGACATCGAAAAGCGACAATGAAGAGTTGACCGAAGCCTGCGAGGGCAAGTCTTTGCGACGAAGCGACGAAGCAGCGCAGCGGCGCAACGCCCTTTCATGTCCCGAAGCTAGCGTTTTACATGTTTCTTTCTCAGCAAACATAAAAAAGTTCCGCACAAAATTTGTGCGGAACTTTTTTCTATCTAAGCGATTTAGGGTTCAATGCGTCTTTCAAACCTTCCCCGATAAAGTTTATGGACAGGATAGTTAATGTCAGAATGAGTGCCGGCGGCATCCATATCCATGGTTTGCCCTGCAGCACATCCGGTTCATTGGCCGAAGACAGCATATTCCCCCAGCTTGGTACCGACTGGGGAACTCCAAAGCCCAAATAGCTGAGCGCGGATTCCACCACAATCATACTGGCAAAGATCAATGTTGCCTGAACGATGATAGTCGACATGACGTTCGGAAGCAGATGCTTGCGAATAACTTTAAAAGGTGAGCAACCGATTGATAAGGCGGCAAGAACATATTCGTTCTCTTTTTCAGCCAGCACTTTGCTTCGCACGAGTCGTGCAACTCCGCCCCAGCTCAGAACGCCAATTACAAGAATCAGTACTGAAACCCCGTCAATCGTGTCACGCAGAATTGTATTCAACACGATTACAAAAACAAGAAAAGGAAAGTTGAGGACAAAATCTGTAAACCGCATCAGGATATTGTCTACAAGTCCACCGAAGAATCCTGCAATTGATCCTACCAGGGTACCGAGAGTGATGACCATCAAAGTTGCACTGAATCCGACAAGCAATGAGATTCGCCCGCCGTAGAACAGACGGGTTAATACATCGCGCCCACTTTTATCGGTTCCAAGAATATGTTCCCCATTTGGGGGGATGTTCATGGAGCCGATATTTACCCGGGATACATCCGGGATCGGTGATAAAAAAGGCGCGAGAAATGGTGCTGCGAAAGATAACGCTGTTACGATGAATATAAAAACTGTACTGATCATTGCCAATTTATTATGAAGGAATTTTTTACGCGCAATCTGCCATGGTGACAAACTGCGTTCCGGCTTCTGTTGCTGGGTTAACGTATTAGATGATGCCAATTCTGCTTCCTCCCTATTCCAGACGGATTCGTGGATCCACGACTCCGTACAGTAAGTCTGCGATTAAATTACCTGCCAATGTCAGGAACGACAATAACATCGTCAAAGCCATCAGCGTCGGATAGTCACGGGTCGTAACAGAATCCAGGAACAGCATTCCGATGCCCGGGTATGTAAAGATCGTTTCTGTGATAATGGCTCCACCGATCAATGCGGCAAAATCGAATCCAAGGAAAGTCACCAATGGAATGATCGAGTTTCGTAAAATGTGGATATTATATATTTTTTTCATGGGAGTCCCTTTGGCTCTTGCCGTACGCACAAAGTCCTTACGTGAGTTTTCTATGATATCGTTCCGCAGGAATTGGGTGTATGAAGCTGTACTCATAGCTCCCAGGACAAGTGCCGGAAGCAGCACGTGATGCAGCCGGCTGAGGTAATATTCTGCAGAACCGGTTTCAACTAAAATATCCACCGATCCACCAAATGGGAACCAATTGAGATTGAAAGCAAAAAAGTATATGGCAAATACGGCAGCAACAAATGATGGTATGGCAAGCATTATGTAATTGATGCCGGCAATGGCGTTATCTCCAAGAGTATAAGGTTTTCGGCCGGAATACATGCCCATCATGAATGCCAGGATATAGGTTATGATCAGCGACATGACGCCCAAAAAAAGCGTATTGGGAACTTTTTCCATAATCACATCGAAAGCCGGTCGTTTGTATTTCGTCGACTTTCCGAAATCCCCTTGTACGAACCCGGTTATCCAATTGAAATATTGTACTGGCAGCGGTTCATTGTATCCCAACTTTTCACGCATTTCAGCAATGTATTGCGGGTCGGTGTTATTCGGATCAATCTCACCGCTCAATGAATCGCCGGGCATAAGCTTAGCCAGCGAAAACACGACGATCGAAATCAGGATGAGCATAGGTATCATTCCGAGCAATCTTCTAATAGTATATTTAAGCATTTATACTCTCCTTGTCTGTAAAGTTCTCTGCTGCACTCTTCGGCACGGTAAGAATTATTTGTGCCAAACGTCCCTTACCGTGCATAAGAGCCCTATATAATTTTTCAACGATGGGCTGCAATAGCCCATCGTTGAAGGTTTTACCAGTCTTATTCAGTTACAAACCATTCTGCCGGGCTGTTCTGACCGGATACGTCATATTCAACTCCGCCTACACGGTTGTTCAAAGCAACAATCTCTTCCAGTTCAGCAATGTAAAGCATAGGAACATCTTCGTTTACAATTTTTTGCCATTCAACATACAATTCAGCACGTTTAGCCTGGTCAGTTCCAACGATTTCGATGTCCAGAGCGTCATCAAGCAATTGGTCTGCTTCAGGGTTATTGTAACGCGGGTAGTTCCAAAGCTGATCGGCTTTCCATAGGCCTGAAGGATCCGGATCTGCTCCAGTTCCCCATCCGCCAAAGAATGTTTCGATTGATGGATCATCTTTTTCAACCATTTCGTAATAAAGGTTAACTTCTACCATTTCCAATTCTGATTTGATGCCAACTGCTTCCCAGTATTGAGTGATCGCTTGCGCGCGTGACTCGAAAGTCGGGTTGCCGGTTGCGTAGTGTGAGAATTTCACGACGAATTCGTCACCGTTTGGATCTTCACGGAAACCATCATCATTCTGATCTACATATCCTGCTTCATCAAGTAAAGTTTTTGCTTTTTCTGGATCGTATTCGTATGTGTTCAATTCGCTGTTGTCAGCTGCATTCCAGTGGGAACTTGGTACCGGAGCATTTACAACATTTGCGTAACCGAAGAAGAATGCATCAACCCATTCCTGGCGGTTAAGAGCGTACATCATCGCCTGGCGAAGCTGTTTGTCCTGGTATTTAGGATTTTCTTCAACAATTGTTTGTGATTCGTTATCGAATTTACCAAGCTTGATTCCTACATAATAGTAAGAAAGGCCAGGATAAGTGATTACTTCAACATTTTCCAAAGGCTCAACTTCCGGTCCTGAAACCGGTTGAAGAGAGATCATGTCAACATCGCCGTTTTGCAAAGCGCCGACTACAGAAGAGTTGTCGATAACACGCAATACGATTTTGTCCAGATTCACATCGCCGTTCCAGTACTCGTCGAATTTAGTTAATTCAACAGATTCACCTTGGACGATTTTATCAACTTTGAAAGGCCCGATACCGATAGGAGTTGTGATGACCCATTCAGAAGAAGCCATTTCAGCAACTGGCACATCGCCCAGAACTGATTCCGGAAGAGGATATGCCCACAGGTTCGTCAAGTTGTTTACACGAGCTTCGTCAAAAGTGATTTTGATTTCGTAGTCGCTTACAACTTCGATTCCGGAAATGGAATCCGCTTCTCCAGCGCGGAACGCTTCAGCGCCTTCGATTGTTTGAACATTCGTGTAACGGGGACCATCATAGTCCGGGTCAGCAATTGTTTCTAAAGCGAACACCCAGTCGTTGACTGTAAGTTCTTCGCCGTTATGCCATTTAACGCCTTCTTCAAATGTAAAAGTGAAGGCTTTATTGTCTTCAGTTTCCCACGAAGCAACGTTTGGAACAGGTTCCAGGTTTTCGTTGTAATTAATTAATGGCTCATCAAAAAGATCGATTACTTCAGCATCAGTGGCAATGCCGTAGAAGGCAGATGAGAATAATCCTTCAGGTGGAGCATCGATGCCGTAAACCAAAGTTCCGCCTGTTTGAGGCTCGCCTTCTGTTGCATCTTCTGTATCGGCTTCTGTTTCTTTTTCCTTTGGATCTTCTGTGGCTGTGCTGCTGTCATCTCCACCGCATGCTGCAAGAAATGCAGATAAGACAAGAATCAGTGCGAACAGCCAAAATAATGATTTGTTCTTTTTCATGATGTTCCCCCTATAAAATTTTTTTTGATCAATACAAGACGCAGGCAACGTGATGGCCGGGACGCACTTCTTTCAATGGAGGCTTTTCTTTCGAACAGACTTCCATTGCCATCGGGCAGCGCGTATGGAACGGGCAGCCGGTTGGCGGATTTTGTGGACTCGGCACATCTCCTTCAAGCACAATCCGTTTTTTCTTGATCGCGGTATTCGGTTCTGGAATCGCAGAAATCAGGGCTTGTGTATAAGGGTGGAGCGGCTCCTTGTACAAATCTCTATTTGAAGCAACCTCAACGAGACTGCCCAAATACATTACTCCTATCCGATCACTCATATGTTTTACTACGCTGAGATCATGCGCAATAAACAAGTAAGTAAGATCGAATTCAATCTGCAATTCCTTCAGCAGATTGAGTACTTGCGACTGAACAGACACATCAAGCGCCGAAACCGGCTCATCTGCCACAATCAATTTTGGATTCAACGCTAGTGCCCGGGCAATTCCGATGCGTTGACGCTGGCCGCCCGAAAATTCGTGAGCGTATTTATAATATGCCGCTTCCGGCAGTCCAACCCTGGTCAGTAAAGATTTTATTTCCTGCTCCAGCTCTTTCCTGTTGCGCTTCTCATAATTCAGAATCGGTTCAGCGATAATATCGCCGACCATCTGCATCGGATTGAGGCTGGCGTAAGGATCCTGGAAAACCATCTGGAAATCACGGCGGGCCTTTTGAAGTTTGGCCCCTGAAACTTTCGTAATTTCTTTTCCTTCAAAAAGAATTTGGCCGTCTGTCGGCTTCAGCAACCTGAGAATGGTTCTACCGGTTGTCGACTTGCCGCAGCCCGATTCACCAACAAGACCAAGTGTCTCGCCTTTACGGATGGTGAACGAAACATCATCTACCGCTTTTACATGACCGACAGTCCGTTTGAAAAAACCGCCGGTAACCGGATAATATGTTTTAAGATTCTGAACTTCGAGAAGCACATCCCGGTTCTCGAGGCTGTCAATTCGATCCTGCATAAAATCTCTTGTTGTCATGCCATGGACGCTCCTTCTCTTTGAGGTTTTACATCCGCCGGCCAGCTCTCATCGTAGAGTAGACAAGCAGCTTCGTGATTCATGGCGACTTTACCGAGCTTCGGGGTCACAGTCAGGCATTCCGGCATGGCTGCAGGACAGCGGTTGGCGAAGCGGCAGCCCACTTCCGGCATATTCATGACCGAAGGCACCAATCCTTCGATGGTAGCCAACACTTCAACATCTTCATCCATTTTCGGAATGGCTTTCATCAGCAAATCGGTGTATGGATGCTTCGGATTATTGAACAGTTCATCAACATTTGATTTTTCCACTATCTTGCCGGCATACATCACCAGCACTTCGTCACAAATTTCAGCAACGACACCCAAATCATGGGTGATCAAAATAATCGCCATATCGTTGGCTTCCTGGATGCCCTTCAGCAAATCCAGAATCTGCGCCTGAACCGTAACGTCCAATGCCGTTGTCGGCTCATCCGCAATCAGCAGTTTCGGCTGGCAGGCGATTGCCATCGCAATCATCACCCGCTGGCGCATACCGCCTGATAATTGATGCGGATATTCTTCCACAATTTTATCGGCGCGGGGAATTCCCACACTTTTCAACAACGCAACAGAACGGAGGCGTGCCTGCTTTTTCGAAATTTTCTCGTGGTTCAGAATAACTTCTTCGATTTGGTACCCGATGGTAAATACAGGATTCAAAGAAGTCATCGGTTCCTGGAAAATCATCGAAATGTCTTTCCCGCGGATGCTGTTCATCTTTTTATCCGATAAGCTGGAAATGTTCTCCCCTTCGAATTTCACTTCGCCTCCGCGAATTTTTCCGATGCCAGTCGGCAGCAATTGCATGATCGACAGCGACATGACGCTCTTACCGCAACCCGATTCCCCTACAACTCCGACAATTTGCTTGCGCTTGACTTCAAACGAGACGCCTTCCACTGCATTAAAGAAGTCACCGTCGATTTTAAAACCTGTTTGAAGATTTTCAACCTGTAAAAGCGGTGTTTGTGTATGTAATGCATTTTTGGCTGTCATGGTAACACCTCAAAATTCTTTTTTTTCTGTTAATTCAAGTTTTTTAAAGTTTATTACAAAAACATTACATAATCAATATCTTTTTTGTAATTTTAAAAATATATTGTCAATTCATGATCATATAAGGGGAATTTTCCTTGTTATTACTGCATTTTCTTGTCTGAAAAATAAAAAAAGTTTTTATAAAAAAACACGATATTGTGGTCAAAAAAAAAAACATCCTGCAAAAAATGCAGGATGCAATATTTATTCGTATTTTTTAAAGACAAGTGACGCGTTATGACCGCCAAAGCCTAATGAGTTGCTCATGGCATAGGTAAAGTCCGCTTTTCTGGCTTTGTTCGGCACATAATCCAGATCGCATTCCTCATCAGCCGTTTCATAGTTTATGGTCGGTGGCATGATGCCTTCTTTCAAAGCAAGCGCTGTAAAAATCGCTTCGATGCCGCCTGCCGCCCCCAGAAGGTGGCCGGTCATGGATTTTGTCGAGCTCATGCCCAGATTATAGGCATGGTCGCCAAATACGGTTTTCACCGCCATCGTTTCAAATAAGTCGTTGTAGGGGGTGCTTGTGCCGTGTGCGTTGATGTAGCCGACAGAAGCCTTTTCGACGCCGCCATCTTCCAACGCCTGATCCATGGCCCGCGCTGCGCCCTCTCCACCTGGGGCAGGAGCCGTTATGTGATGGGCATCCCCGGTTGAACCGTAGCCCACGATTTCCGCGTAAATTTTAGCCCCGCGCGATTTGGCGTGCTCGTATTCTTCAAGAATAACGATGCCCGCGCCTTCGCCGATAACAAAACCGTCGCGATTTTTATCAAAAGGTTTGGAAGCGGTATTGGCATCTTCGTTTGTCGTCAATGCCGTATTCGCCGTAAATCCTGCCACAGCCAATTGCGTAATCGGTGCTTCTGCTCCACCGGATATCATTGCATCAGCATCCCCTCGCTGAATGACACGGAATGCATCGCCGATCGAGTTTGTTCCGGAAGCACAGGCAGTTACTGAACAGGAATTAATGCCTTTGGCACCAAAATATATCGAAACCTGGCCGGAAGCCATATCCGGAATGATCATCGGGATTAAAAACGGGCTGATACGTCGAACGCCACGTGTATTCAACACATTCATCTGATTTTCAATCGTTTCCATGCCGCCTATGCCGGAACCGATCCAGACACCGGTGCGCAAAGCGGTCTTTTCATCCAGTTCAAGCCCGGAGTCTTTCATCGCCATGATGGACGCTGCCAGCGCATAATGCGTAAAGCGGTCCATTTTTCTGGCTTCTTTCTTTTCGATATAATCTTCTATGGAGAAATCTTTTACTTCGGCAGCAATCTTTGCCGGATAATCATCCGGATTCAAGCGCGTGAGCGGGCCCACACCTGACTTGCCTTCTTTCACAGCTTCCCAAGTGCTTTCTATATTGTTTCCAAGCGGTGTGACCGCTCCAATTCCTGTAATTACTACACGACGATTCGTCATTATAATCTGTCCTTTCGCATTCCTGATTATTTGCCCCATCGCATTGCAATGGCACCCCACGTCAAGCCTCCGCCGAATCCAACCATGACGAGTAAATCATCGTCTTTGATTCTGCCTTCTTCCACGTCTTCGACGAGTGAAATCGGAATGGAAGCAGCTGATGTGTTGCCGTATTTATGGATGGTTTTCGACATTTTTTCGACCGGAAGCTCAAGCCGCTGCCTGGATGCTTCCATGATCCGGATATTGGCCTGGTGCGGAATTAAAAAGTCAACGTCTTCCTTATTCAGGCCGGCCTTTTCGATTACGTTGACGGCGGACTCGCCCATTTGGCGGACTGCAAATTTAAAAACTTCGCGCCCGTTCATTCGCAAATAATCATCCTGATACAAATGCTTGCCGCCGCTTCCGTCTGCACCAAGTTCAAACGACAGGATGCCCCGTCCTTCGGAAACTTTACCGAGCACTGCCGCGCCTGCACCATCGCCGAAAAGAACAGCGGTGTTGCGGTCTTCCCAGTCAGTGATTTTCGAGAGTTTTTCCACTCCGACAACCAACACATATTTATAAACATCTGAATCGATAAATTGTTTTGCTGTTACGACGCCATACATAAAGCCCGCGCACGCTGCAGATATATCCATCGCAGCTGCATTGACAGCCCCGATTTCCTGCTGTATGACGGTGGACATCGAAGGAAACGGCTGATCGCCCGTCACCGTTGCAACAAGGATCAATCCGATTTCGGCAGGGTCGATGCCCGCGTCTTCAATCGCCTTCTGTGCAGCTTCGCGTGCCATGTGCGATGTATCTTGATCGTTTTCCGCTATACGTCGTTCTTCTATACCAGTCATCGTGCGGATCCATTCGTCAGAAGTATCCAGCCGTTGCTCCAGTTCAAAATTCGTCATGATTTTTTCCGGTAGGCATCTGCCTATTCCGAGTATGCCAGCATTCATTGAACTTCCCTCATTTCAGCTTGCTTTGGATGTTTAGTACCTGGTGTTAATAATACGTCATTGTTCATGGATTTTCAAGTTGTCGACATATTTCCGACAAAAATATTCAAGAATGATGAAACTTTCTTTCTGCAGACATGAAGCTATGCTATTATTAGACTAGACATTATTATGCAGAGGTGAAAACAGATGCAATTTATCGGAACTTTTTTCTGGTCATTCCTATTGATTTCGTTATTGAATTACGTCGTCAGTGCTGTACAGAACGTAGATTTTAATTTTATGCTGGGAGTATACATCTCAGTGGTTGTCGCCATTCTGGTCTTCATCATTTCTTCAATCATTCCGGAATCCCCGGCTCCAGAAAAGCATTAATAACGAAAAGCGACAGTGCCTGTTAAGCTCTGAAAGGCATAAGGTAAACCAGTGAAGCGACGTTCTTTGTCACGCAACTGGGTTGACTTATGACCCGAAGAGCCAGGCCACTGGAGTCTGGACAAAAAAAGAAGCGCAGGCCACCATGGCCTACGCTTCTTTTTTTGTGATGTTCAATTGGTTGTCAGCATCCATCTCAAGGAGAATGGTCGTATTCGGCAGTATATCACCCTTGATCAATTCGCGGGCAATTTTCGTTTCAATTTCGCGCTGGATAAAACGCTTGAGGGGTCTGGCCCCGAACAGCGCATCGGTTCCGGCCTCGAGAACCCAATTGATGACCGAATCATCGGCCTCCAATATAATCTCCTGCTGGCGCAGACGTTCTGCAAGCTCATTGATCATTTTCTTCGTAATCCGGTAGAAATGGCTGTTGTCCAACGAATGGAAAATGACGATGTCGTCGATGCGGTTCAACAGTTCGGGCTTGAAATGCTTCCGCAATTCCGCCATCACAATGTCTTCGATATCATGTTCTGTATTTTTTTCCGTTATATGGGCAGAACCGATATTGGAAGTCATAATGACCACCGTATTCGCGAAATTGACAAGGCGTCCCTGGCTGTCGGTAATCCGTCCGTCATCAAGAATCTGCAGCAGGATATTCGCTACATCCGGATGCGCTTTTTCGATTTCGTCAAGCAGCACTACGGAATATGGATTTCTTCTGACTGCTTCTGTCAATTGGCCGCCTTCTTCATAGCCGATATAACCCGGAGGAGCTCCGACTAAACGAGAGACACTGTGTTTTTCCATGTATTCCGACATGTCGATCCGGATAAAATGATCTTCCGAATCAAACAGATTTGCAGCCAGGGATTTGGCGAGCTCCGTTTTTCCGACGCCGGTCGGTCCAAGGAAGATGAAAGAACCGATCGGTTTTCTTTCATCTTTTATGCCCGCACGCGCACGCCAAACCGCTTCTGTCACCAGTGCAACCGCTTTGTCCTGCCCGATAACCCGTTCTTTAAGGGTTTCATCAAGCCGCAGAAGTTTTTCGCGTTCGCCTTCTACGAGTTTTTTCACCGGTATGCCGGTCCACCGGGCGACGATGCCTGCAATTTCCTCTTCCGTGACTTCTTCCCGGAGCAGCCTTTCAGCTCCGCCCGCTGCCAGTTCCTCTTCAAGAACCGCCAGTTGTTTTTCCAGCTCCGGAATTTGTCCGTGGCGAAGAACGGCTGCGGCGTTCAAATCATAATTGTTCTCGGCTTCATCGAGCTTCCGGCGCAATTGGTCCAGCTGCTCACGCTTTTCCTGTATTCCTTTTAACGATTCTTTTTCTTCTGTCCACTGATTTTTCATCCCGGAAGAAGAATCCTTCAATTCCTTGATTTCTGTTCGCAATGTTTCAAGACGTGATTTGCTGGCGGCGTCTTTTTCTTTCATCAGCGCCTGCTCTTCAATTTCCAACTGCATAAGGCGGCGCGTCACCTGGTCAAGCTCCTGCGGCATCGAATCGATTTCCGTCCGGATCATCGCACAGGCTTCGTCGATCAGGTCGATCGCCTTGTCCGGCAGGAAGCGTTCCGTGATGTACCGGTCTGACATCGCGGCGGCTGCAACAATCGCGCGGTCATGGATCCGCACAGCGTGGTGAAGCTCAAAGCGCTCTTTCAGGCCACGCAATATGGACACTGTATCTTCTACAGAAGGCTCTCGGACCATCACCTGCTGGAACCGTCTCTCGAGGGCGGCATCCTTTTCGATATGCATCCGGTACTCATCCAGGGTGGTGGCCCCGATGCAATACAATTCCCCGCGTGCCAGCATCGGCTTCAGCATATTGCCTGCATCCATCGCACCTTCCGTTTTGCCGGCACCGACTATCGTATGGATTTCATCAATGAAAAGAATGATTTGCCCTTCGCTGTCTTTTACTTGCTTCAGGACTGCTTTCAGACGCTCTTCAAATTCTCCGCGGTATTTTGCTCCTGCAATCAGCGCGCTCATATCAAGTTCGTAGATGACCCTGTCCTTCAAGCCTTCCGGGACATCATTCCGGACAATTCGCTGTGCCAGGCCTTCCACAATCGCAGTTTTCCCGACCCCCGGTTCCCCGATGAGAACCGGATTGTTTTTCGTTTTCCGTGACAGGATCCGGATTACATTCCGGATCTCCTCATCACGTCCGATGACCGGATCGGCTTTACCGGATTGCGCCTGTTCAACCATATTGCGGCCGTACTGTTCCAACGGCGTTTTCTGTTCTTCATTATTGGCAGTGAATTGCATCACAGTAATCCCTCCTGATTTTATTTGACCTTCTTTGACTAATTACATTATAGAAAACATTCCAGCTGGATGCAACTTCCCGGCTCCATAAAAAAACCCCTTTTTGGAAGTTTTCTTCCAAAAAGGGGTTTTTTGTTTATCTGACGCCAAGCGCCATTTTTGCGTATCTTGACATGTGCTCTTTGCCCCAAACCGGCTGCCAGACGATTTTTACATCGACTTCTTCCACTTCCGGCAATTCGTAAAGTGCAGTTTTGACCATTTGCACGATTTGGGGGCCCATTGGACAACCCATCGAAGTCAAAGTCATTGTTACCACTGCAAATCCGTCTTCTGATACCTCAACATCATATACAAGGCCCAAATTTACGATATCAACACCCAGTTCCGGGTCGATTACTGTTTCAAGCGCGCCCATCATGCTGTCTTTCATTTCCTGATCCATGACGATTCCTCCTTTTTTCTATTAATGCCATCTTAACAAAATTTGTGATGAAATGAAATTGACAAGCTTATTTCCGTAAATTCACCGTCAGCCATTCCGTTGCAGCAAGCATTCCCGGACGGCTGACAGCGTGTCCGGTTTCCTGTTCCCGGATAAACTTCAGCTTTTCCTCTGCATCGCCGTAAGCGGCTTTCAGTTGTTTGTAAAAATTATAAGTCGGCCCGAAAGGCACAATGATATCCTGTTCCCCGTGCCAGAAAAGTATGGGCCGTTTATTGAAACGCTCCAATTTTTTTGTCCCGTCAAATTGTGCAAGCGTTCCCAGCATATTGGTGCGCTCCTCGTCCGTAATCGGCAGCGTGAATCCACGGGATTCGAACTGGGTCATCTGTGCGGTCGCCAGCTCAACATAATTTGCCGCCCCCATCATCACTGCGGCAGAGGGGATCCAGGGATAGACGGTCAATGCTCCAAGAGTGGTGATGCCCCCCATCGAAGTTCCCGCCACCGCCGGTTCCCCGTCAACCAATTGTTTGCTTTGCGCAATTTTATGTATAATCCCGATTTCTTCAATCGAAGTCAAGACGATTTCCCAGAACCGCAGACTCAGCTGGATTGCATCCTGCCCTTCTTCTCTTTCGCCATGAAGATGCGCATCAGGCAGGAAAACCCGGAGTCCTTTATCGGCAAGCTGATAGGCATAATGCAGGTTATGTTCCTTAGCACTCATATGCCCATGCAGAAAAATGACGGCCGGAAGCTTTTTGTCTGCTGCGCCCTCGGGAAATACATGAAGCAACGGGATATCATGCCATACTTCCTTTTGAATTCTCACGTATTGCTTACCCCCTTTTTATTAATCTTATCAATATTTTTCCTCTTTTTCATATAATATGGATTCAGCAACAATAAGACGTCTGCACTTCCAATAAGATGCCGGCAATCAGGAATTCAAAGAAAAAGCTTTCACCAATCCATCTTTCCCCGTATGCCCAGGCTCAAGATTTTTTGACTAACCCTTCATATTATCGCTAAACTGTAGATAGATAGAAAGGAGCCGTTTTAAATGAAACAGCATTTGATCGTACTCGACTTGGACGGAACTTTATTGACAGATCAGAAGATAATTTCTGATAAAACGAAAAAGACCCTGGCAAAAGCTATGGCAGACGGCCATCATGTCATGATTGCGACCGGCCGCCCTTACCGTTCCAGTGAACCTTATTATAAAGAACTGGGCTTGAATACCCCGATCGTCAATTTCAACGGGGCATTTGTCCACCACCCAATCGATAATGGCTGGGGAAGATTCCATACACCGATCGGACTGGAAACCGTCCATGAAGTTGTGGAGTCAATGCATGATTTTAATTTCCATAATATTGTCGCTGAAGTGCTGGACGACGTCTATGTCCACCATCACGATGAAAAATTGATGGATATCTTCAAATTCGGCAATCCCTTTATCACCACGGGGGATTTGCGCAATTACTTGAAAGTCGATCCTACATCGATGCTCATCCATGCTCCCTTCGAAAAAGTCGAGGAAATCCACGACCATTTAAACCAGGTGCACGCCGAAGTCATCGACCATAGAAGATGGGGAGCGCCGTGGCATGTCATCGAGATTGTCAAAAGCGGGCTCAGCAAAGCGGTCGGTCTGGACCAGGTCTCGAAATCACTCGGCATCGGGAAAGAAAACATCATTGCATTCGGAGATGAAGACAATGATTTGGAGATGATCGAGTTTGCCGGTGTCGGTGTTGCCATGGGAAATGCCATATCACCGTTGAAAAACATAGCCAATGAAATCACTTTGAGCAATAATGAAGATGGAATAGCAGAATTATTGATTGACCGCTTAAATTTAAAATAAGAACAGGAGGATTGAAATGAGAATATTCGCAGACAGTGCATCCGATTTACCGAAAGAGTTTTTTGAGAAAGAAAATGTGGTTCTGTTCCCATTACGGGTCCATATCGAAAACGAGGAATTCGAGGATATCCGGACAATCCATTCATCAAAAGTCTATGATGCGATCCGCAACGATATCCGACCAAAAACTTCCCAGGTGTCGCCGGATGAAATGCTCAATGCTTTTGAAAAATTGGCAAAAGACGGCGAAGAAGGTTTTTATATCGCATTTTCATCTGAGCTATCAGGCACTTATGGTACAGCCATGATGGCTTTTGAACAAATCCGCGAAGAATACCCGGATTTGAAGCTGACTGTGCTCGATTCTAAGCTCGCTTCTCTCGGCTACGGAATGCTGGTTAAAGAAGCGGTTAAACTCCGTTCACAGGGACATCCTCTGAAAGAAATCATTGAGCGGGTCCGTTTTATGGCTGAACATACCGAATCCCTCTTCACTGTTGAAGATCTGGATTATATGGCGAAAGGCGGCCGTATTTCAAAAGGCAGCGCTTTTGTCGGTGGTCTATTGAACATCAAGCCCTTGCTTCACGTGGAAAATGGGAAATTGGTGCCGATTGAAAAATTGCGCGGCCGAAAAAAAGTCATCAAGCGCATCGTGGAGCTGATGGAAGAACGGGGCGAACAACTCGAAAAACAAATCATTGCCATCAGCCACGGTGATGATGAAGAGTTTGCGAAAGGGATGAAAGACGCCATCGAAGAACAATTTCATCCGAAAAGTGTGGAAATTTATATGATCGGTTCGGTCATTGCTGCTCATACAGGTCCCGGCACACTTGCGGTATTCTTTACGAACAAATTGAACTCTTAAGGCGGTGCTCAGTTTATGGAAAAAATAATTATCGTTGGAGCGGTTGGCGGCGGTGCCACTGCAGCCGGCCAGTTGCGTTTCTACAATAAAGATGCCGTGATAAAAATATTTGACCGTGATTCTGTCATGTCCTATGCTGCATGCGGTACGCCTTATGCAATTGGCGAAGTCATTGAGGATGAAGAATCCCTGTTGGCGGCAACCCCTGAAAAATTCAAAGAAAAACGCAATATCGAAGTCCATCTGAAGCATGAAGTGATGGGCATTGACCGCGAAATGAAAAGCATACAGGTCCAAAATCTCGATACCGGCGAACGGTTTTTCGAAAGCTACGACAAGCTGATTCTGGCACCCGGAGGCACTGCCATCGTTCCTGAAATCAAAGACAGCGATACTGCAGATATTTTCACCCTCCGCAGCTATAACGACATGCTGGCCATAAAAGACTACATTCAATCGCACAAGCCGCAAAGCTGCACGATTTCCGGCGGCGGCTTCATCGGACTCGAAATGGCCGAGAACTTGAAAGAGCTGGGCATCGATGTTCACCTCGTCCATAAATCCGACTATATCATGTCCATCCTGGACGAAGATATTTCCCGGGAAATAGAAAAAGAATTGTTGCTGAACGAGGTGCACCTGCGGACAAAAGCTTATATCACCAAAATCGACAACCAGTTCCAAACCCTCTCCACCGGCGAAGTGCTGGAGACCGATTTCATCATCATGAGCATTGGACTTTCACCGAATGTCGGACTGGCGAAAGATGCCGGGCTGGAAATCGGCAAAACCGGCGGAATCGTGACAAATGATTTTATGCAGACCGTCGATCCCTCAATCTATGCAATCGGGGATGCATCCGAAAACTTCGACCTTGTCACCGGTGAACCGAAACGTGTTCCCCTTGCCTGGCCGGCACATCGCCAGGCATATATTGCCGCTAAGCATATCAATGGAGAAGCCATTCCAAAAAAAGGGCTGCTCGGCACCTCCATATTAAAAATATTCAGTTTGACGGTTGCCATGACCGGTTTGAACGAAAATACACTACGTGCACTTCAAATTTCATCGGTATCTGTCGTGCATAACGGCAATTCAAATGCCGGCTATTACCCGGATCATGGAAAGCTGAAGCTGAAAATCCATTACGATCCTGACAGCAGAAAAATTTTCGGCGCCCAGTGCCTGGGCACAAAGGGCGTTGATAAACGCATTGATGTAATTGCAACTGCAATCTATGCAGGCCTGACTATCGATGATCTGCAAGCGCTTGAACTTTGCTATGCGCCCCCGTACTCTTCACCGAAAGACCCGGTGAATATGGCTGGTTATAAAGCGGATAAATAGAAAGTAAAGAACCGCCGGAGATTTTTCTCCGGCGGTTCTTTTTGTTTTGTTGCATATTGTCCTGAAAGTTATTTTAAGTCTTCAGTTTCATTTGTAGATTTGGCTGCTTCATCCGCTTTCCGCTGACGCCCTTTTCTCCAAACTATCCAGAGGAAAAGCATAAAGACAACATACAGAACGATCAAAGCGGCTATATATGCTTTATTGAACCCGCGCTCATCAATCACATGAAAGGTCTCGCCAATTTCACGGTCCAATGTGATTTTATAACCGCCATCCGTTTCCTGGCGCACTACATCACTTTCGAACAGGCCTTGAAGCTGTTTATCACTGCCCACCACTTCGGCAGGCAAAGTGTAATTTCTGGTTCTGGACGAATTATTGATGGCAATGATCCAGGTCTCTTCGTCATTTGACCGCTTGTAGATCAGCCAGCCATCTTCTTCATGAATCACTTCCAGATCGCCCGTACGCAATGCCGCTGAGGAGTTGCGCAAGGTATTCAAATTCTTGATGTGATCAATCAATTCCTGCTCCACTGCCATATTCAATAATTGATGAGATTCGGGCAGCTGTTCTCCATTCATGGCGATTTCCGAACCATATTGAACGACTGGAATTCCAGGCATTGTCAATAGTTGGGTGAACAATAGACGCATGCGTGTCGGGGGAAAACCATTCACTTCAACTATATCGGAAGTCACCCGGGACCCGCGCAGAGAATCTGCCTGTATCAGCTTTCCTTCTGCATTTTCCATCAACTCGGGCAGGCCCGATGTATCCTGGTCGAAATTTTTATAGCTGTTCCGCAAAGTTTCTTCGACACCCGGAAGCACAACCGCGTCGAGTCCATCAACCGGCTCCATTTCCGCATCACTGATGAGGTAAATATCTCTTATTTCTTTGATGGCGTCTGAAAAGTCAGTGATGAAGCCCGGATCCAGCTTCTCTGTTTCCTGGAGCCTCAACCCATCGACTTCATATTGCTGGACAAAACCGCTGGCAAATTCGATCAACGCTGACTGTGCGTCAGGGTTTGAAGTATCCAATGCGAATGTACCGTCAGCATTTTCAGTAAACCAGTCTGGATGGTCATTTACCCAGAAATGCTGGCTGCTTAAGGATTGTGTTGGAATATCGATCATCAGTTTCATATCGTTGTCGTGAACTGTATCCAATAGATTATTGAAATCCTCTTGTGTCCCGTAATGCCTCTCCAATTGGCTGTAATCCATTACTTCCCTGCCGTCATATGTAGCACTTGCGAATACCGGTCCTATCGACAGCACCGTAAAGCCCATATCCTTAATGTGCATGATCTGATCGGCCAATCCAGCAAAATCCCCGCCGTTAAACTCTGCCGGATCTGTTGCAGTTACTTCATAATCATTTTCGATCTGCTTATTGAAGTACCGGTCAACCAGTACATCGTATATGCTTTCATCTTTCAACTCTTTCGCTTCTTCGGCTGATGCTGGAGCGCTCAGACTCAGCAGCAGCATGCCGCTCAAGATGCCGGAAATCCATTTAACTTTCAATCCTATGCCCTCCTTCAATGAGGTTTATTGCTTTCCACTCGGTCTATTTTAACAAACTCCCGACCCGCCTGCTATTTAAAATGAAGGAAATTTGCGATGCGGGCTGCGAGTTTCGTCTAAACTGTGAATGCAATAGAAAAGCGGCAGCGAAGAGATGGACCAAATGGAATTTGGTCCATCTCTTTGCGACGAAGCTAGCGCAGCGATGCAGGAGCAATAAGGGGTTAGACGGAGCAGCGAAGTGGCGGTTTTTGCCACGCAGCTGAGCCGGCTTATGACCCGTAGAGCTGGGCCGCTGGAGTCTGGACAAGGAAAAGAACAATAAAAAAGACGAGTGCCCAATGGACACCCGTTTTTCTGGTATTAAGCCAAGAAGTTGAAACCGATCGGCAATTTAAAGCCGTAGAACATTGTCGCCACCAGGAATACTGCAAACAGAATCCAGAACAAAGTGACTGACTTCTGCTTCTTGCCCCGTACCAATATCATTTCCATCATTCCAATGGTCAACAGGCCGAACAGGAACTTCAGTCCGTATTCCATTGCATCGAAAGAAGAATGAGCGATGAATAATGTCAAGCCGGTAATGATGACCAGGATGTAGAACAACCGCAGGGTCATGTGTACAATCTTGCGTCCCTTGCTTGCCGGGTCCATGAATGCCGCTGCCAAAAACAGCACAAGGGCAATGACCCAGGTCGTGATGTGCAAATGCGTAGTGTCAGTTAAAAAATCCAAATCGTCACCTCATTTAATATAGTTCTCCTATAGTCTACCATAACTTAATGCTGTGTCAGCAGTCATGGTCTATGACAAATGTGTGACGAGGGTTCCGATGGATTCGATTGAAATTTTGACCGTGTCGCCCGCTTTCAGGAATTTCGGTGGAGTAAATCCTTTTCCGACGCCTGCAGGTGTCCCCGTTAAAATGACATCACCCGGTTCAAGCGGCGTATATTTCGATATTTCCGAAATAATGTCATCCACTCGGCGGATCATATCTTTTGTATTGCCGTTTTGGCGGATTTCTTCATTCACTTTTGTAACAATCGACAGATTTTGCGATTGTGGAATTTCATCTTTCGTTACGATATAAGGGCCCATCGGACAGGATTTCACCAGACTTTTGCCAAGGAAATATTGCTGATGCTTGGATTGCAGGTCCCGTGCGGTCAGGTCATTGGCGATTGTATAACCAAAAACGTGGTCATAAGCCATCTGCTTCGGAATTGAACTGCCGCCTTTACCGATGACAATAGCAAGCTCCCCTTCGTAATCATAGGCCTCCGTCAAATTGCTGTGTACGGGAACTGTTTCATGGTCAGCCGCAATTGTTGCCGGGGATTTTGTAAATACAACGAGTTCGCCGGCGCCGTCTCCGCCCATTTCTTTGGCATGCTCAGAATAGTTCCTGCCGACGCCTAAAATATTTTTCGGTGTTCTTGGAACTGGTGCAAGCCACTCGATATCTGAAAAAGAATGCTTGAAATCAGCTGGATTATCCGAATTTGTTGCTGCATCCGCCAGTTTGCGGATTTGCTCCACGAATTCGACGCCCTGCGATATTCCTTCAATCAGCTGTGCCGGAAAAGACGGAAGAACTTCTAATTCACGTTGGATCTTCAAAACATCCCAAACGGCTTCTTCTTTTTTCACTTTCGGTCCGAATGCTTCTTTTCCTTCATAACGAAATGATAACAGCTTCATTTTATTAAACACTCCTTTTCTTTGGTTCCATTAATTATACACATTAATAATTCGATTTGTTTGTTTTTTTGAAATTTAATCCATAAGTAAGCTTTCTCCAAATCATTTCCAGTGGACCCTGGCTGAATTTCGACAGCCAGATTTCGGCAAAAATCAATTGGACAGCAAAAATGCCAAGTCCAAGCAGGGTGCCCGTCAAAAGGTTGACCTGCCCGTAAAGCCCTAAGCCATACGAATAAAATATCGTTGTCGCTATCAGGGATTGGGTGATATAGATAGTCAAGGACATTCTTCCGGCTTTAACCAGCGGACGCAGAAGCAGGGGCACAGAACCGTGCCGGGTGATTAAAGCAATAATCGCAGCATAAGCGACTGCCAGCAGAGGTCCTCCGAAAATGTCCTGCAGAAAGGTTATGGCGATATTGGGTTCGATAATATATGGCATAAGTTTCAGCAGCAGGCCCAGTGCAAATCCGCCCACCGCCAGCCCGATCCACAACTTCTTCAATTCATCGGCACGTTCTATCAGCCGCCATTTGGCAGCTGCTGCACCGATCATGGTGAAGGGTAGAATGGTAACGGTAAGCACAATGTAATTAAGCGCATTATTGCCATACATCCAGTCATCAAAACGCTGCCGGAAAATTTCAGCAAATGTGCCGCCTCCGTATGCAGCAATGGAGTCCTGGACTTCCTGGATTCCTGTATAGAAGCTTGAATCCGCTGCCACTGCTGCGAACAGGATCATCAGCAATAACGCTTGCGGAATTGCATAAATAAGCAATCCCAGACGCAGCAGCCATTTGGACTCAAGGCGCATCATGCCGATCAGCAAAAAACCCATAATCGCATAAGTGATCAGGATGTCCCCGAACCAGATAAGAAACGCGTGAAGGATACCAAACACGAGCAGCACTGCCAGCCTTTTTACAGCCATTGGGGCAAAAGATTTGTTGCGTGCCTCCGCTCTTAGAAATTGGATGCCCAAACCATAACCAAACAGCATGGCGAATAAAGGATAAAAGCTTGCCTGAATGAAAATATCAAGAAACGCGAATGTCGCCTGATCTCCCGGTCCATCAAACCATGTATACGGATCTATATAGGAAAACGGGGAATGGAAGGCCAGCATATTAATGAGAAGGATGCCGAGTAATGCAAAGCCCCTCATAATATCGATCGATTCCACCCGTTCATCCAATGACACCGGTTCTAATCTCACTCCAATTCCCCCTAAAGTCTGATCTCTTTTTCTGCCGCAAACAGATACAGCAGTTTTTCTTTGATCGGCACCCGCATAATGGCTTCCACTGCCTCTGTATAGACAGCCAATTGAACTTCGTAGCGGGATGCCATTTCTGACTGAATGTTGCTGATTCCGTAAAGACTGTCTGTTTTGTAATCCAAAAGTACCCATCCGTCAGCTTCTTCGAACAGGCAATCGACGATTCCCTGGATGATTTGGTGATCCCCATCCGCATCTTCTTTGGCGTATGTGAAAGGGACTTCCCTTTTAATCTGCTTTGCATTCATAAGCCGGCTGAATAGATCACTCGAATAGAATGCTGCTATTTCAAGAACGTTTATAGCGTGTCCTTCTTCTGAAGATAAAATTTCCATTCCGATCAGCGTTTCAATCTGTTCTTCGATATCTGCCGCTGTCAATTTCCTGTCCAGCGGAATATGCTGCATAAGCGAGTGCACGGCGGTCCCGATATCGGAAGCAGCCAGCCGTTTCTCCTGCATGAAATCCGGTCGGTCGTGCAGCGTCCTTTTCGAAGGAGCGACGCTTTGGATAAACGATTCCGGTTCATCCAGCCGCTGCAGCATCTGCAGGCGTTTCATCTCCGAAACCGATTGTTTCGACCGTTTTTCAACGGATTGCTGATGCGGGTACTGAAAATCGAATCTGTTTTTTACTTCTTGTTCAATTTCTTCAATATTCCCCTGTCCTGCTGCCAACTCCTCAAGTACGAGCGGCGTCGGCAGGAGCGACTGGCTCTCGATCAATTCAACATGGAATCGTGAACGATGAGGCAGCAGCATTCCGGACCGGTTCATCAACTCTTCCGCATCCGGGTGCCGTGCAATCGCAGGCCCTATCCAGTCCAAATAGCCTTTGGCGCGGGAGCGGACAAAATCCGGCAGACGGACGTCTGGTGCCGCCGTCTTCCATCGTTCAAACAGCGCTTCCGGGTCTTTGACAGAAGCCGTAAGGTACAGCCGCTCCTTGGCACGGGTCATTGCCACGTAAAGGACCCGCATCTCTTCCGCTTTCATTTGCAGTTGCTTTCGTTCTTTTACTGCCAGAAACGGCAGTGAAGTGTATTCGACCCGCGAATCCGGATTGACCGCTTTAACGGCCAGCCCGAAGTCCTGGTCGAACATATAGGATTTGCGAAAATCCATTTCATTGAAAGAGCGCCCTGTCCCAGCGAAAAAGACGACCGGAAATTCGAGACCCTTCGATTTATGGACTGTCATCAGACGGACGACGTTTTCTTTTTCACTGAGCGATCTCGCCGTGCCCAGGTCGTCCCCCCGTTCCCGCATACGGTCGATGAACCGCAGAAACCGGAACAAGCCGCGAAACGACGTCTTCTCGTATTCCAACGCCCTGTCATGCAGCGCGCGCAGATTGGCCTGCCGTTGCTTGCCGTTCGACATCGAACCGACCATTTCATAATAATTCGTATCGAGATAAACCTGCCAGATCAATTCTGCCAGAGAGCCGCGTCGGGCAAGGTTGCGCCAATCTTCCAGCTGCAGCATAAAACGCTGCAGTTTTTCCGCAGCATTCGGATCGATTCCCGTGCCGCCCCGGATAAATGTTTTCACTGCATCATAGAAAGTCGATTGCGGAGCTGCCAGTCGGATTTCTGCCAGTTCATTTTCCCGTAAGCCGATGAAGGGTGCACGCAACACGGAAACAAGCGGCACATCCTGATATGGATTGTCGATGACGCGCAGCGTGTTCATCATGATCATCACTTCCAGCGCATCGAAATAGCCGCCCGCAAGTTCCGTATACAGCGGGATGCCGGCCATTTTAAATTCATCATCGAAATCCCCCGACCAGGTCATCGAGCGCATCAGCACAACAATATCCCTGTATTCAAGCGGCCGCTTTTCGCTGGTCCATGGATCGTGCACATAGGTGTCCTGTTCCATCAATTCATGGATTTTCTGTGCAATAAACCTGGCTTCCCATTGGGATTTCGCCAGATCCTCCTGCTCCACCTGTTGTTCTTCTTCCGTTTCCGGCTCATGGATCAGCACAAGTTCGATGGGTGTCTCCTTGTCCGGATACGGGGCTTTGTGTTTCAGAGCTGCGGCTTCATCGTAGTCGATTTCGCCGACCCGGGAACCCATTACCTGAGAAAATATGTAATTTGTTCCATCCAGAATTTCCTTGCGGCTTCTGAAATTGGCGTTCAGGTCTATGCTCATGCCCGTGCCTTCCGCCTGTTTTGTAAATCGGCCATATTTCCCCAGAAACAGCATCGGCTCCGCCAGCCGGAACCGATAGATGGATTGTTTTACATCTCCCACCATGAACAGATTGCCGTCGGTTTCCCCGCCTGACTTGACGAGGCTCAAAATCGTTTCCTGCAGCATGTTCGTATCCTGGTATTCATCCACCAGAATTTCTTTGAAGCGGCTGCGGTATTCATGCGCGATGGCCGAGGGCTCCCCGTCTTCGCTCAGGATTTCCAGCGCGTAATGTTCCAGATCCGAAAAGTCCACGAGGGCCTTGTCCACTTTCAGCGCCTTGTACTGCCCGGCAAAACGATTGGTCAACTCGACCAACGTCTCCATCAATGGCGCCATTTCTCGCATTTCATCCAATAATCTGGACGGTTTGCGTGTGAAATAGGATTCCGTGATGCCGTTGACGATCTTTTTGGTTTCATTGCGCAATGCTTTCGCTTCATCTGCCAAAACCGGATCGCACGAGTCTTTCTTGACGCTTCCGGCTTTTGGCCAGAAGAATTTCTGCAGCAATTCATAAGCACTGTTCCACGAATGGTCAAGTGCGGCTATCGCCGACTGGATCAACTCCGCGTCCATTTGGAAAGTATCGTCCAAAATTGCCGGTCCGTCCGGCTGCTGGGCAATGTCTCTACCGTCCAGCGTCAGCTGCACCGCTTCTTCAAAGGCATGGCGGATTGTCATTTTTAAATCGCCGATAAATGGCAAATCATCGATCGTCATTTCCGCAGGTACATTATAAAGGGAAGGAACTTGCTGCAACCAGTGCTCCGGATTCGGGTGGACACGCGAATAATCGTATAATTTGCTGACCAGCACCTCCATCGCCTGATCGCTGCGGTCAGAAGTAAAGCTGTCGGCGAGGCGATAGACCGCCTCGGCATGTTCTCCTTCATAGGCGGTTTCCAGCACGGCTTCGAGCACATCGTCCCGGAGCAGCGCCGCTTCGGTCTCGCCGGCAATCCGGAAGCCCGGATCGATTTCAATTAGGTAAGCGTATTGTTTCACTACGGACAGGCAGAATGAATGCAATGTGGAAATCTGGGCTTTGTTGATCAGCCGCAATTGCTGCCTCAAATGTTTTGATTCCGGATTTAGGGCTACCGCCTTTTCCAACGCTTTTGCCATACGGTGACGCATTTCGGCAGCGGAAGCATTGGTGAAAGTCACAACCAGCAGCTCATCAACCGAAACGGGATCCTTTTCATCGAGCACCTTTTCAATCATGCGGTTTACCAGGACAGCCGTCTTGCCGGAACCGGCTGCCGCCGAGACCAGCATATCCTGTCCTTTTGCCCATATCGCCAGCCACTGTTCATCGGTCCAGGTAACGTTATTCGGTTTTATCGGGATCATGGTCGCCAGTCTCCTTTCGAATCAGTTCAACAGCTTTATCTGATGTCAATGACGGCAATTTGCGGTAAGTCTGTTCCGGATCTGACGGATCGAACTGGCATACCGATCGGTAGGAACAGAATTGGCAAGGCGTATCCTCTTTCACTTTATAAGGAGTGATGGAAGTGACGCCATCCAAAATGCCATTTCCCGCATCCTGATGCTTATTCCGCACAAAGCGCCGGATGATGTTCATATCATCTTTGCTTACGGTTCGTGATTGGGATTTAGAAATACTGCCGTTTTTATTCATGCGTACCGGGATGATGTTCGAAAAGCCATCAATATTATTGTCCATCGCCTGGATGACTTCCTCATCTTCCACGACCAGCCCATTCATCTTGAACGAACGGGCCATTTCCTCTTCCACTTCTTCCGCGGTCATCAGCTTGGTCGATTTCAGCATCGGATTGTGCATGTGGAAATAAAGCACACCGGCCGGCTCCGCCGGTTCCCCCAGCCATCGTTCTGAATGGGTCAGCGCAACATCGAGGTAAGTGAAAGTCTGCAGGGCGATGCCGTGGTAGACTTCTCCGAGATCCAGTCCCTGTTTGGATGATTTATAATCCACCACCCGGATATAGGGCTTGCCATTGATATCCGTGGCATCAATGCGGTCAATCCGGCCGCGTATATTCATCCTGCGGCCTCTGTTCAACGGAATATCCAGCGGCGGAATCGTTTCTTTCGTGCCGAAACCCACTTCAAGGGCAACCGGAGAAAACCCGGTGTATTTTGCATGTTTGCTGAGCATAAAGGCTGTCTGTCTGATGATTGCTTCCAGCTTATGCTGTATATAACGGTAACGATGCGAACTGATCAGAATATGGTTGACGAAATAAGGAGACAATTGCTCCATCGCCTGCTTTGCCAGTTCACGGCATTCTTTATCCGTCAATGAAGACCAGGAAACGTCCAGCCTGTTGACTTCATCCGAAATCCACTTGATGGCGGCGTGGAAAAGATCTCCCATTGCAGGCGGCGCCAATTTGTATTGGCTCCGCTCTTCAAGCCGGAGGCCATAGGCGGCAAAATGGGCATATGGACATCCATAGAATGTTTCAACCCTCGAGACGCTTGATGAAATGGGTGAACCGTATAAAGGTTCAGCAATTTCTTCGCGAAGGGAATCGGCAATGTTCGGCTTCGCCGGTTCCAGAATTCTTTCCACCACCGAAGACCATAACGGATCATCCTGGTAGTAGGCGAGGACTGCCTGCCATTCAGGCGTCAGCGAGCCGCTGCGGATCTGGGAAGACAGATAAGCCAGCGCTGCCCGGGGATGCGAGATATAACTTAAATGATCGGGATGTTTGAGCTCTTCGGGATCCACCACTGCCGGTGTCAGCTCTGTACCGAGCATATCGATGAATTTCTGGATATACATCGACGGCAATAATGCTTTCCCTTCTTCATCGGCAATCGGATACGACACCGTCAAATAGTCCGACGCCGCTGTAAAGGCACGATAGGCCATAAAGGTTTCGTCCATCAGCCGCGTCTTCGTGCTCGGGGCAAGTTCGAACCCGATTTTTGCGAACCATTCCCGGTCCGTGTCGGTCAACAAGCCTTCCTGTTCGATTCTC
This sequence comes from Planococcus salinarum, assembly GCF_007004625.1. Taxonomy (GTDB): domain Bacteria; phylum Bacillota; class Bacilli; order Bacillales_A; family Planococcaceae; genus Planococcus; species Planococcus salinarum. The sequence goes on along the minus strand of NZ_ML660049.1, from coordinate 72,550 downwards.
TTCGGCAGCACACCGTCATTTGTTCCGATCACGAAAACGGATTTAATGTCCATCAATCTTGCCAAATCGATCGTCGAAACCGTGATTTCATCGAGTGACGGGGGAATTCGTGAGAACTCCAGCGTTTCAAATCCTTCATCAAGAATTTTGACTGCAGCAGCCAGGTCAAGCTCCTTGTCACCGAACATCAGCACAAATTGATCCAGCACGCCGATCCATTGCTTCCATGCCTGTTCGTGTTCCGCTGCAGCAAGCAGCCTGTGCTCTGCTTCTTCCCGCTCTTTCAAGTCGAGGATTTTATCATACACGCCCATTTCTTCAACGAACAGGAACAGGATTTCGGCGACTTCCCTTCCTGTCGAGCAGTTTTCAAGCTTTTCCTTCAACACCGAAAGTGGTTCGCGCACCAAATCCCGCACTGCATGAAGTTCCATTTGCGTTGCTTTCTCTTCATCTGTCTGGATGCCGGTATGGAATTCAAGGCCCCGGTATTTTTTATAGAACCAGCGTTTTTCATCAAACCAGCGTTCCCCGTAAATACCGTTCGCGATGACGAAATTCTCCAGAACGTCGCTGCGCTCGCGCCATTTCCCAACACTGCCCTGCGGGAAAAATAAATCGGTTTTGATCGCGCGGAAAACCGGTTCGTAAGAATAATTCGATCCAACCGCTTCCAGAACAGACCTGCAGAATTCAATCAGCGGATGATGGAGCATCGATTTCTTTTCGCTGATAAAATAAGGCAGCTCATATTGAGGGAAAATTGTATTGATCAATTCATCATAGACTTCAGGCTGCCGGTAGAGAATGGCAATCTCTTTATAGCGCAGGCCGTTTTTTACCTGTTCCCGGATAGAACGGGCCACGGCATGCACTTCCGCTCTGCGATTCGCGGCTTCCACCAGTTTCACATTCCCGTTCGACTCCATTTTCTGCACTGGATAATCATCAAAGTGTTGCTCGATATGTTCGAGTTCGGGGTTTGTAAACCTTTGAGGCAAAGGCATATGCACCGCATTCTCCACTTGCAGCCCCTCTTTTTTCGCCTGGTCCACGAGACGGCGGGCCGTATTGGCGGATTGGAAAAACAGCGCCTGTTCGTCGTTGGCATTTGCCGCACCGTCCATCGGCAGAGCAATGGTTACGGATTTTGCGTGCCGCATCAACTCAAATATGATTTCGTACTCCCGTGCCGTAAATGTCACAAAGCCATCGATATAAATATCGGAAGTCTTGACCTGCTCGGAAAAGCGGATTTTCTCCGACAATAAAGCCAGATGTCCTTCCGAATCGACAAACACCGTCCCCAGCCGACTTTCAATTTCCGCGAGAATCAATTCCAGATCAGCAGCTTTATCCAGCAAGGTACGCGGCGCACCCGCTTCAGCCAGTGATGATCGGATTCCGCCCAGTTCCCCGCAGTCCACACAATAGCGGGAAAACTCTTTGATCAGTTGTTCAATCTGATCTGTGAACCCTCGTTTCCCGGCAGCCCGGCGAAACAACTGAAAATCTTCCTTATGTTCTTCCAGCAGGCTCCGGATCAGCATACGGTAGCCGAAACTGTCCACTTCCTTGCGGCTGATCCCGCCCGCTTCCTGCAAAACCCGCCAGGCCAGCCGTTTAAAAGTGACTGCCTGAGCACGGATCATCCCTTTCATGCCATCAGCTGAAGACAGCCGATATTCCGTTGAAAAAGACATTTGGTCGGGAACAATAAAAAATATAGGATCTCCATCTGCCTGCCCTTGCAAAGTCTCAACGATTTCATCCAGTATATATCGGGTTTTTCCAGAGCCGGCGCGTCCGTAAACAATTCTTAATGACATGTGAACACCCTTCCGTAAAGAACGTTTGTTCTTATTTTACATCAACCAAAAAGATTCAACCAGTTTCCGCCCTTTTTATTCATTGTCAGAGCGCCGCTCGGCAGCGGCTCTGCGGAAATCTTCTTCCACTTTCTTGTTCATTCGTTTTTCAATAATTTTTCCTACTATATAAAGAAGGACGATGATACATACCACGATAACCGTCCGTACAGGATTAGTGATCAATGCGCGGAAATCATAACCAACATATGTAATTGTAAAAACCATCACCGCTTTGCCTGCAATCAATGTCCACAGATAATAACGTTTGCCGATATTGGAAAGCCCTGCAACCAGGTTCACCAGAGCTGAAGGGGTAAAGGGAAAGCAGAGCAGCAAAAACAACGGACCGAAACCATTTCTCTCCACCCAATGGATTAATTTCTCGACTTTATGATGCTTGGTCATGAAATTCAAAAATTTTGCACGGCCGTATTTGCGGATAACCAGAAATACTACATACGATCCGGCGACTGTCCCCCCCCATGACAATAGAAAGCCGAAAAGCAGTCCGTATGCCCCCGCATTGGCAAACACAAAGACAAAAAGCGGCAGAAAGGGAAGAAACGCTTCTATAAAAGGAAGCAGGAAGCCAATAAAAGGCCCGATGGATCGATACGATTCATAAATTGCCGTGATATTCTCCATTGAAAAGAAATCCACCATAAACTCATTCCTTCTGCTCAAAGATTTTTCATTAATGGATTCATATAAGTTGAACTAATAAACTATAGTAGGCGACATTCCGCAAAACAGCTCCGCTTTCCTGGGGGCTCGTGCTGAACTAACTCGGGCTCATCGCCCGAGTGGATTTCAGCACTTCGCTCGGTCCCCTGGGAGTCTTCGCTGTTTTGCTCCATATCTCTAGAGATTTCTCTCAGCGCCGGCGCGCCTCCGGACTGGGCGAAGCGCCGAAGCGATCTATAAAGTATAACTCTTTAGTTAAACTTATATATAATCGGATTATTTATGTGATATGCTATTATAACTACTTTACACTCTTTACCCGTTTTTGGAAAAGAGAATTACTTTTTACATAAGGAGAGAAAAAGATGGCGCAACGCGGATTTTCTGCCGGGCTGAAAGCCGGAGTCAGTATTGCCATTGGGTACTTCCCAGTTGCTCTGACATTCGGGCTGTTGGCCAAGACGACCGGACTGTCGCTCTTGGAAGCCACCGCCATGAGCATTTTCGTCTTTGCCGGTGCAGCCCAATACATATCGCTGTCTCTGATTACAGCCGGAGTCGCTCCCGCAGTGATCATTTTAAACACTTTCATCGTCAACATCCGCCATTTCCTTATGACGGCTTCGCTGAATGAAAAGATGCAGCCGGATGCGCGCTGGAAAAAGGCACTGTACGCGTTCGGCATCACCGATGAATCCTTTTCTGTCCTGGCCATTCAGAAGGAAGACAATGTACGCACCTCTTTTGCAGCCGGTGTCATCATGATTTCCTATGGCAGCTGGGTCGTTTTCACAGCGCTTGGGCACCTGATCGGGGCCAACCTCCCTGCGTTTCTGCAAGCCGCCATGTCGATTGCGCTATATGCCATGTTCGTCGGCCTTCTTGTCCCATCCATGCGCGGCAATCGAAAAGTTCTGAGTTTGGCGGCAATCGCAGCAGTATTAAATTCATTCTTCTTTTTCACTGAGTTGCTGTCAACAGGATGGGCGATTTTGGTTTCCACCCTGGCATCCGCTGTCATCATTGAACTGATTTCTTCGAAAGGGGGACGCTCCTGATGGGTTCCTGGATCTGGTGGACGATTCTCGGTATGGCAATCGTCACGTACATACCGCGCGCCATTCCGCTGACTTTTCTTGAAGGCAGGGAACTTCCGCCTTCCATTCAAAATATCTTGCGCAATATTCCCTTTGCAGTTCTTGGCGCTTTGATTTTCCCGGCGATTTTTTTCATCCAGGAAAATATCTGGTTCGGCGTCATCGGTGCAGCGGCCGCTTTCGGCATCGCTCTTACGGGAGCCAACGTCATGGTTGTCGTCCTTGGTTCCATTACAGTATTAGCTGTTTACAGTCTGTTCATGTAAATAAATAAAAGCCGTCATTCATCTTCATGAATGTCGGCTTTTTTGCTGCGTTTGTACATATTGGTTGCGTACCAGAAACCCGCAGTCAGCGACGCGGCATTGATGATATATAAAAACCAGGTGTTCGTGTAGCCCGCATAAACAGCCGCCGCTATAAGCGCGACGGTTAGAATAAGAGCGACAATATGATTAAACGTCACTCTGGTAAACAGGATAACGAGAAGGCCCGGAACCAGCAACGATAGGAAAAATTTCGTAATCATCGATTCCATGGAATCATCTCCTCCGGTTCAATCTTTCGAATAAATTCCAGGATGGCATTTCCATCAGACAACGATGAGGCCCAGCCGGTAATGATCATGTCTGAAAATCACATGCTGTCTGAGGCGCATTTCCTTGTTGTGATCAATTACTTCAAGTCGGCAATGAGCGGCGTTCACTTGGATTGCTTCATAAAGTTCAGCCTCATTCGTAACAGTCAGACCGTTTACTTTGCGGATGACTTCGCCGCGCAATAAGCCCATTTTATGAGCAGGTGAGTTCGCAAGGACATCGACGATCATTACACCGGTTGTTTGAGGAGCCACTGCATGGTTGCCTTTGTTTTCCTGGATTGAAGTCACAATGGCAATTGATGCTCTGCCAATTACACCGGCCAGCAGGGCGGCCAATGCCATCGGTTCCCATACGTAAGAGAACAGAGCCAGAATGATGACGGCAATTCCAAGCATCCATACCTTTTTGCCGAGCCAGGGATACAAGTGGAGCGGCAAGGTTTTTCTTGCACGGCTCTGAAAACCGATTACTGCGGGGAACAGCATAAATGAAAACCTGCTGTCGCCGATTGGAAACTGGGGCCAATAGGGCAGATAGCTGTCCAGTAAATCACCGGGCACCACCAACAGCAACGGAATCAGCCACAAGCGTTTCGCTCGATAGAAAATTGCCGTCCCTCCGCGGGAAGTTTTTTGTGTTCTCGGCGATGAGGCTTCTGCACCGTGGCGGCTGATCAATTGACCTTCCAGAAACACCATTGCCCCGGCAATCAATGCGACAGGCAACAGCCAATTCCAGGCAATCGGATAACCGGAGTAGTCGAATATGCCGAATGGGATCGTCCAGCCATAATAATTGAGCAGCCAGCCCAAAAAGGCGGCGGCCGCAGTCAGATAGATGAACGAAGCCAATTGGTAGACGCCCGACAGCAATACAATTGTGCTGACTAAGGTTAATGCGACAAGCCATTCCAATGGAACCGCCAAACCGAGTGCGGAAAACAGAACGGAATAGAGCAATGCATACAGAATTCCATCTTTCAGTAAATCGCCGAATTCCCGGCCGCCCCAGACAATTCGTGTGCGAAATTGCTTTCTTTCCTTTTTGACCCTGAAATAACCAAGTATAATTGCTGCAAGCAACGCTATGTATAAAAGTGGATTGATAAAAAATCTACCTATGTCCAGTAAAGCTTCCATGACCATTCTTGTTCACCATCCATTCACCGGCTATTGACGTTATCTTCCATTGTACCAAAAAACCCCTGCATACTGTACTTCTTTTTGAGCCAGACTATGCAGGGAGCCATTTGTTTTAAAACCGGCCGTTATTTAAAGGCGGCGGCAAGCTGGTCCAGAATATCCTGGGTGCCTTCTATGCCGGCGGATAGACGGACAATGCGCCGCGTCACGCCAATCTTTTCTTTTTCCTCCTCGGACAATGCGCGATGGGAAGTTCCATATGGATACGATACAGTCGTTTCGACTCCAGCAAGCGTCGGCACTATTTTTATCCAGCCCAATGACGAGAAAAATGCCGATACTTCAATGCTCTCAGGCACTTCGAAGCTGACAATCGCACCTTTACCGGGATGCCAAACTTTGGTTTTTGGTCGCAAAAAATCAGCAATCGCCTGCGCGTTTTCCGTTTGGGCCTTCATGCGAAGAGCCAAAGTTTTTATTCCGCGGATCGTCAGCCATGCTTCAAAGGGGCTGAGATTCAAGCCCATATTGACAATGCGCTTTTCAGCCAACGCAACCAGATTTGCATCGCCCACCAATACCCCGGCTGTCACATCACTGTGTCCGCCAAGATATTTCGTTGCACTGTGGGCAACGAGATCTGCGCCATGTTCAAATGGTTTCGTCGTATACGGCGTTGCAAACGTATTGTCGATCATGACTTTGACTCCGTAATGCTTTTTCAGTTGGCTGAGGGTTTCGACGTCTTCCTCCCGCAGGAAAGGATTGGTTATCGATTCACTGAACAGAAGCTGCACTTCCGGATAATCGATTAGAATCTGTTCAATGGCACTGATGTCAGAGAAATCCACAAAGTGGACCTGTATGCCCATCAGCAAAAGTTCTTGTTTCAATAGAAGGAAGGTGCCTCCATAAACATCTTCGGCGGCCAGGATATGGTCTCCGCTTTTTACAACCGACAGGATGCCCGCCAGGATTGCCGAAGTCCCGGATGATGCGGAAACTCCCTGTGGTGCCCCTTCCAGCTCTGCAACCGTCCGGCCCAAAGCATCGGTGTTCGGATTCGCAGTGCGTGAATAGAGATATGTACCGTTGCCCTCATAATAGCCTTCCAATTCCTCCAATGAAGAAAAGGCAAAAGCCGATGTCTGATAAATCGGCATCACCTTCGGCTGTATTGTCCGCTCCTCCATCTGAGCTGTGTGAACTGATTTCGTTTCAATAGTTTCCATACCCCAAACCTCCTATTCCATATTTGCAATAAAGTCTTCCATCATTTGTTCGTTCATGGGGCCGACAATCTTATTCTGTACGCGGCCTTCTGTATCAATCATATAGGAAGTCGGAATCGATGCTGCCTGATAAAGTTCACCAACTTTTCCTTCAGTGTCCATCGGGATCGGGAAAGTCAGGCTGAATTCATCTACAAAAGCATTGATTTCATCCATTCCCTTATCAGCTGTTGTCAGATTGACTGCCAAAATTTCAACATTGCTCCCCGCAGCCTGTTCTTCGTAATATTTTTGCATGTCCGGCATTTCGGCACGGCAAGGCGGGCACCATGTTGCCCAAAAGTTTAAAATGACTTTTTTTCCTTTATAATCCGACAACTTCACCGCTTCCCCGTCGAGTGTGGTCAAATCGAAGTCGGGTGCTTTTTCCCCTTTGGCCAGCCCTTCATCTGTCGGCAGGAATTCGACATCACTGCCTTCATTCAAACGGTCAGTTGACTGTTTCTCTTCAACGTTTCTCTGAACGATTCCTACTGCCAGCAGGATTATCAATACACCCACCAGCAATAAACCCGCCATTTTTTTCATAAAGATTTTCACTCCATTCGGATTTCATCATACGACAAATAGCACTCTATATGCTACTGTTCCAACCGTAAAAATAAAAAATTCCGCAAAAAAAACCGGCATCTGTGTCGATGCCGGTCCATAATTTTATCCGCCGATGTAATTGATTGGGTTAACCGCATTTGAACGTGAGCCATTCCAGGCTCCGATATGGATTTCGAAATGGAGATGCGAACCGGTTGAACGGCCCGTGCTGCCCATTCCACCGATACGTTGGCCTTGTGATACGGCCTGTCCTGTTGAAACACCGATCGAACTAAGGTGAGCATATACCGTTGTGTATGCCTGGCCGTTGATCGAATGGGTAATCATGATTACATTGCCGTAAGAGCCCATAACTCCTGCATAAGAAACGTAGCCTGAAGCGGAAGCGTTGATTGCTGTTCCGACACTGTTTGCGATATCGATTCCGGAATGAACTTCATAGCCCGCGCCGATATCACGTCCACCATAGTTTGACGACAAACGGCCGGCTGCCGGACGGATGAAACCTGAACTGTTCATTACTACAGGTGCACTGTATGCCGTAACGGAAGAGCTTGCCGATTTTTTGCTTGCAGCCGCTTTTTGGGCTGCAGCTCTTTCAGCCGCTTCTTTCCGTTTGCGTTCTTCCTCGGCTTTCTTAGCGAGTTCTGCTAAACGTGCCTGCTCGTTTGCAATTTTCTTGGCAAGAGAGTTGCTGAGGCCGATTGCCTCGGCATGTTCTTCTTCCAATGCTGATTTTTCTTCAGCAAGACGTTTTTGTTCTGCATCCAGATCCGCTTTCAAACCTGCCTGCTCTTTTTTCTGTCCATCTAATGAAGCTTTCAGACTTTCCAATTCTGCCTGGCGTTTTTCCTGCGCAGCCAATTTGTCTTCAATTTCGGCTTTTTTCTCGGCAAGAAGTTTTTTGTCTTCTGCCTGTTCGCGCATGATATCACGATCAGCTTCAATCAGCATATTTACCGCTGAAAAACGGTCGATGAAATCAACAAAGCTGTTGGCACCGAGCAGCACGTCAATGTAATCGACAGAACCGCCGCTCAGCTGGATTGCACGTGCACGTTCCTTAAGCAATTCTTCGCGTTCAGCGATTTTAATCTCAAGGTCTTCGATTGAAGCTTTCAATTCGTCGATTTCTGTTTTGGTTTGGTCAATTTCACCCTGCACCACATTCATCTGATCCTGTGTTTCAGTGATTTTATCTTCCAGCTCATTGATTTTTGCTACAATCTTTTCTAGTGTAGATTGATTTTTGCTGATTTCATTCGCTTTTTCATTAATATTCGAATTCAATTCGCTCTTTTTTCTTTCAGCTTCCTGCTGTTCCTTTTTCAGGTCGCTCAAACTATTTGCGCTTACCGATGGCATGACCATCGTTAAAGCCAATATTAGTGAAACAACAGACAACATCCATTTCGACTTCGAGTTCAAGTTCGTTTTCCCCTTTCGGCTTTACGTTCTCTATCTATCTGTCTTTTATCTCTCTACGACTTTTTTGTAATTTTTATTTTTGTGTAGATTTTACTATCAAACACGCAGGAATTTTCGGATTGACATGAAGCTTCCCCATACGCCGATGAAGACACCCATCAGGAGGATCAACGCGCTTACCTGGTAGATGAATGGTGCAAAGTCCAGCAGCTGGATCATTTCACCGCTCAGTTTCGGCTCTGCAAATTCGGTGATGTTGTAGTAAAGCGCGACCACTAGGCCAATTGGAATGATTGAACCAAGTAAACCAAGCCACATTCCCTCAAGGATGAACGGAATTCGGACGAACCAGTTTGTCGCTCCAACCAGTTTCATGATTTCGATTTCATGGCGTCTCGCAACAATTGTGATGCGGATCGTGTTTGAAATCAGGAACATTGCGGTAAACAGTAGGGCAAGGATTAAAACGAGGCCTACATTGCGGCCCGTGTTCAGGAATGTGAACAGCTTCTCGATTTTGCCTTCACCGTATTTCACTTCTTCAATGCCTTCGAGCTGGGAAATTTCTTTGGCAACATTTTCTGTTTGCTGCGGCTCAGTCGCTTTTACATAGAAAACATCCAATAATGGATTGCTTTGCTCAAACAAACTGAACTCATCCCCGAAGTCTAATACCAAATCCTGTAATTCGGCTTCTTTTGTCGAATAAACGACCGATTCGACACCGGTCATGCCCTTAATGGCAGTTTCCATTTGGGTTACGGTGGCTTCATCCGCTTCCAATGATACGAAAGATTTAATTTCGACGTCATTTTCCAGGTCTTCTGCGACTTTGTTCAAGTTCATCATGATCAGTACGAATACTCCCACCAGGAGCAAAGTTACAGTGACCGCACTGACAGAGGCAAATGTCATCCAGCCGTTTCGTCCAAGACTTTTAAGGCTTTCACGGAAATGGCGTGCTAAAGTTCTAGCCTTCATATCCGTAGTCACCTCCAACTTCGTCACGGGCAATGAGTCCGCCTTCTATTGCGATGACACGATGTCTCATCGTATTAACGATTTCCCGGTTATGGGTTGCCATCAGAATTGTTGTTCCGCTTGCGTTGATACGTTCGAAAAGGTTCATGATATCCCATGAAGTTTCCGGGTCCAGATTACCGGTCGGCTCATCTGCAATCACCACTTTCGGTGTGTTGACGATTGAACGGGCAACTGAAATCCGCTGCTGTTCTCCACCGGATAGTTCTCTCGGGAACATCCGCGCTTTGTGTTTCAATCCCACCAGATCAAGTACCTCAAGTACCCGTTTGCGGATTGCTTCCGGTTTTTCCTCTATTACTTCCAGAGCAAATGCCACATTCTCATAGACATTCAATCTCGGCAGCAACTTGAAATCCTGGAACACCACGCCGATTTGGCGGCGAAGCAATGGGACGTTCTTTCTTTTGATCTTTGCAAGATCCATTCCGTTGACAAGCATTTGGCCGGAAGTCGGATTTTCTTCCCGATACATCATTTTGATGAAAGTCGATTTACCGGCTCCACTAGGCCCAACGATATAGACAAACTCGCCTTGTTTTATCTCGACATTCATGCCATTGAGAGCAACGATGCCGTTTGGATATTTTTTATAGACATTCTTCATTTGTATCATTTAATAACCACCTATATAAATTGTATTTCACAAAAACATTAAGGGTCTTAAAAATCCAGCAAACCCATTGTAGCACTTTTAAAACCCATTTTATATTACATTTCTGTATCAATTGAAGTCCGGTTTTGCAACATTCCGTAAGTAATTAGATATACATTTGTAAATATTAAACTTCTTTTTACCTATGTAATATAGATTCATTTTTAATAAAACGCTATATTTTAATATAATTTTCACATATAAAAAAACCGGCTTTTCAGCCGGTTTTCCTCGTTGTTATTGCTGCTCTGATAACCAGGCGGCAACTGCTTCCGCTTCTTCACCTTCAATGATTCCGGCAGGCATAGTACCTTGCCCTTCCTGAATGACAGTCAGAATTTCCTCTTCCGATAACCGTGATCCCACATCGTTCAGAGCAGGAAAGTTCCCTTGCCCTTCCAGGTTTTCACCGTGGCAGGAAATGCAGTTTTGATTCACAACCTGTTCTGCGTCAACCGACGTTTCTTCCGGTGTCTCTTCGGGCATTTCTTCTAAGGGTTCGGTGGTGGTGTCGTCGCCTCCGCACGCTCCAAGAATCAGGGTGGTACCGAACAATAAGGCCATCAAGCTCTTTTTCATAATGTTTCCTCCTTTAGTTAATCCATTACTAGGAGTATACCTGAGCTACGCCCTTTTGAAACCTTCACCCAAAACTTCTGACGCATCAGAAACAATGATAAAGGCCGCAGGATCAATATTTTTGACCACCTGCTTCAATTTGGTGAACTCGGTCTGATGGACAACTACCATAAGAAGCGGCCGCTCTGAGTCAGTGTATCCTCCCGTAGCTGTCAGTTTTGTGACACCGCGGTCGACTTCCTCGTAAATGGCATCGCGAATTTCCATTTGTTTCGTTGTAATAATGTAGAGAAGTTTCGACCTTCCGAAACCGACCTGGACCAAATCGATCGTTTTCGATGTGACATAGAGACCGATTAACGCATAAAGCCCTCTTTCGATATCAAAGACAACTGCCGCAGCGATGACAATCATTCCATCGATCAGTGCAATGCTTGTCCCAAGAGTCAGCCCGGTAAACTTCGTAATGATCTGAGCGGCCAGATCCGTACCTCCCGTAGAGGCTCTGCCCCGGAACACGATTCCCAAACCAAGGCCGACCAAAATGCCGCCGAATAATGAGCCCAGCAGCGGATTCATTGTCCACGCTTCCCAATCTTCCGTCAGATAAACTACCAAAGGAAGGAAAATGGTTCCAACAGCAGATTTCAAACCAAAGTTCTTGCCGAGAAGAATTACTCCTGCGATGAACAATGGAATATTAAACGCCCATTGCACAAATGCCGGCTTCCATTCGAAAAGCCCGAACAGGATAGTACTGATTCCGCTGACACCGCCCGACGCCACTGCATTCGGCAAGAGGAACACGTTAAAAGAAATTGCCACCAGTATTGAACCGATGATGACGTATATGTAATCCATGAATTCTGTTAAAAACGGATGCGCTTCTTTTCGATTGCGCTGATTTTTCTTACCCATAAAAGTGCATTTCCTCTTTCCTGTACTGGATTCTTTTTTTGTATCATATGTATAAGCCCTGTCAGAGTATACCAAAACAGCCGTGTCTTGTGAACTTCATCATGATGAAGCAAAAAAATCCCGCAGACACTTGGTCTGCGGGATTTCCAGCTTGTTGAGAAAGAAATGTAAAAATCGATATTGCGCAAAACAGCTTCGCTTGCCAAAACCCGTGCTCCTGCATCGCTGCGCTAGCTTCGTCGCCAAGAGCCGGCCTTGCAGGCTACGGCCAACTCTTGGCTCGAGCTGAGCTAACTCGGACTCGTTGCACTTCGTCCGAGTGGATCTCAGCACTTCGTCGGCATCCGCCTGCTCCCCTGGGCGTCTTCGCTGTTTTGCTCCATATCTCAGAATGCCTTCTATATGAGGATTATCCTTATAAGTTTATTTAAAAAGGAGACAACCCGATTCTAAATATAACTAGAATGAAGCGTCAGACGGTGACTCCTGCGGGAACTAGAGCGAGTCCTGAGACCCCGCAGGTAGCGAAGCGGACGAGGAGGCTCAGGCCGCTCCCCGCGGAAAGCTTCCGTCTAAAGCGTAATGATTGGAAAAGTTGACAGTTTCTCGACAGCCTGAAAATCCCGCAGACACTTGGTCTGCGGGATTTCTTACTTATTGTCCAGACTCCAACGGCCCAGCTCTTCGGGTCATAAGCCAACTCAGTGTCTAGTCTCCAGTGCCTAGCTCTTCGGGATATAAGTCAAATCAGCTGCGTCGCAAAGAGATGTCCCAAATTCCATTTGGTCCATCTCTTCCCTTTCAGAGCTAAGCGGGTGCCGTCGCTTTTCTCTATTGCATTTTCGAACGCAACAGGGAATTGATGAAGCCATCGATGTCACCATCCATGACGGCCTGGAGATTACCGGTTTCATAATTCGTGCGGTGATCTTTTACCATTGAATATGGGTGGAATACGTAAGAGCGGATCTGGCTTCCCCAGCCGATTTCTTTTTGTTCTCCACGAATTTCAAGAAGCTGCGCTTGCTGCTCCTCGATTTTCAATGCGTAAAGTTTCGCTTTCAGCATTTGCATCGCTTTTTCGCGGTTTTTGATCTGGGAACGTTCCTGCTGGCATGTTACGACCGAACCAGTCGGAAGGTGGGTAATCCGGACAGCTGAATCGGTCGTATTGATATGCTGGCCGCCGGCGCCGCTTGCCCGGTACGTATCGACCTTCAAATCTTCAGTCCGGATATCAATTTCAATCTCTCCAGTGAATTCCGGCATGACTTCGCAGGAAACAAACGAAGTATGGCGCCTTCCTGAAGAATCGAATGGTGAAATACGGACAAGGCGGTGAACCCCTTTTTCCGCTTTCAGATAACCATATGCATTATGGCCTTTAATGCCGAGTGTGACTGATTTAACGCCAGCCTCTTCACCCGCAAGGTAATCGAGTGTCTCCACTTTAAATCCGCGCTTCTCAGCCCAACGTGTATACATCCGCAGAAGCATTTGACACCAGTCCTGAGATTCTGTACCACCGGCTCCAGGATGCAGTTCAAGGATGGCGTTGTTTTTATCATATGGTTCGCTCAACAGCATCTGAAGCTCGTAATCGGCTAGTTTCGCTTTATACTCCTTGAGTTCCTCGCTCAGATCTTCATGCAATTCTTCATCCGATTCTTCGCGCAACAGTTCAAGTGTCATTTCCATATTTTCCTGGGAGTCCACGAAACCGTGATACGTATTGACAACTTCTTTCAGGATATTCAATTCTGAAATTACTTCCTGCGCTTCTTCCTGGTTGTTCCAGAAATCAGGATCGATCATCATTTCATCCAATTCCTGGATCCTGGCCTCTTTGTTTTCTAAGTCAAAGAGACCCCCTGAAGTCCGCAAGCTTTGCGGAAGATTTGTCGAGCTCGTTTCGAATATCTGCTAATTCCATCATTAATGTTTCCTCCTCAAAATAACACCGAAGAGCTGAAAGCTCTTCGGCATTTGGGTGCTTCTTATGCAGTTGCACCGTGGCAATTCTTGAATTTTTTTCCACTGCCGCATGGACATGGATCATTCCGTCCGATAGTGGAATCGTTGCGGACCGGCTCTTTTTTCTTCTTAACCGTTTCGCCGCCTTCTTTAGGGTTTACGGCCTGGCCTTTGGCAACTTCCTCGCGCTGCAGGTTATTGCGGATTTCCGCTTTCATTGCATATTTCGAAACATCGTCTTCAATGGCTTCGACCATTGCTTCAAACATCGCAAATCCTTCGTGCTGGTATTCGCGCAATGGATCGTTCTGGCCATAGGCACGTAAATGGATACCCTGGCGCAGCTGATCCATTGCATCGATGTGATCGATCCACTTGGTATCAATCGAACGAAGCAGAACGACTTTTTCGAATTCGCGCATGCGATCCGGTGTCATTTCAACTTCTTTCTCATCATAGCGCTTCACGACTTCCGCTCTGATGAAATCGATTATTTCTTCCTGCGTTTTATTCTGCAGATCCGCTTCAGTCACTGCATCTTCAGGCAAGAGATTGGCTGAAAGCACATCAGCCAATGATTTCAAATGCCAGTTTTCCGGCTTTTCATCGGTTGTATGTGAATAAACCATGCGGTTAACTGCGCTGTCAATCATATTTTCAACCAATCCGCGCATATTCTCAGTTTCAAGAACTTCCATACGCTCTTTGTAGATGATTTCGCGCTGTTGGCGAAGGACATCATCATATTGAAGCAAACGTTTCCGTGCATCGAAGTTATTGCCCTCCACACGTTTTTGCGCAGATTCGACAGAACGGGTCACCATACGGGACTGTAAGGGCTGAGAATCGTCCATGCCCAGTTTGCCCATCATATTGCGCATTGCATCAGAACCGAAACGGCGCATTAAATCATCTTCCAGAGACAGGTAGAACTGTGTGACACCCGGATCTCCCTGACGGCCTGAACGGCCACGGAGCTGATTATCGATGCGGCGTGATTCATGGCGTTCGGTACCGAGTACAGCAAGTCCGCCGGCATCCACGACGCCTTCACCGAGTTTGATATCCGTACCGCGTCCGGCCATGTTCGTCGCAATTGTAACTGCGCCTTTCTGGCCGGCGTTCAGAATGATTTCCGCTTCATGTGCATGATTTTTTGCGTTCAATACCGAGTGCCGAATGCCTTTTTTCGTCAAGTAACTGGAAATGATTTCTGAGGTTTCGATTGCCACAGTTCCCACCAGCACCGGCTGGCCGTTTTTATGGCGTTCTGCGATATCTTCGCCAACCGCCTGATACTTCCCGGCAGTGGTTGCGTAAATCAGGTCGACCCGGTCATCGCGGACGATTGGTTTATTCGTTGGAATTGCAATGACGTTCATATTGTAAATATTGCGGAATTCTTCTTCCTCGGTTTTGGCTGTACCGGTCATGCCTGATAATTTATCATACATACGAAAGAAGTTCTGGAAGGTGATCGTGGCCATCGTCATTGATTCATTTTGAACTTCCAGGCCTTCTTTCGCTTCAATCGCCTGGTGCAGTCCGTCAGAATAACGGCGTCCTTTCATCAAACGGCCGGTAAACTGGTCGACAATGACCACTTCGCCGTCCTGGACCACATAATCGACGTCATTGTGCATCGTAATATGCGCTTTCAATGATTGGTTGACGGCATGGTTCAGGCGCACATGATTGATATCGAATAAATTTTCGATGTTGAACGCCTTTTCAACTTTTTCGATGCCTTCTTCTGTCAATACGACGCCTTTTGTCGTTTCATCGTATGTGTAATCAGTATCCTTGCCCAGCATGCGAGTAAACGCATTTGCCTGCATATAAAGCTGAGCCGATTTGGCGGCCTGGCCGGAAATGATCAACGGCGTTCTCGCTTCATCGATCAAAATGGAGTCGACTTCATCGATAACCGCGAAATTCAGTGGGCGCTGTACCATATCTTCCTTATACAGCACCATATTATCGCGCAGATAATCGAAGCCCAATTCATTGTTCGTGCTGTACGTGATATCAGCCATATAAGCCTGGTGCTTTTCTTCCTTCGTCATGTTGTTTGTGTTCAAACCGACGGTCATGCCAAGCCACGTATAGAGCTTGCCCATTTCTTCCGCATCGCGGCTTGCCAAATATTCATTGACTGTGACAACGTGTGCGCCTTTTTTGCTGATGGCATTCAGATAAATAGCCATTGTCGAAGTCAGGGTTTTACCTTCACCTGTTTTCATCTCGGCGATATTACCTTCATGCAAAGCCGCGGCCCCCATGAGCTGAACCCGGAACGGATACAGTCCGAGCACTCGTTTTGAAGCTTCTCTCACAGTTGCAAAAGCTTCCGGCAATAACTCATCAAGCGTCTCACCTTTGGCATGGCGGTTGGTGAACTCTTCCGTTCTCGCTTTTAATGCGTCGTCGGAAAGTGCTGCATAATCGGACGCAAGAACTTCCACTGTATCAGCAATTTTTTCAAGTCTTTTTAAATCCCTTTTGTTTGGGTCGAATACTTTGTTCAATACTCCTAACATTTATACCGCTCCTTGCACAGAGTCCGGTTCTGCTAAGCCACCGGATCACTATTGCTGTTATTTATGTGTCATATGTCTATAAGCTGTAAAACCCAGTAATTGTCCGGAACATCCATTGATTTCCGAAAAATCTCATTCCTCATTTTAACACTGCAAAGAGGAGCGTGCAAACAAAGAAGAGCAGGCGAAACAGCAGCTTCCCGACCTGCCGGGCATCCGATGGCCGAGATTTCAGGCACCGGCTGCTCCCTTGCCCGAATGTTTTGCAGACGCAGAAAAAGCTGTGCAGAATGAAGATTCCGCACAGCTTTTCAGGTTACATCTATTTTTTGTTTTCCGGATCAGGAAGAGCTTGTTTCAATCAAACCATAGGTGCCGTCTTTGCGTTTGTAAACGATGTTGGTGTCATTTGTTTCTGCATCTGTAAAGACAAAGAAATTATGTCCCAGCATGTTCATCTGCAGCACCGCTTCTTCTTCGTCCATCGGTTTAAGGTCGAATTGCTTCGTGCGCACAATTGTGAAATCTTCCTCTGTCTCTTCTTCTTCATTTTTCAAGCTGTTGTCGAACATAACAAAAGCTTTGCCCGTCGGTTCACGATCACGGAATTTACGGTTTACTTTCGTTTTATATTTACGAATTTGTCGTTCAAGTTTTCCTACGATCAAATCCACTGCTGCATATAATTCTTCATGCCGTTCTTCGGCACGCAATGTCAAATTCTTCATCGGTATGGTAATTTCAACTTTGGATTGGCTGTTATTGATGGCCTTCAGGTTGACCATTGCGTTGGCGTTGGTCCCTTCAGGGAAGTAACGCTCAATTTTTTCGACTTTTTTTTCAATGTGTTCTCGAATTGCTGGAGTTACTTCGATGTTGTCACCTTTAATATTAAATTGCAGCATAATTAACTCCTCCTTCTTAATCTCTTACACTCTTACATTTCTACATGTTCCCTTTGGATTCCTTCTTAAAACCCAAATAGTTTCATCAAGATAAATTCCAGGTAAACTATACGATAAGGAGGTGAAGCCGATGTTTACGAATAAGCTTGTCATCGTTACAGGTGCGGCGCAGGGGATCGGCAACAGCATTGCCCGCCATTTTGCCGGAGAAGGAGCAAAAGTGATCGGCCTCGATATTGAACAGGTTTCCATTGAAGGCGTCGAATACAGGCAGTGCGATGTTGGGGATTTTCAGCAGGTCAAAGAAGTCATGGAAGGAATCCATGCCGATTACGGCGCTATCCATGTGATGATCAATAATGCCGGAATATCGGAATTCCAGTCGCTGTGGGAAGTGACAGAAGAAGACTGGAACCGGGTCTTGGATACGAATCTGAAGTCGGTCTTTATCTGCAGCCGGGAAGCGGCCAGATTCATGTCAGAAGATATCCGTTCCATCGTCAATATGGCTTCAACCCGTGCTTTTATGTCGGAACCGCATACAGAATTATATTCGGCATCCAAAGGCGGGATTTACGCCCTGACCCATTCACTTGCCGCTTCCCTGAGCGAAAGGGGCATCCGGGTAAATTCCATCGCTCCAGGATGGATCCATACGGGGGATGCCTCCGACTTGCGGGACATTGACCATCAGCAGCATTGGAGCGGCCGGGTCGGTGATACTTCCGACATTGCCCGCGCATGCCTGTTCTTATCCAATCCGCAGAATTCCTTTATTACAGCGGAATGCCTGACGATCGACGGCGGCATGACAAGAAAAATGATTTATGAGCATTAGGAAAAGCGACAGCGAGAGATAGCCCAAACTTGTTTGGGCCTATCTCTTGCGACGAAGCAGCGCAGCGATGCAGGAGCAATAAGGGGTTAGACAGAACAGCGAAGTGGCATTTTTTGCCACGCAGCTGATTTGACTTATATCCCGAAGAGCTAGGCACTGGAGACTAGACACTGGGCTGGCTTATGACCCGAAGAGCTGGGCCGCTGGAGTCTGGACATCGAAAAGCGACAGCGCCCGTTAAGCTCTGACAGGCATAAGACAGACCAGCGAAGCGGCATCCGCCGCGCAGCTGAGCTGGCTTATGACCCGAAGAGCTGGCCCGCTGGAGTCTGGACATCGAAAAGCGCTTTCCAAAAACCATCATACTAAAAAAGACGGGCATCCATTTGGCCGTCTTTTTAATGCTAAGTATTCTTTGTTAAGCCCGTATCAGCGCTACAAAAGTGATTTCCTCAGCTCCTGCATCCTTCAGCAGTTTGGCGGCAAGCCGCAGCGTCGTTCCGGTCGTATACATATCATCAACCAGTACAATTTTCTTGGGCAAGGGATGGCCGTTCAGTGCAAATAAGCCGCGCGTCTCCCTTCGCTCTTCCCTGGTTTTCTCCCCCTGGATTTCTTCGTTTTTAATAAGAAGATGCAGGTAGTCCACCCCTCCAAATTCCAGCATCCTGTCGACCTGCGCAAAAGTCCGTCGCTTTAACTTCAAGTGGTTCATTGGAATGGGCACGGCAACCGCTCTGGTTTTCTTGATTGATTTCGCCAGTTCTTCTGCAAACACCTCAGCCAAAACCGCATCCTGCAGAAATTTGTATTGATGGAAAAATTCTTTCATAGCCGGATTATAGGAATACAGGCATTTTCCAGAGTCGAGCACTGCAGCGAATTCCGTTGTTTCCCAATGGCTGCACTCGCCGCATAACTCCAGGCCCGAAGCTCCACAGATCCGACAGCCGGCAGGGGCCTGTTCGAACGAATCCCTGCAGAGTCTGCAGATGGTTTCTGGTTTATCCAAAAAGAACAGATCTCTCCAGGAGGGATCTGACGCCATTTTATTGCCGCATAAATAACAATTCACCTGCACCCCGCCTTGTTGTAGGATTTTATAAGCTTGCGCGCATTGTCCATCTGCCAGGATACGCCATTATGAAAAAATATGACTTGTCCATCCGGAAAGATACTTGACCGTCCGGCGCGTCCCGCCATTTGAATCAGCGCTGATGCCCCAAAAACTTCTTCATCCGCCCCGACTACGCCGACCTGCACATTATCGATGGTGACGCCCCTCTCCAGTATTGTTGACGTGAGGATGCCAGGAATTTCTCCTCGCCGCAGTTTCATGACTTTTTCTTTCCGGTCGGCATCTTGGGAATGGACCGCTTCAATACGGCTGTCCATCTCTTTGAATAAAGGTTCAGCCTGACGGATCATTTCGATTGTCGGGAAAAAAAGCATGAAGGGTTCCTGCTGTTCCAATTTCTGTTTGATCCATTCGACCAGTTTTGCCGGAATCCTATTGGAGCGGAACGCTCTTTTGTAATTCCAGAGCGGTTGATAGATGGGAACTGGCAGCGGATGACCATGAAAACGGCGAAATATTTTTGATTGATTCGGAACGCTTTCCAATAATTTTTGGGAAGGCGTTGCTGAAACATAGAAAACCGGGGCGCCCGGTTTTAACGATTTGGAAACTGCGCGCTCCAGTGCCGGATCATAGGAATACGGAAAAGCATCCGCTTCGTCGACGATTACCAGATCAAAAGCCTTTTGGAACCGGTAGAGTTGATGTGTGGTGGCCATGACCAGTTGAGCAAAACCTTTTTCAAAAGTTGAGCCGCCATAGAGCGTATGGATGATAATGTCCGGAAAAACCGCTTTTAGCCGCGGCGACAATTCCAGCACCACATCCGTACGGGGAGCCGCAATGCAAATGCGTTTTCCCTGGGAGAGCGCCTGATGAAGCGGTGGAAACAATAATTCAGTTTTTCCTGCACCGCAGACAGCGTATACCAGATGGGACCTATTTTGTCGCAGGCTTTCCCCAAGTTCGTCGGAAGCCTGTTGTTGGAGGTTTGTGAGTTCGCCATTCCATTTGAATGAATGGGAATAAGGGGCAATAACATGGGGTTCTTTCCAGCTGATCAGATCAGTGCACGAACTGACTCTGCCCATCCGGATGCAGTGGCGGCAGTAATGGCATTGGCCAGCGCATCTTGCACATCTGAAGGCCACAATTTTTTCCGGTCCATTTTCCAGGCACCGGGCGCATTGCAATCCGTCCGTGATGCCTTTATGAACGGCAACGAATCCTTCCCTGACCGCTTGCTCAATCATTTCTTTCGGAAAAGGCGTAAATTCGCGCAGCCAGATTCTGCCAAGCAAAAAATCCTGCAGTTCTTTCATGCTCCAACTCCTTTGCAAATTAAAATCAATACCAGAAAATATTGTATTGCACAGACTGGTTCAGGGGTAAAAAAAGCCTCGGCAGGTTACTGTTTCACCCAGCCAAGGCCCATTGCGCCTTCTCCCAAATGGATACCGATTACCGGTCCGAAATAAGAAATATCAAATTGTACTGAAGTGAACCGCAGTTCCAGCTCTTTTTTCCACTGGACAGCTTCTTCATCGCGGTTCGCATGGATGATGGAAGCTTTTATCGGCTCCCCCGAGCGAACGTCTTCCTCCAGCAAAGCCACCATGCGGTTCAACGCCTTTTTGCGGGTGCGCACTTTTTCGAAAGGAACAATCATCGTATTGCGGAAATGCAGCAATGGCTTTATTTGCAGCATGCCGCCGACCATTGCCTGGGCCCCCGACAACCTTCCTCCGCGCTGGAGGTGTTTCAGGTCTTCGACCATGAAATAGCCGCGCATCGAATGTTTCATCTGATCGAGCCTGCTCAGGATTTCCCTGGCCCCTGCCCCCTGCTTCGCCATTTTTGCCGCTTCCAGCGCATAGAACCCTTGCATCGCGCACGATATCTCGGAGTCAAAAGTAAAGACTTCCACGTTTTCAGCCATCTGCCCTGCCTGGACTGACCCGGAAAACGTTCCACTGATGCCACTGGACAGATGAATGGACACAATTTCGTCGTAATGCTCTGCCAATTGCTCGTATAAATCGATGAATTTACCGATTGGAGGCTGTGAGGTTTTCGGCAATTGGGTTTCGGACTTGGCGTAAAATTCCTGAAACGTCAATTCACATTCTTCCTCGAACGACTCCGATCCGAAAGTGACCTGGAGCGGAATCATATGTATATTGTGCTTTTCACGGACAGCTGCTTCAAGATATGCCGTGCTGTCGGTAACTACTGCTGTTTTCACCATACACCATCCTCCTTCTCTATTTTATCAAATAATGCACAAATGACTACACATAAAACAACTTCCCGCCGGAAACGGGAAGGGCACTTATTGGTTGCCTATAAAGTGAAGGCCGCTTACTTTCCATCCGGCAGTTTCCTTTTTGAAAATCACCACTTGTCTGCCGGTCTGCTGAGTTTCAGCACCTGACTCCTCCTCTGAGACACTCACTGAAATTTCAGCGAATACTTCCGCTCGTTCAGGTGTGAACTTAACAATTGTCTCGTTCGAAGTGGTGTATTCTGTGTCATACGCTGCAAACGCCTCCTCAAGCGCAAGCCTGTCTTCGTCACGATCAAAACCTTCCGGCTCTTCAGCGATGATGGCCATATAACGTTCCATGTCTTCAGCATTAAACGCTGCGATGTATTCACCGTATGCTTCCAGAAGCGCCGCTTTTTCTTCTTCCGGAGTTTGCGCTTCGATCACTTGCCCATCATCGGTCATCGTGAAGCCGGCGGATTTGTCTTCCATGCCGTGGTCTAATGTATTGTTTTCATTTTCCAGATTGCTGTCATCGACCGAATTTGTGTTTTCAGCCTCATTATTCTCATCTGAACATGCTGTCAAAAGCAGCATCAACCCCACTGCCAGTGTCATTTTTTTCATCGGGCATTCCTCCTGCGCTTCATTTTGACACAGGAACTTCTATATTTCAATGAAGAAACTGTGTCAATATCCTTGGCAAATCAAGTGCTGCCGCCTTTTTACTTCTGCAGCCCATTGTTTTTTTATGCGTGAAATAAAAGAAGTGCGATGGCAATAGCCAGCGCACTGAAAATTTTATTATCGTACTTCCACCCAGCCATTTTTAATCGCTGTAACGACCGCTTGTGTACGGTCGTTCACCTGCATTTTTTGAAGAATGCTGGACACGTGGTTTTTCACCGTTTTTTCTGAGATGAACAAAGTTTCACCAATAACCCGGTTGCTTTGTCCGTCCGTCAATAACTGCAGGACTTCACTCTCACGTTTCGTAAGCAGGTGATATGGACGCCGGATTTCAGTTTGATGAAACGATCCTTTGTTTTCACGTTCACTCAGACGGCGGAATTCCATCACGAGATTGCGGGTAACTTTCGGATGAAGATAAGATCCGCCTTTGGCCACAACTTTGATGGCCTGAATAATTGCCTCAGCATCCATCTCTTTCAGCATATAACCAAGTGCACCAGTCTTCAATGCATGGGTTACGTAGGATTCATCATCGTGAATCGACAGCATAATGACTTTCGCTTCCGGATGTTTCTCCATCAGCTCTCCCGTCGCCTCCACACCGTTTTTCTGGGGCATATTGATATCCATCAATATGACATCGGGTTTGTTTTCTTCATACAACTTTATGACTTCCGTTCCGTCGCCGCCCTCGGCAACAACTTCAAAAGTGTCTTCGAAGTCAAGAATCCTTTTTACTCCTTCACGGAATAATTGGTGATCGTCTACAATAATAATTTTCGTCATTATGTTGTCCTCCTCAAATACCGTATCTTATTTACCCAGTTCATAGGGGACTTGAAACATCAGGACTGTTCCTTCCCCAAGACTGGAATTTATGATGAAATCTCCATTGATCAAATCGATCCGTTCTTTCATCCCGATCAATCCAAATGATTGGTTTTTCACAATGCTTTGATCAAAACCGGTGCCATTATCGCTGACGGCAATGTTCACGTGTCCTTTCAGCCATTCCATATTCACTTCTATGGCTGTTGCTTTGCCGTGCCGAAGCGCATTGGAAATCGCTTCCTGGACCAGCCGGAAAATTGACGTTTCAAAAGTTGACGGCAATCTTCTTTCAGTGCCGTGGCAATCGAAAGCAAGAGTGGCACCAGGATTGTAACCCTCGATGGTTTCAAGATACTTCCTGAGAGTAGGCACCAACCCCAAATCGTCAAGAGCCATGGGCCGGAGGTCATAAATGATCCGGCGGACTTCCGTCAAGGCGTGGCGGACCATTTCCTTAAGGGAAGAGATTTCCCGAAACGCCGGTTCAGGACCTTTTTCACGGTAGGTCCGTTCGATCAGGTCGGACCTGAGCAGAACATTCGCCATCATCTGCGCCGGTCCATCATGGATTTCGCGTGACAGCCGTTTTCTTTCTTCTTCTTGCGCTTCGATGATCCGCAGGCTATAATCGTGATTTAGCTGTGGTTTTTTGATGGCATCTTCAACCTCGTCCAAATCGGAAGAGAGATAATTCATGGAGATATTCAATTGATTGACAAGCCTCTCAGCCCGTTCAATAGTCTGTAGTAAAGCCTGCAGACGCCGTTGCAGCCGATCCCGTTTTTGACGATATTTCTTTTCTTCGGATCTGTTGGCCGACAATTGGAGCTGCAAATTATTGGCGTTTTCGTAAGATTGGCGAATCTCCTGTTCCGTGTAGGAATTGAATGAACCCGAAACTTCTGCCAGGCGCCTTCTTGCGGCCCGCGTTTTTTCTTCCAGTAAATCACCGGTTTTTATGACAGCAGAAATGTTCAGCCGCACTTCTTCAAGTTCGTCCTTCATCTCTTCATAACCCCGGCGACTTTGCTCGCTTATCATGAAAATATCTTTTTTGGACTGCTCCATTTTGGAGAGCAATCCATCATAAATGGAATCCAATTCTTTTCCATCTTTTTTTTGGGACATTTCAAAACCGCCTTAGATAATCTCCTTGCTGATGTGACAATTCTTGCTTCTTTATGCCTGTATAGGCTTTTACAAGTATATCACTATATAAGTAAGGTAATATTAAATATACATTACAAATTATCTGATTCTATTTTACAACAGGGGGTTTTAAATTGCGAGAATCTTACATGACTGCGGGCAGTTCGGCCAGTGCTGAACTGCTTATACAAAAATCAAGATTCATCGGTTGTGCCGCCAGAGCCGAATCGGAGCAGCAGGCGCTCAATTTCATCAATTCCATTAAAGAACAGCATCGATCGGCAAACCATAATTGCTCAGCCTATATGCTGGGAGAACATGATTCCATCCAAAAAGCGAACGATGATGGGGAACCTGGCGGAACTGCAGGCGTTCCAATACTGGAAGTTTTGAAAAAGAAGCATTTAAAAGATACCGTGATTGTTGTAACCCGCTATTTTGGAGGAGTTAAATTAGGGAGTGGCGGACTGATCCGCGCATACGGAAAAGCGGCATCGGAAGCACTGTCAGCTGCTGGCATCGTCGAAAGGCGCCTGCATTCCCTGATGAAAATCTCAATCGATTACACCTGGCTCGGCAAAGTGGAAAACGAAGTCCGCCAGTCCGATTATCCATTGAAAGACATTGACTATGCCGAAGGGGTCAATCTATACGTGCATGTTCCGATTGCTGAAGAAGAAAGTTTCACAGCGTGGATTAAAGATCTGACAAACGGCCAATCTTCCTCCATTTGCACGGGAAAGGAATATCTGGAATTCCCCGTTACTTGAGCACCAATATTTACTCAAGCCTAAAAACGCTGTATAATAAGTAGATTGCAATACTATCTTGTGTTTTATAAAATCTTACACTTTTCATATAGAAGAAATCGATTGGAAAAACCTGAATTCGACACTCGGTTAGCCCATTCCCACTCAGAGGAGCCATAACCATGAACCGTAAAAAATACCGCAAATCAAAATCATCCAAAAAAAGGACCGCCATCAAAATTGCATTGACTCTTGCAGTATCGTTGTTGCTGTGCATTTCCGCATATGGCATCTACTTGGTCAAAAAAGCTGAGAATGCCGCCAACAATGCCTTTGAAACTGCAGGCGACCGTGAAATGTCCGATTTGCGCGATGAAAAAGTGGAACCGCTCCATGATGATATTTCGATTCTGTTCATCGGAGTCGACGACAGCAGCAAACGCGATCAGAATTCCGGCAGTATCCGATCGGATGCGTTGGTTCTCGCCACCCTCAACAATGAGGACAAATCAGTTAAGCTGGTAAGTATCCCGCGCGACACCTACACATTTATACCGGATGCAGGAAAAGAAGACAAAATCACACATGCCTACGCTTATAACGGACCAAGTTCGACAATTGAATCTGTCGAAAATCTGCTTGAGATTCCTGTCGATTATTACGTCAGAATGGATTTTGAAGCGTTCATAGATGTAATTGATGCACTTGACGGCATTACTGTCGATGTTCCTTACGATTTGGAAGAGCAGGATGAGTTCGATAACGCAGGTGCCATCAGCCTCGACGAAGGCATCCAGAAAGTTGACGGCAGTGAAGCTTTGGCCCTTGCCCGGACACGCCATTACGATAATGACATTGAACGCGGAAAAAGGCAGCAGATGATTTTGCAGGCGATTATGGACAAAGCTGTATCTGCCGGTTCTTTTACCAAGTACGCCGATGTCATCGATGCAGTCGGTGACAACATGAAAACGAACCTTACTTTCAAGGACATGCAGTCGTTTTTTGAATACGCCAAAAACGGCAAACCGGATGTTGAAACCATCACACTTGATGGCTATGATGATATGTCGACAGGAATCTATTACTGGCAACTTGAGCAAGAGTCCCTGATGGAAGTCCAGGATATACTGCAAAGTCATTTAGGGCTGAAGCCCGACACTTCCTCTTTCTCTGACAGTGATGCATCCGAGTTCGGCAATGCAGCCTATAATAACGAATGAATGCAAGAGAAGGCAGGCCATCCCAGGCCTGCCTTCTTCTATTTCAACTATTTTCACGAATAAAAAAGACTGGTTACAAATCTGATGATTTGTAATCAGTCTTTTTACTTGCCGATCATTTTGACCAGATTAATCAATGGACGGTAATTTTTCCCTGCCAGTCCAACAACTTCCACGAATAATTCGATGGCCAGAAGCATCACTCCCAGAAGAAGTAACCCCCCCCACAAAGTTGCCTGTGAGAACAGCAATGCTGCCAGTCCAAACAATGCGGCAATGCCATAAATGATCAGAACTGTCTGCCTGTGGGAAAATCCGATATTCAACAGACAATGGTGTAAATGCGATTTGTCGGCAGCAGAAATCGGCTGCTTTTCACGTACACGCCTTACAATCGCAAAGAAAGTATCCGAAATCGGAACTCCCAGCATGATAATCGGAATGATCAATGCCACCATCGTTACGTTCTTGAATCCCATCAGGGCCAGTACCGAAATCATAAAGCCAAGGAATAGCGCCCCGGTATCCCCCATGAATATCTTCGCCGGATGGAAATTATAAACGAGGAACCCGATGGAACTGGCTGCCAGGATAGCCGCTGTCGACATGACAAACACATCGCCCATAATAAAGGCCATAATGGAGAGAGTGATCAGAGCCACGGAAGAAACACCCGCCGCTAAACCATCCAGTCCATCAATCAGGTTAATGGCATTCGTAATCCCGATAATCCAAATAATCGTCAGTGGGATACTGAAATAACCAAAATCGATTTCCCCCCCGAAGGGAAGGTTGATGAATGAAATTTCGAGTCCGCCGCCAACTACAACAATGGTAGCCGCCAATAACTGCCCCAGCATTTTGGCTTTCGCTGTGATTTCAAGCATATCATCGAACAAACCCGTAATGATTATGATAAATGCACCGATAATAATGGCTGTTGTAATCGGTATGAAAGCAGGTTCAACTGCATTGGAAATCGGATCTACCGGCTTTAAAATGAAGTAGCCGATCAAAAACGATCCAAATATGGCTAATCCACCGAGCCGCGGCATAATTCGCGCGTGGACTTTCCTGTAATTTGGCCGGTCCACTGCTCCAACTCTGAAAGCCAGCCGCTTTACCAGAGGCGTCAGGAGAATTGAAGCAATAAACGCCAAAACCAAAACGAGGTATAACATATCTTTCCTCCTCAAAAATTCGTATACACATAGAAATCCAATGCTATTATAGCACAAATTTACCTGTGGCACATCTTCCTTCTTATTCCATTTAGACGTAAGCGGGCAAAAATAGTTCCGCATTTTAACGACAGCTTTTTGAAAGCACCCGCATTCCTTATTCCTTTCTTTTTACTGCCTTATCCCTGTTTTTACTTCACTGCTTTCGGAAAAGGATGTTCACTGAAGAATTGATCCTGCTGTTTCACCGGACTTCAAAACCGCCTGGCCGTAAACGAGGTTTTGCAGTTATTTCCAATAGAAACCCTTCCTCGGATTCTTCAATTTTGGCATCGAAAAATGCAGTTGAACTGCTTTAATTCCGCTGTTGGATACGTCAACCCAAACAGCCTTCATATTAGGAAAGCTGAAATTTTCACAAGCTCTTCCATAGTAACCGGATTTCCAGCCGGATTATACGTGCCGTTAGTTTTATTTTCCACGCTGCTCACTGTGAATTTCGCCGGATCCGGCCGTGGGAATCTTTGCCTTTCCTTCGTTTTCAATATAAACCTCCGCTGAGCGAAACTGTCAGCGGTATGCAGGCATAGAACGAAGTCACCCGCACCAGTAAAATTTTCATAATTCGCCGTCACACCCAAATTGATTTTAGTAGTATTTCTGTTGGAACCTGTTATAATAAAATATAGTTAGAATATTTTAAAAATACAGGGGTGCAAATACAGCATGAATGGCAATCTGCAATTTTATACAAGTTTAACGGACTGGTCTGATCGGGATGAAGCAGCTGTTTTGAAAATGCAGCATACAGAACGAGCCGAATTGGCCAAAACCATTACTTGCGCAGGATTACTTGTCGACCTATCCATGGACCAACATGCCGAAGTCAGGGAAAGTGTGGCGAAGAATTCGTTTACACCGCTCAACACCCTAAAACGATTAGCAGAAGAAGATCTTTGCACCAGCATTCAGAATGCGGCAGAAGAGACTCTCGAAGCCATTCAAAATCAGCCTGTACCAAAAAACTTTCAGTGATTCACTGAAGGTTTTTTTATATCAGTACTGCCCTCTGCACGTTTAGTTCCTCTAAATTCGGATATACAAAAGATAAATGAACAGAAGGAGGAACAGGATATGAGCAAAGATGGATTTTCAGATAAAGTAAAAGGTGCAGTCAGCAAAGGCAAAGGCGAACTGAAAGATCAGGTAGGCAATGCCACTGATGATAAACAAAAGCAGCGGGAAGGTAAGACGGATAAAACAAAAGGTGACTTCCAGGATGCTGCCGGTGATTTCAAGAACAAGATGAACAAGGACAAATAATTTACATCCGGCCGTTTTGGCCGGATTTTAATTGGAATTTTTTAAAAAAAGGGTTCCGCTCATTCACTTGAGCGGAACCCTTTTTGTGTCCTGCTAAGTAAGCAGCAGGACACATACCGCGGCTGCTTAAAATAGTCTTGGTGTAGGTGGTGTAGATGTTTTCTTTTCGACGTCTTCGTGGAATGGTCTCGCATCTCTTGGATTCTGGCGGTTATCCACATCATCATTTCCGTCAAGCTTATGTTTCGGATCGTCGTTCCCGTTTCTATCGCGGTTCTGATGATCATCATTGCCTCTGATCAGATGTTCTTCTTCCGAATCTCTGCCAAATGGAGCCGGTCCCAGATTGGGATCCACACCAGGGGAAGGTTCATCCTGTCTCCGGTTTATCCCTTCTTCCCGGTTCAGGTCTTCTTCCTGAGCTTCCGTCTCCAGTTGTGGTTCATGATCAAAGCTTTTTTCTTTCAATGAAGCTTCATCTTCGTGTTTACGATCCGTAGTCGGATGAATGGTATCGCCTTCAAGACGAGAGTCTCTGGTCTTGTTGCCATAGCCAGGATCGGCATGCTGATCTTCGCGACGAACTTCAGAGGTATAGATTCTTTCTGAATCCCGTGCAATCGGCCGAGAAGACGGCTCTGCCGTTTCTGTTCTGTCACGGTCAATATCAGCTCGTACATCCGGGTCTCTGATTTTTTCATCATTGAACTTTTGTCCATCCCGCTCAATATCCCGTCCGAATGGAGTAAATGCGGTATTCCGTTTGCTTTCGTCAATATCAACGGTTCTGGTATCGTCACCGAAGGAAGCAGCATTGTCTCTTTCCCTTCCGAATGACTGGCCATCCGTATACAACAGAATTGCGCCTTTTTTAATATCTTCACTGTATCTTTGCACTGCTGGCTCATCGAGGTCCAGGTCTCTCAACCTGGAATCGACGGCATCTTCCCCACTGAAGAAAGATTTGAATTTGGTGGAAAATGATTCCGCCTCTTGCTTGTCGACATTCGAGCGGCTTTCATAGGAATTGAAAACATCCTTGTCCCTTGCCAGTACATGAATATCGCTTTCACTGTAACCGTGCATCTTCAGTTGCTCTATCCGTTGTTCCATTTCTTCCTGGCTGTATACAATTTCAAATTCTCTGTTTGTCGGTTCCATTATCTTTTCAGCCTCCTGTAAAATCGTCTTATTTTTGTTTACCCGAACTATCTGAAAAATAAAACCTATCTATAATGCCATCTACTCTGATCCAGAAAAACGAAATACGGAAACGGCATTTAAGAAGATATGACAAACCCCTTTCTTCTATAAGAAAGGGGGATTTTTATTTATACTTTTTATCACTCTTTGTATGCTTTTCGGCTTCGCTTGTACCGCCTCTCGCCTTTTTGATTTCAGGTTTCTCCTGTGTGGTAAATGAAAAGTGATTGTCATCTTTAATCAAAGTAGGATCGTTGAGGAAAGATTCGCCATGGGCAAATCTGTCTTCCTGTTCATCAAAGTTATTATCAACGGAGTTGATATATTGATGGCGTTTTTCATCAGAGGGGTCAGTTCCTTCTGCATTATTCAATTCCCCTTCTTCTAACGCTTCCAATATTCCGGCGCGCTCCTCTTCTGTATAAAGCAGGATTCCGCCTTTAGCGACATCCGCAGTATAACGCTCCGTTTCCTCTTCGTTCAAGCCGAGGGATTTAATCCCTTCCCGGACACTGCCTTCACCGCTGATGAAGCCTTTGAATTTATCTTTAAAGGAATTAACCTTTTCACCTTCCGCTCCAGTCCGGTTTTCAATCGAATCCAGACGATCACTGTCCTGCGCCACAAGATGTATGTCACTTTCACTATAGCCCTGTTTTTTCAGATCATCGATCTTGTGCATCAGATCTTCCTCGGAAAACACCACAGCTAACACATTTTTCTCTTTTTCCATAATAAGAACCTCCAAAAAAGATATTTGTCATTACGCTACTTTACCCCTAAGCCTGGAACCGTTAAACTTTTTGTGTAAATACTGAATAAATATTTGTGGCCAACTTTACCCGAACACTAAATTATAATAGGTATTTTTTACCTTTTTATTATATTTCCCGTAAAGCATAATAAAAAAAGCAGTTTATTTTGAAAATTGATGATAAGATGGTAAAAAAAGAGATATACTAAAGTATACTTAAGATGTGGAGGCGGAAATTATCGTACTAAACAATCTTACTACTTCGCACTTTTCTAAAGTTCCGGAGAAGTTTGAAAGTAACTTTCCTACATGGATGATTAAAGTTATGCCCATGCAAACGGAAAGGAGAGAATCAATGGAAACAGGAATGCGGATTAAATACAATCGATTGAAAAAAAGAATGAGTTTAGAAGATTTAGCTGCCGATATTCTCTCAGTTAGAGAACTTAAAAAAATTGAAAGTGACACCAAAGAGCCGTCATTAAGTGAGTTGGAAGCAATTTGTAAAAAATTAGAAATTCCTCTTGCACCAAAAGAAAATCCGGTAGGTAATGTATTGGTCAAAAATTTTAAGAACTCGCTTTTACATCCTAAGAATAAAGCTAAAATTATGGAACAGTATGCTGATATATATAATCACCCACTATTACATGCTAATGAAGATGTGGAATTGGAATATAACATTCAACAAATCCGCTATTTCATAATTACAGGAGACTTGGATAGTGCTGAAGATAAAATCAGAGAAATCGAAGGTTATAAGGAGTTTATGAATCAAGAACAATTTTATTTGTTTCATAAATATAATGGAAATTACAATTATATTTTAAGAGACTTCGAACAATCGTTAAAAACCTATTTACTCGCAGATAAGATTGCTCCCTCAACAATTTCTACTTCGGAATTAGGAGATCTATACTATTCTATAGGCCTTGCTGCATCACAAGGCTGGCATATTACTTTGGCTAAAAAATATTCTGAAATGGCTTTAAAAATTTATCAACAAGAATTCGTACCAAAGAGGATAGTAGAGTGTCATCTTACGATTGCCATTAATGAAAAGAGAAATGGTAACTTTAAGAAAGCAAAAGAACATTTTAAGCACGCTTTGACTATTGGCAGTAAATTAGATCATGAACCATTAAAGTTTGATACTGAATATAATTATGGATATTTCTTTTTCCAATTCCAAGAATTTGAATTAGCGTTAAAACATCTTGAAAACGCATTGCAATTTAAACCTTATGAGTACACTTCGGATATATTGTTAGGGTACTGCCTCATGATAAAATGCTACATTGAATTAAACAATATGTCTGAGGCAAAACAATTACTGTATAAAGGTTATAACATGATTAAAGAAAAAAACCTTAGTTTATCTACACCATCTAATGATTCTTTTAAAGCAGTTTATAGTGAATTCATGTGCCTGTATTACTTCATGGAAAATAGAACCGAGGATTTTGAAAAACAATTTATTGAAAGTTTAATTCCTGTACTTAAATCTCAAAATAAACATTTTGAAATAGGTTTTTATTTTTGTTTATTAGGAAATACCTACGTTATGGAAAATGATTTCTATAAAGCTTCGATAGCTTTTAAAAAATCTAATGAAGCTTTTAAAAGCTTACTGACAATTAATGAGGAGTGGGAAGAATCATGAAAAAATTTGCTTTTGCAGGTGTGTTAGCTACTTTATTATTACTAAGTTTAAGTTTGAATCCATATCTTGAAACTACTGACAAGCATCCCCAGCCTTGGAGCATTCAGTTCGATTTGGCTGACAAGCATCCTCAACCTTGGAGCATTCAGTTCGATTTGGCTGACAAGCATCCTCAGCCTTGGAGCATTCAGTTCGATTTGGCTGACAAGCATCCTCAGCCTTGGAGCATTCAGTTCGATTTGGCTGACAAGCATCCTCAGCCTTGGAGCATTCAGTTCGATTTGGCTGACAAGCATCCTCAGC
>NZ_ML660049.1:0-40006 GCF_007004625.1 Planococcus salinarum | reverse complement strand
GCATCCTCAGCCTTGGAGCATTCAGTTCGATTTGGCTGACAAGCATCCTCAGCCTTGGAGCATTCAGTTCGATTTGGCTGACAAGCATCCTCAGCCTTGGAGCATTCAGTTCGATTTGGCTGACAAGCATCCTCAGCCTTGGAGCATTGCTATTAACAAAGCATAATATCAAAGAAAAGGCTGCTCACTTGAGCAGCCTTTTCTTTTGCACCCATTTATTATTGGTTTTGGTACTTGTCTTTCAGACATTCAGCTACAAATCGGTCAAAAATATTGATGGAAGCCTGGTCGTTTTGGAGAGCAAACTCCTCGGGATGCCATTGGATGCCCAGTACAAATTGGTAATGGTCACTTTCCAGAGCTTCAACCAGCCCGTCTGCAGCACGAGCGGCTACCCGCAGCTGATCTGATACTTTGCGCACTCCCTGGTGATGGAAGGAATTCACATGGAATTTCTTTTCTCCCATAATTTCATATAAACGGCTGTCTTCTTCCAGTTCCACGCTATGGGTTCTGTGTGTACGCATAGCTAATTGCAGATGCTGGTACAACTTCCCTTCAAATTCTGCTTCCAAATCCTGATAATTTGTTCCTCCAAGTGTAATGTTCAGCATTTGCAGCCCACGGCACATTCCCATGAAAGGTTTATCCAATTTCAGAAATTCTGTGATAAGTTTTTCCTCGTATTGGTCACTGCCCGGATAAACTGCGCCGAGGCTCGGGTGCGGCTCCTCTCCGTAAAGGGTCGGGTTAATATCCCCTCCGCCGGTTACGATCAGTCCGTCGAGGCGCTCACATAGTAGCGGAATATCTTCTTCATCAACGATTGTAACAATCAGTGGAATTCCGCCGGATTGCAGGATTGCCTTGGCATATACCGGATCCAGCGTATACGTCTGGTCTTTTTCCACTCGTGCGGTTATACCTATTACTGGTTTTTTTCTATTCGTCATAAATGGGTACCTCTTTCCTGTCATCAGAATTCTACTTTGCTTATATACCCTCGCGCTTAAAAAGCTTAAACATTCGCCTGATGAGGCCAGCAAATGTTTAAGCATCGCATGAGATCGCTGGGTAGAATATACTTCTGCAGGATCAGAAAGCATCGTGCCCCGGGTCATGGCGATAATGCTTCAAGTCGATTTTCCCCAAGCTGCACACTTCCACCCCTTCATTTTGCAGAAGCTTCGTCTGAGACAGGCGGTTGTCTGTATCCTGAAATGAAATTTTGCCCTGTGCATTTATCACTCGATGCCAAGGCAATTCATATTTCGCGCTCATGCTGTGCAGCAGTCTTGCCACTTGTCTGGCCCCTCTCGGACTACCGGCATGGGAGGCAATTTGTCCATAGGTCATGACTCTTCCAGGCGGTATATTTCGAATGACCTTTATTGCCTTTTCCGTAAAAGCCTCCATAAAAATTCTTCCTTTTCAATTGGATTTCCCTTACTTCAGCCTTGCGAATGAAGCTCTTTTTCAAGTTCTCCGTTTTTATAGTCCGAAATCACTGAGCGGCTGAATTTATATAATGGAAGTTTCGCCGTTTTCAACGACAGTCCTTCGCTGGTGTAATGGATATATTCATAATACTTGATTAAGCTGTCGACCACATCCTCGAGTTCTTCCAGTGAACCGGATTGCGGTGATCCAGCTCTCTGGTTGGTATCACTGCTTTCAAGTTCGGCAAAATGGATGCTATGCATCTCTGCCAACTCTTCAACGGTCTGGTCAAATAGGATCTGCCGCTTTTCCAGGCGAAAATACTGCCGCCAATACACAAATATCTCTTTGGCAATCCTCAATTTTTTCGCGCCCTCCACAGCATTCAGGTTTTCCGTCACACAAAGCTGATGCATGATTTTCTTTAATGACATTTTATATTCCCGCTCCACTACTCCTTTATATTGCAGATACTTCACATAGATCCCTCCCAGATAGTTGTGTCAGTGGATCTGATTCAAATATTGCCGTACCGTTTTATCAGTTCTGTTTCTTCTATTGGATGAGTTGAAATGTATGCCTCCGGATCATGGACGACCCTGGCGATAAAGAAAGGTGCAGTGGAAACTGCATACGGTTTGTTAACGTCCACGTCTGAGGCTGCAAGATATCCCGGCTGCTTCCCTGCCAAATGGAAATAATGGAATCCGTTATAAGCTCCCCATTCAGCAATATTGTTCATGAGCACAGTTTCCGCATCCACAAGGTCTGCGCCTTCTGCTTTCCCGCTCAGATGATGGTAAATTGTTTCACCTTTTGTAAGAACATAGGTGGCTGCCAGAAGTTTGTTGTCTTTGTAAGCTCCAAAAAGATGCAGCTCTGGACCCAATGCGCTGACCAGCGATTCAAAATAATCATTGGTGAAAAAATAATAGCTGTCTGTTTCCTCACTTTGCCGTACAGTTGAATAATAGAGGACCAGAAAGTCGAACATATGCCTGACGGTTCCAAGTTTTTTGAAGGTTAAACCGGACGCGTCGGCACCATTAAATCTGTCAGCGCCTGCCTGATCGCTTTCGCTCAGATACGCATTCAGTTGAAGAGTGTAGGTGTCATAAACCGAAATGAGATCCAGCTGCTTTTCGAAGAATTCGGCATTGTGCAGAACAGGATGGAATCGGATATATTCAGCAATAATTTTCTCCGCTTTGCAGAACTCCCCGAAAGCCCTTAAGAAATTCGACGCCAGTTTATGGCCGTCATTGTGAATTTCCAGGACCGGCCCACCATACCCAAACGGAGTGGTGATGTCGTATAACAGGGAGTCGGTTTCCGTCAGCTGCCGCTTTATGAAGGGGTACACGATTTCGCCGTGCCCATCTTCGTCTGTATAATAGAAAAGCATCGCCTCGCCGGGGTCCAATCTGAGAGCGCTCAGCATGTATTCACGTGCATAAAAGATATCCTTGAGATTGAAAAAATCCAGGATTTGCTGCCAGCGGTTGTTTTGGCTGGCAAAGACCAGCTCATACATTCCAGTTTCCCCCCTCGAGAAGCTTTACTTGAACACTGTCTGAAGTTTTGACTGTTTTCTTCTTCGTTCCAGAACGCCTGTGCGGAACAGCATGTTGAACAACTCGGCGATAAGCGCCAATAAAACCCCTACGATAATACCGAAAATCCCTCCGATTGCCAGAACATACAGACCATTTTCCTCCATCACCGAAGGAACTTCTTCAACAGATGCTTTGGCAATGATGCTGAGATTATCGATTTTCAGCCATTCCCAGGATTCCGCCACGACCGATTCAGCAAGCGAGTTTGCTATTTCACCTGCCATTTTTCTGTCTTTGCCTTCCACGGTAATATTGAGCACCTGTGAAGAAGCGACATTGGAAACGGTCACTTTTTCATATAATTCTGCAGGACTCAATGGACTGCCGGTTGTGGAAATTGCTGCGGACAGGACATCCCGGCTCTTGATCATTGCACTGTAAGCATCCATGACTTCCGGATCGGCCAAGTTCTCCACTTGGCTTGCGGCCGGCGCATTCCCACTTGGCTGCTCTATGAATATCTGGCTTGTAGCCTCATAATTCGGGACCAGCAGGAAGGTAAGAAGCGCCCAAGTTATCAATATCGACAACAAAGCAATGGTGCCGATTAACTTTACATGGTTCTTTAGACTCTTAATGATATTAAAAACCATGACTTTATCCGCCATACAATTTACCTCCTTGTCAAAAAGCGATGCAACCTGCTCTTATATATCTAAAAATTCAGATTATTATAGTACCTTTATATCATAATATGATGAGCACTTCTACTAATAAATTAATAAAAATGAAATAAAATTAATGAAATGTAAGCATAAAGACTACCAAAATAATTTCAAATATTACAATTATTACACCGATAGGTTATTGGACTCACAATTCGGGTTAGCATTTACGCATAATAAAAAGCCCAACCCCTTAAGGAATTGAGCTTTTTACAGATATATTTTAAATTGCAGCACTTTGTCTATCGGAACAAATTTGTAATATTAAATCAAATTCTATTCCCTCATATATATTAAAATACTAAAAAAATATCATCAAAAAATTCACGAAAATTTATTCTGACCATAAACCGATAATTCCATTACGCCGATAAATCACTTTTTTATCTTCAAGAACTTTCAGCACTCTGGTTAAGGACTGATGCGGAATTTCTATCTCCTTCGTAATTTCTTTGATCGTCTTGAACAATACACCATCTGAAGATGCATTCCTTGCGAAGTATTCCATAAATTTTTCACCGGTTTCAGCAATACGATCGGATTCGGTTGAAAAACAGTCTTGGCATACCTCATTCACACTTCGCTTGGCAAAGAGGTTTGAATCTGTTTTGCTGCTTTCTCTGACCTCCACCAACTTCCACCTCCTGCTACAGATTCAAAACAATTTCTTTTATTCGTATACCCTTCTTGATTCAAAATAGACATTTCAAAGCAAAAAAAATACAATTCACTGTTAATTGACGTTATAATTTTTTTCGAAACAGTTATGAAATTGGGATTGCTCTGCGGACATCGAAAGCTTATTGATTTTGCGGCTTAACTTTTATCCCGCTAATCTTTAAAGCCGCATTAAAAGGGTATAGCAATAAGGATAGATTGAAATACTTTAGGAGGTTTTACGAATGGAAGGAAAACATTACATCAATGGTGAATGGTCAACTTCAGGTGATGGCGTCATAAAAGTCATGAACCCTGCGACCGGTGAGCAGGTGGGCACCGTTCCGAATGGCGGAGAAGATGAGGCAACTAAAGCAGTGGAAGCGGCAGCCGCAGCCTTTCCCGAATGGTCGAAGACAACGGCTTATCACCGGGCTGAACTGCTGATGAAGTGGCATGACCTCCTGTTGCAAAACAAGCAGCAGGTGGCAGAGATCATGACGAAGGAAATGGGCAAGCCACTTGCTGAAGCAATCGGTGAAATTGAGTATTCCGCTTCCTTTATCTCCTGGTACGCAGAAGAAGGCAAGCGAATGTATGGCCGGACAATTCCCGCCAGCAAAGAGGGCAAGCGCATCCAGATCAATAAGCAGCCGGTTGGTGTTGTCGTTTCCATCACCCCATGGAATTTTCCCGCTGCGATGATGGCGCGGAAAATGGCCCCTGCATTGGCTGCAGGCTGCACGTTCGTCGCCAAACCCGCGAAAATGACACCGCTGACGGCTGTACGGATGTATGAATTGGCCGAAGAAGCCGGCTTCCCGAAAGGTGTCATCAATATGGTTACAGGCAGTGCCGGCAAAATCGGCAAAGTGTTCACCAGCCATCCGTCGGTCCGTAAGCTGACATTTACCGGCTCCACGGAAATCGGCAAAGAATTGATGAAGCAAAGTTCGGAAACGATGCTCAACCTGTCGCTGGAACTGGGCGGACATGCGCCCATCATTGTACTGGATGACGCGAATATTGAGGAAGCGGTCAAAGGCGTCATGGCATCCAAATTCCGCAATGCCGGACAGACCTGTGTCTGTGGAAACCGGATCTATGTACAGGAAGGGATTGTAGAAGAATTTTCACAAAAACTGCAGGAAGCCGCTGCAGGGTTGAAAGTCGGCAATGGTCTTGATGAGGGCGTGCAGATTGGACCGCTTATCGATAAAGACGGGTACGACAAAGTGGCGAAGCATGTGCAGGACGCTGTCGGCAAAGGTGCAAAAGTACTTGTCGGCGGAGATGGCCGCACAGAAAATGATTCCTATTTCTATAACCCGACGGTTCTGATGAATGCAAACTCGGACATGCTGGTCATGAACGAAGAAACATTCGGGCCGGTTGCGCCGATCATGAGCTTCAAAACAGATGAAGAAGCCGTTGCATTGGCAAATGACACGCGCTTCGGATTGGCTGCCTATTTCTTCACGAACAGCATGCAGCGCGGAACGTATCTCGCCGAAAATCTGGATTACGGAATTGTCGGCTGGAACGACGGCATGCCGTCCACTGCCCAGGCGCCGTTTGGCGGCATGAAAGAAAGCGGCATCGGCCGCGAAGGCGGCCAGGAAGGCCTTGAAGCATTCCTGGAAACCAAATATATTTCAATTCAGTTATAAGAAAAGCGGAAGTGCCCGGTTAGCTCTGACAAGCGCTGGAAGCCTTGACGGTAATGGCGGTCTTTGCCATTGACGGCGAGGCTGAAGCGACTCGAGGGGCTGGGTGCTGGAGTCTGGACAATAGAAAAGCGCAAGCGCCCGGTTAGCTCTGACAGGCATAAGACAGAACAGCGAAGTGGTCCTGACCACGCAGCTGGGCTGGCTTATGACCCGAAGAGCTGGGTGCTGGAGTCTGGACAATAGAAAAGCGCAAGCGCCCGGTTAGCCCCGACAAGCAATAGATGGCTCAAAGATAATTTGAGCCATCTATTTGCGACGAAGCGCGCAGCGATGCAGGAGCAGCATTAAATGCTGTTAAACTATATGGCGTTCTTTGCGCCCGAAGCGACTCGAGGGGCTGGGTGCTGGACACGGAAACACTACATCCCTACATTCTTAAAACTAAAGAAAAATCCCCTGCTCACGGTTCATGTGAGCAGGGGATTTTTTCATGTCCATTCATCCACCAACGGCCCTTCATTGCCATAGACCGGATCAGTCTGCGGCAAAGGGGTGTTCTGGATGTCTTCCAATACATATGGCCGTTCATCTGCTTTTCCGGTTTTCTTATTCGGACTGACGCCGCCCGGATAAGCGCCGACAATCTGAAAATCATCACTGGCGGAAATCTTCTTATGCCCGGTTCCGGCTGGGAGCACCGCCACATCTCCAACATTGACTTCCAGTTCCTGCCCGTTTTCCCCGCCCAGCAAAATCACTGCCGACCCTGAACGGACGCCGAGCGCTTCGTGTGTATTGCTGTGGTAATGATGATAATCGAATACGCCGTTCGTCCAACTGTTGGTCCAGCCGTTGCTGTTGAATGTGTCTTCAATTCTATCCGGGTTGTTATGGAACACACCAGTATAAATGGCCACCCCGAGTGACGGATTGTTCGGTATGGTGCCGTCGTCTTCAAAATGCAGGAATTTCGCTTTTTCCATATTGTAATCACTCCCTGGCTTTTTATAGGACTTTACCCGTCCATCAGGAAGTTAATCAACGAAAGAAGCGCATCAGAATCCCAACCGCTCCCGGAGTGACCCGGCATAGTTCTGGCTGACCGGCAGCAGCGAGCCGTCTTTCATGGTCAA
The DNA here is from genome assembly GCF_007004625.1 of Planococcus salinarum. GTDB lineage: Bacteria > Bacillota > Bacilli > Bacillales_A > Planococcaceae > Planococcus > Planococcus salinarum. Next base: position 32,825 of record NZ_ML660049.1, on the reverse strand, counting down.
GACGTAATTGGAGGAAATGTCCCGGCCGATTTCTTCTATATAATTGATGTTTACGATAAACGACCGGTGGACCGGCAGAAAACTGTCGGGCAATTGATACCGCAGTTCCTTCAGGGTATGAATGGTGCAATACGCTTCCTCATCGGCGTAGAACCACGTTTTTTTCTGGTTGCTTTCTATATGGGAAACAAGGTCGATTGAAACCGGCCGCCAGTTGTCCTCCAGCTTGCCGGTCAGGAAACGGAGCAGCGGTTTTCGGGCCAAGATGTGGCTTGCCGGCAAAATAACCACCAATGCCGCAGCCTGGCCGGCAAGTTCCACCGGATAGCCGATGCCGTAATACGGAAAGCCCAGCGACGAATTTTCAACCAGCTTCTCAACTCTTCCCCCTCTTTTAAAGGTCAGTTCCGCCACACTGCCGGCCGGCACAGGGTCACCTTCCCGAATCCGCAGATCCAGCTCCCCCGCTTTGAAATAGATGTATGAATCGCCCACTGCCACAGCAATGGAAGCCTCTTTCGGAAGCCAGTCGCCAATGATGTGGCTGATTTGTTCAAGAAACTCTTTATTCATCCCTTCTGCCCCTTTCCGGTCGTTTGTCGGTGTATATGGCATTTCATCTTAGAATGAAACCGTTCATCCAATTTTCAGGACAAAGGGAATCATCTGTTATATATTAATATACAACAACACAATCTGTATTAATACAGTTAAAAAATTTTTTATTCGAAAGGGATGGTTGGATGGTCAGCAAGCAGCAGCAAATTGAGGAATTAAATAAGAGTTGGGAACAGGATAGCAGATGGAACGGCATTAAGCGCCCTTATTCGGCAGAGGATGTCGTCAAGCTCCGCGGCTCTGTACAAATTGAACATACATTGGCAAAGCGCGGTGCCGAACGTCTTTACCGCTCCATCCATGAAATGGATTTTGTGAATGCACTCGGAGCGTTGACCGGGAATCAGGCGGTCCAACAAGTCAAAGCGGGCCTTCAGGCAATTTACCTGAGCGGCTGGCAAGTAGCGGCAGACGCCAACTCGGCTGGCCAGATGTATCCGGATCAAAGCTTGTATCCGGTGGATTCCGTACCGAATGTCGTCAAGAAGATTAATCAGGCGCTGCAGCGTGCCGATCAGATCGACAATGTTGAAGGTACGGATGGCATCGACTGGTTCGCACCGATCGTCGCTGATGCTGAAGCTGGATTCGGCGGCCCGCTGAATGTTTTCGAATTGATGAAAGCGATGATCGAAGCTGGTGCAGCCGGCGTCCATTTCGAAGATCAACTGGCTTCAGAGAAAAAATGCGGCCATCTCGGCGGCAAAGTATTGCAGCCGACACAAAACGCCGTGCGCAACCTGGTATCCGCAAGACTTGCAGCTGATGTACTGGGCGTTCCGACTCTATTGATCGCCAGAACAGATGCGGATGCAGCGGATCTCATCACCAGTGACATCGATCCTGCAGACCACCGTTTCATCACCGGCGAACGCACACCGGAAGGTTTCTACCGCACGAATGCCGGCATCGACCAGGCCATTGCACGCGGCCTTGCTTATGCACCATACGCGGACTTGGTCTGGTGTGAAACTTCGCATCCAAACCTTGAAGAAGCGCAACAGTTCGCAGATGCGATCCATGCGGAATTCCCGGGCAAACTGCTCGCTTATAACTGCTCTCCTTCTTTCAACTGGAAAGCGAAACTGGACGAAGAAACGATTGCGAAGTATCAAGTTGAACTTGGCAAAATGGGCTACAAATTCCAATTCGTTACGTTGGCCGGATTCCATGCCCTCAACCACGGCATGTTCGAACTGGCACATGATTATAAAGACAACGGCATGGCCGCTTACTCGAAATTACAGCAGGCTGAATTTGCCAGCGAAGAAAAAGGCTATACGGCTACACGTCACCAACGCGAAGTCGGCACAGGCTACTTTGACGAGGTATCACAGATCATTTCCGGAGGCACGAGTTCCACTACCGCGATGAAAGGCTCCACTGAAGCTGAACAATTCCAATCGGTGAAAGGGTGAAGGAATTGATTACCAAAAGTGATATCAAGATTACTGCCGACATTACGCCGGACATGGAAAAGATTCTGACACCGGAAGCGCTTGAATTTGTCGAAAAGCTTCACAAAAACTTCGACCAGCGCCGCCGCGAACTGCTGGACCGGCGCCAGGTGCGCCAGAAGGAACTGAATGCCGGCAAAAAGCTCGATTTCCTGCCTGAAACAAAACACATCCGGGACGGCGACTGGACGGTCGCTCCCCTGCCGGAGGATATGAAAGACCGGCGTATCGAAATCACAGGTCCGACCAACCGCAAGATGCTAATCAACGCTTTGAACTCTGGAGCGAAAATGTTCATGGCGGATCTGGAAGATGCCACTGCGCCGAATTGGTTCAATGTCATCGACGGCCAGGTGAATTTGTACGATGCCGTTCGCCGTCAAATCGATTTTGAAGTTCCCGAAACCGGCAAAAAATATGCACTCAATGAAGAAACAGCCGTATTGATGGTACGGCCCCGCGGTTGGCATTTACCGGAGAAAAATATTGAAATTGCAGGCCGCGCCGCTTCCGGCAGCCTCGTCGATTTCGGATTGTATTTCTTCCATAATGCAAAAGAATTGATCGCCCGCGGTTCCGGCCCTTACTTCTATCTGCCGAAACTTGAAAGCCATCTTGAAGCGCGATTGTGGAATGATGTTTTCGTTTTTGCGCAGCAGGAACTGGATATTCCACACGGTTCCATCCGCGCCACAGTGCTGATCGAGACGATTCTCGCAGCATTTGAAATGGATGAAATCCTGTATGAACTGCGTGACCATTCCGCCGGCCTTAACTGCGGCCGCTGGGATTACATCTTCTCCGTCATCAAACGGATGCGCAACAATCCGGATTATATTTTCCCGGACCGCTCCCAGGTGACGATGACCGTTCCGTTTATGCGCGCTTATACATTACTGTGCATCAAAACCTGCCACCGCAGAGGCGCACCGGCAATGGGCGGCATGGCAGCCCAGATTCCCGTTAAAGGCGATGAAGAAGCCAACCGAACCGCTTTTGCGAAAGTAGCGGAAGACAAGCGCCGCGAAGTGACGGATGGCCACGATGGCACATGGGTCGCCCATCCGGGAATGGTGGCGACGGCAATGGAGCAATTCAATGAACATATGCCGGCGCCGAACCAGATTGACAGACAGCGCGAAGATGTGAATGTTACCGCTGAAGAGCTGGTGGAAGTCCCTCACGGCACGATTACCGAAGAGGGCCTCCGCTCCAACATCTCTGTCGGCATCCAGTACATTGCGTCCTGGCTTTCCGGCAACGGCGCCGCTCCCATCAACAACCTGATGGAAGACGCCGCAACCGCCGAAATCTCCCGCTCCCAGGTATGGCAGTGGATCCGCCATCCAAAAGGAATTCTTGAAGATGGCCGTAAGATCAACGTCAGCCTGTTCCATGATTTTTTGGACGAGGAGACCGCTAAAATCAAGCAAGCCGTCGGTGAAGAAGTTTATGTTTCCGGTAACTATGCCGCTGCCCGTGAATTATTTGCCAAACTGACATTGGAAAGTGATTTTGCTGAGTTTCTGACACTGCCGGGGTATGACAAACTAAACTAATTTATTGGAGGAGATCATTATGAAAAACATGCAGACAACTTACGGTACACGTTCTAAGAAAGAATGCCGCGAATGTGGAGCAGAAATCCAGGAGCAGCGTGAGTCGATCGTCTACGAATGCGAACGCTGCATGGGGCACGGTGAAGAATAGAATTTAGTAGGAAGGCGGTCCGCTGTGTGCGGATCGTCTTTTTTATGGGGAAAATTGGTTCCGGACAGTATTTTTCTTCTCCGGACAGTATTTTTGATTTGCGGACAGTATTTTTAGTCTGCGGACAGTATTTCAGCTGTTCCGGACAGTATATCCAAATATTTGGGAATTATCCAGGAAACTATTTTACAACATTATGCAAATAAAATCCGGAAAATGAATCAGAAAGTATTTGACCCATTTTGGAAAGTATTTTGGGTAATTTGGAAAGTATTCGAGCCAATTTAGAAAGTATTTAAGCCAAAACGGAAAGTATCGCCAAATAATGGAATTATAATTTTATTGTTGTTGGATATTTCTTTTAAAGTTCAACCAAAAACAGATATATCTGCGAAAAATAACTTCTAATATTCTCTGTCAACACGCATTAGACATTGTTGTGGCGCATATGTAAAGTATTTTATTCGCAGCGGATAGTAAATCCATAAAACGGAAAACCATTTAATGATGCATACATGAAAAAAACCGAAGATAAACTCATCTCCGGCACCTTCTCTATTTCTCATGAAGCACTGCGCCATTCCAGCAGCCGGATGCCGATCACCATGCAAATGGCTCCAAACCCGATCAGGACAGCCAGCTGCAGGAGAATTGCTTCCACCCCTTCGCCATACACGGCGACCGTTGTTAATGCTTCGATTCCATAAGTGATTGGAAGAACTTTGGCGATGGCGAGCAGGATTTCATTGCTTACCAGTTCAATCGGCCAAAACGCTCCGCCCACCATTGCCATGCCGGTTGCGATAATCGGAATTACCGCTCCGAGCTGCTGCGGTTTTGTGACCAGCGAGATAATCAGCAATCCGAGGGCGACAATGGAAAACGTATAACAGGCAGCAATGGCAATCAGCAGCCAGAAATGGTCGCCGAGATCGAATCCGAAAGCAAAACGGAACAACAGGAATATCAGTGTAATTTGAGAAAAGCCCACCAGAAAACTGTAGCCCAGATGGCCGAGGTAGATTTGCCATTTTCTCACCGGTGATATGATCATCCGGCTCCAAGTGCCGGTCCGTTTTTCATCGACAATGCGCACCAGGCTGAACATGATGGTGTAGATGACAAAAAACAAAGTCATCCCGAACAACAGCTGCAGCTCACCATTGTACTGGAAGCTGTCTTCTTCCCCTTGCCGGGAGGTGACAGTAAGCGTCAATGGCGGATTGTCCCTTGACGACTCCACCTGTTCCCGAATTCCCGGCACTGCCTGCTCCGCCCTTTGCAGACTCAGTTCTTCCGAATAGGTACGCCGCAGGTATGAATCGAGGACGAACCGGTTGGGGTCTTCCCGTCCGACCAGCAAACGGTAGTCCGTCGTTAGCAGTTTGACAGCGTGCCCCACATTCCCATCCGCCACAAGGGTCCGTGCCCGCGATTCCGGCATGAGCTCGAATGCAAACCGGTCATCGTCATTCAGCCGCTCGAGCCAGTCATTTGCCTCCCTTTCCGTCAGCGATTGATCCGCATATAAAGGCACTGCCTGCGGTCCCCCCTGGTTGCCGGCTGCAGACACTGAAACAAATATCACCGTCAGGCCGAACATGGTCACAACCAGCAGCGGCTTTCTGTAAAACCTGCGCCATTGCAATAGGAACACAGCTTTCATAGAACTTCCCCCTTTTTCGGGAACACCGCGAGTGCAACGAGCAGGAACAGCAACGCCGTAATGCCGATCCGCGTAAGCGGTCCCGCCAAATTGCCTGCTTCCGGCTCCAACAGCCAGGAGAAATAAGCAGACATCGCTGCACCGTTCGGCGTCCAGTTTCCGATAGTCTGCAGAATTTCGGGTGTGCCGCCCATCGGCATGAAGCTGCCGCCGAGAAATGCCATGAGGGCAATCACTCCCCCAGAGAAAATTGAGGGAACAGCGTCACTCTGTAAACGCAACGTCAAGGAAGTCATCAATGCCGCAAGACAGCCGACCGCCGCCGCCAGCACAACGGAAATGATGGCAACTCCGAACCAAAACGACCAGGAATCCGCTGAAAACGTGCGGAAAATCAACGACGATAAATCGAATAACAGAATCAGCTGCACCAGCACTATTAATGAGGCAGCAAGCGCTTTGCTGCCCAAATACAACAGCGGTGGGCGATCGGATAACAGTATGCGGTCAAAAACCATTTGCTTTTGTTCGAGGTTCGCCTGTGATGCGATCGTCGAACCGACGAACAAAACGAACATGACGGCCATTCCGATTGTGTAATATTGGAACGAGCTGATCGGTGGACGGGCCGTTATCGTTTCAACCCCTCCGGCCACCTCTGCCCCGGTGACGGTTTCGCCTCCTGCCAGCCGGGAAATCGCCGCTTCAAAATTCACAGTCCCCACAAATTCCTCCAATATCGAATTGAGGACTTCCGCCTGAGGGGAGGTTAAATCGGCAGCAAGCATCTGAAGCTCAGTTCCGTCGCCGGAACCGAACAGCATATTCCGCAAAGCTGCTTCCGTAAAGCCATCCGGAATGGTGATGACGGCATCGACCGTCTCTTCTTCCAACCCCTCTGCTGCTTGGGCCTGCTCCATGTTTTGCAGTGGAATCAGTCCATCCAGATTTTCGCTTTCAAGAAGTGAAACCAGCATCGTTTGCGGGCTGATGGCTGCGGCCGCCTGCTTCAGCGCTTCCGCATCCGCCTGTGGAATCCCCATTGCATCAATTTCATTTTGTATTGCTTCCACCGCTTGTGCTTCATCGTCCAGGGTGACGAAGGCCACATCCATTTCCAGCGCTTCCAAATCCCCCGAGAAAATCCCCCGCAGCGAAAAGCCAAGAATTGCAATGAGCAAAAATGGCATAGCGAGAAGCACCAGCAATTCCGAACGGTCACGAAGCAGCAACATAATGTCTTTCACCAGAAATGCGCCCATCTTTTCCCTCCTCAGTCCCGCAACTTCCGGCCGGTCAACCGGAGAAATACATCCTCAAGCGTCGGCGTCTGGACGTTGACGTTAATGATCTGTGCTCCGTATCGCTCGGCTTCATGGAATAATGTTCCGAGCACCCGTGCACCTTTTGGAATGATCAGCTTCAGGCTGTGTTCATCCGTGACTGCATGCTGGATGCCTTCGATTTGCCCGAGCTTTTCAAACAGCTTGGGATAACTCTTGTCGAATTCAATCCACACCGTTTCTTCTTCCGAAAGAATGCCTTTGAGTTCTTCCTTCGTTCCAGAGGCAATCACTTTCCCGTGGTCCATAATATAGACACGGTCACAAAGCTTCTCCACTTCCTCCATGTAATGGCTCGTATACAGCACCGTCATGCCCTGCTCCCTGTTCAATTTACGGATCGTTTCGAGCAGGTGATTGCGCGATTGCGGATCTATGCCGACAGTAGGCTCATCCATGATCAGAACTTCGGGCTCATGCATCATGGCCGCCGCCAGATTGACGCGCCGCTGCATCCCGCCCGAGTAATTTTTGACGAGTTCTTTTTGGCGGTCGGACAACCCGACAAGCTCCAGCACATATTGGATTTGTCCCTCCAGTTTTTTACCGGTTAAACCGTAAATGCGACCGAAGAACTTCAGGTTTTCATAAGCGCTCAACTCTTCATAGAGGGCGATTTTTTGCGGCACTACAACAAGTATAGCGCGCATTGCGCCATTGTTTTTCAGGACGCTTTTGCCGTGGAGACGGACGTCGCCGGAAGTCGGTTTCATAAGGGTTGAAATCATGGCGATTGCGGTCGACTTTCCGGCGCCATTCGGTCCGAGCAGGCCCACTGATTCACCCTGCCGGAGGCTGATCGTCACATTGTCCACAGCTACCGTATCTTTGAATTTTTTGGTCAGCTTATCGGTATCGAGCATGCGGGTCTCTCTCCTCCCTAAATCCTCTATCGAGTCTATCCTACTGCAAAAATCCTGCTGTCGCCATGCAAACTATTAGAATATTCACTTTATTTTTAAAAATTTTGCCGATTTGTTTCCAATTACTGAAGGATGAGCCGGATAGACAATAGCAGCTCCAAATTCATACAAAAAAGGACCACCTGCAATTTGCATTGCAGATGGTCCTTTGGCTATTCGCCCATAACTTCAGAAAAATAATTCACAGTCTTCATCGCACCGCCGACTTCGCGTGTGTTCCAGGTCATTTCCGTGAATATTTCAGCAAGCGGCACATAAATCCCGGCATGCTTTTCCGCCCATTCCAGCGCAATCATGTTTTCATATAACCACGCCATTTTCTGCATCAATCCTTTTGCTTCAAACGTCTGCAGATCAGTGTCAAAATCGGCAAAAGCAGTCAATTCAACTTGCAAAACCTTCAGCTTCCCACGAACCACTTCCACTTCCACAGTCGCGGCCAACCCATCCAAACGGCTGTTAACATGGCGGATAAACACTTCATGGGCACTGAATTTATTGACCAGACGGATCAATTCTAGGCCAAGGATATTGGCTGTTCCTTCCCACACCGTCAGCACCTGGGCATCACGGAGCAGACGCGGCGTCACGAAATCTTCGATATACCCGTTGCCGCCGTGCATCTCAATCGCCTCGTGCGAGAAATGGATGGCCTGTTCAGCCGACTCTTTTTTGAGAATCGCGATCAGCAGGCGGTTCAAAACCTGCTCATCAGCAGTAGCTTCTCCCTCCGTCACTCGATCGTAAAGCGAAATGAGATCAAAAATCGCGACCGTCTCAAATTCCTGCTTGGCGCGCAGCTTCATCAAATTGTCCTGGACCATCGGGAACTCCGTCAGCTTCCGCCCGAATGCATTGCGGCGTTCAGCATACTCCGCCGCCTCGTCCAGCGCGCGTTTCATGATGCCGACGGACGCCACCGCATTGCAGATCCGGGACAGGTTCAGCGCTTCCATCATATACTTCAGCCCTTGCGACGGATCCCCGACCACATAAGCTTGTGCGCCGTCAAACTCCACTTCTCCGGAAGGCACTGCACGGACGCCGAGTTTGTCTTTCAGCCGGCGAATTTTTATGCCATTCAATTTACTGTCAACACGCCAGGGTACGGCGAATAAAGTCAGGCCCCTAGAACCTTCCGCAGCCCCTTCGATTCTTGCCAGCACCATGGCCACTCCCGCCATGCCGGCATTCGACGCAAAATATTTCTCGCCGTATAAGCGGTAGTCCGCTCCTTCTTTGACCGCCTTCACTTCATTGGCTCCGACATCAGAACCCCCTTGCCGCTCCGTCAGAAACGTTGCGCCCTCAAAAAGTTCGAAGTTGCCTGTTGCACAGACATGCGGCAAAAAACGCGACTTGACTTCTTCATCTGCAAATTTGTCCAACAAGTAAGCTGTTGCCATTGTCAAAGTCACCGGACAATAAAATCCCGGTTCAGATTGCGACAGCAGATAGCCCTGTGCAAAACTGTAAACATAATTGCCTTTTCGCCCGAGTTCCGGAATATCCTTATGCACATAGCCAACAATGCCGGTCGCGTAGGTTTCTTCCACTGTCTTCTTATAGCCTTCATTGACCCAGACATGTGAAATATCTTCCCCAAGACGGTCATACTTTTCCAGACGCGGTGCGCCTTCGCGATCGGTGTGACGGGCGCGCTCATCGATTTCATTGGCCGCCAATCCGCCAAATGAAGATAATTCCCTGTCTGCATATTGCAGGAAATCAGCCGGCAGGGATTGTGCAAGAATCTTTTTCAGCGTTTCATCCCTGTCATAAAAATTGCGCTCACCCTCCGGTGCCTGCCCTTTCAGAACGACCATCTCATACACCTCTTTCCCGCAGCGGCTGTTTCAATATCTTGCCGGAAGCGTTCCGCGGCAGCGCCTCCACCTGTTCAATCAATCTCGGAATCTTGAAGCTTGCCAATTGTTCCGACACCAACGATTTTATTTCCTGTTCAGTAAGTTTCCGGGAAGCTGCAAAATAGGCTTTGACCGTTTCGCCCCATTCGGCGTGCGGAACACCAATGACGGCCGTCTCATGAATATCGGGATGGCTCAGAATTACCTCTTCAATTTCCTTCGGATATATATTGACACCGCCGGAAATGATCAGATCTTTCTTGCGGTCGATGATCCAAATAAAACCGTCTTCATCGAACTTCGCCAAGTCGCCCGTCTTCAGCCAGTCTCCACTAAAAGTCGCTTTTGTCGCTTCTTCATTTTTATAATAACCGAGCATATTGCCTTCTCCGCGAAGTAGAATTTCACCGACTTCACCCGGCTCAACATCATCCCCGGTATCATTCACAATCCGCAGTTCCGCGTGCAAAGCCGCCCGCTTCCCAATGCTTCCCGCCTTTTCGGTATGTTCCGGACCCGTCATCAATGTCCCGCTCGGACCGGCTTCCGTCAATCCATATACACACACGAGATTATCAGTACGGAAAGCCTGTTGAACAAATTTCACTTCACCTGCCGATAATGGTGCGCTGCCATAAATCCACCATTTCATCGATGACAGATCCCGGCCAGCGATTTCCGGATGCTTGGCTGTCATCAGATACGCAACGGGCGCACCGAAAAAGTGCGTTGTCCGTTCCTTTTCGACTGTATCCAGCAATAAATCCGGCGTGAATGTCGGCACCAGCACATGTTTGGCACCAACAATCATTCCAGCCGCCAGGAAAAGATGCAGCGGCGCAGAATGACTGAGAGGCATCATATGCAAAAGCCGGCTTTCCGGTTTCATTTCCATCTCGACACAAATCATCTGTGCAACGGTCAATACATTACGGTGACTGAACAATACACCTTTAGGCTGTCCCGTAGTTCCCGATGTATAAAGGATTGTCGATGGTTCGTCTTCTTTGGCATCTGAAGAAATCTTTTCTGGAGAATCACTCTCTGCAAATTTACTGAAGCTCTCCCACCCTTCAGCCGCTTCACCTGTTTTAATCAGTAAAAGCCCATTCGGTTGTATCCCCTTTACGGCTTCAAACAACAGTTCATGTGCAATCAAAGCTTTGGCGTCCGAATGGTCAAGGATATATTCGACTTCTTTTTTGGAGAGCTTGGCATTAATCGGCACAATTACTGCGTTCAGGCGCTGGACCGCAAAATATGCCAGTACGAATTCCGGCACATTCGGCATAAACAGTACCACTTTATCCCCTTCAGAAATTCCCCTTTGCCGCAGCGAGTACGCTATATTATTTACTGCTTTGTCCATATCATCGAAGGTCAGTCGTTGCCCCATACCAACCAACGCTTCCGATTTCGGATATTTCCTGGCGTTTCTCTCCAATAATCCCGAAATATTCATTTTCCCATCCCCTTCAACTTTTCTAGCTTTACCGAAAATTCATCAAGCAGAGATTCCATCTCTTGTTTCATCGTTTCCAACTCTTCGATTCTCTCTTCCATTACCCCTATTTGTTTTCTGCCATATTCGATTGTCCGCTCCATTTGCTTTTCCCCCGTGCGATCCACATCAAATAACAGCACCATCTCTTTGATTTCGTCCAGCGTAAAGCCATATTTCTTGCCCCTGTCGATCAGCTTCAGTTTTGCGATTTCGGCATTGGAATAAATCCGCTGCCTGTTTTTCAACCGCTCCGGCTTCAGCATACCAAGCTCTTCATAATAGCGAATGGTTCGTGTTGTCATGCCAAACTCTTCCGCGGCTTCCCGAATTGTTTTCATCTCCCGCCTCCCTGTCAGACTTTTTCGATAGTTCCAGTTTATCATTGACGTTAACGTTAAGTGCAAGCACTTTTTTTGGCCTTTGAATTATGAGCCGGTTTATTTTTTGAAATTCCCAATTATTTTTTCAGCCACATTTTTAGTTGCGCTGACCACCATTTTTAAATCCATCCACAAAAAAACCGGGCATCACCTGCCCGGCCGGTAAACCATTAATGTTGTTTGGATGCTTTGATGCGGTACCGCGAGTCTTCTTCCAGCTTGTTGAAAACTTCGATGTAGCGGGTTCCTTTGCTGCTTTCTTCTGCCGGCGCTTCCTCGCCGAGCACCTCTTTCAACGGTTCTTCGTGCGGTTCGATAACGCGCGAGTCGAAATCGTCCATCAATCCCTGGAGTTCCGAATAGCCTTCGATTCCTTTATCTTTGCGCACCTTTTCAAAAAGGCGCTGTGATTCTTCATCGGTTAACTCCACATACCCTACTGTAATACGCTGCTTCTGCATCTCTTTTCCTCCTGTCTCTGAATGATTGCTTTCTTTTCCTATACCCTGCCCAGGAAATCCCATAAACATCTGCCGTGAACTGGAAGGCGCTGGCAGTTTCCGTTATGATGAAGAAAATAGATCTTAATGAAATCGGAGTGATGAGAGTGCGAGTAGCAATATTTGATTTTGATGGAACCCTGTATTCGAAAGAAACTTTTCAATTGATGATGTCTCATCTGAAGAACCACCCCGAACACAATCTGCGCTATCGCCGATTTTACCGCGCAATCATGCCTCCTTATATTGGCCATAAATTAAAACTCTATCCGGAAGCAAAAATGCGAGCGCGTTCCGTACAAGCCTATCTCCTGGCACTCGAAACTTTCAGCCGGGAAGAACTGGAACAGTTTTTCGCGGAAATCGCTGACAAAATGCACGATGATATGAACAGCCGGGTTGTGGAAAGATTACGCCAGCATGTGGTCGATAACGATTATGTCATGCTTGTATCCGGCGCCTTCATGCCTCTGCTCCATGCAGTAACAGAAAAATTGCCGATCGAGAAAATCATCGGAACGGAAATACATTATAAGAATGGTATCCTGGACCACCGGACGCCGGTAACGCACATCCAGGGTTCATTAAAAACGGAAAAGATCCAGGAAGCACTGAATGGCCAGCAGATCGATTGGTCGAACAGTTTTGCGTACGGCGACAGTTTTTCCGACCTGCCGGTGCTCGAACTCGTCGGCCATCCCGTTGCCGTCCATCCCGAACCACGCCTCCGGACAATTGCCGAGAAACGTGAATGGGAAATCATCCAGTAAAAAAACAGAGGATCCACAGGCTGAATGCCTCCTGGATCCTCTGTTTTTTTGGTTCAATCACCTGTTCCGATTCTCCGGTTTCTTTTCCCTCCATAAACTGCAAGCCCCAGCAGCATAATGCTTAGAGAGATAAATACTATCCCCAGCGTGATCTGACCTGTATGGTATTTCTCGTATGCGTAAAACACCATTGTTATCGAACTGATGAACAGCCCTGCCAGTATAAGGGGATGTATGGTGCCTCTTTTCAACATATCCCTCCTCCGAAAAACATTCTTACATTGCTGAACTCACATTCTCAGTATCCGGCTTTGCCGCTTCTTCCGAAACCAGAACCTCCAAACAAATCCGCACACCTTTTACCAGGTCCCGATGCGGCCAGCTTGGCACATTGCCGTGCTCGATTGCCAGCTCATGGGACGCCGGCATATGAAGAAAGCCGGCAGGCATGTCTTTTTTATGTATGTGTGCGTAATGGAGCGCTTCGTACATAACGTTATTGCATAAATATGCACCGGCTGAATTGGAAACAGCGGCCGGCAAACCTTCTTCCATCAGGCGGCTGACCATTTTTCGGATTGGCAAGGTCGACAGATATCCTGCCGCCCCCTCCAGTTGCACCATTTCATCAACCGGCTGATTGCCTTCGTTATCAGCCGGGCCGTCCTTGAAGTTGATGGCCATCCGTTCAGGGGTCAATTTGAAACGACCCGCTGCAAGGCCCAATGAAACAACTGCCTCCGGCTCTATCTCCTCCATCAGATCGATAATCATTCCGCCCGCTTTTGCAAAGTCGACCGGCAAAATTCTGCCGATCACCTGATACTCCCCTATCATAGCGTTGTTCAATTCTTCCACTACATTCATCGTTGGATTCAATGTAAAATCCAAAAACGGTTCAAAGCCCGTCAACAGCAATTTCTTCATTGCCCAGCCTCCCCTCTGCTCTTAATGATACAGCATCTTTCCGTAAAATGCAGAATAATCTAAATACATAATTATTCACAAAATAGTATATTTACTCTTTACAATGAATAATATACCCCTTATTATACAACGTAACGAATAAAAATACTTTTTACTGGAGGAATCATTTATGAAAAAGAAATCATTGTTCATCGGTTTATTGGCATCATCGGCTTTGCTGTTGGGTGCCTGCAGCGACGACACGGCAGCGGATACTGAAGAAAAGAAAGTGCTTGAAATGGGGACCTCAGCCGAATTCCCTCCATTTGAATCCATCAATGCTGAAGGGGAATTCGTCGGTTTTGACATCGACCTTGCCAATTACATAGCGGATGAACTCGGCTACGAACTGGAAATTACAGATATGAAATTCGACGGGCTGATTGGGGCATTGCAAAACGATCGCGTCGACATCGTTATTGCCGGAATGTCGGCAACGGATTCACGCCGCGAGAATGTGGATTTCTCCACAGAGTATAATCATTCGGGCGAAATGTTCGTCACACCAGCCGGATCTGATATCAAAAGCCTTGAAGACCTCGAAGGCGCGACAGTCGGCGTTCAGCTCGGCACCATACAGGAAGAAGGCGCGAACAAAATCCTTGAAGAAGAAAACGTTAATTTCGAATTGAAAGCGTTGGATGATTCCGGTGCTTTGATCCAGGAAATCCTCTCCGGCCGCATCGAAGCCGCATACATGGACAAGGAAGTGGCGCTCGGTTACCTGGAACAACAGGATCTGGAAGCTTTTGACGATCCCACAACGAACTCGCCCGGCATGGCTGTAGCCTTCCCGAAAGGCAGTGACTTAGTGGACGAAATCAATGAAGTGCTGGCAGAAGCTGAAGAAAGCGGCTTCCTGAAAGAATTGCAGGACAAATGGCTGAGCGAAGAAAAATAACATACCCCCGAATCAGAGGAAGCCATTCCTATGGTTCTTCCTTTATAACAAATCTTTAACCGGAAATGAGCTGGCCATTTATGAATCTCGACTTCTCACAAATTGTTCCCTACATTCCATTTATGCTGAAAGGCATCTGGACAACCATCCAGTTTGTCATCGTCTCCATTATCGTGGGTTCCATTCTGGGTACTGTGCTTGCCCTGTTCAAAATCGGCACCGTCAAGCCCCTCCGCTGGTTTGCTGATGCCTATACATCAATTTTCCGAGGAACTCCCCTGATCCTGCAGTTGATGATCATCTACTATTCCGTCCCTCAATTGACGGGCTACGATATTGAGGCATTTACGTCTGCAGTCCTTGCTTTCGGCCTGAATTCATCCGCCTACATATCTGAAATCATCCGCGCCGGCATCCAGGCGGTCGACAAGGGCCAGATGGAAGCGGCCCAGGCGCTCGGCATCCCATACCGCGCAATGATGAAGGACATCATCCTGCCGCAGGCTTTGAAAAATATACTGCCGGCGTTGATGAATGAATTCATCACCCTGACCAAGGAATCGGCCATCGTGTCGACCATCGGCTACCTCGACCTCATGCGCCGCGCACAGGTGGTCGGTTCGGACCTGTTCCGGAATTTTGAACCCCTCCTGTTTGTTGGATTCATCTACTGGTGCATGGTCATGGTTCTCACTGTCATCGGAAGAATGATTGAACGGAGGCTGAAGTTAAGTGATTAACGTACAGAATCTTTATAAGAAATTCGGCTCGAACCTGGTGCTCAATGACATTTCCGCCACCATAAAATCAGGCGAAGTCGTGTCGATTATCGGCCCATCCGGTTCCGGAAAATCTACGTTACTGCGCTGCCTGAATCTATTGGAGCAGCCGACTTCCGGAACGGTTCTCATCAATGGCGTCGACCTCAGCGCCAAAGGGGCGAATATTGACAGGAGCCGCCAGCAAATCGGCATGGTGTTCCAGCATTTCCACCTGTTTCCGCATTTGACAGTGCTCCAAAACCTGACGTATGCACCAATCAAAGTGAAAGGCCTGAAACGAGCCGAAGCCAACGAACAGGCGAAAGGGCTGCTGGCGAAAGTCGGTTTGTCCGATAAAGCGGCAGCCTATCCTTCCAGCCTGTCGGGCGGCCAGAAACAGCGGGTCGCCATCGCCCGTGCACTTGCGATGGAGCCGGAACTGCTGCTGTTCGACGAACCGACATCTGCCCTCGACCCCGAAATGGTCAAGGAAGTGCTCGATGTCATGAAAGACCTGGCAAAATCCGGCATGACAATGGTGGTCGTCACCCATGAAATGGGCTTTGCCCGTGAAGTCGCCGACCGCGTGATTTTCCTCGACCACGGCACTCTCGTCGAAGAAGGATCGCCTGCTGATTTTTTTGACAATCCAAAAACAGAACGGGCACGCGACTTTTTAGAGAAAGTTTTGTGAAGCCACCTGCAGGACAAGAACCAGCGGATATTTTCTTCCGCTGGTTTTTTGATTGCGCAAACGTTCATCTGTTGCTCAAAACTGACCTCCGCACAGCAATCTTTGCCGTGATATAATTACGTCAATGCGTTTAAATGAAATACGAGGTGGAAATTTTGTTCAGAAAAATGATGATCCTATTATTCGTTCTTTTTTTCATGACACTCATCATCTTTACAGCAGTGATGTTCCTGACGAACGAAGAGACGATATATGACGAAGACGGCGTGACCATGACCATCAAGAAACCGACATTCCTGACCCTTGGCGAACCCGAGACCACACAACAGGCTACAGATGAAACAACGGTCCGAGAGATGACGTTTGTGGGGTTCGATGTCGGCACTTATACGCTGACCGAACGCACATTGGAAAACGGTGTGACCATCATTTTCGATGAATTGCATAATACCGGTTGGGTGCCGCTGGCCATCTCACTGATCCATAAAGGACTCGAAGATCCGGAAACAAAATCCTGGAACCCGCGTCCCGTGATAAACGAAGGGGATGACGTGTTCGGCGAAGATCCGACAAGCAATCCATTCGGCACCATCAAATCGGACGGCACTCATTTCCTGCAGGGCAATTTATACGTGTCACGGATCATTCCGCAGGCAAATGGCGGCAAGGCCCATGAGCTCCGCACGGAAAATCCGAACTTTGAGATTGAAGAAGGAATGCTTGAAAAAAGCTTCTGGCTTCCGCCGAAACATTATCTTCATACCTGGCTGATGATTGCCGATGAACCATTTTTTGAAAGCGAAGAAACAGAAGACAAGTGGATTGATTTTGCTCTTGATAACCGCTACCAGCAGCTGAACTGGCTGACACCGGCTGGCCCGCTCGTCAAACTGCCGATCAACGATGACCCGCGCACCCAGCTGGCATACGGCTATATCGAAGAGCGTACGGCAGACCCCGCTTCCCAGGAATGGAACGAAACATCGCCAGCCCTGTATTTCGAAACGATGCTGCTGAATGCTGAAGCATCAAAAAATTGAGGAAATAAAATTTCTAACCGATATTGCGCAAAACAGCTTCGAAGGCATTATCCGACGCCTGCGAGGGTAATGCCTTTGCGACGAAGTGCGTAGCACTGCAGGAGCACGATTCTTTATGTGTGCTCCTGCATCGCTGCGCTAGCTTCGTCGCAAAGAGCCGGCCTTGCAGGCTACGGTCAACTCTTGGCTTGCGCTGAGCTAACTCGGTCTCGTTGCACTTCGCCCGAGTGGATCTTGCACTTCGTCGGCATTCGCCTGCTCCCCAAGGCGTCTTCGCTGTTTTACTCCATATCTTTAAACATTTTCTATATAAGATATTCATTTTAGCTTGTTTATACTATATAAGTAGATACTTTATGCCGGAACTTAATCAGAATGAAGTAACAGACGGTGAAGGGCAAAGATGTGCTCCTGCATCGCTCCGCTGCTTCGTCGCAAAGCCTTGTCCTCGCAAGCTTCGGACAATGTCTTTCCTGCGGGAACCAGAGCGAGTCCTGAGACCCCGCAAGAGCGTCAGCGATGAGGAGGCTCAGGCCGCTCCCCGCGGAAAGCATCCGTCTAAAACGGAATGATTATAAAAATTGATGGTTTCTCGACAGCCTGAAACCCCTGCTGATTCTCTTCAGCAGGGGTTTTTTTTGGTTCAGGCGTCCATTTTTCAAGACATTCTGCTTTTAAAAAAAACTGAAAAATCAGTATAATCAAGGTAACGGGATACTCTTCTTCGGCTGGTGCTGCATCTTAATTCAGGAGGAGGCTGATAGTTATGGAACGCAAATTTTCTGATTTGAGGGAACTGGAACGCCAATTGGACGAGGACTTTTATGCTGCGATGGATATGATCGGTGAAGGGGCTCCGGATTACTCACCTTTCAACGAAGAAGATGACGCCCCTGCTGAACAGAAACGCGAAGTGGACAAAACGAAAGACCTTCAATAATCGAAGCGATACCCACGTGAAAGTCCTATATTTTCATTCGGCAAAATTTTCCCAATGAAAAACCCCGCAATTTTTTGCGGGGTTTTTGCACGTTATCGGAAGGCAATTCCAGCCTAGTCCATCATATCCGCTACAATTTCATAGGAGCGCAGGCGGTCTTCGTGATGGAAAATCTGGGAATTGACGATGATTTCGTCAGCTCTTGTTTTATTGATGAACGCAGTGAGCTTTTCACGCACAACATCCGGCGTCCCGACAATAGTCGATTCGGAATCCATTTTTTCACGGTAAATCGCGATTTCACGCGGTGTCCACACTTCTTCGATATCATCAATCGGCGCACGGAACGTTGTCGGTTCCCCGCGCATCAGGCTGAACATCTGCTGCTGCTGGGAAGTGGCAAGCCATTCCGCGCGTTCCTGAGTATCGGCGGCGATAATATTGACGCCGAGCATGGCGTACGGTTTATCCAGTGCTTTCGACGGTTTGAAGTTCTGGTGATACAGCTGCAGCGCCTGCATCATATAATCCGGTGCAAAATGGCTGGCGAATGAAAACGGCAGCCCTTTCTGTGCAGCAAGCTGGGCGCTGAAACCACTGGAACCGAGCAGCCAGAGGGGGATTTTCAAATCAGTACCCGGATAGGCCCTAACACGGCCGGCTGGATTCGGCGAAAAATAATTCTCCAACTCCGCCACAAGCTGCGGAAATTCATCTCCGGTACTGCCAAGTGTCCGCCGCAAGGCATAAGCTGTTCCCTGATCGCTTCCCGGTGCACGCCCCAGACCAAGATCGATGCGTCCCGGATAGATGGTTTCAAGAGTCCCGAATTGCTCCGCTATTACCAGCGGTGCGTGATTCGGCAGCATGACCCCGCCGGAACCGACCCGGATCGACTCCGTATGGCCGGCAATATGGCCGATCAAAACAGAAGTCGCCGAACTGCCGATGCCCGGCATATTGTGGTGCTCTGCCAGCCAGAAACGGTTAAAGCCCAATTTCTCGACGTACTGGGCAAGATTGACGCTATTTTTAAATGCCTGTGCTGTTTCACTGCCCTCGTTGATTGGTGCCAGATCGAGCACAGCCAGAGGTATATGATTGAATTTCTTTATCGGCATAATACATTTCACTCCTTCTCCCCACAATTGTAGCGAATTCGGTAAAAACAGGCATCTTTCCAGCTCACGAAAACGTAAGATGCTGCTGAAAAGCTTTTCTGAAAAAGTAAAAACCGGCGCTTCGGCACCGGTTCGATCCACGCTTATTTTGTTTTTCCTGCAGGATTGGATTCGTCCGTCAGGCGCCGCCCGGATAAGACTTTTGCGAGCGAGGCTTCGAAACGCATCTCCATTGTGGCTTTCAGGGCGTGCAGCCCTTTGGCATGCTCCGGCTTGACGCCTGTAATGATATTGTCGATTCCCATAATTTTAAACGTCTGCAGCAGGGAACGCAGGTAATCCATGCCTTCCGGACTGATCTTATCCATTGCCGTCAGGTCAAGGAGGACCGTTTCCGCTTTCTTTTCGTATACATCATTCAAAATATGGTCCCGTATCGTCTCGATTTTTGCAGAATCCAAATCACCGAAAAGCGGGATCAATAGATGTCCACCGCCCAGATCAATGGTCGGCGCTGATAATTCACTGACCCGCTGCAGCAGTTTATCTGTCCGTTCCTTTTCAAGCAGAAGATCATAATTCGTGTCATTCAAGCGGCTTCGCATGCTGGCCAGCTGGCCAGCAACTTTCGAAACGTTATCATCTTTCGGCACAGCAATGAGGTTCAGCATAAAATCGCTGTCCTGGTTGCAATGGAGGTCACAAAGCATCGTATTGCCATCGCGCCTTTTAAAATTCAGTTCCACCGGACCCGAAAACCGGGAACCCTGAAGAAATTTTTTGGCTTTGGCCTCACTGCCTTCATCAAGAAGCTCCAGAAATGACCCGGCTTTGCCAAAAATCGCATTGGCAGCTTCCGAAGACTCCACAACCTCCAGCTTTCTATTCAATTGATAAGCCGGCAGCGGCCAGCTCTCAAATGGAGATTTCGAAGTCATTGTCCGTTTCCTTTCCGGTTTGCAGCCAGTTTTTTAATTGCGGCAAGTCTTTCACCACCAAAGTGCCTTCCGTCCGGAGCTTCGTAATATCCGCAGTCGCGACTGCCCGCCCGCCGATGATGACGGTCGGGTGAAAATCGAGTTTCCGGAAAGCTTCCGAATACATTTTCAAAGCCGGCAGACGATATGCAAGGGCTGCTGACATCGCCACCACATCCGGTTTCCAGCGCTGCGCAGATTCGAGTGCCGCATCCAGCGGAAGGTTGGGCCCCATATATTGCACCTGCCAGCCATGATCTTTAAACAGGGAAGTCACCATTTTCAGGCCGATATAATGGTCTTCGCCTTCCGGTCCAAGCACCATGACTTTACGCGATTCGCCTTGTTTCGGCTTGCGTTTTAATTCTGCAGCAGAAACGACAAAATCACATACCGCCGTCGCCAAATGCTCGTCCGCTACGGAAATGATGTTTTCCTGCCACCAATCGCCGATCAGGTACATCGCCGGCGTCACTAAGTCGTGATACAGCTCATCGTGCGAATGGTTTTCCAAATATCCGAGGACAGCTTCCATCGCCCGTTCATCTTCACCAGCCAAAAACATTTCAGCCAGTTCTCTTGGTTGTATCGTCATGCCAGCCTCCTTCTTGCTCATGGCTGTTGCAACAGCGCATTCGCTTTTTCCAGGCAAGCCAGCATGAACGTCTCTTCTTCCGCTTCCACTTTGCCCGGCAGTATTTTCATCAAACGTTCAAAATTATCGACTATCAAATCCGTTTCTACACCACGGCTCCGCAGCACCGACTCCAGCCACGTCGTATACTCCAGAAAAATGGCCTCGTCTTCCATTCCAAAGGCGGTTTCCAAGTGGTCCAGGTGATGATGATTATCCTTTTCGGTATGGATGAACCCCTTTTCTCCGAAACGCTCCCATAACTTCGGATGCGCGTCATATATACTCTTTGCCGTTTCAGCGGCAATCAATTGTTTGGTTTCAGTTTTCATTCGGCAACTACCTCATATTGGCGCACCGTAGGAATGATGCCCGCAAGCTCCTGATCCGGATAATTCTTTTCCATGTCATGGATCTCCTTGAACTCCTGGCTCTTGACCCAGGCAAGATACGCTTGCTTCGATTCCCATTCCATGTGAACCGTCAGCTCATGCCTTTTCTTCGTATTCTGGATCAGCTTGAAGGAAAGAAAGCCTTCATTTTCGTCAACCCGCCTTGACCGCTTGCGGTAAATATCGATCACTTCGTCGGTCTTTTCCGGAGACACCACTACCGTAGAAGTCACAATATACATTTTTTGGCACCCCCGTTTTCTAAATTTGATTATAAAAGTATAACATTACGGCTGGCGAATTAAAAGAACGAAGCTGATGCGGCGGCTTTGTTCAGCACAGCAAAAAAGCCCTCGCATCCGCAAAGGCTCCTCTACTACATATGAAACGAATCCTCATAAATCGGTTTGACGTGAAGATCGTAATGATTTTTGACTTCCTCAATCGGATAAATACTGCCGGCTGATTCCGGTCGCTCCAGTTTCTCGACATGCTGCATGACTTGGTCCGCGAAATATTTGCCGGCTGCGACTTCGTTCGGATATTGCTCACGTGCCTTCGTGACGAACTCTTCATCGATCGTCTGATTGAACGCGTAATACAAGGCCGCATTGATGATGGTTAACGTATCGCCTGAAACGTTCGAAACGATATAATAATTGCCATAGTCATCCTTCAGCAGATCCCGTTCAGCTTGAATATCCATGAAAATCCCTCCCAGTCTACTCCATCCATACCCCGCGAAGCGTGTCCGGAAACGCTGAAATCCTCTTCCTGTTTCCGGAAACGGCGTTCAAAAGTCAAGACCGCTTTCCATTGCATCCCTTATACAGCCACCAGATCGCCAAACAATGCAATCAGCAGCAAACTGACCGAACCGACAGCAATGGCCGCAACCAACCCGATATAAAACGGGGTGATGCCCATTCCTTTGAATACCCGCAGGTTCGTCGATAGCCCGACACCCGCCATGGCGAGCCCAAGCATATACGTGGAGCCGAACGAACTCCAGAAGCTATGGAATTCCTGCCACGTTCCAGGAGAGAAAAGGCCAAACGCCTGCCCGCCGGAAGCAGCAGTTGCATCGCCAACCGACCGAAGCAGGGACATCAGCAAAAAGCCCAGGATGAATAACGGGAACAACTTATACCATTTCGGCAATTCACCTGCACCGTCTTCACCATTTTTGAGGCGGTTGTGGAAAAACAGATAAGAAACAAACGGTATGACCGCAATGATGAAAACATTGCGGGTCAGTTTCGTGATGGTGGCGACATCGATGACTTCGTTCGCATCGTATACTTGTGCATATATCAGTGCCGCTCCGGTGACCTGGGCGGTATCATGGATGGCTGTGCCGAGAAACAAGCCCGCTTTTACGGGATTGTCGGCAAAAAAGAAATGCGCAAGATAAGGATAGAACAGCATGCCGATCAAGCCGAAAATCGTAATATTGGCGACGGCATAGGAAATTTCATTTTCCCGCGCTTTGATGACGGGTGCCGTTGCCATGATGGCGGTGATCCCGCATATGCCTGTACCGGTCGCAATAAGGGTGCCCAGCCGGTTCGACTGATTCAATTTCCGGGTAAAATACAGGGTAACGAAAAGGCCCGTGGTGATACAGGCCACAATCAGCGGCAGGCCCCATGCACCCAGTTTCAATGCCTCCCCCAGACTCAGCCGCAAGCCAAGAAGAATGATGCCTGCGCGCAGGGCGTATTTCACCGCAAAATCGATGCCGGCTTCAAAAATTTCCGGTATTCCAATGAGATTGCGAATCACGATTCCCAATAGGATGGCAGTGAAAATTCCGGAAATTGGGCTGGCACTCCCTTCCGGCATGATTCCGCCTGCAACCAAAAGGATGCCGATCTGGCTGGCTGCGTATATGCCGGCGACCATGACGCCCGCGCTGAGCAACAAGCCCCACACTGCATTCAGGCCAATTTTTAATGATTCATTATTTTTATCCATAGCAAAATCTCCCAAGCATAACATTTACTTTCTTAATAATACCATCCGCAAAAGGGGCGTGGGAGACCGGATGAAAAAGTACAATTGATCTGTAAGTTGCAAAAATTCATAATTTCAAAACAGAACCCTGCGATTA
The DNA here is from genome assembly GCF_007004625.1 of Planococcus salinarum. Lineage (GTDB taxonomy): Bacteria > Bacillota > Bacilli > Bacillales_A > Planococcaceae > Planococcus > Planococcus salinarum. Next base: position 9,547 of record NZ_ML660049.1, on the reverse strand, counting down.
CCAATGCCAGGTGCTTATTGTTTTGCGAATTTGTAGCCAAAACCTCTCACCGTCTGGATATATATGGGTTTTGCCGGATCTTTCTCGACCTTTTTTCTTAAGTTGCTGATATGGACTTTGACGGTCTGTATCTCACCTTCAGAATAATATCCCCATACTCTGTCGTACAGTTGTTCAGCTGTCCATACCCTGTTCGGATTTTGAGCCAACAGTAACAGGAGTTGAAATTCTTTATGAAAAAGTTTAACTTGCTTTCCTTCGATATACAGCTCCCGTTCGTCCAGGTGTATATGCAAATCATCGATTTTCAGAACTTCCAGACTCTTCCCTTCATTCATCTTCCATCCATTTCTTCGTAAAATCGCACGAATTCTGGCCTCTAACTCCTTAAAGTCAAAAGGTTTGGTAATATAATCATCAGCCCCCGCTTCCAATCCTTCAATTTTATGATTCATATCCTTCAGATAACTTACGAACAGGATTGGTGTCTTGGCAAGCTGACGAATGCGCTCACATGTTTTCAGTCCGCTGATTCCCGGCATTTCTATATCCAACAGGATCAAATCCACTTTTTCCTTTGCTACTAAGTCCATTGCTGCAAAGCCATCCTCAGCGTCGATGACATTATAACCTTTCTTTACAAGGTACAGATGGATCAGCTCGCGAATGCCTTCTTCATCTTCAACAACCAGTATAGTAGCTCCGTTCATATTATCTCCTCCTTGGAATCAGTCATTTATACAAAGGCAGAGCTATAAAAAACGAACTGCCGACCCCTACTTCACTTTCTGCCCAAATTTCCCCCTTATGGGACTGAACAATTTCCTGCGCTATCGCTAAACCAAGCCCACTGCCTTTTTTATCGGATTCATTATCAACCTTAAAGAATCGATCAAAAATATGTGGCAATACTTCTTCGGGTATCCCATAACCAGTATCGGAAATAGTGATGGTCACTTCTCCGTGGGGTTGTTCGGAATCATCCTCCTCATTGTCTATGGGATGGATGCAGATTTCAGTTGAAACAGTTATCTTTCCGTCCACAGCAGATGTGTTTTTGACTGCATTCCACAGAATGTTCGAGAACACCTGATCCATGCGGTCAATATCGATTAAAACGTGATAATTTTCTGTATCCGCAACTTGTTCTCTCGAGACGGAATATTCAAAAATTCTGCCACTTTGGGAAATGTCTGCTTCCATCTCCTTGATTAACCTTTGCAGCCATTCATCAATATCCATACTTTCAAAACGCAAAGTCATATTTCCGGATTTGTATTTTCCAAGTTCCACCAAATCCTCGGTCAACCTCTCCAATAACAAGAGTTTTTTATGGATCATATCCAGATAACGGGGATTTTTTTCATCGATCAGGCTTTCTTTCACCGCCTGGATATAACTATGAATTAATGTAATTGGTGTACCTAATTCATGAGAAATGGAAGAAAGCATTTCGTTTCTGGATTTTTCAATTTCCTGAATTTCATCATTTACGGTAACCAGGTTCATATTGGTGATTTCCAATGCCATTGTTTTTTCTTTAACATTGCGTTCTAATACGTAATTCATATTTGTAATTTCCTGTGTCATGGTTTTCAGGTTGGCCAAACTGTCGACACGCAGCAAAAACTCTTCTTTGTCACATGGCTTTATCAGATAATCGTTTGCTCCGGATACAAAAGCGTCCATTTTTTCTTGCAACCCCATTTTTGTGGACAGCATGAGAATTGGCACTTCAGTCAATATGAATTTCTTGCGAATTCTTTTGCACAGTTCATTGCCATCCATATCGTTCAATGTTCCACCCAGAATGACTATATCAACTTGTTGCGTCTCCAACGTTTTTAATGCTTCCAATCCAGTTCCCGTTCCTGATACGATATAATCTTTCTTTTGAAGCTGCGTGATCAATATACTGCGGTCTATAGGTTCTTTTTCCACCACAAGTACATGGACTCTCTTACCGCTCCTCAAATTTAATGACGGAGACTCTGGTAATTCTTCTACACTGCTTTCTTCTATAAAGGAGTTATCGTCTGCATGACTATCCTCCTTCTCTTCAATGTGGGCAGGCACCGTAAAGGTGAAAGTTGTACCTTCCCCCTTTGCCGACTCCGCTTTTAACCACCCACCGTGAAGTTCGATCAGCCGCTTGCTGATATGTAGGCCTATCCCAAGAGTTTTGCCTTCCCCGTTTTGGTGCGGTTCGAAAAGATTCTTGATCCTTTCCGGTTCAATTCCATGTCCAGTATCCCTCACGGTGACAATAATTTGATTTTCTGTTTTTTTAGTGGAAACCACTATCTCTCCCTCATCCGTTTGCTTCATGGCGTTGTCAATTAAGTTATAGAGAATTTGTTGTAATCGGTATGGATCTGCAACCGCCTGCGGCAAATTTTGGGACAGCGTTCCGTAAAGACGGATATTTTCATCTTTAAGCAAGGGCCTGCATACTTCCAGTACCTCTTCAACCAACTGATTGATGCTTACAGGTTCTACATGGATATTAAAAATGTTCTGTTTGATTCTTGAAAAATCTTTAATATCATTGATTTTTTGAGCTAATTTTTTTCCATGGTCAATAATAAGATTCAATTGCTTTGATTGAACAGCATTCAGCCGGGTATTGCTTTCTTCCTTGAGGGATTCAGCTATTCCAATCATCCCGTATAAAGGGGTTCGCAGACTGTGCGCTGTAACGTCCAATAATTCATTCTTATTGGCATCAGCTTGTTTCAGGGATTCAACTTCAAGTTGCAGCCGCTGCAGCGTTTTCTTTTCCCAATTTTCCATATCTTTTGCTTTTTTTCTTTCTTTAGCAGCAAGAGCCAACGCTGAAAACAATACTCCGACAATTGCAGTCAGCGAAAATAATGTTTCATAATATTCAGTCAGCGGAATCCAAGCCAGATACAACATTCCATACAAGATAAGACTTACCAGCAATAGAACCATTGAAGATATATGGAATTTGATAAATTGATATTCACTCTTTCTGCTGGTGACAGTCACCAATAATATGTTTATCAAGGTAACCAGGGCGATTAAATATAAGGAAACACTTGCAAAGGTGAAGGATATAAACTGAAAAATGGCAAAAAGAACAGTTGCGGTAAAAGTATATTTGAAAATTCTCCTTGCTTTCGACTCCTTATTCGCTTTTCCCAAAATGGAGCCGGTGTAGAGCATTGCAAATATAATGCTTAATCCGAGTGTCAGCAGCATTACATTGCTGCCCGCGGGTGCAAGTGGCGGGAACAGATTCAGGATGCTGTAATTTGACATTAAATTTATTGTAGTTAATACCGATAGAATAAAAAGAAGTAGATATAAATAAACTTTTTGCTTCCTTTTATAAAAATGATATAAATAATAGACAGCAATGAAAATTACCATACTTATAAAAATTCCCAGGCTGATCAAAGATGCCCGGACTGAATTTTCGTAAGAGGTTTGATCCCATATACTTAATGGAAGCTGGAGCGGGCCATTTGCCTCCACTTTTAAATAAAACGTATCGGAAGTTACATTTTCCGTTTCCAGATCAAAAACAATATCATTAATTAAGAAATTTTGATTGTCAGGCGATTCTTGTGACCGATAGACCGTTTCTGTAAATCCTCCTGAAGCGAGTGGAGAGTAGAAGACAGCAGACCTTACCGAATTATGCGGCAACACCAGAAGCCAATTATTATTGCTGTTTCTACTGTCGACAAGAAATTTAACCCAGATATTTTGATCAAAAAAACCGATATTAATGACATCCTGTGATACCGGCATAAAACTCCAGTTTAAAGGCAGACTGGCTACTTCCTCTACTTTATATTCCCCTGCATTATCGTTAAGCACCGAAACTTTACTGCCTATTTTATATTCCCCTTCTGATTCTTGTAAGTTGATCCCTTCTACCGGATCGTATTCTGTATTTCCTTCCGTGTTGAAAAAAATGAAAATAATCAAAATTGTTGATGCGATATTCAGGACAGGCTTATATTTCAACAAAAAAGCCTTCATTCCTTTCACCTCAATTTCAATTTCAGAAGATAGAATAGAAAGCTGATTTTCTATCACCGGTTATTGCGGAAATTACTATTTTGATGCATCCACAATTTTTGAATAGTAATATTTTTTTAAAAAAAGATTTTATTTTACATTTTTTTCATAATATGTGGGTCCAGCAATTATACACATCATACCATTAAGCACATAAAAAGTGAATATTTTTATTTCTGAAAATTCAAATAACACTTTTATCCTATTTTCTTCATTTTATTTTATCGCAAAAAAATAAACCGCAGGAAGGCGCAGCCTTACAAACGGTCTTTTTCAAAATTGCGGTTCTTAAGATTTTTTTCTTCATACATCGCTTTGTCGGCTTTTTTCAGAATCGAGGATAACGTGGACTCCCGGTCCGGCATCGTCATGCCGATGCTGGTGGATACTGCCAGAATCGCATCATCCAATTCCCAGGGCAGCATCATCGCCCGCCTGATCCTCTCCACTACCACCATCGCTGATGCCGGTGAATTGATGCCCGGCAGCAAAATGATGAATTCATCTCCGCCAAGCCGGGCAGCCAGATCTCCTTTATATGTCCCGGCCTTCAGCCGCTTGCCGAATTCCCGGATGACTGCATCGCCTGTTTCGTGTCCCCATTTATCATTGATTCCTTTGAATTTGTCGATATCCAGCAGCAGGACGGCGAAATTGTTGCCGGTGCTGTGATAGTCCGTTAAGGCGGCTTCCAGGGATTCCTGGAAAAAGCGGCGATTCGGCAGACCGGTCAACGGATCGTGATAAGCCAGATACTCCAGTTTTGTTTCATAACTCTTCTGCAGGGAAATATCGCGGACAATCATGACCATATGGCTGTAGCACCGATCTTCATCAAAAACCGGGGTGCCATACAATTCCGACCAGATCCATTCACCATTTTTATGGCCGACACGGACCCGCAGTTTGCAAATATCACCGTTTTTAATGGATTTACTTAATGTTTTGTAAAGCTCTTCACAATCTTCGGGGTGAATATTATGAAAAGCTTCTTTCTCTTTATATTCTTCAGGGGAATAGCCGAAAATAACTTCCAGAGAGGGGGAAATATACAGATATTCTTTTCGGTGATTGATCAGAATGATGACATCGTTGGCATTTTCCGCAATCACACGGAAGTTCTTTTCACTTTCGATATACAGTTCGACCATCTGGTCCAGTTCGCGCATATCTTTTATGATCAGATAAAACCCGGTGGTCACTTCCCGTATTTTAATGGGGATGAATTTTACAAGAACCCCGAGCCTCGAGTTGTTTTCCTGATTGATTGTGATACGGAAATTCGTGTAGATGCCATTTTTCGCCTTGCGGAAATTATTCAGTGTTTTTCTGCGGTCCTCCGGGACTACAAAATCGAGCACGCGCCGGCCGCTCAATTCATCTCTCGGAATCTCGCTGAGCCTGCGCACTCCCGGGTTCGCCCCCCTGATTTCGCCTTTCAGGTCGAGTATGAGAATTGCATCTGCATTCTGTTCGAATAGGGAATGGTAAAAGGAGCGGCTCTCTTCAAGGCTTTTCCATGCTTCCATGCTCTCCTGTTTGGCTTCCACTTCATTGGTGATGTCCTGGACGATACTGAAGATATGGGTGCAAACGCCCCCTTCATCCAGCATCGGAGTGAGACGGGTTTTCGAATAGCGCAAATTTCCTTCCGGATCAATGTAGCTGTCCTCATAAACAACAATGCTGTTTGCAGCCAGCGCTTTTTGGTATTGGGAACAAACCAGGTCCGCCAGTTCCGGGGATCGCGTTTCAACAAACGTCTTCCCGATTGCCGACTCATCCATTTCCGTTCTCTGCATTGCCGCCTGGTTGAGGAATTCATAAAAGAATTCGCCGTTTGCCACGCGGACAATAAAGACCATTTCCTGAACCCCATCCATTAACGCCTTTTCAAAAGATAATGCCGCAATCCCCTGAACCATATAACTGACCCCCTTGCCCCTGCTTCTCTCTATTCACGGTTTATGTTTTATTATTCTTATACAGTTTAACAGGTTCTAAAATAAAATAAACCTTTAGTCCCACGGAATTTGAATATTTTTTTTGCCGCCAAATAGCTCATGCTGCAGGTATTTCGTTTCAAAACCCTCTACCCTCAAGGGTTTATCATAATAATAGCCTTGAAAAACCGTACAGGAATGTTTTTTGAGAAACTCTACTTCCTCGGGTCTTTCTACCCCTTCCGCCAATAGCTCGCATTGGATGCTCTGCGCGAGTTGGATCAAGGATTTGAGGATCGCTTCGGACTTCGCATCTTCTCCGATTTTTCTGATGAAATACCGGTCAATTTTGATTTTATTTATCGGGAATTGAGTCAGGTAGGAAATCATCGAGAAGCCTGTGCCAAAGTCATCGATGGCAATGGAAATCCCTTTTTCCCTGCACAATTCCAAATTCCGCATCGTTGTCTCCGAATAAGCCATTTCCGCATGTTCCGTCAGTTCAACTTCGAGCAGGCCCGGCCGAATGCCATACTGCTCCATAAGATTGAAAAATCCTTCAAAAAATACCGGATTTGCCAGCAGCGACGGTGTCATATTGATCGCTGCCTTGACATCCCATCCGTAACGCGCCTCCCAGTCTTTGATCATCCTGAACACGCCGTGGAGCAGGTGGGTCGTCAAATGGGCAATGGTTCCGGATTGTTCTGCCACTTCGATGAATTCGAGCGGCGACAACTCCCCCAGCACCGGATGGTTCCACCTGGCAAGAACTTCGATTCCTGACAGATTGATGCCGCCTCCTGAAATCTGTGGCTGTACAGTGAAATAGAATCCGGAACCCTCCAGGCTGCTCATCAGACTCTTTTCGATCAATACCCGCCGCTCCCGGTTCACGTTCATTTTCGGACGGTAGAATGAATACGAAGGACCTCTGTTTTTCTTCGCCTCGTACATTGCTGTTTCAGCAAAAACGACCAGTTCCCGCAGCCTGCCTGTATCAAACGGGATACAGGCAATGCCGATGCTTGCCGATACATAAGCAGTCTGGAAATCAGCCAGCACGAACGGCTCCCGGAAGATTTCGAGAAGCTTTTCGGCAAACTCATCCAGCCTTTCAGCCGGTTCCGATTCGCGGACCACGATAAACTCGTCCCCTCCGAGACGGCCAATATGGCAGCGGCTGTCCGCCAGTGTCTGCAGCCTTTCGGCAACACTGACGACCACTTTGTCACCCGAGCTGTAATTATAGAGGGCATTAATAAATTTCAAATTATCCAGATTTATATAAAAAAATGAAAACTTCTTTCCCTGCTGCTTAAGTGACACGGCAATCTCGGTCATCTTCCGGCGGTTCGGCAGACCGGTCAGATCATCCGAATATGCAAAATCCGTCAGTTTACCCTCGAGCCTTTTCTGCTGATCGATGTTCTGAAAAAATATGGCCATGCCGCCCCGCTTCAGAGGGATCACCTTAATATGGAACCAGGCATCAAAAACCCCCAAATATTCATCAAACTCTTCACAGGCTTTCGTTTGAAGGACGCGTTGATACTGTTTTTCAAGATTGCTCCCCTGCAAATCCGGAAACACTTCACGGACACTTTTCCCGAGGATTTCAGACCGCCTCATGCCAATGGCATTTTCTGCAATTTCATTTATGTAATCAAATTTCATGTATTCATCCAATAGATAAAAACCGTCTGTCATGCTTTCCAGGACAGTCTCAGCTGTAATCGATCCAATGCCTCTGTCTGCCAACGGCGTTTTGCTCTCCACTTTTGCACTCTCCCATATCTCCTGCGAGAATTCTGTAGTCATCTTATTAAGAAATTTATCGTGAACAGCCATTATATACCTAAAAAAAGGTAATTAAAAAGTTAATATTGCCTATTATCAGCATCGGCTGTTATATTCACCTCAATCCCCTTTTTTCAAAGCCCCGATTTTTCTCCTTCACTTTTCAGTTTACAATGACACCGAAATTCATCGGACTGTCAACAGCGCGCTTCCTTCTATATAATAGGAGCAAAAAGGGGACCGCGCATATGTGCTTAATCATTTTTCAATACAGACAGCATCCAAAATATAAACTGGTTGTCGCTGCCAATCGCGACGAGTTTTACGGGCGTCCTGCCAGCGAAGCGTCCTTTTGGGAAGACCACCCTGATATCCTGGCCGGCCGGGACCTCCAGCAAATGGGCACCTGGCTTGGGGTGACCCGGTCCGGTCGCTTTGCTGCACTGACCAATTTCCGGGACCCTTCCCTTCCGGAACAGGGGAAAATTTCCCGGGGAGCGTTGGTGAGGGATTATTTGGCCGCTGATACTCCGCCCAACCATTTTCTCGAATCGCTCAATCCGGAGGCCTATACCGGGTTTAACGTGCTGCTCGGTGATTTGGATAATCTGTATTATTACAGCAACCTGCAACAGGAACTTGTAAAAGTTCCTCCCGGCACACACGGTCTGAGCAATCATTTGCTTAACACGCCCTGGCCGAAAGTGGTAAAGGGCAAAAGCCGGATGGAACAGTATTTAAAGAGAGCCCCTGAAGTCGACCCGGATGAGCTGTTCGAACTCTTACGCGATTCTGAACAGGCTCCAGACCCGCATCTGCCGGTTTCCGGTGTCGGACTGGAATTTGAACGCATCCTGTCCCCCATCTTTATCAAGACTGCGGAATATGGCACACGATCAGCGACAGTTCTGCTGGTCGACTATGATGACAATGTCACTTTCGCGGAACGGACCTATGACAACGAGGGTTTATCCAACCAGCAGTCTTTTCAATTTACTGTTTGAAAGTGCCCCTGAACCAGAAGCGATTTCCAGAATTATGAAACCTAACATGCGGTTGTCCGTATAGCTCTGTAAGGATGAATTTCAATTCAATCTTTCCAGGGAGGGCTTTGCGTGAAAAGATTTCTGTATTATTTTATCTGGACGTTGGTTATCGGTTACATTGTTTATTTGGGCACATTATGGCACGGCCAGATTATCGAAACAGCCCGAGCGAATTTCGAGCTGTTGCGGCCGCAGCTGTTTCTTGCATTATTCCCGGTGGCAATCGGCCTGCTGCTGCGTTTGCCAAAATTTTTACTGGAAAGGACCGGGCAGATGAAACGGGGATTCGATTGGTTAAAATTCCTCGCCGTCGGCTTGCCTTCGCTGTACGTCGTAGTCATGACCTTTTTGCCGTTCACATCAGTGGCAGTTCCGATTCCGGCATTCATACCGGCAAGCGGAAACACGATTTCCACCATGACCACCGTGGCGGGTGTTGTATTCGGTTATGTATTGCTGGACAGCTTCCATAAGACGGAAGAAGCTGCCTCAAAAGAAGTTTAGATTGCAAGCGGCTATCACTTAGGAGAATGGCCTGTGGAATCGGTCCCTGTTAGTTTTGACGCATTTTTCCTCATGATAGTTTGTCAAATTAAGTGCAACACTTCGTCCATGAATGCTTCGTTTGCTGTTCGCCACTTCAAGCATTTTCGTGGCCGGTTATTGATTAGTCGGAGTGCTTCGTTTAATTCTTCTTCACTGATG
>NZ_VIFV01000004.1 GCF_007004625.1 Planococcus salinarum | reverse complement strand
TATCGATTCCACTTTCTTATACGGTCTCTTGGGACCCAACATACTAACCTGATTCGGATAAGGGTGTGAAGCGAGTCGGTTTCCTGGTCCGGATTCTGAGATCCACGCATCCGCACGACTTCACTTCTACAAAAAAATAGTAGCACAGACCATGGCCGTGGTCTGTGCTACTAATGTTAGTATGTTTCCGCAGTTTCGCCAAAGCCGCCCGTTACAAAAATCCCTACAGAAGGAACAGCTATCAACGCGAGGAACATCATGACACCTTGGACAAAGTCAGTGTAGCTGACTGCCAGGAATCCGCCGAATAGTGTATAGGCCACTACGACTGCAGCAACTATGACCATCCCAAGCTGATAGCTCAATCCGAATGAGCTTTCAAAGAATACGCCGCCTGCGACCATTCCTGAAGACACATAAAATGTGAAGAAAATCAAAATGATAATACCTGAAACAATTCTTAATAGACGTGAAGAATCTCTCAAGCGATTTTCCAAGAAGCTTGGAATCGTAATCGAGTCTTTCGTTACTAGTGAGTAGACGCGCAAACGCGGCGCTACGAAATACCAGTTTAAATAGGCACCGATCGTCAAACCGATCGCTATCCAAACTTCTACTAGACCGCCGACGTAAATAGCACCGGGAAGTCCCAGTAACAACCAGCCCGACATGTCGGATGCTCCTGCGCTTAAAGCGGCTACGGCCGGGCCAAGGCCACGTCCTCCGAGCATGTAATCCGATAAATTAACGGTTTTGCGATAAGCATACCATCCGATTAATAACATAGCGATGAGGTAAATAATTAGCGCTATGATTTGATAAGTTAAATCTGACATCTTATCTCCCCCTTCCACACCATTGTATCATTCTGAGCCTTTAATACCAGTGATTTTTTGTTTTATTACCTATTAAAAAGGGGAATTGAGAGGCAAGGAGGCGATTAGGATGCCATGGAATAAAGACGATTACCCGGATTCATTTAAGAATTTAAACCCTGATGTTCGCAGCAAAGCAATCGAAATTGCCAACGCTTTACTGCGCGATGGCTACGAAGAAGGACGGGCGATTCCAATAGCACTCGACCGCGCCAAATCCAGTGTTCACGGCGACGAAGAACAACCGGTTTATGAAATCCGTGTACATGACGAGGGCTGGCAATTGAAGAAAAAAGACAGCAAGAAAGCGATTCTGATTGAGGAAACAAAAGAAGATCTGATGGGTGACGCCAAACGCTACGTCAATAAGAATAATGGCGAACTCCATATCTACACAGAAGACGGAAAACTCGAAGAAAAGTTATACGAATGAACCCTGGCGAATTACTCTAAAGCATTTAAATTGCACTTCCGGCAGTGGTTGTAATATGTAAAAAACCGGCGAAGAAAGAGCGTTTCTTCGCCGGTTTTTTCTGTTGTTGTTCTTTTTTGAGAAAACCCGTTACTTAAACCAGCCTTTTTCCTTGAAACGGGAAATGGCTTCAATCCGGTTGCCGACTTCGAGTTTATCCAAAATGGTGGAGATGTAGTTCCGCACGGTTCCGGAGGTGATGAATAATTCATTGGCAATTTCTTTCGTGCTGCGTCCTTGCGCAATCAGCTCCATCACTTGTTTTTCCCGTTCTGTCAGTGGATTATCGCTTTCATAGGCAAGGTCCACCAGCTCAGGGGCATAGATGCGGCGCCCGGCCATGATGCTGCGAATGGAAGTTGCCAGATCCTCGCTCGGACTGTCTTTCAAAAGATAGCCGCTGACCCCCGCATTGCGGGCCCGTTCAAAGTAGCCGGAGCGCGCAAATGTCGTCAGGATTATGACTTTGCAGGGATGTTCTTTCAGTTGTTCCGCAGCATCCAGTCCGCTTTTCAAGGGCATTTCAATATCCATGATGCAAATATCCGGATTCAGATTTGCGACAAGATCGACAGCCTCCTGGCCATTTGCAGCCATGCCCACAACCTCCATATCCTCTTCCAGATCAAGCAAAGACCCCAAAGCTCCCAGCATCATGCGCTGATCTTCAGCCAATACAATCCGAATCATTCCATCTCCCCCTTGGATTTATAAAGAATTACGTTAGGTACCCTGATATTCAAGGTCATGCCCTCCGCCCCTTTGATGTCAGCAGAGCCGTTGATGAATTCCAGCCGCTCCCTCATGCCGGCCAAGCCATTCCCCTGCATAAACACTCCGGTATCAGGCAGGCCGATGCCGTCATCCTGAACCTGCACCAACACTTCCTGCGGTGTTTGTTTGATCAGGATGGTACATCTGGTGGCCCGGCTGTGCTTAACGACATTATTGACCGCTTCCTTCAAACACATGCTGAGGACGTTTTCGACCAGCAAGGGAGTATTCCCGAGCTTTGGAGTCCCATACAAAACGAAATCGATTTCAGCCGCTTTCAGAATCTGCTGCACCCGCAGCAACTCGTCTTCAAGTTTCGTCCCCCGCATATCCGATACCAATTCACGGACTTCCTTCAATGCGGTGCGTGCAGTTTGCCTGACGTCATTGATTTCATTCAACGCCGCTTCCGGGTCACGGTAAATCAGTTTGCTGGCAAGATCACTTTTCAGTCCGATCAGTGAAAGCTTTTGGCCCAGTGTGTCGTGGAGGTCCCGGGCAATCCGTTCCCTTTCCTCAATAATAACCAATTGTGAGATCCGCTTGTTGGCATCTTCCAGCTGGCCTTCCAGTTTTTCACGTTTATTGCGATTATAGGTATTGAACGGCAACAGAATGACTCCGAGAATCGTCAGCACGACAAACGGCAGCTGGGACATGAAAAGTGTGCTTTGGAACGCGATACCGAAAGCAACCGTTGCGATAGTCGTACCGATATGGAGGCCGTAAATTATATAAAACCCGACTTTATTGCGGATGTTGCCAATGAAGAACGCAACAAAAATCGCCAGATAGACATAGCCGAAAAGATAGGTCAACACGATATTGACCGCCATTTCTATGCCTACCCATACATAGACAAAGCCAGTTTTTGAGTTGACCGACAGGCGGTACGCCAAAAAGAACAGCCCCAACAAGGCGATGCCGAGTGCAATTTCAACCACAGAAGAAGATCGGAAAATGAAAAAGAAAGGCAAAATACAAAAAATGACCCATGCGTAAAGGCTGAGCCATGGGTTTTTGGGAAATAATTGGTACCAGCTTTGCATAGGCTCCTCCTCATGTTGCTATTATTAACCATCATACCAAATTCTTTCACGAAGAAAAAACCATTCCGCTGAGGGAATGGTTTTTAGATTTATTTGTCCAGACTCCAGCGGCCAACTCCTCGGACTTAAGCTATCCTTCCTGTGCGGCAAAGAGCGCCGCTTCGGAAGTTCATCTTAAGCCTTTCGGAGCTGAACGGCCGTTTCCGCTTTTCTTGATTGTCCAGACTCCAACGGCCAACTCCTCGGACTTAAGCTATCCTTCCTGTGCGGCAAAGCGCGCCGCTTCGGAAGTTCATCTTAAGCCTTTCGGAGCTGAACGGCCGTTTCCACTTTTCTTACTCAGCTGCTGTCTTCTTGGAATCATTCAGCAAATGCTTGATGTCGCCAAATGTGACGAAGGTCTTATTATTCGCATCGTACACTTTGTAACTCAATGACTTAAGGCTAGATTTGATATTGATTGTTGTTGCCTGCTGAAGAGGCGGAGTGGATTCGTGTGCTTTTTCCAGGTTATAGTTCGGAACCCGTGGGCTCAAATGGTGAACATGGTGGAAACCGATGTTTCCTGTTACCCATTGAAGAACTTTCGGAAGCTGGTAGTATGAGCTTCCTTCTATCGCTGCCTTCACATAATCCCATTCGCTTTCATCTTCAAAATACGAATCTTCAAATGTATGTTGTACATAGAACAGCCAAATGCCGAATGCTCCAGCAACGAACATCGTTGTCCCTTGAACAATGACGAATGCCTGCCAACCGATTGCCAAAATAAGAAGTGAGTAGATGACTACTAATGAGATATTGATCAAATACGTGTTATTGCGCTCTTTTTTACGAGCGTCTTTGCGGTTGAAACGGCTTGAAATCAATACAAGAAATAATGGTCCAAATCCGAACATGACCAGCGGGTTGCGGTACAAGCGGTATTTGAAACGTTCCCATTTCGAAGCTTCGACATATTCATCAATTGTCATGACCCAGATGTCGCCAACCCCACGTTTGTCGAGGTTACCACTCGAAGCATGGTGAATTGTATGCTCGCGTTTCCATTTTTCAAAAGCGAATAATGTTATGATGCCGGTGATTGTCCCTACAATGGCATTCGCTTTTTTGTTTTTAAAGAATGAACCGTGTGTACAGTCATGGAAAATGATGAATGTTCTGATGACAAATCCTGCTGCAACGATTGATGCTGCAATGGTCAGCCAGATCGAAACATCCAACGCCTGATACGCAAGGAACCAAAACAGGAAGAATGGAGGTATAGTATTGACCATTTGTTTGACACTTGCTTTCACATCTGCCTGCTCAAAAGGTTTCACGAATTTACGGAGTTGTGCTGTTTTTTCTTTACTCATAATTTTTCCTCCTTATTCGGACATTCGGCGTCCGGATAACTTATTAACCTAATAATAATAAAAATGAACGGCATGAATAAGTCATAAACGCACGGATTCATACATGACACTTGTCATGTATTTGCGGCAGCGGAAGAGTTTCCTTTATTATCCGGAAGGGTAAAGTACTAGAAATTCAAATAAGATGTTACGCAGAAGAGGTGGATTCCATGATTTATCTGGTGGCAGTTATAATGATTTTTTCCATCCCGTTGGCCGCAATCATCACTTCCCATCTGGAAACGCAAACCAAGCTGAAGCACAAGATGATAGAAAGTGAAATCGAGCTTGAACGGCTGAAGCATGACAATTATGTAATCGAGACGCAAAAGTTGCGGCTCGAGCTGGAACAGATGAAATTGGAAGACGCAAAAAAAGAGCAGGATTTTTTGGCAAAATAAAAAAGCAAAGCCGCGTAAGCTTTGCCATCGAACATTTACACCGCCGAGAAACTCTCAGCGGTTTTTTATTGCTTTACGCCATAACCTGCTGCTCGATTTCCTTCAATCCGTGGAAATAGCCTTTCCGTTCCATCAATTCACCATACGACCCACTTTCGATTACTTCGCCATGGTCCATGACGATGATTTGATCCATCTTTTCAAGACCGGCCAGGTCATGGCTGATGATGATGAATGTGTCACCTCGATTATCTTCGAAAAGCCGCTCGTAAATAATCCTTCCTGTCGCAGAATCGACGGATGAAACAGGTTCGTCGAGCAGCCATAATGCACTCCCTTTCAAAATGGCGCGTGCTATTGCGAGACGCTGCCTTTCCCCACCGGACAGGTTCTGGCCTTTTTCTTCCACTTCCATATCCAGTGAAAATCCACCGAGTTCCACTTTGTTCAGAGCAGCGATCATCTCTCCGTCATCAGCTGAAGAATCGGCAATATGCAGGTTGCTGCGCAGGGTGCCATAGAAAAAATGATTTTCCTGAAGCACTGCATTAAGCCCGCGCCAAATACTTTCCTGAGAAAAGTCTTCGGAAGTTCGCCCATTATAAAGGACGTGTCCTCCGTGAGCAGGAAGCACATCCATCAGCAGAGCCAACAATGTCGACTTGCCGGAACCGCTCGGACCAACGACTGCAGTTCTGCTGCCTGCCGGAAAATCGATGGTGATATTTTTCAACGCCGGTCGTTGTTCCCCCGGAAACACGTAAGACAGGTTTCGCGCAGATACGGACAGAGGTCCCGGCGGCAGCTCTGCCATCTTCTTTTTACGGGGTGTTTCATCGACAATGGATTCGAGCCGGACAGCCGCTTTCCGACTCTCTTCAAAATGCCCGGGAAATGCCGCCATCGGTGAGATGTTTTCAAAAACACCCAATGAAATCATCACCAGCATGGCCAAATACAACCCGTTCAAATCGCCGGCAGCGGTGGAATATGCGCCTACTGCAAGAATTGCCAATGATACAAGAAGAGCAAAAAGTCCATTGATCGACTGGCTGTAGACTTCCTCTTCCCCTTCATTTCTTTGTTCTTCGTGATAGGAATCGATCAACTGTGCCAATAGCTGTTCTTTTCCGGAAAGTTGCTGGTAAATTTTCAGCTCACGGAAACCATACAGAAATTCGGCCGCTTCAGCTGACAGAGCTCCGCGGCTCTCTCTGATTCTCCAGTCCTTCCTGCGCTTGCGCCAGGCAAAGTATGCCGGCACCGCCACGGCAGTGAGGAGGTAGCCGAGGGCAAGCAGGATTGCTGTATATACCGAGAAATAGAGAGTAAAGAGAATTGTACCGGTAAACACCAACAGCAGCACGACCGGTGGATAAAATACGCGCAGCAGAAAATTCTGCAGACTTTCGACATCGCCGATAATTCTGGCCAGCAAATCCCCACTTCGGTATTTCCCATAAATTTCGGGTGCCACGGGAGCGAGCTTCTCAAAAAAAGCGACTCTCAGGTTGCCAAGCATTGTGAAAGTGGCCCGGTGGGAAAGGAGTCTTTCCGCATAGCGGCTGATGGCTGAACCCAGTCCGAATAATTTCAGGCTCGCCCCAATGACGATCAGCACAGTCATCTGTCCGGTAAGAGCCGCTTTGGAAATTAAATAGCCACTCGAAGCCAATAGCGCGACGCTCGCCAGACCCGCAAGCACACCGAAGATAATTGCCAATGACACATCACGTTTTTCCAGTATCGTCAATTTCAGTACCTGTGCTAATTCCTTCATCGCATTGCACCTCCTTGCTGGAGCGGCAACAGTTCCTCGTACGGTCCGAACTCTCCAGCCAATTCTTCGTGTGTGCCGCAAGCAACCACTTTGCCATTTTGAAGAAAAACAATGTTGTCTGAAGCGCGCACCGTATGCAATCTATGCGCCACCGTTATTACTGTCGCCTTTTTCGAAAGCTCTGCAAGGGATTGCTGCAGAATCATTTCTGTATGCAGATCGAGGCCGGTTGTCGGCTCATCGAATAGAATTACATTCGGCTTTTTCAAAAAAGCCCGCGCCAGGGCGATGCGCTGCTTTTCGCCGCCAGACAATCCGCGGCCGCCTTCTCCTACCAATGTCCCGTAGCCTTGCGGCAAAGAATCGATAAGCTCCGTAACGCCGGCTTTTTCCGCTGCTTCAGCAATCTCTTCCTGCGTTGGCTCCCTGTTCGTGCCGATTGCAATATTTTCTTTGATCGAACCGGCAAAAAGATAAGGGGACTGGGAAATATAGCTGAGCTGGTTGAACCAGCCAGTTTCGCTGATATCATTGCGCCTCTTCCCATCAATCAGAATATCCCCTTCCGATACCGGCAGTAATCCGGCCAGGATATGCATCAATGTAGTTTTCCCCGAACCACTCTTGCCGATGATGGCGATTTTGCTGTACGGTTTTATATCCAGGGAAATATCGCTTAACCTGAATTCATCGTTATATGAAAAACACACCTTTTCGAACCTGATATGCGGCGGCATACTTTCCGGCAATTCCATTTCCCCCCACGCCACCGGCTTCCGCTCTTTGGCAAGCTCTTCATGCAACAGTTGCGATGCAGCTACACTTCCGCGGGCCGTGTGGAACGCACTGCCGAAATCTTTCAGCATCGTAAAAAAATCCGGAACCAGAATCATGATAAAGAATGCGCTGAAGAAGCTGAGGTTATCAAAAACGACAAGCCGCAAACCCACTTCGAGAGCAATAATCCCGATGCTGAGCATCGAAATGTATTCAAGGGTCAGAGAAGACAGGAAGGCCGACTTTAGAACATCAATAGTTGAATCCCGAAAATTTTTGCTGCTCTCTTCAATTTTTTCTTTTTGTTTCTTGCTTTGGCCAAACAGCCGCAATGTGGTCAGCCCCTGTAAAATATCAAGGAATGTTCCGGAGAACCTGTTCAGCTGCTCCATCTTCTCGTCCGCTTTTTCTTTTGTCCTTTTACCGACAATCGCCATAAAGACCGGTATGAAGGGAGCAGTCACCAATATTATGAGGCCCGTTGTCCAGTTTTGGGAAAAGACCACTACCAGGAGCATCAGTGGAATAATGTAACTTTGTATCAATTGGGGGATGTACTTACTGAAAAAGCCGTCCGTCTCATCAACGGCATCCATCAGCAAACTGACTTTTCGTCCGGAATGGCTTTCGGCAGAAGACAATAGAGGATCTTCGGCAAAAGAACGGATCAATTTCATTCGCATTTGTTTTTTGACAACAGCAGCCATTTCGACGCCTGTACGCCCGATAATGTAACTTGAGAGAGAACGAATGATGATGGAGATTAACAGTGCATAGAGAAACGGCAGTATTTCTTCAAAACTTCGCCCCTTTATAAAGACTCCATCAACAACGAGAACGAAAAATACAGCCTGGCCGATTGTCGACGCCCCTTTCAGGACTGACATCGCAATCAGCAGGCCAATTTGTTTTTTCTGTTCAAAAGCAAGCCCTTTCAAGTCCTTCATACTGTTCTCCCTCTCCATTCATATAACCCTATTATAAAGGATGTTGCTCCATATTCCGTTCCGAGGGTCTGTGCGCTGCTAAAAATCAGCAGTTTTGTTACAGTCTTGTTCACAAACAGAAAGGGTTTATTTCCCGGGAAATAAACCCTTTCTGCAAACGAAAACCCGCACACTTTTTAGTATGCGGGTTTCAGGTTCTATTGAAATATTCTTCCGATCCGTTTTCTGAGATGATGATGGCTTTTTGCAGCAATTCAATGTCCTCTTCAATCTGCAGGCGCAAAGAGAGGTCCCGGCATTTTCGATATTCATCACGCATTTTATCCAGTTCGCCTATGAAAACAACTTTTTCCTCTTCTTTTACCACTTCAGCCACCTCACAAGATGATAGTTTAAAAGGCTTGTATCATAGTACCCATATATATGAATTGAATTATACTTTAAATAGTCAGAAAATGCTATTAATTTCATTTTTATATTAGCAGCCATAGTATTGAATAAGTCATCATCCCTATGGCGAAAGAAAGAAAACTGCTTTCCCGCTCTTCGGGAAGTTCTTCTTTCATGACATTCAGGATTACGCCCCCGGCTAATAATGCCACAAGTAAAGAGACAACCAATTCCCCCACTTCCGTCAAAATTCCAACCAGCCAGCCAATGATAATTGCCGTAGTCAAAAGCCATCGACCATATTTGTCATAATCTTTTTTATGAGTGCTCCGTAAAGATTTATCAATAGTAATAAAATGAAGTCCCATTGCCACAAAGTAAAAGAACATTCCCCACCTGTTTGCAAATTGATCATGAACCAATAAATATCCAATCAGAGAATTGTATAAAATGAATGTTCCAATATGCACCCAGAAAACACCTGCCGGAGCCTGGGTTTTCTTACCTTGCTTTTTCTTGGATTTTTTGACCATCACTTCCAGGCCGTAAAAGATGGCAAGTCCCATCATTGCCATTATATAGATGTGACTTTCAATAAATCTCCACGCACTACTACCCAGTTCCCCTTCCAGTTCCTGTTGGAAATGGCCGAGTTCAGGCAGAAGATGCAAGAATACATACGCTACCGATATCCCTCCGACGACAGATAAAAACCGGCTGCGCGGAACCACATCGAGAAACTTCATATTTTTTGAAAAAAGATGAATAAGTACAAAGCCGATAATATAAAGCAGCGTGTTCCAAAACATCTGAATCGCTCCATCCGTAATTTAAATAACAAATCTTTTATATGAATTCACTGCAGATTGCCCTTAATATTTTTTGATTGCACCTTTAAACATACAGAAAAAGCAGATGAGGAGTGTATTGGCCCATCTGCTTTAAATTGATATATTATTGCTGGCTTCTACCATTTTTAATCCATTGAGCCACTTCCACAGTATGCTTCGCCTGATAGCTGACTGCATCCTGTACGTCTTCCACCATATTGTTATCCTGATCGACAGATACGCTTGTACCATATGGATTTCCGCCGGCTTTGAAGAGTGCCGGATCTGAGTACCCCGGCGCTGCCACGATGGCGCCCCAATGGAACATAGAAGTATAAAGAGCAAGAACGGTGGATTCCTGACCGCCATGCGGGTTTTGTGCCGAAGTCATTGCGCTTACAACTTTGTTCGCCAATTTCCCTTGTGCCCATAAGCCGCCCGTCGTATCCAGGAATTGTTGCACCTGTGAGGATACATGTCCGAAACGTGTCGGCACACTGAATATGATTGCGTCCGCCCAGTCCAGCATATCCACCTCTGCTGTCGGCACATCCGCTGTAGCGTTCAGGTGCTCCCGCCATGCGGGATTCGAATCGATTGCTGCATCCGGTGCATTTTCCTTCACTTTTGCAAGTTTCACTTCTGCTCCCGCTTCTTTAGCTGCTTCTTCAGCCCATTGGGCCATCTGATAATTTGTACCCGTGGAGCTGTAGTAGATGATCGCCAATTTTACATTTGCCATTTTAAACATCTCTCCTTCGCATTGTCATTCCAAGGCAGCTGCAGAACATGTAAATACCTTGTATTCAAGATATTTGTTACTTTACCAGTTTCCCCTCAATTACTTCCGATTAAACAAATTTCCATTCTTTCGGATGGGGATATATATAGAAGAAACCTGCTATATCAACCAAAAAGAGGTGCTGCAATTATTGCGGCACCTCTTTTTGGTTACACCTGACTGCTTTCTGTCAATTCAATGGAAAGTTCCCGGAGTTTGAATTTCTGAATTTTGCCCGAAGCGGTCATCGGGTATTCTTTCGTAAATTCGAAATAGCGGGGAATTTTATGGCGCGAAATTTTGCCCGTGCAATAATCCCGCAGTTCTTCCGCATCAAGTGTTTCGCCTTCTTTAAGAATGACCCAGGCCATCAATTCCTCTCCATATTTGGGATCCGGCACTCCGACGACCTGAACGTCCTGAATGGCATAATGGCTGTAAAGGAATTCTTCAATTTCCCGCGGATAAATGTTTTCTCCGCCTCGGATGACCATGTCTTTGATGCGGCCGGTAATGGCGATATAACCGTCGTCATCTTCCATGGCGATATCGCCCGTATGAAGCCAGCCCTCCGGATCGATTGCATTTTTCGTCGCTGCTTCGTTTTGATAATAACCCTTCATGATATGATAACCGCGTGTGCACAATTCTCCCGGTACACCAGCAGGCACAGTTTCCCCAGTTGCAGGATTGATAATCTTCACTTCGACTTCGGCATGCGGTTTGCCGACAGTGGAAACCCGTTTTTCAATGGCATCGTCCGCACGGGTTTGGGTGATGACCGGCGAAGATTCTGTTTGGCCGTAGGCGATGGTGATTTCCGACGCTCCCATGTCCCTGATCACTTTTTTCATGACTTCAATCGGGCATGGCGAACCGGCCATGATACCGGTGCGCAGCGTGGAAGTATCAAATGATGCAAAGTCGGGATGGTTCAGTTCCGCTATGAACATTGTCGGAACGCCATGCAATCCGGTACATTTTTCATCCTGCACCATCTGCAGCACTTTTTCCGGATCGAATTGTTCGGCAATGACCATCGTCGTGGAATGGGTGACAGCCGCCATTGTTCCCAGTACACAGCCGAAGCAATGAAAGAACGGCACCGGAATGCACAAGCGGTCGTTTTCCGTCAGATTCATCGTATCACCTACCAGCTTACCGTTGTTGACGACATTCAGATGCGTCAGCATGACGCCTTTCGGGAACCCCGTCGTACCGGATGTATACTGGATATTGATGACATCGTCCGGGTCCATTGATCGGAATTGCTCTTCCAATTGCTCATCCGACACCCCATCGGCGAAAGCCTCAAATTCCCTCCACGTATAGATGCCAGGATAATTGTTTTCACCCATAACAATAACGCGCTTGAAATTCGGCAGTTTCCCGCTCCGGATCTCCCCTTTTTCCGAGCTTTTCAGCTCCGGGCACACGGTATTGATAATGTCGATATAATTACTGCCTTTGAATTCTTCGCCTAATATCAACGTGGTCGAATCGGATTGCTTCAGGAGGTATTCAAGTTCACTTGACTGGTAGCTCGTATTGACGGTCACCAGAACACCGCCCATTTTCCCGGTGGCGAATTGGCTCAGCAGCCATTCCCGCTTGTTATCAGACCAAATGGCAATATGCTCGCCTTTTTCAATCCCGAGACCAATAAAGGATTTGGCCAGCCGGTCGGTTTCCTCATCGAATTCCTTATACGTTTTGCGTATTCCGTGTTCCGGATAGACATATGCCTCTGTTTCCGGATGGAGAGATGCTTGCTTCCGGATCGTTTCCCCGACAGTTTGATGTAAAATCGCCATTTCCATACCCCCAAAGTGTATACGTTTTCATTTCCCTTATAATATTATCATAAAATTCCAAATAATTTAACATCCCGGTAGAGATTCCACAAACAGTTACTGTCTCAATTGCTCGTTTCCGTGATAAACTTGTCTTATCTTGAATCAGGAAAGGAAATGCAATGGAATTAAAAGAAATGCAACAGGAACTCACGGAACGCATCGCTCAGCATAAGCTTGTTTCTGCAACCATCAGCCAGCCGAGGCAGAAATCAGGCGATTTGAAACGCATCCGACTGAAACCCGTGGAAATTAAAGATCTGTATTATATTCAATTTGAGTACCAGCACGAGCATGTGCTGAAACATAAAAATTTGACGGCAGAAGAAGCCGGGCAAGAATTAGAGAATTTATTCGCGGAGTTTCGCCAGGGTCTCTTCCAGTTCACGGAAGAAAAGGTCCAGGTCCAGTTGTCCAAGAAATTCAAAGTGGGCTGGAAAACCGAAGAGACCGGGAAAAAACAAGTGGAGCTTTCGCATAACCGGAAAAAACAATATTTGCTGGAAGACGGCATTCCCTATCCGTTTCTGGTGCGCCTCGGTGTGCAGAATCCGGATGGCAGTGTCAAAAAACAAAAATACGATAAATTCCGCCAGATCAACCGGTTCATCGAATTCATCGACGATGCGCTGGTCCACCTGCCGAAAGACCGGACAGTCCGCATCCTCGACTTCGGTTCGGGAAAATCGTACCTGACTTTTGCGCTGTATCATTACCTGCGTGTAGAAAAAGGGCTCGACCTCCGGGTGACGGGGCTTGATCTGAAAAAAGAAGTGATTGAAGAATGCCAAATGATTGCGGAAGACCTGGGCTACGGGCAACTGGAATTTCTGGTAGGGGATATCAATGATTATAACGAGGATTCCGCAGTCGATATGGTGGTGACCTTGCATGCCTGTGATGTCGCCACAGATATGGCACTGGCCCGCGCCGTCAAATGGAACGCGAAAGTCATATTGAGTGTACCCTGCTGCCAAACCGAACTGAATCACCAGATCGCTTCACCGGAATTGAACATTATGCTGCAGCACGGCCTGATCAAAGAACGCTTCAGTGCGCTCGCGACGGATTCCATCCGCGCCGAATTGCTGTCGCTTGTCGGCTATGAAACACAATTGATGGAATTCATCGATATGGAGCATACACCCAAAAACATTTTAATCCGCGCCTATAAAACCGGACGGCAACCGGACGCCGGACAACTGGAGCGGTACCGGCAGTTTACCGCTCTGCTGTCTGCTAAACCATTTCTCGAAAACGAATTGAAGGAGCTTTTATGAAAAAAATCCATATTGTGAACGGCATTATCCTGGCATTTTCTGTGATTCTGGTACGCTATATTGATGTGCACGTCTACGATATGCACATCATCATCAACCTGCTCGTTCTGGTGGCATTGATCGTGGGCGGCATGAAGCTTGCCGAGCGTTTTCCCGCTCTTGATGATAACGTCAGCAGAAAAACCGGCACCATCATCAACACCATCGTTGTATTGACTATCTTTATCGCCTTTTTCGTTCTGGAATTGTAGAAGGAAAAGCGACAGCGCCCGTCAAGCTCTGTAAGGCAAGGGATGGACCAAATGGAATTTGGGACATCTCTTTGCGACGAAGCTAGCGCAGCGATGCAGGAGCAATAAGGGGTTAGACGGATCAGCGAAGTGGCGGTTTTTGCCACGCAGCTGAGCCGGCTTATGACCCGAAGAGCTGGGCCGCTGGAGTCTGGACAATTACCCCAAAAGAAGCATCCTCCACATTGGAGGATGCTTCTTTTCCGGTTTACGGTGAGTTTTCGTTCGGCTTTTTGTCTGCCTGCTCACTGATTACTTCCATTATATATTCTTTGACCGGCTCCAGTGTAAATTCAAGACCGCTTGTCTTCAGGTTGTTTTCCAGGTAATCGAGTTGATGGTCCTCGACAGCCTCGGACTGCAGGTTCAAGGCACTATTGACATACAACATGCCTTCATTGGTGGCCATCGGGCCGTCTACTCCGTCTTCCTTTCGGCGCGCTTCCGCTTTTTCAATGCCAAAAACCAGCCCTTCTTCTTCCAATTCCTTCATTGCCGCCTGATAGCGTTCTTCCCCTATCCCTTCAGAAAGCCGCTGATCCAGCTGCTTAATATCTTCCAAAGTAGCCCCCTTGAAATATTGGGCATAAAAAGCCATCAGAATCTGCTCTTTGTCCTTCAAATTTTTCATCGCAATTCCTCCCCCGTTAGAACGGTATACCTCTCCTTTCCCGTTCTAAT
The DNA here is from genome assembly GCF_007004625.1 of Planococcus salinarum. Lineage (GTDB taxonomy): Bacteria > Bacillota > Bacilli > Bacillales_A > Planococcaceae > Planococcus > Planococcus salinarum. The sequence continues at coordinate 171,383 of NZ_VIFV01000004.1, read as the reverse complement.
GCCCCGTTAGACACTTATCAGGAAAATTGTATTGCATTGCACACCCACCAGGTGTACTATTCAGTTAATACAGTAAGACAAGGAGATGCAACATGAATCAATTGCGTGGGTTATTCAGGAAAGACTGGACCATCATCAAGGGCTATTTGTTAGTGGCTTTACTATTGGATATTATTATTCCGCTCGGATCAGCGATGCTTTTCCAGTTTGAATTTTTTGAAGGACTACTTGTTTTTTCGGGCACTGTGATGGCATTGCACATGTTCGCACCAATAATTCTTCTGTCCATTCTTCTTACAAAAGAGATGGACCGCCCGGATATCTTTTTTCATTCCAGTGCTTCCATACATAAAATTAATGCCAGCAAATTTCTTACAGTAATTTTTGCCACCGCCATTTCGCTGTTATGGATAAGTTCCCTGACATTTGTGTTTCTGCTCTTTGCACCCGATTTACTGGAAGTCAGAAACCTTCTTCCTTCCGCCGCCATGTTCGCAGCGGGCATTCTGTTTTTTTCGGTGCAGATCACAATCATCTATTATTTCTATATCACAATGTTTTATTCAATGAAACCCAAGATTGGGGGCTTTGCTTATATTGTCACTTTCGGATTTTTTATTTTCTTTCTTGAAATGTGGGATCGATTCAAGGCAACTGATCTCTATGCAGCACTCACCGACTTTTGGATCGTCCCTTTGCATGAATCCGAATTTCTGGCCAATATGGCGCGCGGGTTAAAGGTGCCTTTTGAAACGCCGGCCACACTGCAAATTGGCCAGTTTGCCTTTGTAACAATATTGTTGGTTCTTCTTTATTTTGTGTCCGCTTACTGGTTCGAGAAGAAAGTGAGGGCTTGACATGGGGCTTGAGTTTGATAAGGATAAGCCGATTTATCAGCAGCTGATCGAACGCCTGTCGGGGGACATCATCCGCGGCGTCCGAAAACCCGGCGACAAGCTGCCTTCTGTCCGGGAATATGCAATCGAAGTCGGTGTCAACGCCAATACCGTGCAACGGGTTTACAGGGAGATGGAAGCGATGGAACTTACAGAAACCAGGCGTGGCCAGGGTTCATTCATAACAGAAAATGAAGCTCGCCTTGACAAGCTGCGGGCCAGCAAGAAAACCGATCTCGTGAAATCGTTTATCGCCAATGTGGAGGCGTACGGTTTTTCGAAGGCGGAAATCGTGGAACTCGTCAGGAGGGAAATCCAATGATCGAATTGAACAATGTAAAAAAATCATACGGCTCAACTAAAGCGCTTCAGTGTGTTAGTTTAACTCTCGAAACGGGAAAAATAATAGGAATTGCCGGTGAGAACGGCAGCGGCAAATCGACTTTGCTGAAATCCCTGGCTGGCGTCAGCCCCATCGACAGCGGATCCATCCTGATCGACGGCAAGCCGGTGTCCCGGAAAGATGCCGAAAGAATCGCTTACCTTCCTGATGCCGACATGTTTTATCCTTATTTCACAGTCGGGCAAATGTTCGCCTATTACAGGAGCCAGTTCGCAGATTTCAATGAAGTAAAAGCAAAAGAGGTGCTCGATTTTTTGGAAGTTCCCCTGTCTTCGAAGATGAAAACCCTTTCCAAGGGCATGCGTGGACGTGCAAAAATGGCCGCAACTTTAGGGCGTGAAAGCCGCTATTATTTAATGGATGAACCGTTTTCCGGACTCGATCCCATGGTACGAGGCGATCTGGTCAAAGGCCTGCTCCGCTTTACGGATCTCGAACGCCAGACTTTGATCCTGTCGACCCATGAAATCCGGGAAGTGGAAACTTTGCTCGATGAATTGGTGCTTTTGAAAGGCGGAAACGTATTGGCCCACAGGCAACTGGATGACATCCGGGACGAAACGGGCCAGGACACGGTGGAATGGATGACAAAAGGGACGAAAGCGGGTGCAGCAGGATGAACGAGCAGGCATTGGTACAGATTAAAAATCTGTCAAAAACAATCGGCAGCAAGAAAATTATCAAGAACTTGAATCTCGATTTGTATAAAGGGCAGATCACCGGATTTCTGGGACCGAACGGAGCCGGCAAGACCACGACCATCCGGATGATGGTCGGATTGATGAAACCGACTGAAGGCGATGTATTGATCGACGGGCAATCAGTAAAGCATCATTTTGAGGAAAGCATCGAGAAAGTCGGCGTAATCGTCGAGAACCCGGAAATGTACAAATACATGTCGGGCTATAAAAACCTGCTGCATTTTTCGAGAATGCATAAAGGCATTTCGAAAAAGCGCATCAATGAAGTCATTGAGCAGGTCGGCATGCAAAACCGCATCAATGAAAAGGTCGGTTCGTATTCCCTCGGCATGAGGCAGCGTCTCGGGTTGGCACAGGCGCTTCTGCACAAACCGAAATTCCTTATTCTTGATGAACCGACCAATGGACTTGATCCTGCAGGCATCTGGGAATTCCGTCTTTACCTGCAGAAAATCGCACGTGAAAATGGCGTCGCGGTTTTCGTTTCCAGCCATCTTTTGTCGGAAATCGAATTATTATGCGACCGGATCGCCATTATTCAAAATGGCGAACTGATCGATATCAAAAACGTCAAAGAGCTTCAGCAATCCCGCTTTTATTTGAAGGCCGAGCCGTTGGCACAGACAGAAGAGATATTGGCCGGAATCGGCTTCCCGGTTTCCCGCCATGACGGTGGACTGTTGGTGGAGACCGAACCGGAACATATTCCGGGCGCCATCAAAATACTGGTGAATGCCGAAGTTTCCATATTTGCCATTCAACCGTTCCAAGCGACTTTGGAAGATCAATTCCTTGAACTGACTGGAGGTGGAGAAATTGCTCAAGCTCATACAAAATGAATGGATGAAATTATGGAGCCGGAAATCTTCCTGGATCATGATCATTCTGCTGGCAGTCATTCTGTTCAGCTCCTCCGCCATCACCAAATGGGTGGACAACTCCATGAATACTGCCAATACAGAAACATGGCAGCAGCTGGAAGCCGCTGAAATGGCCAACAATTTAATCCTGTTGGAGAATAACAGCTTGGGTGACGTACGGCGCGAGTATCTTGAAGGCGAAGTGGCTATTGCCGAGCATCGTCTCGAAAACGATGTCGCTCCTTTTGACTCCAACAGCATGCAGCAAAGCGTCATCGACTCGCACGCCCTGATGTCCCTTGTCACGCTGTTCACGGTTATCGTCGCCGGCGGCATTGTGGCTGCTGAATTTTCACAGGGCACCATCAAAATGCTGTTGACTCGTCCCGTCAAACGCTGGAAAATTTTAAGCTCGAAATTCATCACGACGATGCTGTACGCATTGCTGCTGGCGGTTGTATTATTCATCGTCACGGCAGTGGCGGGGTTAATCTTTTATGGTGTCAGTGATGGAACGTACCTTGTCTGGAATGGTTCAGAAGTTGTCGAAGGATCGTTCTGGCTGGAAGGCCTCCGGTTGGCCGCACTCAGCTTTGTCAACGTCTTAATGATCAGCACTTTCGCCTTTATGCTGGGCACTGCATTCCGCTCCAGTTCACTCGCCATCGGGCTGTCGATTTTCCTGTTGTTCACGGGCGTTCAGGCGGTCTTCCTGCTGGCGAATTATGAAATCGTCAAATATTATCTGTTTACGCACACCGACCTGACGCAATATTATACCGGGTTTATGCTGGTCGATGATATCACGATGACGCTGTCCGTGATTGTGCTGTTTGTCTATTTTGTTATTTTTATGGCCATCAGCTATGTCACTTTCGGCAAACGCGACGTTACGGCGTAATAAAACCTTATATGGAAAACCCGCAAAGCCTGGTTGGCTTTGCGGGTTTTTTCGTTGCAGGGGCGAGTTGAGCCTATTCTGTTGGAAGTTGATCGTATTTTTATGAAAGTTGATCGTATTCTTATGAAAGTTGATCGCAAATAAAAAAGCCCGGAAAATCCGAGCCATTCTGCCATTAATACGCCAATCCCACACGGCTGCCGATGTTTTCGCTGTTCTCCAGTTGATAGTAGGCGAATTCCGCGGTATCGCCAACGCTGATTTCTTTGCCGTCCTCCGGAAGATAATCTTTTTTCGTGCGGTATCCGCCTTTCGCTTCCCCATCAGGCAAATAGGTCGGACAGACGATGGTCCACTCCAAGTCGGATTGTTCCAGCATGCGAAAGACTTTTTCGTGCTGTTTCGCAGCGAAGGTCATTTTCCGGTTCGAGTCGCCCCCCTGGTAACGGAGCTTGCCTTCTTCGAGCCGGCTGTTTAAGATGCCGGCCGTTCCAATCGTTATGATCCTTTTGATGCCGCCCAGTTCCATCGCCTCGATTATGAAAGGCATGGCATCCGTCAACGTCGTGGTCTTATCTGTTCCTAATGCACTGATGACTGCGTCGGCTCCCGCAATAGTGCGGTCAATATCCTTTTTGTTCCGGACATTGCCGAATACCGTCGCCAGATTCGGATGTTTGTCGAGCTTGGGCGAACGCTGCAGGGCCGTCACCTGGTGACCGTCTGCCAACGCACGCTTTAAGATTTCACCGCCCACTCTGCCTGTCGCGCCGAAAATTGCCAGTTTCATCTCTTCGTCCTCCTCTGCATGATTATTTGAATTTATAGCCTTTTGATGCCAATACCGCTTTCAGATCCGGACGATGCGGTTTTTTCAGGAAATCCGCCATTTGCTGTGACCAGGACGCCGTTTTCTGGTTGGAACCGCGGCTTCCGTAATAGTCCTGGATTGTCTTGTCATAAGCCGGAAGAATTCTTTCGTATTTTTCTTCGTTGTAGTCATTTTCGTGCAAAATCGCTTCCACCGGCAGACGGGGTTTTACGTCATTCTTTTCGTTCGGGACACCGACAGTCAGGCCGTAGACGGGAAACACACCTTCAGGCAATCCGACCAATTCGCTGATTGCGCCCATATTGTTGCGGACACCGCCGATATAGCAGATGCCATAGCCTTTGGATTCGGCCGCCAGCGCCAGATTTTGCGCCAGCAGTCCCACATCTGTCACTGCGACCAGCAAATTCTCGGCCTGGTCGAAGACAATCGACTCGCCCTGCATATCTCCGGCATGTTTCAGGCGGTTGTAATCGGCGCACATAAGGAAAACAGCACCGGCGCCTTCCATCTGTTTTGGATTCTTGGACAATTCGCCAAGCTTCTTCCGTTTTTCAGCATCCGTCACCCAGATGACTGAATATGCCTGGACAAAATGAGACGTTGCCGCATGCTGCGCCGCTCCGATCAACTCTTCCACTTCTCCCCGTGTCAGTTGCTCCTCTTTGTAATCACGCACTGAAGCATGGGATTTCATTAATTCGATAACCATATGTATTACCTCCTAAGGATTGTTTGTTCCATCGTACCAAATTCCGTATGAGGATACTGTTGCAACGATTTTTGCTAAAATAAAACCATAGAGGTGATGAACAAATGAAACAGGCAAAAACCGCTTTTACAATACTTTTTCTGCTGCTGCTCGGCGGTTTTCTGTTTATCTGGATACAACGTGAAGTGGAGTTCCGCGAAGAATTGGCAGCCCGGCCCCTGCCGGATGCCCTGCACCCGATTGTGGCGGAGAAGAGCCGTGAGCTGGTCGCTGCGGCAGAAGAGATTGGGGTCGACATCGTCATCACTGACGGATTCCGTTCTTTCGATGAACAGGCTTCGCTGCATCAACAAGGACGCAGTGAAGCCGGCAATATCGTCACCCATGCCGAAGCCGGAGAATCCTATCATAATTATGGATTGGCCATTGATTTCGCCCTGAAACTCGATGACGGTTCGGTCGTCTGGGACATTGAACGCGATGGAAACGGCAATGGGCGCCCGGACTGGTTTGAAGTTGCGGATATCGGCAAAGGCCTCGGCTTTGACTGGGGCGGCGACTGGAGCCGGTTCAAGGATTATCCTCATCTTGAAATGGATTTCGGTTTATCGGTTCGGGAATTGCAGAAAGGCTGGCGACCCGAGGATAAAATAGAATGACCCTGTAACTCTTTCGCCTTCAATTACGACTACTTCAGTAAAGAGGGGTGAATAGACATGAAAAAAATTGCCTTCCTGTCCTTATTGCTGATGGTGCCGCTGATTGCCGCCTGTGGAACTGGCGGGGATACACCTGTTGACACGATCCCTTCCATCGATGACTATTCCGTTTCAAATACCAAAGCGTCCACTACTGATGGCGACTTTATTTACCGCCTTGTTTCCGAACAGGAACAATACGCGAGTGGCGGACCCGTTGAGGTCTATGCTGAACTTGAGTATGTCGGCGAAGAAGACAGCATCGATATTTACCATGCCGGCTCCGCGTTCTTTTTTCCCATGGAAGAAAAGACGCGAGGCTATCAATTGGACTATCCGATGATCGAACCTCTGCTGACTACAACTTTAACGAAAGGTGAGCCTCTCCGAGAATCCTATACCGGAAGCGGTGGGTACAGCGATCAGGACGATGCGGCTTATATCGAGTTTATGCAACAAGTGATGAACAATGAATTTCCACAGGGCTATTACATTGTCAACGGATACGCCAATTTCTTTACCGAAAGCCCGGACGGCGTCCAAACTGACTACGAAATACATGCGGAAGTCGATTTCAAAGTTATCGACGAATAGCCAAAAGCACGTTCCGTTCGGGAACGTGCTTTTTTCTTCGCTGGGGTTACATTTCCTGTCTCAACGCCTGGATTACATCGATTTGCGTGGCTTTTCGCGCCGGACGCCAGCCTGACAGCATGGCCACGCCGATGCTGATGGCAGATGCGATCACCACAAGCTGCCATGGGATGGTCGAGATCACCAGGGTGAAATCAGCCGGCCTGTCTTCGCCTAAAGAGTTCAGCACAATCATCGGAATCAGCCAGTTGGACAATAAGCTGATGGCGAAGGAAATGGCAACTGCCAACACGGTTCCGATGATGCCGATGGCTGCACTCTCCATGAGGAATAATTTGCGGATCAATTTTGGTTGTGCGCCGACCGCTTTCATGACGCCAATTTCGCGCGTACGTTCCGTCACTGCCATCGTCATCGTATTGAAAATACCGATGGAAGCGATCAGTACCGCAATTGTTCCGACAAAGATCAGTCCTGCCTTTAATGCAGTGAAGAAGACATTCATCGAACCCAACTCTTCCGTTACGGAATAGACGTAATAGCCGTCTTCTTTTAAGGTGTCTGTAATTCCTCCGACATTCTGCAGTTCATCTGCGTAAACAAGGATATATTTATAGCCTTGCTGCAAGTCCAGTTCTTCATTGAATACCGCCCCCCAGGAACTGTCCGCATAGACACTGTTGTCCGTCATCCAGTCTTTCGCCGGTTCTTTCGCGATGCCTGTCACCACGAATTCCCATGACGAGCTCTCTTTCGCTTCTTCTCCTTCGTCTCTGAAAGGCGTTAGTTGCAATTCGATGGTCTGGCCGATCAGGCTGCCTGCAAATCCGTCAACCTCTTCACCATTGGCTTCCTTTTCCATTTCCGCTTCTGTCAACAATTGTTTTGCCATATGATAGCCGACTACGATTTCCTCAGCTTTGGACGGCATCTTCCCTTCCGACAAAGCAAATCCAGCTTTTTGTTCTTCTTCCATACTGGATAAGACGATTCTGGAATATGCACTGCGATTACCTATCACGGTTTGCGCTTCGGCTTCCGGCTGATTCCGTTCCACTACCGCCACAACGTGTTCCATTTCTCTGATTTTCTGAAGGTCCGCTGCCGGAATATCGGCTGGAGCCACTTCTGTCTCACCGCCCGATTTCCCGGCAATTTCAATTTCCGTCACCATATTATTATCCAGGACATCATCGGTAATGGTCTGATGCAACCCAAAACCGATCGAAGCCAGGACGATCAAAAATGCGCAGCCCATCGTCGCGGCCAGAATCGTCGTGGCGACGCGCAGTTTGTTGCGTTTCATATGCTGTCTGATAAAATCGATCTGGTCTTTAAATTGCATGGCGCTGCTCCCCTTTCACCAATTCGCCGTCATGCAGGCGGTACTGGCGGTCTGCAACAGTAGCCACTTCCTCGTCGTGCGTGATGATGACGAACGTCAGCCCGAGCTTTTTATTCAACGACTGAATCAGCAACAGGATCTCTTTTTCCGTTTCGGAATCCAAACTTCCTGTCGGCTCATCGGCCAGAATGATGGGCGCATCCGTAATCAGCGCGCGGGCAATGCTGACCCGCTGCTGCTGGCCGCCGGAAAGTTCGTTCGGGTAATGGCCTGCCACTTCCTGCAGCCCTACTTTTTGGAGCAGGTTCTCCACTTTTAGTTTGCGTTCCTTTTCATCCATCCCTTTGATCTTCAAAGGCAGTTCGACGTTTTCAAATGCACTGAGCCCCGGCATCAACTGGAAATTCTGAAAGATGAAGCCGAAGTTCTGCAAGCGAAAGTCCGCCTGTTCCGCTTCCTTCAAGACCGAGGTTTCTTTGCCATTGACCATTACCGACCCCGCTTCCGGCAGCATGAACCCCGCAAGTATATGAAGCAACGTCGATTTTCCGGAACCGCTTTTGCCCAGTATGGCCACAATTTCTCCCTCGCTCACTTCAAGCGTGACTCCTTTCAATACCGGTACCTGCCGCTGGTCTCCTTTTTTCCCTATGTTAAAATGATGGTGCAACCCTCTGATTTTTATCATAATTCCTTCCCCTTTCACTGCTGACTTCAGCATAAATGGAAAATCTTAATAAATATGGAGGGGCTTTCTGAAGATTTTCTTAAGATGCTGTGTGAAGGCCCTTCAGCTTGGGTATTCTTACAATATAGTGCTAAATAAACAGAATCTCAGCTGTTCAATCAGGCGTTCTGGGGATAATCGGGTTGTATGCACTGATCATAGGATCCAGCAGAACCGGAAAGGAGGTCATACGTGAAGCAGTTCGCTATTATTATTCCCGCGTATAAACCGGATCAAATGTGTCTGGACACCGTCAAAAATATCATCGAAGCGGGATTTGAACAGATTTTAATCGTCGATGATGGCAGCGGCAAGGAGTTTTCACACATATTTGAATCCCTGGATACTCATAAAGAAGTAATATTATTAAAGCATGCTGCCAACCAGGGAAAAGGCCGTGCACTGAAAACCGCCTTCCAATACATAGTCACGAATAATCTTTCCTACCAGGCAGTTATAACAGCGGATGCGGATGGCCAGCATCTCGTCAGTGATATGGTCAAATTATCCCGTCGGCTCATCAAATCGCCTGCAAATGTAGTACTCGGCGCGCGGGATTTCAGCCGCAGCCATATCCCCTTCCGAAGCCGCTTCGGAAACCGCATCACGCGGTTGCTGTTCCGGCTTTCAACCGGCACCGCCCTTACTGACACCCAAACCGGACTCAGGGGGATTCCCGTCAGATACCTGCCGCAATTGCTGAAGGTTATCGGTGAGCGGTACGAATACGAGATGAATGTCCTGGCCTCTTTAAAAGAAAACAATATTGAAGTGACCGAAGTGACCATCGAAACCGTCTATATAGATGACAATGATTCATCACATTTCAATCCATTGAGAGACTCCTTCCATATTTATAAGATTTTCATCTTCTATGGATTATCCGGAGGAGCATCTTTCGTACTCGATATCGGATTATATTGGATTTTCATCCAATTGCTGAAAGACCCGGCCCCTGGACTGTTTATTATTTTGGCCACGATTGCGGCCCGCGTCCTGTCCTCATTGTTCAATTATTATATCAACCGCAATAAGGTCTTTAAGAAAGGATCCAGTAAATCCCTGGTACGCTACTATCTCCTTGCCACGTTTATCATGCTGACTTCCGCCGCTTCGGTCCATTTGCTTTATGCCGAATGGCTCGGCCGGGGCGAAATCATCCTGAAAATACTGGTCGATACCATTCTCTTTATCTTTGGCTTTATCGTCCAGCGTTCCTGGGTATTCCGGAAAGAATGAAACAGGAACTTCCATCAGCCAGGAAAAAAGGTGCCATTTTTTTCCTGGCTTCCGTTTGGTTACACTCATATGCGCCTTGGAATTGTACAAATATAAATTACATCTTATCCAGAATTAGTCTATAATTAAATTATGAATTCATGTAAAGGTGTGAAGGAAATGCCAACTGTCGACCAGTTTTCCTCTTATATCTGCGAAAACGCACAGTCAATTTCTGAGGAGGTTGTCGAATATGTAGTGTCACGCAGCCAACCGGGGATATCAGAAGAAGAAAAAAGTATGGCTTTTTCCATGTACGTTAAACTTCTCGGGTTTTTCGGTGATTCACTGAACAACGAAAGTGAAGACTTTGTACCGGAACATTTAATCGTATGGAGCAAAAATAACGCTGAGATGCAGGTAAAAAGCGGTGGCAAGCTCTCGGAGATCATAATCCGATATCCATTGACGCGAGATATTTTCACAGAAATATTAAGCCGCGGCAGCATCAATATTGGCCTCTCAACAGCGGATACAGCCCATATTATTAAACAGATCAATCGTATGCTGGATGTCAGCCTCAACGAAACTGTCTTCGCTTTCGAACGCTTTTCCGAACAGTCAAAGCAGGAAATGCAGAGGGAGCTCGTAGCCCTTTCCGCGCCCATTGTTCCAATACGCGATGAAGTGGTTGTCCTTCCGCTGATCGGCTATTTCGATGAAGAAAGGGCCCACTATATCATGGAAACAGCAATACCGAAAATCGCTGCAATGAATGTGGAGTATGTAATTGTAGATTTCTCGGGTGTGCTGACGATTAACCGGCATGTCGCAGAATCCTTGCACCAGATCGGCAATATGCTCCGGATAATGGGCATAAAAGTCGTCTCATCCGGCATGCGCCCTGAACTTGTACAAGTCGTGGTCAACAGCAATATCGAAATGGCTTCCACCCATTCCTTCAGCACCGTCAAACAGGCACTGGAGACTATCGGTCAATAGGTGGCACCAAGAAGCTTCTCCAATGGAGAGGCTTCTTTTTTTAATTTTTTTTTTGCATTTTGAAGAAACTTTATTTGAGCCCTTGCGACCAAGGTGCTATAATCAAAAAGCAAACTTTTAATGCCGACAAAATCTATATGAATTAGGGGATATAAATATGAAGAAATCACTTTATTTACTGTTAATGCTGCTTGGAGCGGTCCTCTTGCTGGCTGCGTGCGGCAATGATACGGAAGAAACTGCTCCTGAGGAAGAATCCGGGGCAACGGATTCTTCGGAAGATCTATTGACGAAAGTGCAGGAAGAAGGAACATTGCTTGTCGGAACTGAGGGAACTTACCCTCCATTCACCTTCCACGATGAATCCGGTGAATTGACCGGTTTTGATGTCGAGATTGCCCGCGAAGTTGCGGACCGTCTGGGTGTTGAAGCGGAATTCCTTGAAACACAATGGGATGGAATGTTCGCAGGGTTGGATTCCGGAAGATTCGATATGGTAGCAAACCAGGTAGGCATTCGTGAAGACCGCCTGGAGAGCTACGACTTTTCAGATCCATACATTACTTCGTCAGCTGTGCTGGTAACTAAAAAAGATGAAACGGAAATTACTTCATTTGAAGATTTGGAAGGCAAAACCTCTGCTCAATCATTGACCAGCAACTATGCCGATATCGCTAAAGAATATGGCGCTGAACTTACAGGCGTTGAAGGATTCAATCAGGCCATCGAGTTATTGGTATCAGATCGCGTCGATGCAACAGTAAACGATAAAATTTCGGTACTGGACTTCTTGAAGCAGCGTCCGGATGCACCAATACAAATCGCTGACGAATCAGATGAAGCTTCTCAAAGCGGATTGCAATTCAGAAAAGACAGCGGCGCCATCGTGGATGAAGTAAACAAAGCACTTGAAGATATGATTGAAGACGGCACATATGATGAAATTTCACAGAAATGGTTTGGCGAAAATGTACTTGAATAGTATTTTCACAAATCCCGAAAGATTGGAACGGTTACTGGACATTGCCCAGTCATCGTTCCTTCCTTTGTTGGAAGGGGCAATCCAATACACGATTCCTTTGACTTTGATTTCGTTCACCATCGGGCTTATGCTGGCTACATTGACAGCATTGGCCCGTATTTCTACCGTGAAGCTTTTTCAGAACATCGCCCGGATCTACGTTTCCATCATCCGCGGCACCCCTTTGCTCGTTCAATTGTCCATTCTGTTTTACGGACTTCCGACGGTCGGTATTACGCTTGAACCGTTTACCGCAGCCATTCTCGGTTTTTCACTGAACGTTGGGGCTTATGCTTCCGAAGTCATCCGGGCAGCGATTCTGTCGATTCCGAAAGGCCAGTGGGAAGCTGCCAATACGATCGGCATGTCGTACAGCCAGTCGTTGAAACGGATTATTTTGCCGCAGGCATCCCGTGTATCCATTCCACCGCTGTCGAATACATTCATCAGCCTGGTGAAGGATACATCACTCGCTTCGTTTATTCTGGTTACCGAGATGTTCCGGAGAGCGCAGGAAATTGCTGCTTTCAACTACGAATTCCTGCTCTTGTATGCGCAGGCCGGCTTGATCTACTGGGTTCTCTGTTTCCTTCTTTCATTGGTGCAGGGCCGGCTGGAACATCGGTTTGACCGCTACGTATCAAGAGCGTAAATTCACTTTAACTACAGACAGGAGTATCCTATGATTGAAATAAATAATCTGCACAAAAGTTTCGGCAGCCTTGAAGTATTGAAAGGCATCGACCTCCACGTGGAGAAGGGCCAGGCCGTTGTCGTCATCGGCCCTTCCGGTTCCGGCAAGACGACGTTCCTGCGGTGCCTGAATATATTGGAAACACCCACCGCTGGAACCGTGACGATTGATGACCACAAGGCGGATTTTTCGAAGCCGTTGCCGAAGAAGCAAATAACGGAATTCAGAAAACAGTCTGCCATGGTTTTTCAGCATTACAACCTCTTCCCCCACATGACCGCGTTGGAAAATGTCATGGAAGGTCCCGTGACCGTCCAGAAGATCAGCAAAGAAGCAGCCCGGAAAAAAGCGGAAGAGTTATTGGCGAAAGTCGGGCTGAAAGAAAAGATGAACGAATATCCCTTCCAGCTTTCCGGCGGCCAGCAGCAGCGTGTCGGCATTGCCCGCGCGCTTGCGCTCGAACCGAAAGTGATGCTTTTCGATGAACCCACTTCAGCGCTTGACCCGGAACTTGTCGGAGAAGTTCTTCAGGTGATGAAAGATCTGGCACTCGAAGGCATGACGATGGTCGTCGTCACCCATGAAATGCGTTTCGCAAAAGGTGTCGCGGATGAAGTGCTGTTCATGGATGAGGGACGCATCGTGGAACGCGGCACTCCGAAGGACATCTTTGAAAATCCGAAAGAAGAGCGGACACAACAGTTTTTGAGTCTGATCCAGAAGGCGGATACGATATAGAAATGCGACAGCGAGAGATAGCCCAAATTTGTTTGGGCCTATCTCTTGCGACGAAGCAGCGCAGCGATGCAACGCTCTACCATGTCTCGAAGCTAGCGTTAGCGATGCAGAGACAGGAGCAGGTTTTAGCAAGATCAATGAAGTGGCGTTCTTTGCCATGCAGCTGGGCCGGCTTATGACCCGAAGAGCTGGGCCGCTGGAGTCTGGACACCGAAATGCGACAGTGCCCGCTTAGCTCTGAAAGGCATAAGACGATTTGGCGAAGCGGCGTCTTTCCAGCCGCACAGCCAAAGTGGCTTATGACCCGAAGAGTTGGGCCGCTGGAGTCTGGACAATAGAAAACCCATAACTTCTTCACCAAAAACAAAAAGAACCAGGCTCCCACAATCGGGAGCCTGGTTCTTTGTTTTCCTCAATATTAAATGTGGACTGTAACATCCGCGTCTTCACGGAGTTCAGTTACTAACGCCTGAACTGCTTCGTTCTCTTTTTGCTGTACCAGCTGAGCTTCAAGCTCAGCTTCTATATCTTCGAAAGGCGGCAGCTCTTCGCCACCCATTTCTTCCTGCTGTGCCTGCATTTGCTCGTAGAACTCCTGCAATTCTTCTTCGGAAGCTTCAGCCTCTCCCGATTCTTCAGCGATCAATTTATCCACTTTCACTTGTGATGCCACTTGCTCCATCACTTCTTCCTCTGACAGTCCCTGTTCTTCCAAAGCTGTCAAAAATTCTTCTGATGATGCCAGGCCGTTTTGCTCTGCAAGTGAAGTCAAGGTTTCATTCACTTCTTCATCAGTCGCTTCGATATCACGGTTCGCCGTTTCCTGCACCAACAGTTCCTGGCTCACAAGGCTTTCAGCAACCTGTTCTTTCAATTGCGCCTGATCAACTTCCTGCCCTGATACTTGCGCCTGCATAGCCATTTGCTGGAATTGCGCAGTGTAAGCAGCTTCGAAATCCTCTTTGATGATTTCTTCTCCGTTCACTTCAGCGACAACATCGGGTACACCTTCCAAGTCAGGTTCCGGCATTTCCGGTTGTTCAGCTGATTCAGCATCGCCTTCGGCTGTCTCGCCATTCTCTTCAGTCGCTTGTTCCTCCGTTGGTGTTTCTTCTTCATTTGCAGCATTTTCTTCTGTATCACTGCATGCCGCCGTCACTAGGACTGACGCACCGATTAATAGGCTTAATAACATCTTCTTAGGCAAATTCATTTTCCCCTTTCAATCATAATGGACGTAAGTGTAACATATCCAGTGTGTAAGTAAACCGAAAACCCTTATGCAATCTTCATGTAAAAAGACCGGACGGCAGCCCGGTCTTTTTATATCCAACAATGGATTACTTGCTGGCATCTTTTCTGACATTGTATTTCCACGCCTGATCGAGATCGAGCATTTTTTTTGCTGCGAAAATCATAAGGAACGTGATGAAAATAATCGGAAGCCCCATGAGGCCCGAAATCACTCCCAGAGGTGCCAATCCGCCAATGCGCATAAGTACCAGTGAAAGTATGGTGATGACTGCTGCAATGATTAATCGAAGGACTTTTGGCGGCTCATATTTACTCATATCTTTCGTGCTGGTATAAGCTGCAACTGTATAAGTTGTAGAATCGAGTGTCGTCGTGAGGAAGATTAACGATACGATGATAAATACCGTAATCGCAATCCCGCCCAGCGGTAAAGTTGAAAGGATTTGAGGGATGGCTGACATCCGCTCTTCATTCTGCACCAATTCCAGCACATCCAGCTGGCCGGTCAGATACCTGTGGACACCCAAACCTCCCATTAAGCCTGTCGCTATCCAGGACAATAAGGTAGGAGCAAGCAAATATGTAAGAATCATTTCTTTGATGGTGCGGCCTTTTGAAATCCTTGCAGCAAAGACGCTGTGAAGCATCGCCCAAGTTGCACTATAGGCAAACCAGAAAACTGTATTGCTTTGAATATGGGAAGCTTCCCCCTGATAAACCGAATCTGTGTTCAGCGAGAAGCTGAGATAATTCGTGAACAGATAAGATATACTGTCGGTGAAATAATTTAAAATAAATACGCCTGGCCCTGCAAGCAAGATGAAAACACCAAATGCTCCGGCCAGATAGATATTAAAGGTACTCAGGCGCTTGATGCCTTTCTCGATGCCAAGATATGCACTGATTGAGAACAACGCTACCCATACAATTGTAACGATCAAAGTAAGGCCGAATGTAACGTTAATATTCAATAGAGCAGACAGGTTATATGTAACAATCGGCGCGCCGAGGCCCAAAGTGACTGCAGCTCCTGTCAATATACTCACTAAGAACAGGATGTCGAGCGCTTTGCCGGCCCACCCGTCTGTCAGCTTATCGCCGAGAATAACTCGTGCCGCTTCTGAAATCCGCATCAATGGGCGCTTTTTCACATGCAGTATATAGGCCATGGCCGGCGCTATCATGACAAAAATCGCAAAAACCTGAAAGCCCCACAGGAACATGCTGTAAGCATTCCCCATTAAAATCGCTTCCGATGAACCTGCCGCAGTTCCTGCCGGCGGGTTATTTACAACCGAAGTCCATTGCAGCATGCCGGTCCGCATGATTGTGGAACCGATACCCATGGCAATAAGTATTGAAGAGTACTCAAAAAGGGTCAGTCGCGGCTTGTCTTCAGGGTCTCCCAAAACCACTTTCCCGTATTTCGAGAAAGAAAAAAACAATGCCGCTCCCACCAGGAGCACCCCATACCATAGATAGCCCCAACTGAAAAATTCGACTATGGCTTCAAAAATCGCGTTCAGCGTATCCAGCGATCTCGTTTCGTACAGTGCCAGCGGTATACTGATCGCAATAACTATTAATAATGCAGGTAAAAATATTTTGTAATCGATCAATCTCTCTTTCTTCATTGAATCCTCCTCTAAGCTGTTAAAACTCCCCTCCCTTCTTACCCTGAATTTCCACTTACTAACTTCTAATCACTAAATTCTTTAATTTTTTTCAGACTCCGGCTTTTAATCCCCATGTGCCCAGGCAATGCGCGGATCGATTTTTCGCGACAGCCGGATCATGAACGGCTCGAACCCGAGACGCGGCCAGAAATAGGATGCGAGCTGATTGGGTGTATGCCAATCTGCGTACAAATAATCAAATCCCTCTTTTTTCATCTCCGCGAAACAATGGTTGGCCAGCATTCGGCCAATTCCTTTGCCACGCATATCCGGGTTAGTGGAGGCTGCCGGGAGTTCCGCACAATTCTGCGGCGTCGACAAGCTCAACTCGTCCTCCTTACGGAAGTAGACATGAAATCCGGCTATGCGCTCACCCAATTCCGCAATCCAGAGAAACGCCTCTTTATCTGTGGAGATGTCCATATAACTGCGTTTGATATTCTCCATCGTTTCTTTTGTAATCGGATGCCAGGAAGGTGCGGCTGCCTGGTGGATACTGTTCCATAACGCCACTTTCTTCAGTAAAGGTGCATCTTGCTGCCCGCCTTGCCGGATGCTCAACTTGCCTGGATTCAGGTCTCCGGCAGGTTCAAAATCCTTCAGTTGAAGAACCGCATATTTCTGCTCGTAGCTGAAGCCCTGCTCCAGCCACTGTTCAACGAGAGGCTGTTCCGCCAGCGGAACCATCAGAACATGCGTAAAATAGCCATGCTTGATCCACTCCGCCCCTGCATCTGCATACAGCAGCCGCAATAGGGTCGGATGCTCCTTGTCGCTGATCGCGATGGATTCGTAGTTCATCAGGATATATCGTCCCCGGTCAGCATCTTCTTTGAACTCATACAACAGGTAGCCGATGACATCGATCCCCCTGACGGCAGCGATTCCGCTGACAAAGGGCTTTTTGAGCTGCTGGCGTATGACTTGTTCAGCTTCATCGATTTCTTCGAATGCCTCCGGCAGATACGGAAATGCCTTCCGCTCCTTCGCGTGCCTTTTGGCTAATAAAGCGGACATCTGGCGAATATGGACTTCCTCAACACCCACAAATTGAATCATGGCTTTCACTCCTCTTATTGAAGTTTCACTTCGAGTATCCGGTATTGCCCTGCCTCAATAATGTCTCCAAAAACTGCCGGAACCGCTTCGACAAATATCGGTCCGTCAATGATGACCGTATGGAATTCCCCTTCTTCACCGCAGGCATCCACACCGATCGCTTCCAATTCTTCAATCAGCTCCAGCGTGAATTCCCTGCCCAAAAATTCAGCCGGCATGCGGGTGGTATCGACGACCGTGATCACCGCTTTGAACCCTTCAGCCAGCAGTTCCTCCAGCAGCTTCCGGCGGGGCTCTCCCCACAAAGGATGGCTGACTTCCATATCGGCTTCTTTGCTGACTTTCTGCACCCAGGCGCGATGATCCTCCAGATCTATATCACCGTAAACGCCCATTTCGATATCATTTCCCTTAAACTTCTTCAAATGCCTGATGAATTCCTTCTCATAGCCGCTCCAGCCGGCTTTGCCGATTTCGAGCGGCAGTCCCATCCGTTCAGCCTGGGCTTCCAGAATTTCGATTGGCAAACCATGAGACCGTGATTTCGAGCCATCTTCTTCGAACATGGTAAATAACGCGACCGGCACATTCCCTTCCAACACGGCCCGGTAATACGCCAGCGCCGAATCTTTTCCGCCGCTCCATGACATCACAAACGTTTTTTGCATAATGCACCTCTTCCGTAAATTCTTGCCTGTTCTAAAGGACTTCGACAATTGTGGCATAAAACCTTTCCACATAATAAAAACGGCCGGAAAGATTCCGGCCGCTCGAATATTATTTATTTGCCGACCATATTTTCAGGTTTGACCCATTCGTCAAATTGTTCAGCAGTCAAGTGTCCGCTTTTCACAGCAGATTCTTTCAAAGTTGAGCCATCGTTATGGGCCTGCTTCGCAATCGCCGCGGCTTTTTCGTAGCCGATATGCGGATTCAACGAAGTGACAAGCATCAATGAGTTGTTCACATGGTTTTGGATGACATCCAGATTCGCCTCAATGCCGACTGCACAATGGTCGTTGAAGCTGACCAGGCTGTCTGCCAATAAACGCACCGATTGCAGGAAGTTATAGGCAATAACCGGTTTGAATACGTTCAATTCAAAATTCCCCTGGCTTGCAGAGAACCCGATTGTCGCGTCATTCCCCATCACTTGTGCCGCAACCATCGTCAGCGCTTCACTTTGTGTCGGATTGACTTTACCCGGCATGATCGAGCTGCCCGGTTCGTTTGCCGGAATGGTGATTTCGCCGATGCCGCTGCGTGGTCCGCTTGCAAGCCAGCGTACATCGTTGGCAATCTTCATCGCATCTGCTGCAAGCGCTTTGATCGCGCCGTGTGCATATACCATTTCGTCATGGCTTGTCAGTGCATGGAATTTATTTTCAGCCGAAGTGAATTGGGATCCTACCGCTTCCGCGATGAATTCCGCTACGTAGCCGCCGAATTTCGGATCCGCGTTGATACCTGTTCCAACAGCTGTTCCGCCGATGGCCAACTCACGCATATAGTTGACGCTTTCGCTGATCATGCGTTCACTTTTCTCAAGCATATGCTTCCAGCCGCTGATTTCCTGGCCGAGTGTCAATGGCGTTGCATCCTGCAGGTGTGTGCGGCCAATTTTAATGACGTCATCGAATTTCTCCGATTTTTCAGCCAAAGTGGCTTTCAACTTCTGGACCGCCGGAATCAGTGTTTCCGTTACGGCCAATACGCCTGCCACGTGCATAGCCGTTGGATACGTATCGTTCGAGCTTTGGGACATGTTGACATCGTCATTCGGATGCAGTTTTTCATCAGAATTCTGCTCCGCCAAAATTTCATTGCCGCGTCGCGCCAGAACTTCGTTCATGTTCATGTTCGACTGCGTGCCGCTTCCTGTCTGCCAGACAACGAGTGGGAAATGGTCGTTCCATTTTCCTTCAATCACTTCATTTGCAGCAGCTTCGACGGCTTTCATCTTCGCTTCCGATAATTTTCCAAGCTTATGGTTTGCTTTCGCTGTCGCCTTTTTCAGTTGGGCAAACGCCATCACCACTTCATGCGGCATGCGCTCCGTGCCGATTGCAAAGTTCTGGACACTTCGCTGTGTCTGGGCTCCCCACATTTTGTCGGCTTCCACCTGAATTTCACCAATCGTGTCTTTCTCTGTACGATACTGCATTCCATTCACTCCAATTCTTATGTCTATGAAACCTTCTCTTCTATTAAACACAAAAAAACGTGAAAAAGCGACTATTCCAGAGGAATAATCACTTTAGACTTGTTGGGTTCTTCAGCCATTACGCTTTAGGGGGACGCTTTCCTCGGGAGCGGCCTGAGCCTCCTCAGTCGCTGCGCTCCCTCCGGAGTCTCAGGACTCGCTCTGTTCCCGAAGGAGTCGCCCCCTGACGCTTCATTCGGGTTCTGTTTAGAATTGAGATGTCTCTTTTTTTAAAAAGAATTAGATATGACACACTTTTATAGAAGAAATTTTGAGATATGGAGCAAAACAGCGAAGACGCCCAGGGGACCAAGCGAAGTGCTGAGATCCACTCGGGCGAAGTGAAACGAGACCGAGTTAGCTCAGCGCGAGCCCCCAGGCAAGCGAAGCTGTTTTGCGGAATATCGACTGGTTAACAAGTCCTTCTATAAGAAAGCTCAAACTCATTAATTTTGCCCCAAAAAGAATTCCTCAATAATCTCTTCGTCCGAATGGGGGATGTATTCCCCTTTTACAATCTGCGAACCGTTGATGCAGCCGCTGGACAATAAAATAATGTCTTCCGGTCCGCTGGCCTTTAATGCTTCAATCACGGCTTCCTTACGGGAAGGTGCTGTTAACACTTCCTGTTTATACGGAACTGTAAAGCCTTTGACCACTGCATCTACGACATCATCCGGATCATTGTATCCCGGGTGGTCCACCGTTACGACGATCGTATCCGCTTTTCCTTCCGATGCTTTCGCCATTTTCGGCATTTTTGAGAAATCACGGATGCCAATGCCCGCAATCATTGCGATGAGACGGCGGTGCGGCAACTTCTTTATTTCCTTCAATACCAGGTCAATGGCTACAGGGGTATGAGCGTAATCCAGAATTATCTTTCTGCCTTCCGGTCCGGAAATCACCTGAAAACGGCCTTCCACCTGCGGCATATCCGGCAGGACACGCAAAATTTCATCGATAGACCTCCCCGCCAATAACGCAGCAGCGATTGCAGCAGTTAAATTCGCTGCATTATATTCGCCGTATAAAGGAACTTCAACCCGATTGACTTCCCCGTTGTAAAGAAGGTCAAACGCCAGCCCGTTGTCCAGCGTTTTGCAATTATCCCATACAAGGTCGGCGCCGGAATCCGAATCGGCGCTATATGTCAGGCACGGGTAGTTTGTGATTTCCAGAATCTCTTTGGACATACCGGCATCATCCAAATTTACGACAGCAGCCTTGGCCTGTCGGAACAATTCCAGTTTCGACTGGAGGTAATGCGTAAAAGTTTTGTGATATTCCATATGTTCCTCTGAAATATTTGTGTGAATCGCTACGTCGAAGACGATTCCTTCCACTCTTTTTTGATCCAACGCAATAGAAGAAACTTCCATCGCAGTTACTTGATCCCCCTGCGCTGCAAGCTTGGAAAAAATATTATGTATATCTGAAGAAATAGGCGTAGTCGGTGTACTTTTCTTATAGGAAAGCCGGCCTTTAGAAGACCAGATTCCTGTAGTCCCCAAGAATCCACTCGGCATATCCAGCAGATTAAAAAGGTTGTAAACGTAGGTGGCTGTGGTGGTTTTGCCATTTGTGCCTGTAACACCAATTTTGAAAAGCCGGTCTTGGGGGTTGCCATAAAAGTAGATCGCCATGTATGCCATAGCAATTTTCGAATTTTCTACTACCAGAAAAGTCAGCTGGGGATACAAGTCAAAATATTGCTCCATAATAGCTTTGTCGGTTCCGATGATAGCAAGTGCACCTTTTTCAATCGCCTCATCAATATATAAATGTCCATCTGTATTTTCTCCGGTCACGCAAAAGAAAGCGGATCCTCTTTCTGTCTCCACTGAATTGTATACAATCGATTTTATTTCCTGCGCAGCTGGTCCGCTCATGGAAATATAGGGAAGGTCGGGAATTTCTTTAAATTGAATTTTCATGAAGTGCTCCTTAGTAAACGTTTTTTCTATACATGTAATAATTGCCATTTTTCTGTAATTCTTATTACTATTCTATCATTACTGTTGCATCAACAAAATAATCGAACAGGCCTAAAGCCGAATACAACGTGATTTCATACTATTCGCCTATGTTTTCCCTCTCTGACGGTCTGTGAAACCCAAAAATAGCCCCGAAAAGCATTTGCTTTTCGGGACTGGGTTTCTATCATATGGTTTCCGCTTACTTAGCAGGCGTTATTATCTTATTTACAGAAATAAATGAGAAAGGTTTCAGAATTCTTCGTTATTTTTAAAATGAAATTATGATCTATATAGAAGAAGTTCAAATGATTGATAGTCCACGGAAAGCATCCACCGGGGGCGCAATGACTGGAACCACTAATAGTTTCCAAACAAAAAACCCATTCTATTGCAGAATGGGTTTTACGAATTGGATCTCGTGGAAGCCGCCTTTCATTTGAAAATCGAAGCCCACATAGCCCGCATCGAGTAATTGGTGCTGTTTATTGAAATCATCGAGTTTGGCTGCAGCGAAGTCGGTATAGCCGAGCGATGGGTTTTCCAGGTCTTTCACGCAGACATAGCGCTCTTTGTTCCCATATTTTTCAGTAAGGGCAGCGATGTACATATCCTGCGTAAATTTATCCTTCAGACTCGGTATATTCATGGGGGCAACTGTGCAGCAGACATAGCGGAAATTCCCCGGCATTCTCGGAAGCTCCTTCATGATGACGTCAGCCAATTTTTGTTGCAGCCGATTGCCTCTGAAGGCGGGCAGCACAACCGAGATTTCCTGGTATATGACTTTCGGCAATTCTTCTTCGGAAAGGCCGATATCGTAGCCGAGGTGCTCTTCATCGATTTCGGGAATCAGCAAGGCCCGAAAGGCGATCAGTTCTTCTCCCGCATAGGCGCCAACCATCAGGCCGCGCTCATTAAGGATG
Organism: Planococcus salinarum; assembly: GCF_007004625.1. Classification (GTDB taxonomy): domain Bacteria; phylum Bacillota; class Bacilli; order Bacillales_A; family Planococcaceae; genus Planococcus; species Planococcus salinarum. Next base: position 148,947 of record NZ_VIFV01000004.1, on the reverse strand, counting down.
AAAAGAAACTCTTCTGTCGACAACGGCTGTAAAGTCGTCTGTCCCGGCATGGCAGCGATAACCGTTTCCTGGACCTCTTCGATGTCCGGCAGATCCTCGAGGTAAAGCCGTTTCATGCGCAGAGGCAGTTTTTTCCGAAGCACCTGGTTGGTTATAGTACCTTCATACAAAACTTTCATCCCTACTTCCCCTAGTCTTTCAGATTTGTACTTTTATGATACCATTTATTTTTTTCTATGGAAGCAAGTTTTCTAAATTTTACTGCAAATAAGATAATAATTTGATTTCCCGAATCCACACCACCAAGGGAATGTGTCCGAAACCATCCACAATAGCGCTGTACACACTTTCTTTTACGACATCGGATGTCCTGTATTCACTGGAAGAAGCCATCAATTTGTTTTTGCGACTGCAGAATAATCGATTTGCGGTTCTCACCGGAAGCTTGAAAATCGATGGCGCGTTGGCGCATTGCCTGTTTTCTGGCGGCATATGTAGTGACGATGAACTTCAGAAATTCTTTATCCATTTTCTCCCGGCAGCCTTCTGCCATGTCAGGGCGGGTCTTTCCGCAGTTTTGGATCCAGCGTTTCAGCACCCGGTAGATGCAGACTCTCAGCGGAAGCTCCAAATAGATGAAGGTGTCCGCTTCCCTCAGCCGGATTTCCATGGAGCTTGCATAATTCCCTTCTATTATCCATGTATCCTCCGCCACGAGCCGTTGCTGTTTTTCTCTGAATTCCTGCGGATCCCGTTCGACCCACCCCGCTTTCCAATAATGTGCATCAAGATGGTACACGGGAATATCCAGCCTGTTTCCAAGATTTTTTGCGAAAGTGGATTTTCCGGCACCTGCCGAAACCCCTGCCACTACATCCTTCTTCATTGTCCCACCCCTAATTTTCACGTTGTCCTACCAGTATAAATAAATAGAAGCTTAGAAGCCAGCAAGCTATTTTTCACATAAGGCTTGCATTTTGAATATGGCCGTGTTATTCTAAGGAAGAATTATTTTTGTTCGGATAACTTTTTACAAAGTGTCAGATGTTCATCTGCAAGATTTGAGCAAGGATAGTAATACAATGTATGCTCACGCATACGAGGAGGAAATACACATGGAACAAGGTAAAGTAAAATGGTTTAACTCAGAAAAAGGATTTGGCTTCATCGAACGCGAAGGCGGCGACGATGTATTCGTACATTTCTCTGCAATCCAAAGCGAAGGCTTTAAATCACTTGACGAAGGTCAAGAAGTAACGTTTGACATCGAGCAAGGCCAACGCGGTCTTCAGGCTACTAACGTACAAAAAGCTTAATCTGAAAACACTTATTAATGGGTTCTTCTTCGGAAGAATCCATTTTTTTGTGTCCTTTTTAATTATGGATAGTTACAGCGCAATTAGTGGCGGTCTTCATCACCAGAACTGGTGCATGTCCCGAAAACATTTTTGGCTGCAAATTGAAAAAGAGGTGATTCCCTTTGTACGGGATCACCTCTTTTACACTTACGGCATGTTTCAATTGCTCAGTTCATAATGAAATACAACTGGAACGCAAGAAAGATCAATATAATAACAGCAATAGTGCCGAAAATGATGAATAATGCCAATTTTTTGCCACTCATAGGTCTCTCCTCCTTATTCTTTTCATTTTGATTTTACTTGTTCGATCATTTTGATGACATCGTGCGCTCCAGCACTTTCGTTTGATAAAACCGTCAGGATACTGCCATCTGCAGGATAAAAGCCGGAGTGGAAGCTGACACCCGGATCATAGCCCATTACGTGGTATTTCCGGATCGATTCGCCGTCCTTTTCAATCCATACGCCATAGCCGTAATGAGTTTTGCCGTCCGAAGCATGGGCCGTCAGCAATTTCTGTGCAGTTTCTTTCGCCAACAAGCTGAAATTCATCAGCTGCTCCCAGAACACAGCCATGTCAGCTGCCGTTACATAAGCCCCGCCGTCCGCGCCGCCTTTTACCGGAATAGCGTATTGGTTGGTGCGCCAGGTTGAGCCTTCGTCAATATAACCGTTGGCGGTTTCGGCGGGAAGCCGATCCAATTGGAAATAGCCTGATCTTTCCATGCCGGCCCGCTGGAAAATCCGCTCTCCAATTGCATCTGCAAAAGATTTGCCGGTCAACTTCTCGACAATCAGCCCCAAGGCGATAAATCCGGCATTATTGTACTGGAGTTTTTCACCCGGCGCAAATACCATCGGTTTGTCCTTGAACAGAGGCAGAAAATCTCTCGTACTCCTCATTTTATACATCGGGTGCTGTTGCCACAGCTCTTCATAATCCTCCATGGCCGTTTCATCGAAATAATCCGGGATGCCGGAAGTGTGTGTCAGCAATTGATGGACCGTGACAGGGAATTCCGGGAAATCTTCGGGAAGCAATTCCGAGAGAAGGTCGTCAAAAGCCAGTTTTCCTTCTTCAACCAATTGGGCAATCGCAACAGCCGTGAAGATTTTGCTGCCGGAGGCGATACCAAAACGGGTATCTACGGCATTCGGCCGGACATTGGCACGGTCTGCCATTCCTTTGGCAATGGCCCAGACCTCGTCATTTTTCAGCATGGCGACGCCCGAGAATTCCATGTCTTCCAATCCGTCTGAAAGCGGATTTTCCGGCACCGCTGTGCCGAAGTGCCCGTCTTCATCGATATCAATTTTACGCCCGTCCGTCAGTTCGATCGACAATGGATGTACTTCACTCTTCTTTTTGGAGAAATACCAGGTTCTCTTCGGTGCCACAAGAATGATAAATGCCGCACCCTGCCCGAGGAAGTTCAACGAACCGGGATCTATTCCTTTATTGCCGCGGACCGGGATTTCCATCTCTTCAATCTGTTTGCCGACTTCTGCGACATGCGGCGTGGTGATGCTGACTTCGCTGATATTCAGCAGGGAATCAACAGTGAAATCCCCCATCTTATCCGTGTTTCTGCGCCCGAGAAATTCCACAATGTTGCCGGCGGGATCCTGGAAGTAAAATGCATCGGCATCAAAGTTCGCATAGTAGATTTCATCCATGCCTTCCTGGCGGTTCAACTCGACGCGCGATTTTGCCCAGCCTTTGGCGAGGGTAAACTGATTGCCCGGTATATTAAAGGCGAAATGGTAAAACGCCGGCCGCTCGGACTCCCTGAATACGAGCTGGGACTCTCCGATCGCCAGCATGAAACTGGATTCATCTTCTTCGACAATGCGGAACCCTAATTGATATTCGTAAAATCCTTTCACTTCGTCCAGCTTGTTTGTGTACAAAGTCACTTTCTTGAACATGTCATCACTCCCTGCCTCAAGCATACCGAAATTCCAGTGATTTTTCCTCATTCTGATATGAATCCTATGGAAATTTCAGTTTATCAGCGGTTTTTCGAAGTTTATCAGTAATTTCCCCTAATAACGCAAAAAAACTCTCCCCAAAGGAAGAGTTTTTTAAAAAGTATAAACCAACCGGATCATGTCACGGCACTGAATGCCGTTTTCAACAATCGGCTCGGAATAATTCCGCGTGAAGAAATCGTGATCGACCGAATCGATGCGGAAGCCGCATTTTTGATACAACAGCAGCTGATTGACGCTCGAATTGCCGGTGCCTATTTCGACTCTGGTGAATTCCAGCCGGTCAGCCTCAGACAAAGCATGAAGAAGCAGCTTCTTGCCGTAGCCTTTCCCTCTTACTGTTTCTGCGACTGCGATGTTTTTAATTTCCGCCACTGTGGCCGATAACGGCAATAAAACATATACCCCTATGAGTTCGCCCTCGACAATCGCTCCATAGACATAGCCGCCACTGCAATATTTCCCCACAAGTTCTTCAGAAGGATCGGCTGCCAACAGCAAATCCATCGGCAGTTCCTCATCTTTTTTCCATAATCGGATTTCCATTATTTCGGCTCTTTAAATCCCTGGTCCATCAAATAATCTTCGGCATCACTGAACGTTCCAAAGGTTTCTTCCAGGTTCTTGCCGGCGTAGACGTTCCAGAAGGGCTCATCATACACCAGATCCACTTTCTCGCCTTCGCGGTTTGTCCATGTTTTGTCGTATGGTGGTTCCGGTTCCAGTGACAGATAATCCAGTGAATCCGCAAGGACGCTGCGCAATTCCTTTTCTGAGAAATCCCGGATGTTGACGAAGCCTTTTTTGTCCGCTTCGTAATGCGGCAGGTTGCCGACATAGACAAAACCGTTGCCGGTCGGATGCAAATGGTACACCACTATCTTTTTGTCGTACAAGCTCTCTTCGTAATGGAAATTGACACGTTTCATCGACACGTCTTTGCGTGTCAGTTCCGGAAATGACTCAATAATCTCCAGTTTCTGCTCAAATGTAAGCATAATGCATAAACCCCGTTTCCTTTTTTCATTCTCCGCCTATTATAACATGTCATCCCGAATTTCATTAAAATCTGAAAAGGAGGCCTTTCCATATAAAGAAGCTGCAGGTCCACCCCGCATAACGGGGCTGCCTGCAGCTTACTGAAATGACTTTATTTAATCTTGCTGTTGCGGTTGCCAAACGGCCACCATGCGCCATTGCCGAACGACACGGTCACGGCCGGCACAAGAAGCGGCAGGACAATCAATCCATACAGCAGCAAGCCGGTGATGACGATCGAGGCGATCTGCATCAGGCTGAGAACGCCGGAAGGAAGCATCGCACCGAACGTACCCGCCAATATGATGGCTGCCGTGATGATGACTGTTCCCATCTTCGCCATCGAAGTCCGCATCGCCTGCCGGATATCGATGCCGCTCACGGCTTCTTCCTGGAAACGGTCCAGCAGGAAGATCGAATAATCGACACCGAGCGCCACCAGCATAACGAAACCGAAGAATGGCACAGCCCATGTAATGCCGTCATATCCGAGCATATTGACAAAAATCAATTCCGTAATGGAAATGGACGCGATATATGTCAGCAGCAACGAACCGATCATGTAAAGCGGCATGATCAAAGAACGCAGCAGGAATGCCAGCACAACGAACAAACTCGTGAGCATGATGATTACCGTCCGCGTGAAATCGCTGGATGAGATATCCGCAAGATCGCTGTTGATGCTGGAAATACCGCCGTAGGCAATTTCCGCGCCTTCAAGCGGCGTATCGTTGACGCTTTGGGCAACTGTCTCTTTGATCTCAGTCACTACATCAATCGCTTCAGGTGAATACGGGTCAACAGCCAGCACCACTTCCATCAGCATGCCGGTGCCGTCCGCAAACGTGTATTGATCAAGCAGCGGCGCAAGTTCCCCGTCTTCAAGTGCATCTTCAGGAAGGTAGATTCCTGTTTCCCGAACCGTTTCACTTTCGCTGATTGCCTGCAGAGTCGCTGCAGCGTCTTCAAGGCCATCCGCTATTTCAGCGATTCCATCATTTGAAGCGCCGACCCCCGAAGCCAATTGCGCCAAGTTTGTTCCGAGTTCAGAACCTTGTCCGGCTCCAGCTTGCAGCCCCTCCTGAATCTCAGTCAATCCGCCGCTGATCTGCCCGAGGGCGCCGACCGTCTGCGGGATATTGCCTGTTTGCTGCAGACCCTGCGTAACCTGGTCCAACTGCTGATTTAATTGCGCCAATCCTTCAGCAGCTTCTCCGATGCCGCCCGAATCGCCGGACTGTTGACTGATTGCCGACAGGTTGCCCTCGATTTCATCAAGTCCGGATCCAACTTCTCCGAGTCCTGTACGGGCTTCTTCCAGCCCATCAGCAATCATGCCCAACTGGTTGTCGACATAGAAATCCTCAATAGCCGTTCCTGTCGGGCGGGTGATGGCACGTACCGTATCCACGCCTTCCACCTTCAGGATATCCTGGCTCAGCGAATCGAAATATGGAATTGTTTCTTCGCCGTCCAACTCTTCGTCCGATTTCACGACAATCTGCACCGGCAATGAATTGCCTTTTCCGAACGCGTCTTCAATTGCTTCCAACCCTTTTACCGATTCGTATTCCGAACCGATTTCATCCACCGTGTTGAAGGAAAGGTCGTTGTCATAGGAGAAAACGAGCGGTACCGTAATAAGTGCTACCAATACCATCGACAGCAACGGGCGGTTGACCGATAATTTGCTGATCCAGATCCAGATCCTGCTGTCTGAATGGGAAGCGGATTTTTTGCTCGGCCAGAATAATTTTTCTTTCAGGACCGCCATGAAAAATGGCACAATCGTAAAGAGCACGATGAGCAACACGAAAATCCCGACAGCCACTGCTACCGCTGATTTAAAAATCGGAAAATCGGCAAAACCGATTGCCAGGAATGCGATAAATCCGGACAGGCCACTGATAAACAGCGTTTTCCCCGCGGTTCTGTAAGTGTTGAGAATCGCTTCTTCCACTGCGCGGCCGGAAGATAACTCTTCTTTATAGCGGCTCAGCAGCAAAATCGCATAATCCGTCCCGATACCGAAAAGAATCGCCACCAGGAAAATCTGGGTATAGTTTGAAACCGGAAAGCCGAACCAGTCGATGAAAAACGCCACCAGCGATTGGCTAAGCAAATAGGAAATCCCGACCGCAATAAGCGGCACAAGCGGAGTCACAATTGAACGGAAGACCGCCAGCAACAAACCAAAAATCAGGATAACGGTGATGATCTCCGTCTTTTTCAAGCCTTCCTGGGCACTCACGTTTACATCATTGTTGATGATTGCCTGGCCGGTAAGATACGCCGTTGCACCTTCCAAAGCAGCAGTCTCCCGGATCTCGTCAGCTGCCGCGTTGATTTCCTCGTCCGTTCCTTCAACGGTGATCGGCATCAGGACGGTCTGCCCGTCTTCGGAAACCAATTGTTCCTCCAGTTCATCATTTTCCAGCGGGTTGGTCACTGACGCTACCGGACTGCCGATCGCCTCCAGTTCGGCCGTCACTTGTTCCAGCCTTTCCCGCATTCCAGCGTCAAGTTGCTGATCCAATTGGAAGACCAGGGAAATTGTTTGAGAGGCTGCATCCGCATCCTCCAAAATCGAATTGGCCAACTGCGATGAAGCTTCATCCGAAAGCTGGAAGGACCCCGCCTCTTCCGCCTGCTCCGTCAAATTCGGCGCCAGAAAGAAAAGGACTGCCGTTAATATAAGTAAACCAATCATGATCGGCCATTTAAATTTTAATACTGTTTTCACAATCTACACTCCATCCATTTTCAAAATTTCTTTCAGCTTTCGGAACAGCACCAGAAACTCATCTATTTCTTTATCTTCAATCTGTTCCGACATCAGCTTTTCGATGTATTCCGTCAACGCCCGGTCGGATTGCTCCAGAACTTCGCTGCCGGCCTCTGTAATTTCCAGCATTTTGATCCGCTTATCTTCTGTTTCGGCAATGCGGATCAATTCTTTTTGCAGCAGCTTTTTTATTCGGCTTGAAATTGCGGATTTATGTACAGCTTGCAGGACTGCCAAACGGCTTGAAGTCACTTGCCCTTCTTTGCTGATCAGCTTCAGCATCTGCAGCTGTTCCGGCGAATACTCCTTCCACAGCGGATGGTCAACCGACTTGATGACTTTTTCTGTGCCGTAGACCATCACTTCTGTGAAGAGATCCACCGCTTCTTTTATTCGTTGATCCAAAATAGTCTACCCCCTTAACTATTAACAGTTTAGGGGGTAGACTATTTTCCGTCAAGGATTTACTTCCAATAAAATAAACCCCCATGAATTGGATTCATGGGGGTTTGCATTAAACATCTCTTGTAGCTGTCTTCCCTATTTCCTGGCGTCTTGCATAAATATTTTTCGCGACCGATTTCAGTACGGCATAAACAGGGATTGCCAGGATGATTCCCCAAAGGCCGGCTATATTACCGGCTGCCAGTATCAAAGTGATGACTGTAAGCGGGTGAACGTCAAGCGCACTGCCCATGACGTTCGGCGTAATCAGGTTTCCTTCGATCTGTTGAGCGACAAGCATGATGACCAATACCCAGATTGCGTTGACCGGATCAGTCACCAAAGCGATGATGAATGCCGGAATAACTGCGATATACGGACCGAGGAACGGGATGACATTCGTCACCATGCCGATCAGCGCCAATAGGATAGCATATTCCAGGCCTATGATCAGATAGCCGATCAGCAACATGAGCCCCACCAGGAAGCTGACGAATAATTGCCCCTGGATATATGCTCTCAATGTTCTGTCAACATCCTGCAACGTTTTGATGATCCATGATTTCCGTTCTCCAGCAAAGAAACCGGAGACGAACGGCACAAATTTCTTGTGATCGATCAACAGGTAAATCAGGAAAAAAGGCACAAGGATGAGCGACACGATCCCCGAAATCAACCCGGTGATGAATGACATCAATACGGAGCCGATATTGCCGGCCCAATCACCGATACTGCTGGTCATTTCATTGATCTGTTCCTGGATACTGTCGGGCAGCCTGCTCCGCTGATCCAGCAGATACTGGGCGTATTCCTCCACATCATTAACAATTTCCGGAGCGTTATCCACGAGTGAATTGACCTCACCTGTCACAATCGGTCCGATCAGCGCATAGAAAATCCAGAACAGCAATACAATCGTTAAGATGATGCTGATGATCGAAGCCCATTTGGGAAGGCCTCGCTTTTCAAGAAAATACAGAATCGGCCGTGTCAGATAGAACAGTACTCCTCCAAGAAGCAATGGCACAAAAATTGTCCCTGCAATAATGAACAAAGGGTCGAATATCCCTTGGACTTCTATAAATAAGCGAATAATGACTAAAGCCAGGATAATTCCGACTCCCGCCTGGAACCAAAGTTTGTTTGTCAAAAGTTTCCCTCCTTTTATTTTATTGGTATACCCAGTTTACCATGAAATTATGTTATTATTATTCTTTGTGAAAGCGAACTTACCTGTTTCTTTTGCCTCTGTAAACATGCCTCTACATATACACGAAGAAGGAGTTATTTCAATGGAACAATTATGGCTTACGATAAAGTTTTTGCTGCTCGGCCTGTTTCAGGGCCTGACAGAACCGATCCCGATTTCCTCAAGCGGCCATTTGCTGATCGCCCAATATTTTCTTGATGTTGAAATCGAAGGCAGTGTCTCCACTTTTGCACTGCTTGTCAACACCGCTTCGCTGATTGCGGTGCTGATCATTTACCGGGAAGATATCCAGCGCCTGATTGTTAACGGCCTTAGATTTTTTAAAGTAAAAGATGAAGAAACCACACGCGATTTCATGTTCATCGTCTACCTGGTGGTAGCGACAATTCCTGCCGCCATTATCGGCGTGCTTTTCCAGGACAACATCGATGATCACCTCTCTACGGTTCTGACCGTCGGCATCACATTGGTCATTACCGGGGTTGCTCTCTGGCTGATCCGAGATATCCATGGAAAGCGCAAAGACGGCAGTTTGACAATGAAAGATGCCGTCATCATCGGCGTAGCCCAATCAGTGGCCTTGATTCCGGGGATCAGCCGCAGCGGCGCCACCATCGTTGCAGCAATAGCACGGGGCATCAATCAGGAAACGGCGTTGCGCTTTTCGTTCCTGCTGTTCATCCCGATCAGTCTGGGCGGTGCTGTCCTCAGCATTTCCGACATCATGAACGATGATAATCTTGCCACCTTGGCCGTGCCGTATATTATGGCTTTTGCCGGTTCGCTAGTCGCCTCTTATTTCTCCCTAAAATGGTTCATGAACATAATGGCAAAAGGGCAGCTGAAATACTTTGCGATTTATTGTTTCATCGTCGGGCCCCTTGTTGTTCTTGCGTGGTTCCTGCTCGGTTAATAAAATATAGGATGGCTGTTGCTGACCCCTTTTCCAGGGGTCAGCTTTTTCTATGTATTTGGGCACCTCTATCATACGCGGCTGATTTCCTGCGGTTTCACTTTTACAAAATTAAAATAAAAAGCCCGGAATTTTCCGGGCTTGTGGCTTTTCTATTGTCCAGACTCCAGCGGCCCAGCTCTTCGAGTCGTAAGTCAACCCAGCTGCCATGGCCAAGGACGCCATTCTGCTGGTCTGCCTTACGCTTGTCAGAGCTGAAAGGGCGCTTTCGCTTTTCTTATTACCTATTAAAGAAAGTGGCTGTGTAGAATGGCTGATTTTCATCATTGAACGCTGCCCCGATTCCGAGATAGCCGAAATCAGGTTTGACAATATTTTCGCGATGGCCCATTGAATTCATCAAACCTTCGTGTGCGTAAATGCTGCTGTACTGGCCGTATGCCAAGTTTTCACCAGCCACAAAAAAGTTGATGTCATCATCAGCCATCCGGTCAAATGGCGATTCCCCATCTTTATTGGTATGGCTGAAATAATCATTTTCCGCCATATCCTCACTATGCTTCCGGGACGTCAGCATCGCTTGTTCATCCCATTTCAGGAGGGGCAATTCCCGTTGGATCCGCGCAGAATTCGTCAGTTCGAACAGCAGGAATTCATAGCCTTCACGAAGTTCATCATCCGGGGCAGCATATATTTCCGGCCGTTCCTTTTCCAGATCTTCATGAATCACCTGAACTGCGGTCACAGTACTTTCTTCGTGTATATCATAGAAAACGGTCACATACAGATTCCCAACTTTAAAAAGATCATATTCCTCCCGGGTATCAAGAATGTATTGGATATTCCCTTTTTGGAGACTTTTCAATGGCACACCCAGCTTATTTCGAACTTCTTCCTGATTCGAATTCATAGTGATGCCATCCGTTGACGAAATGATATTCTGGTTTGTGAACATGCCGTTGACATCGCCGTTTTGATCGTAGGACAGCAAAACGTAATTCTGGTAATTGGTGTGATAACTGTGCCAGTCGGTTCCATACTCGTTTTTCATCAAACGAAGCGGCAAACCGACTTTCGCCTGTGCTTCTTCCTTCGACATGCCCAGCGTGACGTTATGGATTGCGAACAGCGAATCGGTATCGGACAGTTCGGGCTTTTCGACAGCTTCCGGCATTTCAGCAGTATTCGTACGAACCAGTGATTGCAGCTGACTCGCAATCCGGGAAGTGAATTCCTTCGCTCCGTCCAGTGCCATCGTTACATCTGAATCCGCAGTCAGGTTTTCAATGGTGCTGTCAACGGTATCCAGAAAACTCAAGTCCACGTATTCACCGACCGGTTCTTCCCAAATCGGCCGTGCGAAATACACCAAGGCTAAAATTACCAATAACAAGAATATTTTCCGCACGCCCATCACCTCTTCTGTTCAGTTTAATCTTTGGATGCGATTCTATAAAGTAAAAAGCGTTACGGGCAGAGTCCAGTTCGGCATCCAGCAGGAAAAAGATAAATATTCCCTCTTTTATTTCCAAATAACAGAATACTTATTCCCTGCTGCCAATTATCCAAAAAACCCTTTGCCTCATTAAAGGCAAAGGGTTTTCCCTATTCTATCGCTTCTATCTGCAATTCCTTCACCGGCAGGAATTGCTCGCCGGTGTCGGCATAGCTGATGGCCACTGAATCGCCGACTTCCAAATAGATTGCCAGCGGATTGCTTTCAGAGGACACGATGTAATTTGTTCCGTCTTCAAGCAGGAAAGACACAATCGTATAGTCTCCCGTTTTTTCTTTGAAGACACGCTCGACGGTTCCTGCAGTCCGGGCTTCCGGCGCTTCCGAAGCACCTCCTACGATACTGCCGCCTCTTTGCAGCGCTGTCTGGTAAAGGCGCAGGGCTTCATTCGGCGTTTCCGCGAAGACGGAAATTTCCGGGTTGGCCGCTGAGACGATGAAATAATTCTGCAGGAATCCATTGGAATCCAACACCGGCGTCAGCCAGCTTGCTTCGCCGTAGAAATTATACAGGACCGGCATTTCACCGGACCATTCCTTCTCGATGAATTGCTTTTCAATGATCTGCAGATTCCCCTGTGAATCCATATAGGAATCTTCCAGGCTGCCGGTAAAGAAAGTCGAAGAGCCGGTCCGCGCATTGGTCAGCGAATAGCCGAGCATTGAGTCGACACCTTCTTTCGGACTTGTGAAATCTGTAAAGTAATACATTTCCCCTTCTTCGTCAAAGATCGGACTGACGTTCGCTTCCGTCCCTTCATCCGAAGGAAGTTTCACATCTTTCTTACTGAATTTGCTGTTCCAGAAACCATTGGCATAATTTCCGTAATAGCTGTTTTCGAGGCTGACCGATTCCGGTGAAACTGATCCGTCAATATAAGCCGGCACTTCTTCGAGCGAATAATTCACACTTTCACCGGTTACCGGATCGACCACGACAAGGCCAGCAACATCAAAGCCATCTCTCGCTGAAATGAAGTCTCCGTATGAACGGACATAATACGGTTTCCCCTGTTCATTGACTTCGAGTTGGGGTTCGCCATAAAAAATGGCTTGCGGGTTTTCACTGCGCATTTGGCGTTCGATATTTTTGCCGAAGTACGCAGAAGGCGTGTAGATCATCTCTTCTTTGATGAATTTCGGATTGGCCGAAGCGTCCGTGGCACTCATGGTGAAATAGCCTGGTGTCGAATCCGCATTCCACCATTTGAAGAATCCCGAAAACTCGACCGGTGCGATGTAGACAAAATCACCGGCCACCTTCTGAATCTGGAGATTGCCGAGTTCATAATAGCTCGTATCGGGTACCTGTCCGAAAGCTTTTTTCATTTTATTTCGCGCAAATTGGGGCGGTACACTGGCCGGCGTTTGTGTTTCATCAAACGCTTCAAGTTCGACTTCTTCTTTCATTTCAACCGACTCGAATTTTTCCGTTGCATCGAACAGCGGTGCCGCCAAAATAAATACGGACGCGGCAACGGCAACTGCCAGCAGCACCGTTTTCGCTTTCTGTTCCACTCCGCTGCTGAACAGTGTTCCAAGAATTGTTGCTGCTAACGCGAATGGCCACAAAGAGGAAACATTCCGGTCGACATTCAACATATAATAATATATTCCAATAGCAATGAATGCCAGCACAAAAGCAATCGCAAAAACCGCCACAACGGCGGACAGCGCTCCTTTCCCTTCATTCTTTTCACTTGTTTTTCCCGTCGCAAATGGAGTAATAATCAACGCCATCACCAAAGCGCCCAATGCGCTGAATAGTAAAATACTGCTCATCATAAAACCTCTCGTCTTCTTTTAAATTTTTCTTATATAAAGTTATACGGACTCAAAGCAGAGAAGTTTCAAAAAAAGGCAGCCCCACATGAGAGGGCTGCCCTTGCTGTTGCTTAATCGGTGATGGTGGTTTTCTTTGGAGAACTGAATAGTAAGGTAAACACCAATCCTATTGTGAATGTAAGCAGGCTTGTCATCAGCGTCATCGTGTCGGATGCAAATCCCGGGAATACGACAAACAACGAACCGAGAATCAGGCCGATGATCGCCGCATAAGTCACATAGGTGAAATTTTCCAGCAGGTAGCGGATTGCCTTGCTGCTGACGATGAATCCGACAATGACACCGGCTCCGATTGCCAATGCAATCGGTATGTTCAATGTCGACAATGCGTTGATGGCCGTCGTATAGACACCCAACAGCAAAAGAATGAATGAACCGCTGATGCCCGGCAGCAGCATGGCCATACTCGCCAGCCAGCCGGAAAAGAAGAGGACGAAGAAGACCGGCAAACTCAATTCTTCAATCGGTGCAATATCTTCATTGGTGCCGATAAATGCCGTTGAAGCCAATGCAATTCCGATCAGGACCAGAATTGCGAAATGCCGTTTGGTGAAATTTCGTCTCACTTCAGCCTGTTTCATAATATACGGGATCACCCCTAAAATCAGCCCCATGAAAAAGAATTGGGTCGCTTCGTAATGATTGTCGAGCAAAAATTCGATTACCCGGCTGAAAAGAAGCAGAGTCACTCCAACCCCGATTACGAGCGGAATCAGAAAGCCCAGATGCTTTTTCCATTCCCGGCTGAAGAATCCGCTGATTGCTTCTAGTAAACGGTCGTATATCCCTAAAATAAATGCGATAGTGCCACCGCTGACACCGGGGATCAAATCACTGATTCCCATCAAAATGCCACGGTATATATTTTTCCATTCCATTTAGCCAATCTCCTCTTTTTAAAAAATCACAGTACTAAGTATAGCATGTCCGCAATGCAATTCGCGCACAAATCTACTGATGCCAAAGCGCTATTCCATCAGAATTGCCCTGGCACTTCCCATGATTTCCTGCATCATTTGAGCTGCCGGCATCTTTTTGTTTACAAGCCGCAGTGACTGCCCGGCCCACAAGGACATGAACTCGCTGTTGTTCTGTGCGGCGGCTGCCGTCCTTATATCTCTGGTAACTGTATTATGAGACGGAAACGGCAGTGCCCTGGTTCCCGCCTCTTCAAACTCTTTTATAAAGCGGTTTTTAACAGCACGTGCCGGACGACCCGAAAAGCTTTTGGTAATGGTTGTTTCGTCTTCGTTCGACTCGGCAAGCCTTTGCTGATAGGCGGGATGCGTCCCGGCTTCTTCAGCAAGCAAAAAGCGCGTACCGATTTGAACCGCGGCGGCGCCGAGCGCAAGAGCGGCGGCAAGTCCACGGCCATCAGCTATCCCTCCAGCTGCAATGACGGGAATGTTGACGGCATCCACTATTTGCGGAACCAGTGACATCGTTCCAACCTGGGCACCGTCCGGATGTTGTGCCAGCGAAAATGTGCCCCTGTGCCCGCCCGCTTCGCTGCCCTGCGCCACTATCGCATCAACACCTGCTTGCTCAGCCAGCTCCGCTTCCTCCACGGTGGTGACCATGGCGATAACTTTTATCCCCGCCAGTTTGGCCGCCTGCATCTGCTCCTCTGCCAATAAACCAAAAGCCGTGCTGATGACGGGCACCGCCATTTCCAGACAAATGTCGAATTGCTGCCGGCTCCAATCCGCTGAACTTGAAATATCGGGTTCGTTAATTTTCAGTTCTTTGCGAAAAGGCGCCAGTGCCTGCTGCACTTCTTCCAGCCGTGAAAAATCATCTTTTTCTTTGGAAGCGAAGATATTGACCCCAAACGGCTTTTGAGTCGCTGTTTTCACTTCAGCAATCGCTTTGCGCAAGGCATCAGGCTCGAAGTACGCCGCACCCAAAGTCCCCAGTCCTCCCGCTTCACTGACTGCCGCAGCCAATTCCGCAGTTGCCGGTCCACCGGCCATTCCCGCCTGGATAATCGGCATTTCGATTCCAAATAACCGACAAACTTCCGTTTCCAATGACAGCAAATTGCTCACTCCTTCGATTATCTGTTGCTTTGACTTCAGTATCACCCAGATGACTTTAGACATCAACAGGGAACCTTTTTTTCCGCTTTGCGTTTCCTATCATAAGCACACACTAGAAAGCGGGGTTTCACATGAAGGGGTTCCTTTCCTTTTTGGGCATCACTTTGATCACCATTGCATTCGGAGCCATCCTGTTTTCTTTCTATGGGAATCCACTTGAAGATTTTAAAAAACAGGAGCGCCAGCAGGTTTTTCAGGAAATGCGCGCAAATCCATCTGCTCCGGCAGACAGTCATATGACTTCCACTTCCACCGCTAAAAACGGGGATGACAGATATTCAATTCAATCTGGCCAAAGCTGCCTCAGGCTTTCTTTTGACCATTAAAAAACCCGGCTCCTATTGAGGAGGCCGGATTTTTT
The DNA here is from genome assembly GCF_007004625.1 of Planococcus salinarum. Classification (GTDB taxonomy): domain Bacteria; phylum Bacillota; class Bacilli; order Bacillales_A; family Planococcaceae; genus Planococcus; species Planococcus salinarum. The sequence goes on along the minus strand of NZ_VIFV01000004.1, from coordinate 133,384 downwards.
GTGTTTTTTGAAGATTTTATTCATGAAAGTTATAGATTGGCCCGGTTCGAGCGCTAAATTCATCGATTCAGGGCTTTTCCGGTGGAAATAAAAACCATTATTGATGCTTTTCGCAGGCGAAAAGCGACAGGACCAAATTTTATGATCGCTATAAGTAGTTTTATGATCGGCATACGGTCATTTGTGATCGCTATAATGAGTTTTATGATCGGCATGAGCTATTATTCCTTAATTTGGAATTCCAATCTTGTATTTCCGCACTTTCTTCGCTCCACTCTTTTCCATTCCGTATTTCACCAGAATTCTGGATGCCGCGTGGCGCGATTCTAGCTGGAAAAATTTTCGCAGCTCGCTATTGGAAATCGTGTGGCTGATTAAGGAGAAATATTCGTTTAATGTGTTGTGGATGGCTGTGGGATCGGTGTATCCGCATTTATTGCAGAGCCAGCCAGCCTTTTTTATGGTTCCGCTCCCAAAAATTCCGCAGTCCGCGCAACGGACGCCACCGATTAAAGCAGATGGATCAATCCGGTAATAATCGCAAAGCGGAACCCGCTTGTACGGCGTCTGCTGGCTGTCGATCAGTTTTTTCACTTTCTTCACATTGATGGTCGATTCTCGAGGTGCCGCACCGAGCATGCTGTAGAGATATTCATGGAGTTGGTAGGTTTTGCAGATGGGGACGTTCTGCGGTTTAGAGATAAATTCACATTCTTTTGCAGTGAAAACGACCAGGCCTTTGACGACAAGATCCAGTTCCCTGGATTTCAGCCACTCATTGAAAAAACGCATATTTCTTTTCAGCTGGATTACCGGGTCATCCATCACCGTCTTTTCTCCGCCTTTATCGTACCGATAAAATTCGCCGGTTCCCGAATCAAAATGAATCTTTCCATGAATGTTTTTCGATTCGATGATAATTGCCTGCGAATCCGTCAATAGCAGGCTGTCCATCTGGATCCTCTGATTTCCCTGGCTGAGACTGACATCCGGAAAGATTAGAAAGCCTTCCTTCCAGTTAAACTCATCCAGCTTTTTGAGAAGCTTCTCTTCGCCACGCTTGCCGGCGCTCACTTTATGCAGCTCCACTTCCAAAAACTTTTGATATGGATGCTGTGCCGGCAGCCGCCGGATCAAAGCCTCCAACGCTTGGACTTCCGTCAATAAAACCGCAACTCCTCTTTCCATTCCACACCCCTTTCAGTTAGTTACACGAAAATTATAGCATTCCACTTGAAAGTTTTTGTAAATTTCAAAAATATATCCATTCACAAAATACATCTGTGTTAATCTAAAAGAAAACGGCGAAGGTGGAGAACATCATTAAGAAGTTGAAGGCAATTCTAATAGTTGCAGCTATTCTTTTACTGGCTGCCTGCAGTCAGCAGGATGAAATAAATTATTTCTCTTCAAAGGAAGAAGCCCTCGAACATTTCATTCAGTATGAAAATGTGAAAGGAAATATTGATATGTTTACAACATTGAACGATGAAAGTTTATTGGTAACAGAACCAAACGATAGTACATATTTTGTGGGTGAATTAATCGAGGACAAGGAAGGCTATTACGTTAAGCGAATATCAGACAATGTTTCTATAACATCTGGTGCACTCTGGGAATTGGAGACAAAGGAAAATAGTGAGTATACTATTTACATTGAAAAAGACAAAGAAGATATGAACTATATCCAGCTTTCTAGTGGAAAATATGCTGTTTCTATTATAGATGGACATATAATTACTGAAAGTCCTCTTTCAAGCGGTAGCGTGATAAAAGAAGTTGAAACAGTAAAAAATTAAATCAAAAAACCCGGCTCCTTTTTACTGAGCCGGGTTCTTCTTTCCAATATTAAACCGCCAATCGAATCTTATTTCCGGAAGGGTCGCGTGTTTCCCAGTGGTCGGCAGCCTCGGTCACTTCTGCACCGAGTGAGCGAAGGCGTTCAGCCACCTGACTGCGTTTAGCTTCGTCCGCGAACACCAAAGTATAAAAATCCAGTCCTGCCGTTTGTTCCGGAAGAGGCGGTACGCCGACACCATTCCAGACGTTCAAACCGATATGGTGATGGTATTTCCGGTCAGCAAGAAACAATGCCTGGCCGCCCATTGAAGTCACGACTTCAAACCCGAGTCCGTCCGTGTAGAAATTTTCCGCTTCATCCAGATTCGAGACATGAAGGTGGACATGGCCCATTACAGTTCCGGATGGCATGCCGCTCCAGCTTTCACCTGAAAGTCCCGCTTCCTCCAAGAGTCCTTCGGCATCGAGCGGATCGACCGCCATCGCGACTTCCCCTTTGTTCCAGCTCCATTCCTCGGGATCCCGGTCACGGTAGATTTCGATTCCGTTGCCTTCCGGATCGGATAAGTAAAGCGCTTCGCTTACCAAATGGTCCGATGAGCCGAGACGCAGCCCTTGCTGATGCAGATGCAACAAGACTTTCCCAAGGTCTTTGCGGCTCGGCAATAAAACAGCGAAATGGTACAAACCTGCATACCGCTCTGATTTCGGTTCCAGTCCATCGACAGCTGTCAATCTGATCAGGCTCTTTCCGTCTGTCCCCAACTGGACCATACTTTCTGTTTCAGAAATGACCTGAAATCCGAGAATCTCCTGATAGAATTTCTTCATCTCCTCCAAATTCAGCACTTTTAAACCAACTTCATCTGTATAGGTTACAGGCTTTTGATGGAAATTCATGTCTGTATTCCTCATTTCTTTTAGTTAGTTACTTTATGTAACATATTTTATTTTAGTTACCATAGTATGTCAAGTAACTTAATTCTTTTATAATAGAGGAAAGCTGTGCTATCATATGGATAAAGGAGTGAACATTCATGGATACATCCGTTATCTGTCCGCGTTTTGAAGCCGCCATTTCCATACTCAGCCAACGGTGGACGGGTTTAATCATCTATCAGCTGTTGTCCGGGCCGCAACGTTTCAGCCAATTGACCGAAGTGATCGGCATCAGCGGACGTCTGCTGTCTGAACGTCTGAAAAACCTCGAAGCACAAGGCCTTGTATCCCGTACCGTCTATCCGGAAACTCCTGTCCGCATTGAATACGAACTGACCGAAAAAGGCCGTTCTTTGAAACCGGTGATGGACGAAATTCAAAGCTGGTCCCAGGAATGGATCGAAGCACCTGTACAGCCCAATTAAAGCGGCTCATCTGAAGTTCAGATGGCCGCTTTTGTTTGGATTTCATTATGTGTTTTTTACTTCAAACCGGTTTCCCCTTTCCCTTTCCGATAAAAAAAACCATTTGCGCAGGGAGCGCAAATGGCAAAATCATTCCTTCTGTTTAGCCATAATATACTGCAATCCTGAATACGCCGAACTGAAAGTCGGAGTTCCGCTTTGGAGCTGAACAATCGACATGGCCAGTTTCGGGCTGATTCCCACCAAAATACAGGAAGTGCCGATAAGGCTCAAGCTATCGGTCATCATCTGGATCTGATAGCGGACCTGATTTTCGAATTCCGTAATACCGCTCAAATCCACCAATACATATTCAATGTCCTTGTTCGCACATTCAGTCAACACTGTAGCGATCAACTCATTGGAACGCATCTTATCAAACTCTCCGATCAGCGGAAGCGCAATTGTCTTGTCCCATATATGCAGCATCGGTATCGATAATTCCTTGAGGAGCTTTTTGGTGCGCGCCTGTTCTTCAGCCTGGGTTGTGACATCCATCAGCATGATGATATAACCGTCAATCCGGCTATCCTCAGCTATAATCGGCGTAATTACGATATCTGTAACAAATTCGTCCCGGATATTGATACGTGAACGGTGGATATCCTTTAACTTACTCATCATTTCTCTTTGATGCTTCGGCACCTTATGGAACAAATCCATATTCATGCCAATAATTTCTTCACAATTATCTATTCCGTATAAAGGCGAAACTTCTGCCAGCAGACGGCAGGCTTCCGAATTCATCCAGGTGATGTTATAAGACGTATCAGCGATCATAATCGTTTCGCCTATATGATCAAGCGCGCTGAGTAACGATATCGTAGATGGTATAGTACCAATTGCTGCCATATTTCTTTCTGCTCCTTCAATATCAAATTATAGACAATACCCTTATTATGACACAAGAAAGCCCAAAGTAAGCTTTAAGCAGAAAATATTATTCCGCTGCCGCCAGTGTCCGTTTTGCTTTTGCAGCAGAATACCCCCCTTCAAAACGCTCAATTTGCTGATCGTGCAGCCAATAGGTCACCGGGAACAATTTATCCAGGAAATAACGGTCGTGGGAAACGGCGATGATAGTGCCCGGGAAATCGGCCAACGCCTCTTCCATTACTTCTTTCGCTTCCAAATCCAAATGATTGGTCGGTTCATCCAGTACAAGAAAATTATGATTCATATGCATTAATTGCGCAAGCCGGAGTCTCATGCGCTCGCCTCCGCTCAATTGGCGGACCGGCTGGAAGACCATGTTCCCGAAAAACAGGAATTTGGCCAGTAAATGGCGGGCTTCAAACTCGGAAACCGCTACCGTATCTCTGAACTCATCGATGATGCTGCGGTCATTGTCCATTTCAAGCGTATGCTGCGACAAATGGCCAATCGATAAATTGCTGCCTGTCCGGATCGTGCCGGCATCCGCTTCTTCGTTGCCCAGAATCAGGTTGAGCAAAGTCGTTTTGCCGGTTCCATTGGCACCGACTATGGCGGCTCTTTCACCCACTCGGATATGCAGCGAAGCGTCGTGGAACAGAATTCGGTCGCCGTACCCTTTCCAAACCTCTTCCATTAAGACGACATCCCGGCCGCTGCGATCACTGGAGTGAAACTCGAGCGCCATCTGCTCCTTTGAAAGGACAGGACGGTCCAGCACTTCGATCCGCGCCAGCGCCTTCTCCATGCTTTTTGCTCTCCGGTGCATCCCGGCATTTGGTGGATTGGCACGGTTTGCCCATTCTTTCAGGCGTTTGATCGTTTCTTTCATCTTCTGAATTTTCTTCTGTTGATCCTGGAACTGCTGGAACTCAATCAGCAACCGGGCTTCCCGCTCCTTGACATAAGCCGAATAATTGCCGGTGTATTGAATCAGGTCCCCCTGGTCCAGTTCCCAAATATGGGTAACTGTTTCATCCAGAAAATAGCGGTCATGTGAAACCAGTACAACGGTGCCTTTGTAATGGCTGATAAATGAACCGAGCCACTCAATCGACTCGAGGTCCAGGTGATTCGTCGGTTCGTCCAGCAACAGCAAATCCGGTTCCTGCAAGAGCAGTTTTGCCAAGCCGGCCTTGGTTCGTTCACCACCGCTGAGGTGATCCCAGCTTTCAAGCTTCAGATGAGTAATTTTCAGTCCGTTTAAAACCTGGTCGATCCGGACATCAATTTCATAGCCGCCACGCTGTATAAAATCATCCTGTACACTGCCGTAACGGGACAGCAACCCTTCCAATTCCTCAGGGGCGGCAATTTCCATGCGTCCTTCCATTTCCTTCAACTGCTGCTGGATTTTAATGAGCTCGGCGAATACGGCACTCAGTAATTCATATACCGTGTGGCTCCCTTCTTCGTCAGGGGTCTGTTTTAATAACCCGATTTTACTTCCTTTTTTCCAGGTCACCTGGCCCTCGTCCGCTTCCAGCTCCCCGGCCAGAATGTTCAATAAGGTGGTCTTCCCTTCCCCGTTGCGGCCAACGAGACCGATCCGTTTGCCCTCGGCAACTCCCCCTTTTATGTGATTGAATAATTTATGTGTCGCAAAATGACACTGTATTTGCTGAAATTGGCTGATAATCATAGGTCTCTTCCTTTCCTTTCAGGAAGAGACGCCGGCCAAAACAAAAAAGGCATGCAAGGACGCATGCCTTTTGGGAATTCCGTTTACAGGCAGATGTCTCTTACTGGTAAATTTCACACGATTCGATTGGCTGAAAAAGGACAGACTCCTCCCTTGCATCGATTCCAGTGAAAGTGACGCCATGAAGAATGTAGAGATATTCCTGACACTCTGTCATGCGTTTACCAGTTTGATCCATCGTACCCACCTCCTTCGTTCATTTCTTCTATTTTAATTGAAGTACACGAAACCGTCAATCTGAAAATCAGAATATTCCATCCGGATCTGCATGTAAAAAACACCTAAGAAATACCCGTGCTTCTGCCCCTGGCTCCGGAGCAGTTTTTCGGAATTTCGGCCCCGATGGATTACCAGTTCAACTTTGATAGCGGAACATCAATCCCGACGTCTGTCTTTTATCGTATTTTCTTTTTTTATTGACTCCAGGATATCTCCGGTCCAACCTTTCCGTTTCAGGTAATAATATAAAATGGCAGTTGATAATACAATAATAGTGAGGGAGACCAGATAACCGAATGTCCAAGTCAATTCAGGCATGTTTCTGAAATTCATCCCCCATAAAGCACCGAAAGCCATGACCGGGGTGAAAAGTGTCGTCAGTACCGTCAAGGTTTTTATAATTTCATTGCCCCGGTAATTGGCAACTACATTTTCCATGTCCACCATATTATTCACTTCGTCTTCGTAAGCATTGATCAGCATACTGATCCGGTCAATTCGTGCAGAAGTCCTGTAAAACTCAGGTCCATCTATAATCTTTTTCCCAAAAGTTTCGGGCATGACCATTTTCATTTCAATAAAACCCAAGATGACATTTTTTCACAATAGGATTTCGTGTCGAATGCTTTCGATTTCCGACAAAGTCTTTTTGTTATTCTCGATTCTGATTTTCCAAAGCAGATTGCGCAGCCGCTCTTCAAACCCGTCAATTTTATGCAAAAGTGAGCCTGTCATTGCACCAAGAAGAATCATCAGCAATTCAACAGGACTGTCAGCCGGTCCATCTGCTGAAGGATCTTTTTCTTGTCCATGTCTTCGTCTTCCTCGTAATCGAGTTTGTTCATTAGAAGAATTTCATTTGACAGGAAAAAATGGAGCGTCCGCAGGTCATTCTTGTTTTTGGGGCTCTGTTTGTAGATCAACGATCCCCAAATCGTCTCTTTGCCTGGAATAGTGGTATCGGCATGAAGGATGTTGACAGTCATTTCCCTGCATTCATCCCGCCAGGAATGTCTCTGGATGCTTTCCGGCAGCAGCTGAATAAACGTGTTTTCTTCATCAGTAGTTTCTTCATGCCAAACTGCGGGGCTGAACGTATATTTCGGCATGGCTATCCTCCTTCAGTGAACGCCATTAGTAGAAATCTAAAAAAAGCAAGCCTGCAAGACTTGCTTTGTCGTCGATATCAATTTTGGTCCCTGTATTTTTCATTGGAGTTTTCTTTATACTCCAGATCCCGATCCGGCATGGGATCCATTTCTTTTTCTTTCGGTGCATCTCGTCGGGGCTCGACTTCAGGAATCAATTTTTCGCCTTCGTGATTCTCCTTTTCCTTTTTCATGCCTTCCCCTCCTTTATGGGCATATTACTCCATAAAATACCCGTTTCTCCACATTTCAATCCTTACTCAATGGAGACAAATCCGGTGCTTTCGACCAATTCCTGCCCCTCTTCCGACAGGATCCATTCGATAAACGGCCCGACATTCGGGTTGTCGGATCCTGCTGTTACGGCATAGAATTCCGCAGACAAAGGGTATTCATCCGAACGGATTGTTTCGATGGAAGGTTCTACTCCATCGACTGCCAACAATTTTATCTTGTCGTTTTGTACCATTTCCACCGAGAAAAAACGGAATGTATAGCCGATGGCATTTTTGTAATTTCTGTAGCTGGCCACTTCACTGATGATGCCGCCCATTCCGGAGGCCATTTCTTCAATTTCCGGCTCCTGAATCGGCGTTTCCTCCATGAACTTGATGAACGTAGTCTGGCTTCCGCTGTCAACCGGACGCTGGAAGGCCCGAATCTCGTCATTCTTACCTCCGACATCCGACCAATTCGTGACTTCACCGGCATAGATATTTTTGATTTCATCGCTGCTCAAATCATCTACTACATTTCGCGAGTTGACGAAAAAAACGAAGGCTTCACGGCCAATCGGTGTCATTTCCAACTCAATGCCTCTCGCTTCAGCAGTTTTCTGATGGCCGGCTGAAGGGCCGGCCACGAAGATAATGTCGGTTTTGCCCGCCAAAAGACGGTCATACGCCTCGCGGGTCGTCGTTGAAACCACATCGCTGTTAACAGGATCATAAGAAGGGTAATCGCCCGCAGGATAAACCGCTTCCACAAAAGCGGCATACAGCGGATAAAGTGCCGTTGCCCCATCCAATTTTGGCAAGTCATGTTCTATTTTGAAACTTGCCGTTGAATTCAGCCGCGCCAATTTTTCGCTGTCCGTAAACGGTTGGTAGTCTTCGAGGTTCACTTCCCCGTCAACTTGTGCGAAACTTTGCTTGTAATAATGAGGAACAGAGAACGAAGCGCCGATCAATAAACACAACACAATGATTCCCGACGCAATTTTTTTGCCGTTCTGTTTTTTGTACAAGTCGATATCCACAAAAAGATACAGCAGCCACAAGGTGAAAATCCCTGCGATTACAAGTCCGATTAAATGAAAAGCTCCGCTCAGTAAAACATAAAGCAGAACTGGAATTCCTATTACACCAAAAAATAACACAAAATAAAAAATTGCCTGCATTACCCTTCCAAACTTTTCCACCATTCCCATCCCCCGTGTTTGATCTCTAATTTTCCAGCAGTGAGCTGATCAGTTCCGCTTCTCCCGGATCAGCCAGATCCAACCCGTCCAGTTTTGCGACGGGTTGCCAGACAATTTCACGGATCCAGGGATCTTCTTCCGGTACCGCAAGCTGTCCCCCGACAACTTCCACCAGGAAATAATGCAGCTCCACTGCAACATCTGCATTATCGTAGCTGTCTTTTTTGATTCCGGCGTGTCTGAGAATTCGGGCTTCGAGACCTGTTACTTCAGCAAATTCACGGATGCAGCTTTGTTCGAGCGTTTCATCCCCTTCCGGCGGCCCTGCCGGCAACCCCCATTTCTTTTCCTCGTCCGGCGGCCCCTGCAATATCATCAATACCTCGCTCTGGTCGTTGATGCAGACAGCTGCTGCACCTTTCCAATTAGACATTTCCATCAAATCTCTCCCAACTCGTTTTTTCAGTGCGGAAATAGATTTTTATTGCCCGCTGAAGATTTTATTAACCGAAAAGTATTCGGATGCTGTTCTTTTTTCAAGATACCATATTTTTCCGTAATCCGGCGATTGTCATCAAAATAATTCTTTAACGTTAAAAAAGCTGCCGAAAACTTCTCGGCAGCCGGAATTTTATTTTGCTGTTTTTGAAAGATCCTTGTTGAGAGTAATATGGTGTGAAGCATCGGGCATGCCCAGGTCAGCGGAAAACCCGTTTGCCCTGTAAAAAGCATCCGCTGCAGAAGAATCAGTCCGGACGACAATTTCATTGAAATGGTCTTTTCCGTATTTTAAAATCTCTCTTAATAACTTCGTCCCAATCCCTTGCCGGCGGACATGTTCGGAAATATAAAATCTGCGCAAACGGCCGACTCCGCTTTTATCCGAGTATGGATCCCTGTTCAATCCGCCGATTGCCACCAATTCCCCCGTATGATCCCAAACTCCGTAAAGTACTTCCCCTGCTTTATCGAATGTGTTGGTCCCATCTTCGTACTGAGTGACCAGTCGTCGCAGAAACCTGTATCCTTCCGCTTCACTTTCTTCCACCAATTTCGAAACATCCACTTTACTCAGATCATCAATCACTTTAATGTTCATCGGCATGCTGCATCCTCCTATGGTCCATATTTTTCCCATTAACGGATTCTACTGGTGTTACAAGCTTGTTCTCTCTCAGTTTATAGAAGTAAGCAGCCGATTTCCACTTATTTTCGGAATATTCTTATAAATAATGTTGATGCTGATTAGTGATTCTTTATTTTTTCCATAAAAAAAGGCCAAGGGAATGGTCACCTCGGCTTTGTAGCTGGTTTATTCTATTCTAGGATTTTGATTGTTACGTTTTTACGGCCCCATTGAAGAGCTGCTTCTTGTGATGGGATGAATACATCAATTTTGTTGCCTTTGATAGCTCCGCCAATGTCTCCAGCGATAGCTACGCCGTAGCCTTCAACCCATACTTTAGATCCAAGCGGGATTACTGTAGGGTCTACTGCAATTACTTTTTGGTTCGGATTCGCACGCAGGTCAATTCCTGTATACGTAGTTCCTGAACATCCAACGCAAAATGCTGTGTAAGCTGTTGCTGATACCGTCATTTCTTTACCGGATTGTGATGATGGTGCCGGTGCTGAAGTTTGGGCCGGTGCAGTTGACTGAGCAGGTGCCGGTGCTGGTGCTGATGTTGGTGTTGTAGATGCTGCCGGTGCTTTTGGAGCTGAAACTGCTGTTCCGCCGCTGACTACCAATTTGTCACCAGGATAGATCAAATGCCCAGTGATGCCGTTCCAGCTCATCAACTCGTCCAATGAGATTTTGTTGCTTACTGCGATACGATATAGCGTATCACCGCTTTTTACTGTATAAGATGATTTCTCTGCTGCTGCTTCTTCTTTTGCTTCCCCTACGCTAAGCTGTTGTTTCGGGAAAATAAGATCTGACGAAAGGTCGTTCCAACCTTTCAACTCACTAACAGACACATTTTTTTCTTGTGAGATGCCCCACAGAGTATCACCGGATTTGACTGTATACGTTGAATCAGCGCTTGCAGTTGTTGCCGCGCCTACACTAAGAGCTGCGATTGCAGTTAGTGTAACGATTTGCTTTTTCATAAATGAAATTCCTCCTTTTCACTAACACAAGACATACTATAACACCTGAACATTTCAGGACAATGACAAAACGACAGTTGTAATTTAACAATTACGTTACGTGAAAGTGATATATATTACACTCTGTAATATAACTATTTATTCTGTTTCCGAAAAAAATCCGCAGAAATCCAGCCGGCTTTTTCGCTATCTGCGTTTATTTATGAGGAAAACAGGCTAAACCAAATTATAAAGCAAAGCTTCATTCTCCACTTTTCATCCCCCGGTCGACTTGCCGCATGAAAAATTTCTATTTCATCGTTTCTGCCTGGCCTGGAAACCGCAACTTTCGGTGTTTTGCAGAATTATCCGCTCGGAACTTTGATGTCGATCATGACCCTGTTCGTAGTGGCCATCTTCTTTATCACTTCTGCGGACTCGGCCACTTTCGTGTGGGGTATGCAAACGACCGGCGGCATGATCAATCCGCCGAACCTCGTAAAAATCACCTGGGGACTTATCCAGTCAGCGGTAGCCGCCATCGTCATCTATTCCGGTGGAACCCAGGGATTGCAGAATACCCTGATCATTGCCGCCCTGCCGTTTTCTGTCGTGGTCATACTGATGGGGGTTGCGTTCTTTAAGGCCGCGTCGCTGGATCCGGTGGTCACTAAAACCAAAAGAGTTAGAAGACAATAAAAAAAAGCATTCCCGCTGCCGAAGCGGAAATGCTTTTTCTTTTGCATTAACAACCTTTAGTTTTGATTCCCGTTAATAACAGTGATATCGCCGATCAGTTGGATTTTGCCGTTATCCACAATCAGGCCATCGCCGTCATTGCCGGCATATACCGTGGTACCGCTTGTTTCGGCATACGCGCGTACTTTCTTTTTGTATGCCTCATCCCATCTGTTGTAATGAGGCAAAAAATCGAAATCAACCATTTGCAAAGCGTTTATCTTTTCACCGGAATCTCCGATAAACAGTTGAAACAATTTCGCGGATTTGCCAAATTGCACAGCGCCGGCGCTGACTCCCACTAAAGTTCCACCATGATTGAAATACTCACGCAACAGTTCATCCATCCCCCTGTGTTCCAAAGCTTTACGAAGTTCAATCGGATTTCCTGATGAAAGGTGGATGATGTCACATTTCAGCAATGGCTCCATTTGTGCGGGATCATACTCACTGAACAGATCAAAAAACATCATCTCCCGAATGCCATAGTGGCTGTAATATTGCGCTTTCAGCTTGAAATAAGTTTTGTCCCTGTCTTCCGTAGAAGGAATGTAGGCTATCTTGAGCTTTTCAGGATCCAAACCCTCCAGCAGCAGCTGGTCCAATCGCTCATTTCCTGGCGTTCCCCTCACCTGGTCACTGTAAAAAAACAATTTCCCCATTCAGACCATCCTTTATGCCAATTTTGCTCTGGCTTTGAATTATGAATACAGTTCTACCTTTATTATCTTATAAAGAAGAGATTTTATATCGATTCAGTTAGTTTTGCGTGGAAAATAAATCCAAGTTTTATTCACCTGCGCATTGAAAATGATGTGACCGCGATTTATGATCGGCAAATCGTGTTTTATGATCGCCATTTGCACTTTTATGATCGGCATTCATGCGTTTATGATCGGCAAAACAGGTTTTATGAGCGCAACGGTTATTTTCAATCAAATCCAAAGCCTTGGTACATAAGCCATTATTTTTCTTCCAATTTATTCCAGCAAGTAGAAAACAGTTTTCTAAACAGCAATCATTCTTGTCCAAAACCTCTCCAACATAAAGAGCAATTCCGTTATTAAAACGGAATTGCTTCTGGTTACTTGAATACGCTTGTGCTGTGAAGCGGCTGAACTTTCGACTTTGGATCGAGATACGCTTTCGCGTTGTTGATAGCGGTTGGGGCTTCACCAAAGCCTACTGCGATCAATTTCACTTTTCCTTCGTAAGTCGCGACGTCTCCGGCAGCATAGATGCCTTCGATGCTCGTCTCCATTTTGGAGTTGACGACCACGGAGTTTTTCTCCATCTCTAGGCCCCATTCTTTCAACGGTCCAAGCGACGTAATATTTCCGTAGTTGACGATGACATGATCAACTTCAAGGCGCTCTTCGGTGCCTTCTTTATCAATCAGCACCAATTCACGAATCTCGCCGTTTTCGCCGACCAGTTCCTGGACGCCAAAGGGTTTCTTGACAGTTACAGTTGAAGCCATCATTGTGTCCACATTGGCTTCGTGGGCCGTCATTTTTTCGCGGCGATGGCTCAATGTTACGTGATCGGCTACATTTTCCAGCATCATTGCCCAGTCCACGGCCGAATCTCCGCCGCCAAGAACGACAACTTTCTTACCGCTGAACATTGTAAGATCTTTTACACCGTAATGCAGCGTCTTCCCTTCAAACCCTTCAATGCCTTGAACTGCCAGTTTGCGCGGCTGGAAAGCCCCGACTCCCGCAGTCAATAGAATCGTTTTCGAGTAGTGCTCACCTTTATCCGTACGGATGACAAAATGGTCACCTTGGCGTTCAGCTGCTGATACGGTTTCTTCCAAACAAATTGTCGGATCGCCGTAATTCGCCTGAACTGTCAGATTGTCCACCAGATCTTTCGCCAGCACTTTCGGAAAACCGCCGACATCGTAAATATATTTATCAGGATAAAGCTCTGTCAACTGGCCGCCAAGCTGGGGCAGGCTGTCCAAAATCTTAACCTTCATCTTTCGCATTCCGCCGTAAAAGGAAGCAAACAAGCCTGTTGGCCCGCCGCCGATAATTGTAATATCAAAAATTTCGCGTTCTTCCATTTAAAACACTCCCATTAATATCAATATATATATCCTATCATATTTTATCCTATTTCACGCCATTGGACTATTGACCGATTTAATTCGAAAAGCAATGGGGAGAGATGGGCCGCTGAAGTCTGGACACTAAGAAAATTCAGAACCCAAGCACTCCGGGACTGCAATATGTGCCGCCTTTCGGTAAACTGGAAAAGGCAGAAAAAACTGAAAGGGTGAATTTGGATGGATTTAGGGTTAAAGGATAAAGTAGTAGCGGTTATGGCTTCCAGCAAAGGCCTCGGCAAAGCGACAGCGATGGAGTTTGCCAAAGAAGGGGCAATCGTCTTTATTTCCAGCCGCAGCGAAGAAAAGCTGCAGCAGACGGCAGAAGACATTAAAAAAGAATCCGGCAATGATCAGGTATTTTATAAATCATGTGATATGACAAGCGACCAGGATATTTCGAAGTTCTTTTCTTTTGTCGCTGAAAAGGCGGGCCGTGTCGATGTATTGATCAACAATACGGGTGGACCGAAAGCCGGCGGTTTTGATGGCGTAACGGATGAAGACTGGTACCAGGCTTTCGACCAAAACCTTCTAAGTTATATCCGTGCTTCGCGCGCAGTCCTGCCTTATATGAAAGAACAGCAATTCGGCCGCATCATCAATGTCTCTTCCTCTTCGACTAAAGAAGTGCTGGACGGACTGATCCTGTCCAACACGTTCCGCGCCGGAATGGTCGGATTTGCAAAGACACTGGCACGCGAAGTGGCAGAAGACAACATTCTTGTCAATACAGTCGGCCCCGGCAAAATTGCGACCGACCGCGTTGCTGAACTCAACCAGGTTGCCGCTGACAAGCAGAACCTGACAGTTGAACAAGTGGTTGAAAATACAGAAAAGCAAATTCCGAGAGGACGCATGGGACAACCAGAGGAATTCGCGAAAATCCTGGTTTTTCTTGCTTCTTCTGCCAACTCCTATATGACCGGACAATCGCTGGTGGTCGACGGTGGCTTGCTGAAAGCGCTGTAAACCGTCGAATCATTATACACAGCTCATCAAAATCGCTATACTTGAAAATGAACAAACCGAAAAGGAGATGTTATATATGGCGAAAAAAGGCCACATCCACATGGAAAACGGCGAAATCATCGAATTCGAGCTTTTTCCGAATGAAGCACCGAACACAGCAGCAAACTTTGAGGAACTGGCAAACTCCGGTTTCTATAACGACGTTACATTCCACCGTGTAATTCCAGGCTTCGTCAGCCAAGGCGGCGATCCTACAGGAACTGGCGCTGGCGGCAGCGGCAAAACAATCAAATGTGAAACTGAAGGCAACCCGCATAAACACCAGGCTGGCAGTCTTTCAATGGCACACGCAGGCAAAGACACAGGCTCAAGCCAGTTCTTTATCGTTCATGCACCACAACCGCATCTTGACGGCGTGCATACAGTTTTCGGCCAGGTCACTTCAGGCCTCGAAACTGCCAAAGCAATGAAAAACGGCGACAAAATGACGAAAGTACATGTGTTTGACGAAGAATAAGAAAAGCGCAAGCGCCCGTTAAGCTCTGTAAGGCAAGAGATGGACCAAATGTAATTTGGTCCATCTCTTTGCGACGAAGCTAGCGAAGCGATGCAGGAGCAATAAGGTTTTTGACAGACCAGCGAAGTGGCCTCGGCCGCGCAGCTGGGCTGCCTTATGACCCGAAGAGCTGGGCCGCTGGAGTCTGGACAACAAAAAGCGCAAGCGCCCGTTTAACTCTGAAAGGCAAGAGATGGACCAAATGCAATTTGGGACATCTCTTTGCGACGAAGCTAGCGCAGCGATGCAGGAGCAATAAGGGTTTGGACGATTTGGCGAAGCGGCGTCTTTTCAGCCGCATAGCCAAAGTGGCTTATGACCCGAAGAGTTGGGCCGTCGGAGTCTAGACATCGATAAGAAAGAAAAAAGCTCCTTGCCGAAATTCGGTAAGGAGCTTTTTCTTTCTATAAAATTTTACTCAAGAATGCTTTCGTCCGTTCGTGCTGCGGATTGCCGAATAATTCCTTCGGAACATTTTCTTCCACGATAAAACCGCCATCGATAAACAGGACGCGATCACCCATTTCAGCAGCGAAGCCCATTTCGTGGGTTACAACCACCATCGTCATGCCTTCCCGGGCAAGTTCCTTCATAACATCCAGCACATCGCCGACCATTTCAGGGTCAAGCGCCGATGTCGGTTCATCAAACAGCATGATCTTTGGATCCATTGCAAGTGCCCGCGCGATGGCGACACGCTGCTTTTGTCCACCCGAAAGTTCGCCTGGATATGCTTGAGCTTTCTCACGCAATCCTACCTTGTCGAGTAACTCGTACGCTTTTTTCTCGGCAGCGGCCTTGTCCAATCCTTTGAGTTTCATAGGTGCCAGCGTTACATTCTGCATCACCGTTTTATGTGGAAACAGATTGAATTGCTGGAATACCATACCGACGTCCTGTCGGATTTTATTGATATTATTTTTCGGGTCGGTAATATCCACGCCTTCAATATATACGTGTCCGTCCGTAATCTCTTCCAGCCGGTTCAGACAGCGAAGAAACGTACTTTTTCCCGAACCGGACGGACCGATTACACAAATGACTTCTTTTTCTTCGACCACTGTACTCATGTCTTTAATAACTTCAAGATCACCGAATGATTTTTTTAGGTTTTCGACTCTGATCATAGTCATCGCAATACAAACTTCCTTTCTACAAAGCTCGCCAGCATGGAGAGCAAGTATATGACGATGAAGTAAATAATACCAAGAAGCAAGTAGATTTCAAAGGCCTGGAAAGTCGCACTCGCTTGAATCCGGCCTTCCTGTGTTAAATCAGCTACGCCGATTACCGACAGGAGCGAGGTATCTTTCAACGAAATAATCGCCTGGTTGGTGAAAGTCGGCAGCATCCGTCTGAACGCCTGCGGCAAAACAATGTGGCGCATGTTTTGTGTCGAATTCAAACCAAGTGAACGCGCCGCTTCCGTTTGCCCTTTGTCGATTGACTGGATACCGGCACGGATGATTTCAGAAAAATACGCCCCTGCATTGATTGCCACGGTCACAATGCCCGCCGTAGTGTTATCCATCGACAGGTATTCAAATGAGTTCAAACCAAAGTAAATGAAAAACAATTGAACGATAAATGGTGTACCCCGAATGGCATCGACAAAAATCTTGGAAATCCAGTTCAATATTTTGAAAGGCGACAAGCGCAGTAAAGCCATAAGCAGTCCAATCAGAAATCCGAAAATAATGGCGATAAAGAAAATATAAAGTGTAATTTGCAGGCCTTCCAGTAAATACGGCAAGGCATTTATCATCGCATCCATTCACATAACCTCTTTCCATAAAAAATGCAGCGCGCATCTGCGCGCTGCATGCTATTTTTTATTCAGCAATGTACTTGTTGAGAATCTCATCGTATTCTCCGCTGTCACGCAATGACTGAAGTCCTGCATTAATTTTTTCCAGTAATTCAGCATTTTCGCCTTTCAGCACGGCAATACCATATTGGTCACCCGTCAAACGATCTCCAACGGTTTTCAGCTCAAGTTCACTTTCAGCAATGGCATAAGCGATTACCGGATAATCTTCCATCAATGCATCGGCATTGCCATTTGAAACTTCCTGGAACATGGCAGGGCTGTCTTCAAACTGGGCAATTTCGTAACCGTATTCTTCTTGATTGTCACGTGCAAATTGAGCGCCGGTCGTGCCGCTCTTCACTGCAATTGTCTTGCCTTCGAGATCTTCAAGCGATGTAATTTCCTCGTTGTCTGAGCTTACAACAAGAGACAGACCTGCATCGAAATAGGGATCAGAAAAATCCACGACTTCTTTTCGCTCATCTGTAATACTCATACCAGCAATTGCAATATCCAATTGCCCAGCCTGTAAAGCCGGAATGATCCCGCCGAAGTCCATTGGATTGAATTCAATTTCGAATCCCTGGTCTTCAGCAATCGCATTGATCAAGTCAATATCAATTCCTGTATATTCACCGTCAACTTCATACTCGAACGGCGGGTAAGTCGTATCAATTCCTACTTGATACACTTCTTCTTCACTGCCGCTTTCTCCATCCCCCGAAGAAGTATCTTCGTCAGATCCGCATGCCGCCATGAACAGCATCAATGCTAAAAGCATCGTGATAAAACCAAACTTTTTCATTATATTTCCCCCTTTGTGAAAAGTAAGTACATATCTAATATATCATAATTTTCTAAAACATAATAAAGTTATCCTATTTCTCTATAAATTCAATCGGAATTTTCAGCAACCTCGCGCTTCTTCCTTAATCGGATGAATAGCCGGAAATTGTGGATTAATGTTTTTAATACGGCATAGAGCGGAATAGCAATCAGCAGTCCGATAAAGCCATAGAGGGCTGCCGCGATCATCAACAATAATATAATCGTCAACGGGTGAATATTTAGCCGGTTTCCCATAATATTCGGTGTAATGAGATTACCTTCCAATTGCTGGACAACCAAAAGAACGATTACAATTTTGACAACCATAAAGGGCTCACCATTCACAAGAGCTACAAATATGGCAGGAATAATGCCGAGAAGCGGACCCAAAAAAGGAATGATGATCAGGAACATCGCAAAAATGGCCAAAGTCAACGCGTACTCCAACCCGATGATCAAATAGCCGATGTACATCAGCACACCGACTGTCATCGCCACCAACACTTGGCCGACAATATAGGTGGATAATGTAGTATCTACATCCTTCAATAATTTCCGTCCTTCCGGCTTATGCTCTTCGGACAGGTATTTTGTGATATGCGGAACCAGTTTTTCATCATCCTTCAATAAGAAGAAAAGAATGAATGGCACGACGATAATGACGACTGCAATGTTCATTAATGCGGATAAGATACTGGTAACATTATCGACAAGTCCATCAGAAATGGATTGGATATAAGACAATGCTCTCGCTCGAATTTCTGAACCCTCGATACCCATAAATTCAAAATTCGCCATTGCAGTTTCGGATTCCTCAGTCACTTCCTCGACTTTTTCAGGTGCCAATTCCAGGAAACTTTCCACTTGCTCTTGAATGGTAGGACCGAATACATAAACACCAAGTGCAAAAATAAGTGCAATGATGGTAAATACAATGGCTATGCCAGCCAATTTCGGAACATAGCGCCTCAGCAGATTAACCAATGGACGCAAAAGATAATAAAACAAACCTGCAATCAAAATAGGTGTAAAAAGTGTTGCGATGATGACCTTGAATGGCCATAGTGCGTAATCAATTTTTCCGAGGAAAAATACAATGATCAAAATCAGTATTGCACCTGCAGCATATTCAAAGAACGGCTTTCTGATCCACAAACGATTTCTCTCCTTCCATTAAATTAATTCGGCAAAAAGAGCGAAAGCAAGATTTCTCTCCGCTTTCGCCCTGAAAAATTTACATATTATTTATCTTTTTCCAATTCATCCAATTCCCTGTGGGTTTGGGGGAATGCATTTGCCTGCCATTCATCCCGATAAGCCGAATCCAATTGAGTCAGCCCCTTTTCAGCAGAATCTACATCTGCCTCAACACTTTCACGCTGGTCTATTTCCCTGCTGTTGTGCATATCTACGTCCTTCTCCAAAGCTTCCTGCTTCGCTTTTTCCTGATAGGACTTATAAACGAATATGCCTGCAATCGCCGCGAAGGCACTGCTTAATACTGTAACCACCGTTGATTTCTTCATCGAATCCCTCCAAATAGAAACTGAATTTCATGCCATATAATGTTGTATACCCTTAAATCATAGATTTAACTAGGAAAATTGAAGATTTTTCATACAGTTTCTCAGCTTTCCATTTTCCGAAGCGCCTCTTCTTCAGCCGGAATACGGACAAACAGCAACAATAATGCATTTGCTGCTGTGAAGACTAAGGCTGTTCGCCAGGCTCCAAAAATCAGCGGCAAAGAAGCAATTTCGAGTGCAACAACAATATAATTGGGATGTGGAAACCAGCGATAAGGCCCTTTCCGGACTTTTTTCGCTCCTGGTAGGATCAGGATTTTGGTATTCCAAAAACGGCCCAATGAGGCTAATGCCCAAATTCGCAGAATTTGTGCTATGACAAAAATAATCAGGAATATCCACCATAAGCGGTTGTTTAAAAGTTCAAAGAAAAGCACTTCGATAAGCAAAGCGATAAAGAAAAGCAGGTGGAGAAGCACAATCCATTTGTAATGTGCTGCCCCCGATTCGATTGCTCCTTCTTTTTTCATTCGCTTTTCATTGGATTTAGCGTATGCCATCTCCGCCAGTCTCTGCAGGATGACAAAGATGAATAAGATATAAAAGAATCCTCTCATCCACTCTTTTCCCTCCACTCTACCCATAGCATCTCTGAACTGAAACCTGGACCAAGTGCAGTCAAAATACCTTGCTCTCCAGGTTTCGGCTGTTGCTCCATAAATTCCTTCAATACATATAACACGGTGGGAGAAGACATGTTGCCGAAACCCCTTAATATATTTCTGGCATTTTCAGTTTTTTCTGCACCAATGGCCAATGATTTTTCATAGGCGGCTAAAACCTTCTTTCCTCCCGGATGGGCAATGAAATGCTGGATATCTTCCGGTTTTCGACCCAGTTTTTCCAGAAATTGATCTAAGTTCGGCTTCAACCAACTTTCAATGATCCGGGGGATATCGCGTGAGAAAACGACGTGCAGCCCGTCATCTTTCACATCCCATCCCATCACATCTTCCGAATCGGCCATCAAAGTTGATTGGGTATCATGGATAAAAAAACCTGTACTATCTCCAGCTGCCTGTTCACCGGCAACCAGCGCACAAGCCGAGCCGTCCGAGAATAAGGAAGTGCCGATCAAATTGCTTTTGGAAAGATCGGAGCGCTGAAATGTCAGGCTGCACAATTCGATACACAGAACGAGCACTTTGGCATCCGGGTAAGCTCTGCAATAATCATGAGCCCTGCTAAGACCCGCTGCGCCGCCAGCACAACCGAGACCCCAAATCGGCAAACGTTTGATATGCGGAGGCATCTTCAATTCATTCATGATCCTGGCGTCTATCGTTGGCGTCGACATGCCGGAACTGGACACGAAGATGAAAGCATCGATTTCATCCATAGCTGTTCCACTTTCGCTCAGACACCGCTCCACTGCCCGGCTGCCCATGCGTACAGCTTCTTCTATATATAGACGGTTCTTTTCTTCCAATCCTCTTTCTCTCTCGAACCATTCCAGTGGCGCCGCAAAGTATCGTCCTTCAATCTGGCCATTTCCAAAAACCCGCAGCAGCCTTTCGATATCACTGAAATGTTCACCAAATAAACTTCTGACGACTTGGACAATTTCCTTTTGATCGACGTGATATGGAGCGTTTTCTGTTACCACTTTTCGAATGACGGACATTACATGAGCTCCTTTCCCTTTAAACTTGTTTCGTCGCCTCAAGCTGATCCAGCAACTTAAGGGCGACACCTCTGGCAGAAGCCGGATTCTGTCCGGTCACCAGCCTGCCTGAGACGACTGTGCAGGCGGCCATGGGGACGGAAGCTTTTTTATACAGCCCGCCGCGATCTTTCAAGATCTGTTCCAGCGAGAACGGAATGTGCTTGAACATTCCCGCCGCCTTCTCTTCCGTATCCGAAAAACCGGTTACGACATGACCCGCCAACAACAACCTGCCGTTTGACAGCCGAACATTCTGCAAACCGCTTGGGCCGTGGCAGACAGCCGAAACATAACCGCCCTGCTCATAAATATCACGCGTCAATTCCTGCAATGCCGTATTATCCGGAAAATCCATCATCGTCCCATGGCCGCCAGTAAAGTAGATCGCCGCATAATTTTCGGCGTCTACCTGTTCGGGTACCAAGGGCTTTTTCAATTGCACCATAAAATCGTCATCCATATAATAATGGCGTGTCTGTTTATGCGTTACAGCTGCCACCAGGCTTCTCGGATCAATCGGCACCCGGTCTGCCGCTGTGCTGACAATATCCACCCCATACCTGTCTTTTACTTCATGATAAAAGTCCGTGAGTTCCCTGAGCCATAACCCTGTCTTTTTGCCATTCTCCCCGAGTCTCGAATTATTTGTCACAACCACCAATATTTTTTGCATGCCAATCCCCTTTCAGATAATTTTCTTAATTTTTTACATTATTCCCTTTCGCAAGAAGTTTACTCCTTATCCATCGAACCCGGAAATAAAAAAACGACGGAACAGCCCTTGCGGACCGTTTCCATCTTTTAGTTCCCAGCTATTTTTTCGATTAAATCCATAAGGTTTGCCGTAAATTTTTCATTGTCTTCCGGTTTGCGCTTTTTCGGCCCTTTCATGCGGCCGCCGCCCTGCCGGATTTTTTTGGCAACATGGCGGCCGTGCAGAAGCTGATCAATGTTCTCTTCCGAATAGAGCCGGCCGTTCTGATCGATCGGGTAGCCCTGCTTCGCCAGAACCATGGCAGCCAGGCCGTAATCCTGCGTGACGACAACATCCCCTTTTTTCACCCGGTTGACCAGCACAAAATCGACGGCGTCCGGCCCCTTGGAAACAGTGACCGTCTCAGCGCCTTCCCTGTACATTTCATGTGATGTATCACATAGCAGGATCACATCCAATTTAAACCTGCGGGCTGCAATGATAGTCTGATCCACTACCGGACAGCCGTCTGCATCTATCAATATTTTCACCATCAGGCCTCTTTCCCTTCCGCCATCTCATCGACCAGCATTTCTGCTGCTCTTCTGTAAAGGTTGCTCATATGGACGAGCGAAGCGATGAGGAGCACCTTTTCAATTTCTTCGCGGTCTTTCCCGAACCCGGCAGATTCCGCTTCAGTTCTGCTGAGCTGCTGTTCGAGATTCCCTTTGAACAATTCATCGTTGGAGCGCTGAACTTCCAAATAGCTTTCATAAAAGCTGCTGAGGTCGATTTCTTTTTGCGCCGCCTTGTCATTGATGCCGGCAAGAACCTGTTTCACGTCGTTAATAGACAAGGCGCTTTTCATCTGATAAATCAGGCTGATTAACATGACATGATTTCGGGAATATTTCTTATTGCTGACCGGAAAAAACAATTTGCCTTTGGCGTAATTGTTGATCATCGTTTTGGTCAGGATCTTATCTTCCGGATTTCTCTTCATTTCTGAAAATCCGGTGTCGAATAATTGTATGACCTGGTCAATGTATAAATCGATTTTCGGAATTTCTTCCACCGGAATCTGTTTATCCAAAGCCAGCCTGTCGATTATCTCCTGGATATCCGCCATGTAAACATTCCTCCTCAGTAAAACTATTCTCTTAATTTTATACCATGATTGCAAATTCGCCAAGCTTGACTACATAAATAACTATCTATATTATTATAAGTAGTTTCAATAACTACGTAAAACAGAGGAGATATTCACATGCAGCTATATTTCAGAGAGCCCTTTAACGCCATATCCCATCTCATCGGAGCTGTCCTGTCTGTCGCAGCGCTCCTTGCAATGGTCATCAAAGCGAGTGTCGAAAACATGCAGGCGGTCCATATTGTGGCGGTTGTCATTTTTGGCGTCAGCCTGATTGCCTTGTACACGGCATCGACCGTTTACCATTCAGCCAAAGCAAAGGTCGAGACCATCGCGTTCCTGCGGAAACTGGACCATTCGATGATTTTCCTGCTGATTGCCGGATCTTATGCCCCGTTTTGCCTGATCGCACTCGACGGCACACTCGGCTGGGCCGTTTTCATCCTGGTCGCCGCACTCGGAATCAGCGGCATCCTCTTTAAAATGGTGTGGTTCCACTCGCCGCGCTGGCTGTCCACCGCGATTTACATCGTCATGGGCTGGATTATCGTTTTTGCAGTGGTGCCGCTCGCTGAAAACCTTTCGGCAATCGGCTTGGCGCTATTGATAGGCGGTGGCATCATGTATACAGTCGGCGGAATCATTTACGCCATAAAGCCGAATTTCCTGTCATTCAAATATGCCGGCTTTCATGAGATTTTCCATATCTTCATCCTGCTGGGCAGCCTGTGCCACTTTCTCGCGGTTTACTTTTATGTGCTGTGAAATCGAAAAACTGTTATTTAAATGAAACATGAAAAAACCAGCGGCTGGTTTTACTTAGCCGCTGGTTTTATTTTTACGTCAATTTTTCCAATGCACGCATGAGGTTGGCATGAACTTTGATGTCTTTGAAATCGATGCCAAGTGTGATGGCCGTTTGTGCGATTTCGGGTCTTATGCCCGAAAGGACCGACTGGACGCCAATGATCTTCAGGGACGTCATCACCTGGAAAATCTGCTGCGCGACCATCGTATCGATGATAGCCACTGCCGACAAATCGATATAGAGCGTATCCAGTTGTTGCTTGATGCTTTGCTCAAGTGCTGTTTCCAGGATGATTTTCGCGCGGTGGGTGTCAATATCCCCCACCAACGGCAGGATGCCGACCCCTTTTTTAATCGGGATGACCGGGCTGCTCAATTCATAAATCATCTGTTTCTGGTTTTCCAGCATTTGCTGATCGGCTTCGTAATGGCGGATGGCGAACCGTTCGATGATGTAATCGAATGAGTCGTTCAACACTTCGGCCCAGTTTAACGCATCCTCGCTGTTCGCGTCATTGTCCTCCTGGAAAAATTTGCGCACGTAGCCCCAGTAGATGCCGCGGAATACGCGAATTTGTGCAATCACTTCATGCAACGGCACCGCCTGGCGTGCTCTGGCCGTCGCAATCGTTTCAACCCAATTTTCCAAAGCTTGCAGGAAATCTTCTTCCTCGCTTATGAATACGGAAGTCACTGCCACGATGAACGCATCGTTCTGGCTTTTCAATTGCTCCTCGATTTGCGGAGACACATTACTGGAGTACATGGAACCGTCATTCTTTTTGCGGCTGGCGAGCCACTCTTTTGTCATCAGCTCTTTATTTCCAATTATATAATTGTATAATTCCGTGCTCTTTTGTTCCATGGATACTGAAAACCCCTTTTGATTGCAGTCTATCCTTTAAGTATAATGCATAATCCTCATTTGACAAAGTTATTCCCGGTTCAGGATTTTCGGGAATCGGGAGTTATCGAACTGAGCCATTTATAATAAATGCCGGTCAGCAGAATAAAAACTGCAAGAAACAAGTACAGACCCGAATAGCCAAGAAATCCCACTATCATGCCAAGAGAAACTGCGCCGATTGCAATGCCGCTGTCATAAAAAGCGAAAAACGTGCCTGTGGCATACGCACTCCTGTGCTTTTCTGCAGCCTGGATTGCCAGTGTTTGAAAGCTTGGCAACAAGGTGCCATAGCCCAATCCAATCAGTGCACCGGATACCAGGAGCATCCAGGATGATTCGGTGTAACTGAGCATCAATAAGCCAAGCGCGAAAAGGATGAGCGAAGGGATGATGACGTAATCCGGTCCCTTCGCATCAAAGATCCTGCCGGTGAACGGCCGGACAAGCAGCATGGAGACTGCATAAACGACAAAGAAAAAGCTGGCTGTCTGCAACAGGCCGAGTGAATCGGCATAAACAGAGATAAAAGTGATGATGCTCGCATATGCAAATGAAATGAGAAACCCGACACTGGCAATCGGCATGCTCTTCGTTTCCAGGAAATTGCTGATGGAAAGTTTACGCCGGACGGCCATTTCCCGAGGGAATTTTTGCACCTTAACGAACAGCACGCAAATAAAACCGATGGCCATGATTATACTGAACACAATAAATATTATTTTTGAATCAGTAAATGGCTGCAGAGTCAGTGCAATGAATGGACCGGCAACGACCGCAAGATTCATCGCAATCGCATAATAGCCCATCCCTTCACCCCGCCGCTCCGGCGGAATGATGTCTGCGGCAATCGCTCCTGCGACTGTCGTCAACAGGCTGAACCAGATTCCATGGAAGAAACGCAGCAGCAGGAGCGCCGTCAGGGTTCCCACGAAAATATACAGAACGGTGCTGACGGTGAACATCAGCACCGAAAAAACAAGCACTTCCTTATTGCCGAACTTATCCAGGATCATGCCGGCAAAAAAACGCATGAGGATGGCACTCACCAGGAATACAGATGTCGCCAATCCTCCTTCAGTCACCGTTCCGTCCAAGTCCTCCAGTACATAAAGTGGAATATACGTCAGTAACGCATAAAATACGGTGAATATAAAAAAAGTGCTGACCGATATATTGATGAAGCTTTTTGTCCAAATGAGGCTTTTCTCAACCATTCTGTACATCCTTTTCAGTCCGGGCAGGTGATTTGATCTTTTTCAGCAAGCCCTTCAGTTGTTCTTGCTCTTCCTTCGTCAAATCCGCCAGCATGCCGTCTTCAAGTCCGGTGATCCGCTGTTCGATTTCCGTGACTTTCGCTTCTGCCTTCGGTGTCAGACAGGCGATGCGCTGGCGTTTGTCCGGCCCTTCTTTCCTTCCGGCCCAGCCGCTTTCTTCAAGCTTCGCCAAGGTTCTCGTCACAGTCGGCGCCTCTACATTGAGGTATTGCCATATTTCTTTTTGCGTCATGGGCCCGAATTGCTTCAGGCAAAACAGGATCGACCACTGCGCGCTGTATAATTCAAATTCCTTCAGAACCTCATTGGCTTCTTTGACAGCCAATCGAGATTTCTGATGAATCTCATGAAACAATAAATTCTCCATGCAAACCGCTCCCCAAAAATTACTTACCTAAGTAAGTATATGGGCGGGGAGCGGGAAAGTAAACCCCTCCTGGCAGGTGACGGATTCCTCCGCAGTTCAGAAAATCAGCCCGCAGCCAGCGGACTGACCAGTGGGCGGGGGCGGTCCTGCCGCGCCCGGGTTTTTGCCAATCAGGGGTTAAATCCTTGGAATGCGGCCGATTTTATAACTGTAACTTAAAGATGAAAGAACATCCGCTGGCGCGAATGTTCCCGGGATGGTTTCCGCCTTGCGAAAACCATCCGTTGGTGCGGTATTTGTTTTTGTAAACGGATTGTTGTGGGACGGGCAATTGATTTTATTTCCATTTTATGGGCATACTATCCATTACGGCTCAAATACTGTCCGTTGGAGTTCCAATACTGTCCATTATCGATGAAATACTGTCCATTGCGATTTTGAGCCGCGCCAATTGCATGGCTTGAACCCGAAAACGGGATCAAACTTTGAAAGTCACAAAAAATATTTCCTAGTATTTGGAGATAATTTCCAAAATACATCGAATACTTTCCAAATTCACTGAAATACTTTCTGTTTCAATTCACTACTCATTCTCAGAAAAAATTGTTTAATTTTCCCATCGAACAAAACCTTCTTTACCGCCTCACAACAAAAAAACCGGAGATCAGCAACGCGATCCCCGGTTCATTCCATATTGTTATTTCATACAACCACATTTATATAGAAGAAACACTTCACCCTCTAAATGATGATTCCGTTCTTCTTCGCATCAAACATCAATTCGTCACGGAATTTCGGATGCGCGATGCCGATCAGGCGCTTGGCGCGCTCAGAAATGGAAACACCGTGCAGGCGGGCGACGCCGTATTCTGTGACAATATTGTCCACATCGTTTTTGCCGGTGGTAACGACTGATCCCGGAGCCAATTGCAGGTTGATACGGGACAGGGTGTCCCCTTTGGCCGTGGAAGGCATGCAGATATAGCCTTTGCCGTTTTCAGCAAAACGGACGCCTCTTGAAAAATCCACTTGTCCGCCGCTCGATGAATAGTATTTGCCGCCAACAGTTTCAGATGCGCATTGACCGATAAGATCCACTTCCGTTGTTGCATTGATCGAAACGATATTCTTTTCCTTCGCAATTTCCCGCGGGTCGTTGACCGTGCTGACCGGAAGAAATTCCACGACCGGGTTATTGTCGAGAAAATCATAAAGCTTTTGGGAACCGTAGGCGAAAGTGGCAATCACTTTGCCGCGGTTGGTGTATTTGCGTGTGCCGTCGACCGCTCCCGCTTTTACCAGATCCACGACGCCGTCCGGCAGCATTTCCGTATGAATGCCGAGGTGGCGATGGTCTTTCAGCATGCTGATGACTGCATTCGGCACCGAACCGATGCCGATTTGGAGGGTATCGCCGTCTTTGATATCTTCAATAATCGAAGACGCAATCATCAGATCCTTATCACTGATGCTTCCTGCTTTTTCTTCGGACAATGGCGCGTGATGCTCGACGAACCCAGCAATTTGGCTGATATGGATATGGTTATGGCCATACGTTCTCGGCATGTTTTCATTCACTTCAAGTACGAACGGAACTTCGCCGACAAATTCAGCGACGTAATCCGCCTGGGTTCCAAAGGTGAAGTAACCATGCTCATCCATTGGTGAAGCCACAGTCATGATCATCGACATTTTAGTCGTCTTTTTCAATAAACGCGGAATTTCATGGAAATTATTCGGTACCAATTCCATCTTCGCCTGCTGGTACACTTTTCGCGTGGCGCCGCTCAGGAAGTAGGACACATGCTTTAAATGCTCCAGTTCGCCTTTGATGTAGCTGCGTTCACGCAATGCCAGCATCTGATGGATCTTTACGTCCTGCAACCCGTCCGCATGTTCTTCCAGTATATCCAACAATTTAACAGGTTCACCGTTGGCAATCGGTATGATGATGTCCGCACCTTTATCGATCAGCCCCAGCAATTCCTGAGTATTCAATTTTTTTGTCATGCTCTTCACTCCCGCTTATAAGATACCAATCACTTTATCATATATATTACCTATCCCCGTATTTGCAAACTTTCCGCGAAATTCGCCCTTTTCTGCAAATACTGAAATGCGGAAGAGCTGGGCCGCTGGAGTCTGGACACTACCGAAATGCGGAAGCGCCCATTAAGCCCCAAAACAAAAAAAGCGCAGACTATTGTCCGCGCTCTTTCTTATTTTTTGCCATAGTGTAAAAAATGCCGCCAATTCCGAACGCCAGCATCAATCCCCAAAGAATCAGCCGGACGTAGGCGCTGGTTCCCAAATCATTATTCAGGATTGAGTAAAGCTGCAGCAGGAAAAACCCAAGAGTGAAGAAAGCGAACAGGCCGAAATACAGGATTCTGGATCTGTAGCTGAATTTATTCATCTTCCGGACTCCTTTCCATGAAACTGACTTTAACAGGAAACACCATTCATATTTTAAAACTCTTCTGAATAAGATGATGTGGGATCCCCCGGACTTTTATCTGTACTATTAAAGTTCACATTTCGTAAGGGTTTTAAACGTTGGATGGTAAATCTTTCTATTTGATGTGGAAGCTGGTTTTGCTGAAGCCTTCCTTCGACTTTCTTACTTCCAGAATGGCCGGGATTGCCGCTTTCAGTTCCTGCACATGCGAGATGACACCGATCATGCGGCCGGACCGTTGAAGGTCAATCAACGTTTCGATCGATTTATTCAAAGATTCTTCATCAAGTGAACCAAATCCTTCATCGATGAACATCGTGTCGATGGAAACATTGCCCTGGAAGCTTTGGATGACATCAGCCATGCCGAGCGCCAGACAAAGGGAAGCGTTGAATTTTTCACCGCCGGATAAGGTTTTGACGTCGCGCGTCTGCCCGGTATAGGAATCGTAGACATCCAGGCCGAGGCCGCTCTGCTTGCCTCTCGCCTCCTGCCGGTCGCTGCGGATCAGATAGAACTGGCCGTTCGACAAGTTACGCAGCCGTTCATTGGCCGCCTGGATAATCTGTTCGAGGTATTCGATCTGCAAATAGCGCTCAAACGAAATTTTCAGGCTGTTCTGTCCGCGGATCATGTCGTGCAGATCGGCCACACGGTTTAATTGCGCCTCAGCTTCAGCCGCCCCTTCCACAGCCTCGGTGATCTGGACGATCAATGTCTCACCTTTTGAACAGTATTCCTTCGAATGATTCAATTGAGCTAATGCCTGTTCATATTCCGTCTTCAATTGCTCAAGTTCAGCTTCGGCACGGGACAGGTCTTCGTTTTTGCGGCCGGCGAGCAGTTCGGCCAATTCACGGATCTGCTGCTCGAGCGTATGGCGGTCCTGGTTGAAACGCGTGATCCGCTGTCTCATTTCCTCCATTTCCGAGTCGCGCATTTTCGCTCGCTGGTAAGCGTCTTCCGTTTCGAATTCTGATTTCTCCAGCGCCTGCTTGAACTCCGCTTCCGCTTTTTGGCGTTTGCCGGTCATTTCTTCGGCAGCCTTTTGGGAGTGCTGCAAAGCCATGACCGCTGAAGCCAATCGTTCTTTCGCTCCCTGGAACAGCTCCTGTGCCGCAGTCCAGACTCTTTCCATCTCGTCCCTTTTAGCGACGGCCTGGCGAATCTCCTGCTCCAGAACGGCAAGCGAGCGCATCTCTTCGGGTATCGACGCCAACTTTTCAGTCAACACTGCCTTCGCCGATCCAGAAGCGGATTGCTTGTCATTCACTTCCGTCAGGAGGAGCGAGCGTTTCTGTTCCGCTGTTTCCGTCTCCTGCACCCCTTCCGCAAGCTTTGTTTTCCATCCTCGAAGTTCCGTTTTCCAGCGCTGCAGGATTTGCACGTCTTCCTGCAATTGCTGTTTGACTTGCTCCAGTGAAGCAATATCTTTTTCGGCATCCGCAATTCCCTGTTCTTCCGCCTCGCTCTGCTTGCGTTTACACTGCTCTTCCAATGAAACAAAGCGTGCCGCAGCATTTCGATAAGCGTTATCCAGCGCGTCCAAACGGGATTTTTCCTGATCCAGCTGCTCTTTGGTAATAGCCGCTTCCGCCGCTCCCCGGTGTTTTACAGGATGCTCATGGCTGCCGCAAACCGGACAGGCCTCGCCGTCCTTCAATTGCTCAGCCAAAAGGTGTGCCTGGTTGGCAAACCAATCCTCTTCGATCCCTTTGTATTTCGTCAGCGCTTCGCTGTATACCTCTTCTTTTTGACCCCTTACTGCTTTTTGAGCGTTCATTTCCGTCTGCACGGCCAGCAATTCCCTGGCGATGCGCAGGCGATCCTCTGCCACCCGAAGTTCTTCGGGCTTGCTGTCAAAGCTGTCGGTCTGTTTCTCCAGCTCACTGACCTTTTCAGCAGCGGCTGTTTTCTGCTCTTTTTTAGCCGCCAATTGTTTTTCGATTGCCTGAAAACGCTGTTCGGCATCCTGGACCGCGCTGCCCAAAACGGCAACTTCTTTTTCTTTCGCCGCCAAGTCCTGTACCTGCGGCAATAACTGCTGCAGGCGAAGCACCTGCTCCTGTGCAGCTGATCGTTCGGCGCTTAGGCCCTGCAGCTCCAGGAACTTCTCTTCCGCCGTCAGTTTCGCCTGTCCGGCTTGCTGTTCTTCGTCCACCGCCCGTTCGAGCAGTTTGTGTTTTTCCGTTTCATTAGCCTGCAGTTCCCGGTAAAGACTTTCGATCGGGGCAATAAAACCAGCGCGTTCGGCCTGTTGCACCGCTTTTTCTTTTTCTGCAACAACGGGCAGCTGTTCCGTCAAAGCATTGTAATGTCGCTCTTTTTCCAGCTTTTCATCAAAACGTCCGTTCCATTTTTTCGCCTCGTGATAGCTTTCGAGTTTTTCCTGATGCTTTTTGTACAGCGTTTCGTACCGGATCTGGTCATCAGCGATTTTCTCTTTATAGAAAGCCGTTTCCAGCTGGAGTGCCGCCAGAATCTGATGGATATTGTGCTGTTCCCTGCCCAGCACTTCGAACAATTCGGATTCCCGTTCGGGCAACGCACTGATGTCCCGGACGCGGCTCTTCAGCACCTGTTCTTCCAGCCCATACGCATCTTTTGCCGCATCTCGCTTCTGCTTCAACCGTTCGCTGATCATTTTATATGGTTCTGTCTTAAAGATGCGCCGAAGAATTTCTTCCTTATTATCGGTTTCAGACGTCAACAGTTTACGGAATTCCCCTTGCGGCAGCATGACAATCTGACTGAACTGATTTTGCGTCAGCCCCAGAATCTCTTCGATGCGCTGGTTGATTTCCGACACAATCTGCCGTTCGACACATGGCTTTTCGCCGTCTTCGTGGATTTCAAAAAATTCATAGCGTTCGCCGGTCGGACTTTTATTTCCTTTTTTGACGTGCGGCATCTCGCGAAGAATCCGGTACACCTGATTATGTATCTCAAATTCCATTTCAACACAGGTATGCACCGCATCATCCGCGAAATCACTCCGCAGATTGCGTGTTTCGCTGCGGTCCGAACCGCTGGCAGCCCCGTACAGCGCAAATGATATGCCGTCAAAAATCGTCGTCTTGCCGGAGCCCGTGCTGCCGGAAATGACGAACAGCCGATTCCCCCGGAGATCGTTAAAATCGATTTCTTCCGTTTCCTTATAAGGACCAAAAGCCGTCAGCTTCAGTTTTAAAGGTCTCATGCTTTCACCTCTTTTTTTTCAGCAGGCTCTTCCTGCAGGAATTCCTGCAGCACTTCTTCAAAAATCGTCGCAGTTTCATCCGGCGCTCCTTCGCCTTTCACTTCTTCGTAGAACGCATGGAATAAAGAGAGGGAATCCATCTTGCGCCGCGATTGGCCGCTCGCCTCCACCGCTTCCCGGATAAAATTCTTGCGTTCGACATGCATCGCGTTCGGGTAGACAGATCGTACTTTTTCCATCGGAAACAGCACCGGCGCATCGTCCAGTAAAGTCACGAAGACAAAATCCTCACTCACTTGGTGGCGCAGAATATCGTCGATTGCCCCTTCCACCCGGCGCATATTGCGCCGCGGCTCCAGCAGCCTTTTTTCAACTGACACACTCCCATCGGCAGCCATCTCCACCACTAAATATCCTTTTTGATGATGCTCTTCCGAAATCGAATATTTCAGCGGCGACCCCGAATAACGGATGTTTTCATTCCGCACAAAATGGGCTTTGTGCAAGTGGCCAAGCGCTGAGTAATGGAAATCTTCCAAATGGGCGGCGCTGACATGCTCCGCTCCGCCAATCGCCAGCGGGCGTTCGGAATCACTCGTATTCTCTTCCTGTTCGCCGTGCGATGTCACAAATGCATGGCCCACAAAAATATGGCGCGCTTCCGTATCCCAGTTCGATTTGATGTTTGCGGTAATCGCCTGGAGCGCGTCGTCATGCGTGCGAATTGCCGGATCGTCAAGAATGTAACGGACCATCGACGGATCGGTATACGGCACCAGGTGGAAATGCACTTCCCCATGTTCGTCTTCGAGTACGACCGGTTGCGGGTCTTTCTGGACATGGCCGGCAATGTGGATGCCTTTATCCTTCATCAGGCGGCTGCCGAAATTCAGGCGCCCCGGGCTGTCGTGGTTGCCAGCGACTGCCAGTACCGGCGTCTCCAGCTCAAGCACAATTTTCGCCAGCAGTTCATCCAGCAAGTTGACTGCATCTGTCGGCGGCACTGCGCGGTCATAAAGGTCACCCGCGATAATCACCGCGTCCGGCTGTTCTGTTTTGATCGCATCTATAAATTGCTGCAGCGCGTAACGCTGTTCTTCTGTCATGTAAATCCCCTGGATGAGCTTCCCTAAATGCCAATCGGCCGTGTGAAATATTTTCATGGTTTTGCTCCTCTCTTTGATCTGAAAAGAATATATGTTCGTTCCATTATACACGATTCTGTTTAGTTGTTTTAGGGGGTAATTTAGTTTATAATGGGAACAAACGTTCTATATTAATAAACATAAAAAGATGTAACGCTCCGGCGCTTTGGACAGGGCAAAGATTATGCTCCTGCGCACTGCTCGTCGCAAAGACTTAGCCTCGCCGGCGTCGGCTAATGTCTTCGAAGCTGTTTTGCGGAATATCGGCTATAAAAATTATTAATAAAACTAACCCCAAGGAGGGAAAGACATGAAAGCACAGATCCTGAAAGCTTTTAAGCACCAGCAGCTGGTCGATATGATGTATATGGCGAATGACGGGAGCATCAGCAAACGCCGGGTCAAAATTCTGAAAGTGAGCGGCGATTCGTTTCAGGCGTATTGCTTTTTGCGGAAAGAGGAGCGGACTTTCAAGATGGACAATGTGCTTTCAGCCTTTCCCGTCATCAAAAAAGAGCGCATGATTGTCTGATTCCAATCCCTTTTCCAAATTATGATACACTGGAAGAAATGGGTTTTGGAGGGTGAATTATGAGACTGACCGTTTATCTTGCAGGAGAAATTCACAGTACGTGGCGCGACGAAATCAAAAAGAAATCCCTGGCACTCGATCTGCCGGTCGATTTTGTCGGTCCAATGGAAAATCATGATCGTTCGGACAATATCGGTGAAGAAATTCTTGGGGAACAGCCCGGGGCTGTCTACAAAGATGCCGCTGCTTCAAGCTTCAATAATCTGCGGACAAGTGTGCTGATGCACAAAGCCGACCTGGTTATCGCGCTTTTCGGTGAGCAATACAAACAATGGAATACGGCGATGGATGCCAGTGCCGCACTTGCTGTCGGCAAGCCGGTCATCATCATCCGTCCGGAAAAATTGCATCATCCGCTCAAAGAGTTGTCCGCCAAAGCAAGTGCGACGGTGGAAACGTGCGACCAGGCCATCAAAGCGCTGACCTATATTTTCGACTAGGTTTTCAACACAATAATAATGGAGAAAAGAAGCTGATTTCAAAGCATCTTTTCTCCATTTTTTGGTTTGCACTGCCAAGTCGCGTTTGCTGGTGGCTTAGGTCCCCATAATTCCGGGTAACATGAGAATATTCAGCAAGATGTAATTCGGATTGATTGAAAGGAGAATTCCATGGCGATTAACCCTGCAAATCCGACTGTCTATGGAAAGGGTGGCAATCGGGCGATGTACAGCAGCCGAAATTTTTGGTCGGGCACGCTTTTCGGTATCGGAGCGATGGCTTTTGTCGACGAAGTGATTTTCCACCAATTGCTGCAATGGCATCATTTCTACGACCTATCGACTAACGGAATCGGTCTTTTCTCCGATGGCCTGCTGAATTCCTTTGCCTGGTTTGCGGCTATATTTTCACTTTTCCTGATGGCGGACCTCCGGCGAAGAAATGCATTCTGGACGAAAAAGTGGATTGGCGCTGTTTTTCTGGGGGCTGGGGCTTTCCAGCTTTTTGATGGGCTGATCAACCATAAAATACTCAGCATCCACCAAATCCGATATGGCGTGGATCTGCTCCCGTATGACTTGGCCTGGAATACAGCGGGCGTCCTTCTTCTGCTGATCGGCCTGTTTCTGCTCTTACAGACCCGCACTTCGCAGAAGCGAAAGAAAGCAGGCAATTCCCGTGCATAATACTCACTCGTTACAGGAATCCGGGAGCTTTCTGCCTCTTTTTCTGGCCATCATCTTCCTGGCCACTTTGCCATATGTGGCTGCTGTTTTATCCAGCAATCGGCATTACAGGAAATGGCCGGCGTACCGGATTATATTTTGGTGGCTTGGTGTCATCAGCGCAGCCGCCGCTTTGGTCGGTCCATTGGCTGAACAGGCGCACGGGGACTTCCGGATGCACATGGCCGTCCACCTTCTTCTGGGCATGCTTGCTCCACTGTTAATCGCCAGCTCCTGTCCGCTGACTTTATTATTGCGTACCTTGAACACAGCTGCCGCCAGAAGAGTGACCGCTTTGCTGAAAAGCTGGCCTCTCCGTTTTTTGAGTCATCCGGCAACCGCCGCCACTCTCAACATCGGTGGTTTGTATGCACTGTATATGACCGGGCTATTTCATTTGATGCACGACTCAGCACTTTTCTATGCCCTGGTCCATCTGCACATTTTCCTGGTGGGCTACCTTTTGACAGTGTCGCTTGTCTACTTTGATGTGACGCCGCACCGCCATGGTTACCTTTACCGTTCCATTGTTTTAATCTTTGCCTTGGCGGGACATAAGGTACTGGCAAAACTGCTTTATGCGAATCCTCCGGCAGGTCTATCACGGGCAGAAGCTGAAGCAGGCGCGATGCTGATGTATTACGGAGGCGATGTGGTTGATGCCTTCCTTATTTTCTTTTTGTGTTATCACTGGTATAAATCGACCGCTCCGCGTCGTATACCGGCAGCTTAAATTCTATATTTCCACTACATTTATCAATCCTTCTCAATAATCTGTAATCAAATAAAACAGTCGAGGTGTATGGATTATGGCATTAGAATTCGGAATATTGATATTCTTGATTTTACTCAATGCCCTTTTTGCCGCGTCTGAAATCGCCTTGATTTCTGTAAATGACCATAAGATGAAAAAAATGGCCGAAAAAGGCCATAAAAAAGCGGAATTGATCAGTCAGATGTTGGCGGAACCAAGTCAGTTTTTAGCGACTATCCAGATCGGCATTACTGTTGCGGGGTTTTTGGCCAGTGCATTTGCGGCTGACAGTTTCGCCGATGAATTATCTTTTTATGTGCAACAAACAGCGATACCCGTTTCAGCAGACGCAGTCCATATAATTTCCCTTGTTATGGTGACCATCATACTTTCATACTTCACCCTTGTTTTCGGCGAACTGGTACCCAAACGGCTGGCCCTGCAAAAAGCTGAGCCGATTTCCATGCTGCTGATTTACCCGTTGCGTTTCCTGGAAAAATTAACCAGTCCTTTTGTCAAAATCTTATCCGGGTCGACCAATGCTGTCATCCGCTTATTCGGCGTCGATCCCCATAAAGAAAATCCTGAAGAAACTGAGGAAGAGATTCGATTGATACTGGATGTTGGAAAAGAGAAAGGCACCATTGAGGATATGGAACAATTTATGATTACAAAAGTCTTTGAATTCAATGATAAGAACGCAGAAGAAATTATGGTCCACCGCACCGACATGATTGCCATTTCGTCGGAACAGAGCCTCGAAGAGATTATCCACATTGTAAAAGACTACCCCTTCTCCAAGTTTCCTGTCTATGCAGAAGACATCGATCACATTATCGGCACATTGAGCTTGAAGGACCTGTTCCGTTACCGGGAAGAAATGGCCCCGGGCATTTTCAATATCCAGGACATTATTCGGAACCCCCATTTTGTTTTCGAGAAAAGAAAGATTGATGAAATCTTCCTGGAAATGCAGGAGAAGAATATCCACCTGGCCATCGTGTTGGATGAGTTTGGCGGCACAGCCGGATTGGTGACAATTGAAGACTTGCTCGAAGAGCTGGTTGGGGACATCAAAAGTGAACATGGAACGGAATAAGATGTTTTCTTTTTCAATGTCCCTATTTCCTTGCTTACATTCCACTCCCGGTTTCCTCATTCAAGCGCCACTCGCACCCTCAACTCCCCCATAAATTCACACTTCCTCAAACAAAGGAAAACAAAGGATTTTCCTCAAACTTCGCATCATTTTGATCCGCTGCCATTTGGAAATCATTCTGTTTCATCCATTCTCTCTTTTTTACAAACTGGCCTTCTCGCTATGGCCTATGTTCACCAGAAACGAAAATATAATAAGCTTTCGGGAGAAAACCACAATGATTTAACGTAGTTTTAACAATCAAGCGCCACACTAAAATTCAAAATACCCCCCCGTCACATATCAATTCGTATGGCGGGAAGAAGGCAGGGTCCGTGAGCATGCCTACAGAAATAATCGGTATTATGACCGCATCATCGTGGGAATCCTTAAACGCGAATATAAGACCTTTTTGGACAAAGCCGCTATTGGGCGGAAGAAAAAGTGAACAAACCACAAATCGCTGAAGCAGTTTAATGATGCTGATCGGATGGAGGGAACTTAATGGCCGGAAAACTGGAAGGCAAAGTAGCCATTATCACTGGTGGAGCGGGTGCACTTGGGAGAAGCACTGCGGAACTTTTTCTGCAGGAAGGAGCAAAAGTGGCTTTGGTCGACATAAACCAAAACTCGCTTGCTTCGGTGGTTGAAAGTCTGGGCTCTGTGGAAGAAGCACACGGGTTGGCAGCGAACCTGAGCGATGAAGAGGACGTGAAACGTTATGTGAAGCATGTCATGCAGAAATGGGGAAGAATCGATGTTTTTTTCAACAACGCCGGGATTATCGGAAAGGTAGCGCCGCTGACTGACCAAACAGTAGAGGATTTTGAAGCAATCATGGATATCAATGTACGCGGAGTCTTTTTAGGGCTGAAGCATATATTGCCCATTATGAGCGCTCAAAAAAGCGGCAGTGTCATCAATACGTCCTCCGTTTCCGGCCTTATGGGAAGCAGCGGCAATTCTCTGTATTCGGCTTCCAAGCACGCCGTTGTCGGACTTACCAAAACTGCTGCACTGGAAGTAGCGAAAGATTCGGTCCGCGTCAATTCCGTCCACCCCGCGCCTCTGGATTCAGCAATGATGAAGGTGATTGAACAATCTCTGAATATCGATAATCCCTCTGCCGTAAGAACCCATATCTCATCCCGCATTCCTTTGGGACGCTATGGAAGCATGGAAGAAGTTTCGAAGCTGGTCTTGTTTTTGGCGAGTGATGATTCCAAATTCATTACAGGAAGCCAGTACAGAATTGATGGCGGAATGGGGGCGCGCTGAACCATAAATCCGGTTTCCTATAATCACCTCACTTCAAACCAAAGCACCCCGTCGCCGAGGTTACATCGGAGACGGGGTGCTTTGATTTTCGAAAAGACACAATCGGGTCCAGTTTATTCGCTGCTCACAAGATCAGCAATCAGGATCTACCTGCCTGGTGAATCGCCGGTTTATAATCCTGCTTTTCCTGCGAACATTTCCTTTCTGGGTTGGCACCGGAATAAATTGAGCAGGAGATGTGCACAGTCCTTCTAGTTCTTGAGAGAGTAAAAGTCCGTTGGAAAGCTTTTCTTGACGCATGGGGTTGTTTCGGACTTCTTGAATGGAGAATCATTCCATCTAATATATATAAATTATTTAAATATTCAGACTAAAGGAGGTATTTGTTACCTATTGCAGAATTAAACCTTTAGGGTGGGATTAAAAATTGGAGGAGGAATTAGGATGACTTTGGAATACAAGCAAATTTTGGTAGCTATTGACGGTTCAAAAGAAGCAGAATGGGCGTTTAAAAAATCTATTGAAATTGCCAAACGAAATAAGGGCGTGCTGAATTTAATCCATGTAGTGGATACCCGTTCCTATACAGCCATGACAAAACATATACCGGATCTTGATGATGCAATTTTTGCGGACGGGAAAAGGATTCTTGAAGCTTATAAAGAAGAAGCACAAGCAGCCGGTCTGTCGGAAGTGAATATATTTGTCGTCCCCGGTTTACCTAAAAAGGTCATTGCCCATGATTACGCTAACAAGCTGGATACTGATTTGATCATATGTGGAGCCCAGGGGCTGAATGCATTCCAAAAGTTCGTCATGGGCAGCGTATCCCAACATATTGTCAGCAACAGTCCTTGTGATGTGTTGGTCGTTCGACGAGATCTCGACATGATAAATGAGGAAACTGATAATGGCGCTCAGACTGAGGGAATGTAATTAGTTCTCCACTTACTGTGCAAACCCGATGGATCCATTTAAACAGTTTTCATTATGAAAACCATTTGTTTCACCCAATAAACTCCGGAGCTCCATACTATGTGTTTTCAAACCACCCCCCACCGATGCCTTATCGGTGAGGGGTGGTTTCGTTTCTATGAAATAACATATCATGTCCATCCTATTCGCTGCTCACAAGATCAGCATTCAGGATATAGCGGTCTGGTAATCTGCCGATAAATTCCAATGGATAACAGGTCGTGGCGGTCAGAGCGGCGGAAGTAGCAGAGGTGATAATCGACTTGTCACCGCTTGGGCCGATTTTGCTCCCTTGATTCTATAGGTGAATGTACCTGCTTTTATCTCGACGATGAATTGATCGGTGATTTCCAGCGGCCGTACACGTTGAATACGGTGTTCTGGCGTCCGGATAAAACAGAGTTACCATTCTCTTCAGGCAACACATTGCCTGCAAAGGGGCCATTGCTCCTGCTTCCCTCATCCTTATCTGTTCCACAAAACTAGGCAGTAGCTGATTTATGGCTGGGAGGCTTTAGTCCCCTCTATTTTCATCAACTGTCGGCCTGATGGGAAAAAGGATTTCAACTTTATAATGTCAACTCAACC
The DNA here is from genome assembly GCF_007004625.1 of Planococcus salinarum. Taxonomy (GTDB): domain Bacteria; phylum Bacillota; class Bacilli; order Bacillales_A; family Planococcaceae; genus Planococcus; species Planococcus salinarum. Next base: position 93,907 of record NZ_VIFV01000004.1, on the reverse strand, counting down.
AATTTGTAAGAACAGGTTTAACTGCTTTCTATTAGAGATATACTACAAATAAGCAACAATACCCAATACAATAATTTATTTTAATGATTATTTATTATAATTACTATTATATTTTCATTTATTTCATTTTAATCCGTTCCAAATGATCAATGACATGGATGAACAACACTATTCTTACGCCAATCAAGTATGACAAGCAGTTATTATACTCTTAATCGAGGGGAACTCTTGGAATGTGGTTGGAAAGAGAATTCTTTTTTGGAATCACTTCAATTATCGAAGCATTTGAATAAGAAGAAGCCTTGTATTCCTTAGCACTCAAACAAACGTTTCAAAAAAAGTGCATAAACGCCCGTTGCAGGTGGAAAATTAATTGGAAGAAAAATATAAAATATTAAAAAACTATAAGAGATGGAGATGAAGAGATGAAAACTAAAAGAAATTTCAGAACCTACTTTATCCCTGAACCCGATGATGCAGGTCGAAACATTTCCTGGAGTTCCATTTTTGCAGGAGTAGTTACTTTTATTGCATTTTTAATTATGTTCAGTTTGATTGGTGCTGCAATCGGCTTCGGCGTAACAGATGTTACGTCAAGTGATCCGTTTGCTGGAGTAGGCACCGGGCTAGCCATCTGGGGCATTTTCACTCTGCTCCTGTCTCTTGGAGCTGCTGGAGTAGTTGCTGGTATCACAGCCGCCAGAGCCGGGTTAGTTCATGGTTTCTTAACTTGGGCAACCAGCGTAATTGTCCTCTTTATCCTCTTAACATTTACAACGGTTAACACTTTCCAAACGGTAGGATCCATCTTTGGCAGTGTCGGCAGTACAGTCAGTCAAGGAGTTGGCTCAGTCGCATCCACAACCGGCAATGTTATCCAGTCGACATTCAGTAACGTAACCGATAATTTGTCTGGTGTAGATACTGCTGAACTTGAAGGAAATGTCGATGAAATACTTGCCGATACCGATATACCTGAATTGCAGCCGAATTATTTAAACAATCAATTACAGGAAAGCAGAAACGAAATTTTGAATGCGGGAACAGAATTAGTTCTGAACCCTGAAAACTCAGATGCCATTATACAGGATTTAACAGATTCACTGACAGCCAAGGCAGAAGAAATTCAAGCTTCCGTTGATGAAGAAGCCATAGCAAACGCAGTGGCCAGCAATACGGACTTGAGTGAAACAGAAGCAGAAGAAGCCACGGCCAATATTGTCGACGGGCTAAACCAAGCTGTAAACCAAGCCACCCAACAGCTTGAAAATGCACAGGCTGCATTGGATAATGCTTCTCAGGAACTGGAAACAGCAATCACTGATTTACGCCAGACGACAGAAGAAGTGACAGATACAGCAGCAGAAATTTCAATATGGGGATTTATTGCTCTTCTACTGACGATGATTGCCACTTCACTAGCTGGTATATGGGGTTCAAGCTTGGTACGCAAAGAGAGAGTGGTTAACAAATAAACTTATTCCCATGAATAAAACCCTTCAGAAAGCAATTGCTCTGAAGGGTTTTATGGTTCTATAAATATGCCATTTAGGGATAGCTAAAAACTTGATTGTCAGAAACCCACTTTTTTCTTTCAACTAATCTATTTTAGTAGCTTCCGATAATTTCTCATATGTAAACTTTAAAGCAGTAGAAATTTCATTTGAAAACTATAATCAATAGAAATATACATGTGTAGACTTTGAAACTTGTAAATTATTTGAACTTTATATTGATATTAAGTTACACGTGTAATATATTTATTACAGGAGGTCTAATATATGAATGGATAATAATTTGTCAGGCGATGAATTGCTAAAGCTCTTAGAAGCCTTGTCCAATCCTTACCGATTGAAAATCATTGCAGTTCTCTATGAAGAACGGCAATATGTTAGTCAGCTTGCAAGAGAATTGGGAATCAGCAGGCCATTACTCTACCTTCATCTTCAAAAACTTGAAGATGTTAATTTAGTTAAAGGTCAACTTGAAGTCTCTGAAAATGGCAAAGCAATGAAGTATTTTGAGCTTAACCCATTTGTTCTTAATTTAAATCAACAACTAATTTTTGACTTATCTAAAACACTTACATTAAAAAGAAACAGTAATTAGCATATTTCTATAAAGATCGTTGCCAATTGGGAGGACTAAAATGAATAATTCACAAGATAGTACTTGGATTGAATTTTTTACGTTTGTACCGTTTTTACTTCCATTGATTCCACTGCTTATCGGTCTTCTCATTCTTATTTTTGTTTTTCGAGCTGTTCGACGCATGGAGCGCCGAGCCGAGGAACGCTTAGAGTTAGATCGGCAAAATAATTTATTGCAGCAGGAACAAACAAAAAAATGGATGAACTTAATCAACGACTCACTGGCATTGAGCTTATGCTTAAAGAAGTGGAGTAGAAAGAAAGGAGCCATGAAACCTAATAGGTTGCATGGCTCTTAATATACTCTGTGTTCTAAGCAACTTCCTATAATCTGATGATATGTAAACTATTCTTTAATATTGTTCAAACAGAATATTGAATGAGGTCTTCCTGTATAATTAATGGAGACCATATAAGTATTCTGACTGGTTGAGGAAGGATGATTCTGTTGAACGAAACATACGAATTCAAAGTTGCCTGGTGCAAGGTTTGCGATCAAGGATGGGTTGCGATCGTGAAAGCTAAAGGTACGAACCAATATTGGGTACAGTGTTCAGAGTGTTATAGCGAATGGGACCATCCATTGCATGCCCAATTAAATATACATATTAGGGAAACCATAGATCCTTCATCAGAAGAAATTCAGGAGATTGGCTGGGGTGAATATATCATTAGGGACTGATAGCTTTAGGCTCTCTTTGATGACCAAAGTAAATTCAACTTCTCTCCATTGTTCACGATGCTTTTCCTAAACATTTTTCAGCCTGCATTATTAATTTGGGGTAAGTTATACTCACATTAAACAAAACGACTACCGGTAGCCCTAAAATATTTAACTATTGATTTCCCAAAACCTATCATTTTTCATATCCTTGCATGCTTTATTGAATTCAGTTGAAACCTCTTTACCTTTTTTACCTTCCAAAACAATTATATGGAGTGGAGAGCTGCTTGTGGTGCCTCCCTTCTTTGAACAAGGGAAAACTCTTACTTGAGAACATTCTTCCCAAGCATATGCTTCTATTAGCCAATGGGAAGCGAAGGAGTAGTCAGGGATCATTTCATCATTAGATAGAGCGGCCTTATCCCTTTCCCCAATCGGAAGAAACGCATAGCTTATGCATTTTACCCCTTTCCGTTTATACCGTTGACGCTTGGCCCCATTCAAAACATTATATTTGTTTGTTAATTTCTTCTTTAATCGCTTTCTCATTTCTCACCTCAATAATAAGTTTTAATTGACTTGTCGCGTTAACAACAGAGCTGACGCAAAGTTGTTCGGCCAGAATAAAACGAATGTAACTTTATTCACAATAAGTTACATTCATTTTCTATTTCCATTTCTAGCTAATTTTAGTTAAACTCTTCTGGACTCCATGTTACGATTTCATTACTTGGAACCGCTACAATTAGCCAGTCGCCATCCCCGTATCCATGCATGTCTCCAAGTTGCCAGCATTCATAATTTTTATCATGCCCATTTACATATAATACTTTTCCGAACTCAAACGAAATATACAAATGTGGTGATTCGTCTCCAAGCCAAACATCTTTCACTTTTTCTCTCCGGTAGCTCAGTAACAATTGAAACGATTCTTCATCGTCAAGTTCTTCTAGGGTTTCTTTAGATATGGTAGTTAATCGCTCTTTTTTTAAAATAGTCGCGATTTTCCTTATTTCGATGGTCAACCATAACACGTCCGGGTCTTGCTCAGAATAATGGGAAAAACAGACGCGTACTGCCCCTGGACCGATTCCAAACCGAAAACCATCAAGTTGACTTCCAATAAGCAACTGTTTTAAAGCTCTCTCTGCGAAGTTTTTGTCTTCCTTATTCATTCTTCTCCCACCTTCATCAATCGCTTACCGAATGTAACTTAACTGCACTTATTTACATTCACTTTCGTTAAAATAGCGCCTTTCATTTGTTCTATATCTTAGCCCATAAACAGCTTGCAAAACCCTCTTACCATTCCCGCCATTCTTCAGTGATGTCTTCATCTGTCTTCAACCCTGCTTGCTGCGCTTTTTCCATGATAAAATCATGCAGTTCCTCTCGCTCAAGTGTCTCAATGAAAAAATCATATTTTTCATTCAGTACATTTAAACGGAGGACCACTTCCTTCACTTTTTTTATGATTTTCTTTTCAGACGGCGCTTGAATATGGGCTAGTGTTGCCAGAAAGTCTTGGAGCACAGTTTCCGTTTCTGCTATACTCTCTTCGGTAAACTCATCATCTCCATCTTCCATCCTCATTCTCCACTCTTGCGTAGGCAAGGGCTGTTCCTCCTGATTGTAGTTTTGTGAAACCGATTCAGTTTCTTCCGATAGGGTTCTTTCTATAAAAGTGGGACGATCATTGAGCCTTGGCCCATCTTTCAGGCGATGAGAATAATGTTTTTTATTCGTAAAATAAACGTGTTCCAGCTCGATACTAGGAGATACATCTCCGTCCACGACAGTGGAATCCAAAAACCTCATACTTCTCAAGTGAGGAAGTTGCTTAATAAATCGGATAGAGGGAATCGTTCCACAGTTGTTTAAAGCTAAATGTTCGAGCGACCGGACTTTTCCGATTGGCGAAAAGTCTTGTATGTTTTTCGCAGATTCTATTTCGAGATCCTTCAAATTTCCCGACAGATGCTGGATCGCTTCAATGTCCGTTAGTGCTCTCATTCTGAACAGTGCTAGCCGATCCAACTTCTTCAATCCTTGAATCCCCTCCAAAGAAATGACATTGGAGCTGATGAGCTCGAGATCTACAAGAGCTTTCATGTCTGAGAATTCTTTTAAGTTTTTCCCTTTTGGCTTATAGCCCCAGATCTGCACTTTCTTCAAGTTGATTAGGCTGCCGATTGCTGCTGCCTTAGGCGGTAGGGTGCCGTAAACCTCCTCCAAATTGGTCAATTGGCTGAAATCGATTGTCGAGGAAGGCACAACATCATCGATTGCTAAAGTTTTAAGCGACTTCAAGTGATATAGACCGCTCAAATTCTTCACATTTGGCCCTTGTAGCGACAAAGATTCAATACTTGGGCATTCACTCAAGAAATCGATTTGTGATTCTACATAGTAATAAGTAATCTCTACACTTTTGATCTGGTGTGTTTGGATGTACTGGACCGATTCCTGTACATTATATTTGCCGATTAACACGGTTGGTCCATCCTCGTCGTTTCTTACGCGAAGTTTGCTTTTTTCCATAGGTCCTCCTTAGTTATCTTTTATCTCTTATCATTAGAACCAAAACACTTACGTTAAATATACTTAGAACTAAATATAATAGCTAGATAATTTTGGTAATAAAACCGTTCGTAAAAGTACATCTTTACGAACAAAAGGAAGGCAAGAAGCTATATCTTTCACTTCTCTCCTTCCGATAAGCGATCATATGTTAACTTACCAGCATCAAAACTATTGCAACGGCATAATCTATTCTGCTGCGTACTTATAATGTTTAGTATGATTATAAAAAGTTGAGTAGATCCTCAGGATACAGAAGTTTCTTACCCGTGAAAAGATCCTCTAATGGAATCCATTTTGCATATGTAACCCTGTTTCCTTCAACTACTTGAAAGCTGTCTTTTTGGTATAAGGCTGAATCTTTGAATATTACTTCGTAAATCTGCGTGATCTCATGGCCTATACTTCCCTCAACTTCAAAAATGTTTTCTAAACATGTAATATGGCGTCGCACTTCTATGTCGGTTGCTAACTCTTCATAAAATTCTCTTTGAATTGTTTCGCTGGATTTCTCACCCAATTCAATCGTGCCCCCAATGGGCCGATAATATACACCAGTTCCTCTGCTATGGTTTCCTTCATTTTCTTCTAACAGGATATCGTTATTCCTATAAATCAATCCTAGTGTATTCGCTCGCGGAGACAAACTCTTATTCACCCCTGAATCATCAATATTTAATTTAACAATCTTAAAAGCAATCTGAAATGTAACTAGCTTCCAAGAGAATCGAATTCAGTAAACCACTCTCTTATCCTAATCACCATTTGCTTAAATTAGTTTTAATCTCCTCATTATTTTGCAAAACTATCAGCTTACTTTCATAACTGCTTAACATCTTAATTAAGTTCTATTCAAATTTTATGTAATTTATTCTAGCACCAGATGAAACCACTCAGTTTCTTGCAAGAAATCTTCTCTGGTAAGCTGTTGGCCTGAAATCTTTTGCCGATAAGAAGTGATGGTCCCATCATGCGTGACAATATAGATTCGCTTGCGTCGAAGGCTCCGGCAAAAACCAATGAATTCTTCAGCCAGCAAGTTAAATTCATCTTCAGGTAGGACATTAATGCCCCTTGACCACAAAGAAGAAGATAGGTTTTGTGCAGGAACAAAAGACGGAAATCCCTCTTGAAATCTTTCCAGATCGAGCAATTCATCACAGGGCAATGTCGTAGCAGCCATTCGGGCAGGGAATATACGTGGGCCTACCAAAGGATGTACCAATTTCCCGCACTCTATATTCTCACTCCAGATTGAAGCAGTTTGGAGTGTTCTTAAAGTCGGGCTGACGATCAAAACGTCTTCAGAAGTTAACGGAAGGGTAGACCTTAACTTTTTCGCCTGGATCTTCCCTTGGATGCTCAACGAAGGATTACTCAAGTGAAGACTTTCTGGCAAATCCAATGTATGTTCGCCTTGGCCATGGCGAATAAAAATCAATTCCACCTTTCTACCTCCCCTTAAATAGCTTCACTCTTGTTTGATTGAATCTGAATGTAATTTAATTACCAATAAGTTACATTCACTATCGGATATAAATTCCTGCTGATTACAACCTTAATTAGAGTTGAAGTAAAGAATCATAATACATATCAAAATCAAGATAACTGAAGTGAAACAACCAATATTACCTAAACTACTAAAATCCCCAGTAAAAGTTTTATTGATCGAATCAGAAAAATTGGCCATAGGATTCTTTTTATACTCTTTATTTCTCCATTTTTCCTTGATAGTAGTTCACCTCTATTCTGTAATTCCGTATTAAAGTTTTAGAGAAAACGAATGTAACTTAACTGCACTTAAGTTACATTCAGAATCAACTAGACCAACCTCATTACAATCGCTAATGTACCCCATTTATTTTCTAAATCTGAAGAATAAATCTTATGTATGGTTTCTACTCTTTCTTCAATCTCTCTACCCACAGCATCAAATTGTTCAGCTGGAATATCTTCATACATTTCCCTGAACGAGGAATACCTTTTTAATGCTTGTATCTCTACACGAACTTTTTCGTTTTCCTCTGGCAACTTTGTAAACTCAATGGTATCTCCTTTTCTTAAATTTCTTCTCTTTTGATCATTTAACCGCACTTCTACCGTTTTCATTCCCGATTTAATTGAATTAAAAGGTCCTTCATAAAGCCCCATCTTATATTCCATATCCATCCTCCAAAGTTATTATTATTTTGCAGCCATACTAAAGAAAGGTAGTACTAGCATTAAATACATACGACATTAATTGATGAAGGAATTATTACCTTTACCAGCCACTATATAAATATTAACATTAATTTCCACTAATTCATAAAAGATTTGAGCAAGTTTTCTTAAAGTAAAAGCGTTCGTAAAAGTACACTTCTGCGAAAAAAAAAAGAAAATCTGAGCAACTAACTACTAAATCGCTCAGATTTTGCTTCGTTCTATTCAAATATACATCCAGCAGATTCGATGCCTGCTATAACTCTTCCTTGTTTTTCTCCCTGTACTTCTTCACTTTTGAAATCGTTCCGCACGCTCTTCCGTGTGGACTCTTCGCATTCATGCTGCACCATTTTTTTGTCGCACTTTTCGACTGGTCAAAGAATGCCCATTTACAGTCCGGGCAAATCTTGATCCTATGGAATGAGTTGGCTTGAATCAGTTGCAGAATATCCACTAGCACCTGATTGATCAAGCTATCGGTTTTGGAGTAAAACCTTACTTCTGCAGCCGGTCCCGCACCATTTGCTTTGATAGTGAAATCAAGATCCCTTTCGCTTATCAAGGTATTGACTCTCTCCATTTCACTTGCTTCGATTGCGCTCCTGAGTCTCGTTCGAAAATTTAGTACCTCTTCCAATAAATCGTCGCTATTTCGTTCAGGATAAACTGCGTTCATAAAATGGGCGAGATCTGTGGTTTTCTCTAAATGCTCCTTTGGCGTTCGTTCTTTATTCGGTATTTCCCATGTATTTAAGAAGGACACCACGCGTTCAGCTGTCTTCATATTGTAACCACCTATTCATTTTACTGGTTGCTTTTCTCTTTAGTATAGCATATGATGGCATTAATTAAGTAACCATCAAAATATTTAGATGGTTACAAGAGAAGGAGAGAGACATATAATGAGGGCTTCGTTATCCATTTTATTATTATCAGCTTTTTTAATGAATTTGGCCGGATTTGCTGTTATATCATTTTTGGCTGTTTACCTATCTAATACGTTGCATTACTCGGCAGCTCAGACCGGGACCATATTGTCCATCATGGTTATGTCTTCAAGAGGGCTTCCATTGCTCACAGGTATCCTGGGTGATAAATATGGTTATAAGAAACTGATGGGCGTGGGATTAGTCACGAGAGGAACAGGGTTTATCCTGTTGGCATTTGCACCATCCTTCTTCTGGACAGCTATCGCAGCCCTTTTAATAGGTATTGGTACAGCTTGCTATGAACCTTCCGCGCTGGCATTTTTCTCGTCCGAGCCACATGAAAAGAAAAGGAAAGAAGCCTTTACCTATCTCAACTTTGCTTTAAATGGCGGGGCAATTGTCGGTCCCTTGCTTGGCGGATTGCTCTTACTGTTCGATCCTCGGTACCCTTTTCTGATCAGCGGCTTAGTTTTTTTCTTCCTCTTCTTCATCCAACTGTCCATGATTCAGGAAAAACGCACGCCTAATCTTATTCAACGGTCGATTCGGTCGGATCTTAGCCAGTTATTCTCAAACAAGCCTTATTTATATTATTGTTTCTCGATGATTTTCTTCTGGTTTATGTTTGCGCAATTAACCGTAGCTATCCCCTTACATATGTTCGTTATTTCAAAAAGTGAAAGTCTCGTCGCTTTGACCATTACCGTTAACGCTTTATCGGGTCTATTGCTTATGTTGCTGTTCCGGAAACTTTTTCTCTCCGTTCATTCTTTCCGATTGATAAAGGTAGGAATGCTTGTAATGGCAAGTTCATTTCTTTTCATCAGCTTTAGCAGCTCCCCTTACTGGCTTCTTGTGTGCATTGTCGTATTCACAATCGGGGAAACGCTTGTATTGCCGTCTTCCGATATTGCCATTTCGGAGTTTACAAACGGACAATCTCCTGGAATATACTATGGTTTTTTTGAGCTTTCGTTTGCATTAGGTGCTACGTTGGGCAATTACACAGGGGCTTATTTTATAAATGATTCTTCGACGACCTTTTGGCCATGGACAATATTCTTTATCATCGGACTAGTTGGTTCTATTTTGGTTGGCAGACTCAAGGTGCTCGAACGAACAAAGGAGCCGTTGGAAATCTTTCAGCACCAATCCTAAAATATAGAGGCCATTGCATAATAAATCTCTTGCGTAGCATCCCTTTTCAAAGCGTTCGTAAAAGTACACTTTTACAAACTAAAAGGAAGAAAAGTAGCAAAATTTTAGCTTCTTTCCTTCCAGCATTAATATGGATTATTACTATTCAAGTAATCCATAACCGTAGCAACACGTTCTTCGACGGAATGGTCACCTTCGATTCTTAATATCGGACAAGATAAATCAGCCATCCACTGTTCGTGCAAGGCTTTGCTCCTGACTTCCATGCCGGCATGATCGTACAGGGAAGCCCATTCTAAAAAAGTTTGCGATTGTTCGTATTTGCTGCCGCCAGCGAGCGCTTCCTTTCCGTAACGTTCCACTTCCCGCTGTTGTAGTCTTGCAAGCCTAACTTCTGGTGGAATCCACAAGAAAATAACCAGGTCAAAATAAGGCATGAAGCAGTCTCCCCAGCCAGCAACGGCTCCTGATAGAATCCATTGCTCAGAACGCGACAAATCCTTCCTGAGCATTTCCTTTCTTTCAGGAACGGGTCTTTGTTCTATGAATTTGGTTATCCAAAAATATTCATCTGTATCGAAGTGAGTATGCGGCAGGATTTTTGCTAACGAGTTGCCAAGTGTCGATGTTCCTGACCCTGCAGCTCCTATGATATGAATTTTGCTATTCATCATTTTTCCTCCCATCCATCCCACTGTGTTCATCCGAGTGTTAGTTTTGAAAGCAAAATACCGCCTTAAATTGATACGCTTTACGCTATTTTATTCTTTCATACACATGAAAAGAGTAAGAATACGGATTACTATCGTCCTGAATACCTTCTTTAGTCGAGACTTCCATCCACTTAGAGAAGTCTACTTCCGGAAAGAATGTATCACCTTGGAACTCGTGATGGATTTTGGTGATGTGCATTTTTTCTACATAGGGTAGGAATGCTTTATATACCTCTTCTCCCCCAAAAATGAAGATTTCTTTTTCATCTTTACATAGCTCAAAGACCTCTTGAATGGAATGTGCCACTTCGCATCCTTTAAAGAAGAAATCCGGATTTCTTGTCAAAACAATATTTCTTCTTTCGGGCAAAACCCTTCCGATGGATTCGAAATTTCTTCTGCCTATAATTATTGGATACCCTCTGGTGGTTTCCTTCACATACTCCCAATCTCTTGGAATTCTCCAAGGAATGTCATTTTTTTTACCAATAACTCGATTTCTATCCATAGCCACAATAAAAGTTACTTTCACCTAAAACGCATCCTTTCAAAAAACTACCCTTGATTCACCATTCGCTTTTAAATCCTAAAAGTCCTTCCCAAAAATTTGTATCAGTTACTCACCAAATATGTAATTGAAAGAAGTGAATAACCGTTCGTAAAAGTACATTTACATGGACGAAAAAAAGGAAGAGACTTTCTATGAAGTCCCTTCCTTACCTATAACCCCCCATCTGTAAACAAATTATGACTCGCTACACAAACAATTAGACAAGATGTATTCAATCTACTTGAGCTCTCATTGGTCTCATAATTTGCTTTTGATATCTCCAAGTAATGAAAATAAACAAGCTAATAATACTTAAGACGATCGGCATAGAAAACAATGTCCAAGCACTAGGAGAATAATATTTTATTTGATGGGCAGCTTCAACAGTCTCCAAATAGGATTGCTTGTATTCAAATTGTACTACCCATCCATTGTTTGCCATAGCCATCGTCCCAATGTCATATTCGTTTGGAACAATCGATTCGGTGATTTCCCCGCCCTCACCTAAGACAAGCGAAGCTCTTTCATAATCAATGGGAAATACAGTGGTTGGCCCCTCTTGTGACGTACTAGTATCCTCAATATCTTCAGTTGAGAATATCGCAATATGTTGCAATTGCTCCTGGTATTGTTCAAAAATGGTTTGCAGCGCCGTCTCATTCGGTCTATCCTGCGCTGATAGCGCAGTAAAAGCTTTCGCCATTATATCCTGCTGCTGCTGTTCCACCCGTTGAGCTTCTTGCTGATCCTCCTGCCATATGGCCAATTCATTAAAAGAGAACACTAAGAGGATTATGGTGATAAACAGTGAAAGCCAAAAAGAAGCTTTTAAGAATTTCGTGAAGTTTCCCTGGGCCGTCAAAAACCGCGCTACTTTTTCAAATGGCTTTTTTTGCTCGATGCGCATGGGGAGCTCTACTTGTTCTACGTCATCAAATTCCGTTCTCATATGCTGTAAAACTCGAGAACATGAATCACACTGACTCATATGTTGCTCGATAAACACTTTGCTTTCATCGCTGCACAATTGATCTATATAGGAAGGCAATAAATCTCGGACGATGTAACATTCATTCTTCATAAACAGTCCCTCGCTCTCTCAACTTTAATTTAGCTCTGTAAAAGGTTACTCTGGCCCAGTTTTCATTTCGTTGATGAATTTCACCAATTTCTTTGAAGGATAAACCTCCTAGTAATCGCAGCAACACAATTTCTTTAAATGGCTCTCCCAATAAATGAACCATACGGAAAAGTTCAATTTTATTTTCGTTAACAATGAGTTCCTGTTCTAAAGATATTCCTAGATCATTTGTATGTAGTTGATTCGCTTGCTTTACTTCCTTATCAACATACTTATAATAGGTATGCTTCGCAATTTGACACAGCCAAACCGACAATTTGGATTCGCCGTTGTAATTATCGATCGAACGGATTGCTTGATAAAAGGTTTCCTGCGTTAACTCTTCTGCCAAATCCGTATTTCGACACAGTGTAATCAAATATTTATAAACTTGTTCCGCATGTTGTTCATATAATTCCGTAAGTTCATCCACTCTTCTACCTCCCTTCACCCTATATATCCGAAATAACCACATTTCGTTACATGCTTTTTAAAATTTTTCAATTTTTATATTTTAACATTCAAAATTTTATTCATGATGAATCCATTAATAATTAAGTGTTACCAAAGCATTCAAAGAGTCACTTCTCCAAACAAAAAGAGGAGAAACTCATGCTTGAGCCTCCTCTCTTCCGATAATCTACTGATATGTAAACTTGTACCGATTCGAAATCTGATTTTATAGCCTTACGGAACAGCCTATTGAATGTTATATATTTTCTAGCAATTTCACTTTCGCTTGATACTCCTAAAAGTTCAACAGAATAAGGGTTCTGAATGTAACTTGCTTTGTATTATGTTACATTCAATTTACCTATTGTTAACTAATCTTTTATAGCTTTTCATTAATTTTTTTCTTAAAATGTTTACGCTCTATAGAATTATGCAATAGTCTTCGTAGTTTCTTTCTGGAAGTTAAATAGGTTTTTAGTTCATCATCTTTCTTTATCAGTTCAACCAAAGATGGAGACTCTAAAATAAGTTGCTCGAACCAATATTTTTTCTGAAGCTGCTTTAAGTTAAATTCAATTTTTTTGTCCTTGGAAAGAAAACTATATTTTATTTGTCCAAATAGTGCTTTCAACATATCCCAAAGACCTTCTCCGGCAACATCTACTATCATCCTTAACACCTACTTTACTCTTCTTTTTTTATCGTTTTATTTTCAATATTTGAATGTAACTTACTTGATATTAAGTTACATTCGGTTTTCATATTCCAAAATGGTAAAGAAAGAGGTTCTCTTCTTCCAATCTTTCAATCATCGAGAGCAATCTTTTTAGTAATTCAAGAACGTTATCCCTACTGTAAAATAAATGCTCATACTCACCCAATATATTTTTTTTGGAAGAAACCACAAATTCTCCAGCTAACTCCAATTTTTCAGGGGAGTTTGTAAATAAAGAATGCCAAGCCGTAAAAATACTTTTCATAGTTGCTGCTGACGTATGATCAAAAAGAGTGACACCATAACAATCTATTCCTTTTACTTCTCTGGTCATCGATAATGCTGGATACTTACATGGAATCCAATTCAAAGAATCTGCTATATATTGAATCAAATCGTCCGGGATATCTATGGAGTCAATAATGTCTGGATTTTTCTCACTGCTGCTCATCAATTCATGATAGGTAACTGTATTGGATACTAAGAAAAATTCGTGTTCTAAACTCATATTTCACCCCACCTGAATCTTTTAATTTCTAAGAATTCGAATGTAACTTAATTACCATTAAGTTACATTCATTTCTAGTGATTTTATTAGACTCCTACAGAAGCTATAATGGCGATACTCCATGTAATTAGTACAAATGAAGTTGTGAGCCAGATTGTATTAACTATTGTTTTCTCATCCCTTTTTACCTTCTTGATTATGGATACAAGGTTAAGGCAAAAAATAATACTCAAAATCGGAATGAGATATATACCAATAAAAAGAAAAGCACTTTCCATGTAATTCACCCCCTCTATTTTTTCACTTACTGCACTTTTAGGCTGCTAGCTTTAGAATATTAAATATTTTCGAATGTAACTTAACTGCACTTAAGTTATATTCAATTCCTACTTTCCACAATCAGGAACAGCTAAAAAAGAGCAAGAAAAAATCATCACTCAATTATGCAGGATATCTCAACCAATACTATGTTCTAAAAAAGGTCTATGTTAAAGTTTCATATTGATTTAACTTGTCGAAATAACTTCTATATAAATGGCAGTTCTCTTCATTTCATTGTTCTAATTACTTATTAAACTAACGCGCCCCGTTAGTTTAAGATGGTTTCATACGAATCTTTTGAATTAGTTTAATTATCACTATAAGAGAAATAAAAGTTACTATTACCGAGTACCAATATTTATCCCAGGAATAATACCTCAAACAACAATTTCCGCTGTATGTATAAGGTAGTGGTGGGTCTATTATTGGATGATCTAATGTTACAAATGGTATAGGGAAACCAACATCATAAGGAAAAGCGGATTGTAGTTCAGCCTTATCTTCAATCTTAACCCCATCTTGAAAACCTGTGATTAGTACGAAAATTAGCGAAAAGAAAAATACCCCCATATACAGTAGAAAATTCTTCACACAATCCCCCCTTGTTTTAGAACAAGTAAACGTAAACTTCTGTAAATTAAAAAGAGAGCTCTTCGTACGAAGTCATCTCTCTTCCTATAATCTGATGATATGTAAACCAATATTTTTTTGTAGTTTAGATTTTGAACCGCCAAGTACTTATTGTTAAAAATTTTGAGTGGCACATTGCCAATTAAGGTTTATAAAACTACGTTTACTTAAAATCAAATTCGGAAAAGTCATATTCTATGCGCTCCTCTTCATACGCGTACGCACTGTTTCCAATTACCTTATTTGAAATTTCTTCCTGGATAGTTCTAATTATGTTTTCATTTATCCCATAGTTGTTAAATAACAAAACTAAGGCATCAAAGTAAAATAGCAGATAAGGAACTTCTTGATGAGCTGAGTTCACAATTTCATTATAAGGCAACCAAATTCCCCAGTTGATTATTTTTTCTTTCTGGTTCAGATCCGGTCCTTTCACTTCCACTTTGTGGGTAGTAGTGCTTGTTGATACGATAAGATTAAAATACCTAAACTCTTTTTCTCTTGAAGTAAGTCTCAGTTCAGACTTCATTTTTTCATTAAGCACTTTTCGGATTTCTAAGTCAATTTTATGGCTTATGGAAAAACTGCACTTCACTTCTGGAAACAAACTACTTGTTAAGATCTCCATGGAAGTTCTATCCTCCTATTTTTTGCCTAGCTTATTTTGATGACTAGGCGGAAACTGTCTGTGTTAAAGTAACTTCTAATAAGTCCTGGTTTGCAAACCAAAATTACTTAATTAAGCAATCTTACGGCCGTCACTCACGTAAAATTGCTTCGACTTCTTTCTGTTTGTAGCTATAATGCTTTTTTTCAACAAAAATAAAAGTGGTTAGGTTCGGCAATTCGAGAAGAGGGCTGAAGTCTCCATCTGTAATCGTCGTATTACCCCCGATAAAAATTTTCTTCAAGTGTAAACAATTTTTTAAGGGTTCGATTGATTGAATATCTCCACAGTTAGTAAGTATGAATTTTCTTAAATTCTCCAATCCTTCGATTTCGTCTAATTTTTCGATTCGCTTACAGCTATCAAACTCTATCTCTTCCAAACTTTTTAAAGCATTAAGTGATTCAAGTGAAATTAGTTTGGGGCAGCTGTATAAATCCAACAGCTGTAAGTTTTTTAAGTGATTGATTCCGTTCAATGTCTGAAGTTTTGTTGAAGTCAGCTGTAGGCTTTTTAAGCAAACAAGTTGCTGTAAAGGCATCAGATCCTCAAACGGATAATTTGTGAGATTCAACCGTTCCAAAGTTGAAACTTTCCACCACTTTTTTAGCTTCTTGCTGTGTCTACTAAAAAAAATTCTAAGGTGTTTGAATTGGCTTATATCCAGTTCTACAGACAAATTACATTCTAGTCCAATATGTTCGAGAGTTGGAAGGTGATGCAAGACACTTACATCTTTGATGTCAAATGCATATATTTCAATACCTTTTAAAAAGTCCAGTGATTTTAAGAAATCAATGTCTTGATCTTCCCAATCGACACTTCTGCTAAGACGCAGATGTTGGATTCCTTGTTCTAACATGACATTTTTTAACTGTTCATTCCAATAGCTAGTTAATACCATTGTGGTTCCTGTTTCTTTTTCACCAGAGTCGATAAAATATAAGCTTGAAGACTGTGCCATTTAGAAGTTCCCCCTACCCTAGAATTGTAGTGCAACTTTTTGAATACACTTAGACCCTAAGTAAATAGTTGGCATTGATCTGAAAAACAATTCGTTTCTCGATCAATTTTTTTAGAAACAGAAATAGGTTTTTCCAAACTGAGTCACTACTAGTAATCAAGCGATTTCGTCCATGAGGTACCTCCCAAAATGCGGTCGATAATATGTTCCGCTTCCCAGACCGCTGCTACCTCAAGACCTTCGCACGCTTCTTCAGTTGCATCCCGGATCTGGCCTTTGTAATAGATCGCGTATTCCCCAGCACGCTTATCCTTAATGCAAGATGGAGGTGGCCATTCTTTCTCTTCCGTTTCAAAAGGCCGGTTTTCTACAAAAGGCCACTCTCCCGACTTGAGCGCTGATTCATAAACACCAACGATAAACTGGTACTCTTCGTCCTGCGGCAAGTCATTGAGGCCGTTGCCAATATACCGGTAGATTCCAATTCCAGCATCCCGAAAAGCCCTTCCGAAGGCGTATGTACTATCAGGAAGTGGAATGGCATAAACATCGCCTACTTTTCGTCTTCTTCGTTTGGTCATTCTGCTCATCCCTTTCGTTCGAAAACCTGATTAACGCTCGTTTTCTAAACAACTTCCATAAATTCTATTGCACATGACCACATTTATTTATCAGTTTCTTCGTTCAGTAATGCTTCATCAAACCAAACATCCACATAGTCTCCCGCAATCAGAAAACGCCATCCCGGAGCCAATCCAAGGTATTTAGTGATGTCCTTTAGCCACTCTTCGATATGTACTGTATGATAAGGCACAAAAAATTCAGGGTCATCCGACACTTCTTCTCCTGTCCAGATAAACCAGCCTGAGGTGCCTTCGTCGGGATACATGCGGAGTCCATTGATTGGCATTATTCCTTGTTTAGCGTTATAGGCCACTCCGATTTTTTCCCGATTAACGGTTGGCAAGAACGCTGAGCCATACTTTTCGCAAATCCTTTTTTGTTCGATTGATATATTCATTTCTATTGTATCCATTTCTACATTACTATTAACGGACTCTTTACTTCTGATTGTTGCTAAAATATCCCCTAACCCGTTTATCAGCTTGGTTGTTAGTTTCATATCCTTTACAAACCTTTCTTTAAAACGTTCTGCAGAAAAAGTTATATCCGTCTATTTTCTCCATGTTCTAGCAAGCGTTGATTTGTAGACTAACATAATGTCGACTATCTCATTGGTTATCAAGTTCTTCTACATATGCTAGAAATAAATTTTGAAGTTCTCCTTCAGTGTCCATTGAATTAAGGAGTAATTTAGGTTCGATCGAATCGTCTGCTTGCGTTACATGTCCATCAATGATCCCTAAAACAGTAGAAACCGTATCGATCATGGTTTGTTCAATGATTTCAAATAACATCACTCTTTGTTCATCCGTTAAATCATTGTAGAAATTGATTGTTCCTTTCCCCTTCTCATCAGTATGTGAATCTATCGCTATGTTCTGATACATATCTTTGTAAAGTTCGAGGTTTTCTTTCACGATTGATTCGTAAAGAGATTTAGCAAATCTTTCAACCAACGCTTCATTCATTGGACTTCCTCTTTTCATTCAGAATTAACATCTACTTTTTCAGCTTGTTTACGCACTTTCTTTAAAGAACATGAATGCTGTCAATGGCAATTGATTTTTCCTGTTCCGTTAACCGGACCGTGCAGGTTAATGTCAAATCCGACTTTTCTCCGTCGACCCATAGTTCATATTCCAGCACCCACTCAGGCTCATCGTCAATCTCATAGAGTTCAAGGTTTTTGTAGTCTGTTTCAGGTGATGCTGTCAATGTTCCCCCGTAATCATCTAGTTGCTCCTTCAGTTCTTCCACGGTATAAGGTCCGCTTCTTTCCGTTTCTACAATTAATTCTAAATTGCCGCTAACCAAGTCTTCGACTAATGGTTTGAGCAGAGCAAGAATCTCACTTTTCTCTCTCATACACTGCACCTCTGTTTTTTTAGACGCTTTTCATAAATATACACAGGAACTCATTTGATGACTAGTTAAATTTGGAAATAAAAACGTTCGTAAAAGTACACCTTTACGAACATCTGAAAAACAGCTAAAAGAGGCCGAAAAGAGCGTTCGCAAACGTGGCAAAACACTTTACGAACGTCCACCATTTTCCGCACACCTTTCCGAACAGTTTTAATGGAGGAGAAATGCCAAAAAAAAAAAAAGCCCGAAAGGACTTTTAATTATACCAGCTGCCAACGATCGGATAGCTGAAATATTCGTCGTTCAGGGCGTTGATGATACCAAGGATCGGTATGATCACTCCGATGAGTCCGAATACAATCAGCAATGGAATGCCGATCAACACGATGACGAGCAGGCTGGAAACGAAAATCAGTGCTCCCAGAACCAACTGGAACAGCAGGGCCTCTATGGACAAGCGTTTGACATCTTTGTCTTCCGACATCAGATAGACGATGAACGGCACAAGGAATGGAGCAAAAAACGCGCTGGCGTGGACGAGGATTTTCAACCCTTTGGTTTCCATGTTCATTACCTCCAGTAGGATTACTTCTTATACTCTTACTACGGATGAACTGCCACCAGGTTTCATACTTATTGACTGATTCGCAAAATTACTTTGCCGAATTGCTGGGATGATCCAGAACTGCATTGTTGGTGGGAACCGATCAGCTGGAAGCAGATTTGCTAAGTCATCAAAAAAGATCTTGGAAACCCTTTTTTATACGCGTAATATTCAGATTCCTTAAATTGAAGTACTCAGCAAGAATAAGAGATTCCTGCTGAGCACTTTTTCATCTGGCCTTTCTTCAGTTAAGCCGAGAATCCGCTGTACTTACCAGACCAGCCTTTGATCTTTGTTCACCGATTTAAATAATCAGTAACTGCTCCTTTTGAAGAACAGGAAACATTATGCGCATATTTGCCAAGTACGCCTTTTTTGTGGAGCGGCGGAGCTACCCATTGCTTGCGGCGTTCTTCCAATTCGGATTCGGAAACATCCATGGTAATTTCCTGTAATTCAGAATCGATGGTGATGACATCGCCTTCCTTCAGCAAGCCGATCGGTCCGCCCACTTGAGCTTCCGGCGAAATATGCCCCACAACCAAACCATGTGTGCCGCCTGAAAACCGTCCGTCTGTCAATAACGCGACAGATGCATCCATGCCTTTGCCGACAAGAATTGCAGATACCGACAGCATTTCCGGCATTCCCGGACCGCCTTTTGGCCCTACATAACGGATGACTAATACATCGCCTTCATTGATTTCGTTTGCCATAACGGCTGCAGTTGCTTCTTTTTCATTATTGTAGACGCGAGCTGGACCCGTATGGCGCTTCACTTTCACCCCGGATACTTTCGCTACGGCACCGTTCGGCGAAAGATTGCCTTTCAGAACGATCAATGGGCCATCTTTGCGTTTCGGATTGTCGAAAGGCATAATGACTTTCTGCCCTTCCTCCAAAGCCGGGGCTTCCTTCAGATTTTCCGCCACTGTTTTGCCGGTGACCGTCATGCAGTCCCCATGCAGATAACCTCCTTCAAGCAACATTTTCATCACAGCTTGTACGCCGCCGACCCTGTGCAGGTCCTGCATGACATATTTACCGCTCGGCTTCAAGTCCGCCAAATGCGGCACAGTTTTTTGCATGCGGTTAAAATCATCAATCGTCAAATCTACTTCTGCGGCATGGGCAATTGCCAATAGATGCAGGACGGCATTCGTCGATCCACCGAGTGCCATGACAACAGTGATGGCATTTTCAAATGCTTCTTTTGTCATGATGTCTTTCGGGTAAATATCCAGTTCCAGCAGGTTGTGTACTGCTGCACCAGCTTTTTCGCAATCGACTAATTTTTCTGCAGATACCGCCGGATTGGAAGAGCTTCCAGGCAAACTCATTCCCATTGCTTCAGCAGCCGATGCCATCGTGTTGGCTGTATACATCCCACCGCATGATCCCGCTCCCGGGCAGGCGTTGCACTCGATACTGCGAAGCGTATCATCGTTGATGTCGCCATTATTGTGCTGGCCAACACCTTCAAATACCGAGACAATGTCAATGTCCTGGCCACTGTGGCGTCCTGGAGAAATTGTTCCTCCGTAAACAAAAACAGCTGGCACTTCAGAGTTTGCAATCGCAATCAAACAACCCGGTATGTTCTTGTCACAACCTCCAATCGCCACTAAGCCATCCAGGCTTTCTGCTCCGACAACTGTTTCTATCGAATCGGCAATGACATCGCGGCTTGACAGGGAATACTTCATGCCTTCTGTCCCCATTGAAATGCCATCGGAAACTGTGATTGTGTTAAAGATGAATGGTACGCCTCCCGCTTCCTTCGCTCCTTTTTTTGCGCTGATCGCCAAGTCATCAATATGTATATTGCACGGCGTCACTTCGCTCCAAGTACTGGCGACGCCAATCATAGGTTTCTTGAAGTCTTCATCTGTAACCCCAACTGAACGAAGCATGGCACGATTGGGTGCTTTCATCGCCCCTTCACTGAATACTTTGCTGTTAATGCGCAAATCTTTTTTCATAATTATCCTATCCTTTCTTTTTATACATTATAGAGTAGATTTGTCAGAATTCAATGAATAAAATAATTATTTTTACAATTGTCATATAACTTACATATGTATGCGGTTACATTTTTCTGTAATTTTTTCGGGTTGTATGCAATATATTTCTCTATAATTACCTTCTCTAGAATAACTTTCTTTCTGGATGTCACTGAAAACAAGCAGTCTTACTGAATATATGTGACCGTCCATGTTTTTTCTCCAAACTCTGCCACACTAAAAAAAGCCCCGAAGGACTTTTGAGAAGTTTCGAAAACATTCTTTTTCTACGCTAAATGGAGCGCATGTGAGAGTTATTACTCTTCCAGACTCCAGCACCCGCCTCCTCGAGTCATAAGGAGCGGAATGGACGCTTTCGCATTTCTTAGTTATACCAGCTGCCGACAATCGGATAGCTGAAATATTGGTCGTTCAGGGCGTTGATGATACCAAGGATTGGTATGATCACTCCGATGAGTCCGAATACAATCAGCATTGGAATGCCGATCAACACGATGACGAGCAGGCTGGAAACGAAAATCAGTGCTCCCAGAACCAACTGGAACAGCAGGGCCTCTATGGACAAGCGTTTGACATCTTTGTCTTCCGACATCAGATACACGATGAACGGCACAAGGAATGGAGCAAAAAACGCGCTGGCGTGGACGAGGATTTTCAACCCTTTGGTTTCCATGTTCATTACCTCCAGTGAAATTTTTTCTTATACTCTTATTACGGATGAACTGCCACCAGGTTTCATACTTATTGACTGATTCGCAAGATTACTTTGCCGAATTGCTTGGCATCCTTCAGAAAATCGAACGCTTCCTGCGCCTGTTCCAGTTGGAACATTTTTCCGACAACCGGGTGCATCTCGTATTGCTCCATATGACTGATCAGTTCGCGCAATTCATCGCGGCTTCCCATTGTGGAACCGAACAATTGGTACTGGCCGTAGAAAAATTTCCGAAGATTGAAATCGACCACGTCATCCGTCGTAGCACCAAAAATGACAATGCGCCCGCCTTTTTTCAGAACATCCAATGTCCGGTTGAAAGTGGCAGCCCCGACGCTGTCGATGGCCAGGTCAATCGTTTCGTTCTCCAATTCCTTCTCCCAGTCGCTGTCGGTCGCGATTGCCAAATCTGCGCCCAATTCTTTGGCATGCGCCAATTTGTCTTCACTTCTTGAGGTGACGATGACCCGTGCACCGATATTCTTCGCAAATTGGATGAGGAAAGTGGCGACGCCGCTCCCCGCTCCCGGGATAAACAGCGTATCGCCTTCTGTGACCTGTCCTTTTGTAAACAAGGCGCGGTAACCGGTCATCGCCGGCAATGCCAGGCCACCCGCTTCTTCCCATGTCAGATGGGCCGGCTTCCTCTCGACCTGCTCGGCAGACAGAGCGATTTTTCCCGCAAACGTCCCGTGGTCCGGCAATCCCAGAATATCAAATTCAGGCGGCGGGGCTTCGCTATTGGCGAACCAGCGAAGCGCAGGATTGATGATGACTTCATCCCCAACCGCAACGTTCGTTATACCTTCTCCTACTGCTTCCACCACTCCTGCGCCGTCGGACCCGATGATGAGCGGCTCAGGTTTATTGCCGTGCCGTTTCAACAGGTTCAAGTCCCGGTGGTTGATCCCCGCTGTTTTCAGGGCGACCAGCACCTCGCCTTTTTGCGCTGTTGGTTCCGGCATTTCTGTTATTTTCAGTTCTCCGTGTTCAATCACAAATGCTTTCACGTTATGCCTCCTTAAAATTTTCACTGAATAATTTCAACTGATCCATACTGATGATGTCCTGTGAAAATAATGGAATGAAAATCAATTCCTGTTTCGGGAATGTTTCCTTGATCAGTTCCATGTATTTCTTTTCGTGCTTTTTGCGTTCCTTCAAAAATTCACCGTCCGCCTCTTCCGGCAGGACTTTATTGATGATCAGTGTTTTAACGTGCAGATGATAGTTATGCAGCAATTCCAGCGCTTTTTTCGTCTCCAGAATCGGCAGGCGCTCCGGATTCAATACAAAGATAAAACCGGTCTCCTCTTCGTTCAATAAAATATCGCGTGCTTTGGAAAAGCGCTCCTGGCGCTCGCGCAGCACATCGTAAATCGGGTCTTCGCGCGGTTCACCGTCATTCAGAAGCGCTGAATAATTTTCGTTCGTCTTGCGGCGTTTATCAAGCAGCCCTTCTATCCAGACGCCCATCAATTCAGGCAGCGTCAGCAGACGGATGGTATGGCCGGTCGGCGCCGTATCAAACACCAGTTTATCGAAATTCTGGCGCTCTTCCAGAATGATGTGGATCAGCTTATCAAACAGCGCGGCCTCATCCGCACCAGGAGATGCTTTCGCCGTGTCGAGCTGGCGGTTCACTTCTTCCATCATGCTCGAATGGACGGTTCCTTTGATGTTGTCTTTTACACCTTTGATGTATTTTTCGGTCTCAATCTCGGGATCGATTTCCAGCGCGTAAAGATTTTTGGCAATTTCTTTCGTTTTGCCGCCGATTTCCTGGTTGAAGATATCGCCGACATTGTG
The DNA here is from genome assembly GCF_007004625.1 of Planococcus salinarum. Lineage (GTDB taxonomy): Bacteria > Bacillota > Bacilli > Bacillales_A > Planococcaceae > Planococcus > Planococcus salinarum. Next base: position 70,439 of record NZ_VIFV01000004.1, on the reverse strand, counting down.
GGCCGGATCTGTCGAAATCAGCAAAGTTTTAAAACCGCTGTCCGCAGATTTTGAAGCGATGGCAGCTGCCGACGTGGATTTGCCGACGCCGCCTTTCCCTCCCACAAAAATGATGCTTTTGGATAAAACGTCCATTCCAATTCCTCTTTTCATTGAAATCAGCAGCAGCGGATTCCGGATAGCGGCGATTTTTCCATGCCCATGCGCAAATGCCAGTCATGAAATTCCTCAATCATATACGGGTATAGCTCGAGCGTGTAGTAATACGCGGGATTCGGAATGCCCAGCATTTCCGAATAGAGCATCAGCAGAAACAAGTCATCTTCCGCCCTCAGCTCCCGCGCTATTTCTGTTTTATGCGGATGTTCCAGCACGGCTTCGTACCATTTTATCAGTCTTTTTAAGTTATCGGTAATCGGCATTTTTTACACCTCATCTATAGATAAAATGCGAAAGGGATCACATTTAGTATGATCCCTTTTTCGCCATTATTCTATTTTTTCGTCTCCGAGATCTCCGGTATTATTTTTGCTGACCAGAACTTGGATAGCTGTAATGATAATCCATAATGCAAAGACAAAAATGATGGCTCCGAACACAAACAGGAGCATATTCGGCGCTGCTGCGTACCAAGCCCATTGCAGGAACACCTGTTGGACCATCGCCCACAGCGTCATGAACATCAGGAAGATCATCGGTATAATTGTGATCATGTAATTTCGGCCAAGTTTTCTCAGCCAGATGGAGACGAGCAGTAAACTGATTCCCGCCAACAGCTGATTTGCTGTTCCGAATAATGGCCACAAGAGGAATCCGCCGGAACCGAAACCATTCGGCCCTTCCGGAATCAACACTAGCGCAGCACTTGCAACGACTGCAATTGTCGTTGCAACGTGTTTTTTCTCCAAAGCGGGAATTTTGTACTCGACGCCAAGTTCCGAGATGATATAGCGCATCAACCGGACAGATGTATCAAGTGTAGTTGCCGCAAAAGATACGACAATAACAGAAACGATTGTTGAAGCGACAGCTGCAGGAATCATTAAGCCCGAAGCCAATTGCGACGCTCCGAGGATAAAGGAACCCAGACCGGAGCCACTTGAAGCAGCGAAACTGCTGTAAGTAGCCAGGAATGCCTCGCGGTCAGGGAACAGGGTGATAACGGCAATAATCGAAATCAATGCCAGGACCCCTTCGCCGATTGCTCCAAGATATCCAACGAAGCGGGCATCTGTTTCTTTATCCAGCTGCTTCGATGAGGTCCCGGAAGAAACGAGTCCGTGGAAACCGGAAATCGCCCCACAGGCAATCGTGATGAACAGCAGCGGGAACCAGGAAACATCGGTCCCCGGATTCGTCATCGGTGCTGTAATTTCCGGATTCGTGAATAAGAGACCAAGGTACAAAATTCCCAGACCGACGATCAGTTGGTGAGAGTTGATGAAATCGCGCGGCTGGAGCAGTTTCCACACCGGCAAAGTTGAAGCGATGTAGACGTAGACCATCAGTACGATAATCCAGATAAAGAAGGCCGTTGAGATTGCGCCGAGCCCGAACAGGCCGGCTGCGTCTTCTCCGCCCATATAGCGGACAAGGTCAATTTGCAGAAATTCGTATTGGCTTGAAAAAATCGCAGCACCATACATGATTGCCAGCGCGATTAGAGAAGGCACAAGCATTTTGATGTTTTTCTTATAAACTGCAAAGCCGATCCAGACAGCCAGTGGGATTTGGATGAACACCGGAACGACACTTGCCGGGAAAGAAATGAACAAGTTGGCGATAACCCAGGCAAACACAGCGTTGACCATAAGCACCAGAATCAGAATGATGAAAAGAAATAAAACCTTTCCGCGCTGTCCGATCAAGCGGTGCGCCAGCGTTCCGACCGACTGGCCTTTGTTGCGGACAGATAGGACAAGTGTTCCGAAGTCATGCACTCCAGCTGCAAAAACCGTTCCGAGCACTACCCATAATACAGCCGGCAGCCAGCCCCAATAAACGGCAATCGCCGGTCCGAGAATCGGAGCCGCACCGGCAACCGAGGTAAAATGATGTCCCCATAAGATAAATTTATTGGTCGGGACAAAGTCGACACCGTCTTTATATTTGTGGGCCGGTGTCACGTAATTCGGATCCAGCCGGAAAATTTTCTCTGCTACAAATTTAGAATAAAAGCGGTAACCCAACGCAAAGATAAAAAGTCCAATGGCTGCAAGAGCAATAGCATTCAAATCTTCCAACTCCTTCATTTTCATGATGTGAGCAAGCGCTCTCACGCTCGCCCCCTAATCATAGGTCACCGGTTCAATTTTGTAAATGTTCGGATTATTCTTTTTTGAATGTTATTTTTTTACAGTCTGTTCATACAGCTTTAATTTGGTAAAGATGGTTTCCAGCACGGGAACGGCAATCCCTTGGTCATTCGCCTGCTCCAGAAGGTAGCCCTGCAGATGGTCGGCTTCAATCGGCTGGCCTTTTTCGGCATCGCGCTGCATTGAGGATTTCATCCCTTCGCCCATGCTGTTGACTTTCTCCAGTAATTTATCCGAAATCCCCGGTTCAATTGGCGCTCCGATTGCTTGCATCACGGTTTCAAGCTCTTTCAGTAACGCCGCAATTGTCCGCTGCCCGGAATCGAGATTGCGGATTGGGCCAATTGGCTGCTCAAACAACGTGGTGATACCGGACAACGCCGTGATAAACAAATATTTATGCCACATTTCCTGGTCGATTTTGTCACTCAGGACAAAATCCGCTTTTGTTCCATCAAATGCTCTTTTTAACCGACGGATCCTGTCGGTTTGTTCACCGCTGCGCTCGCCGTAAACCAGCTGATTCATCGGACTTGTCTGGACAATCGTTCCTCCTTCGTCGAGCGTGGCCTCCACAAAGCACAATCCGCCAATGACCGATTGTCCACCGAATGCCTCGATCAATTGTCCGACATGAGCCATACCGTTCAACAACGGCAGCACCATCGTTGTGTCGCCGACAAAAGGACGCATATCTTCAATAGCACCTGCAAGCTGGTAGGATTTTGTCGATAAGAGCACCACATCATATGCTTGCGGTTCACTGTCTTTCGTAATCACTTGGGGCGTCAGTCCGCAGTCGCCGTTTACGCTTTGGATGTTCAAGCCGGTGGATTCGAGCTCTTTTTTGCGTCGGTCCCGCACAAGGAAAGTAACGTCTTCGCCTTTTTCCAGCAAACGTCCGCCGAAATAACCGCCAATGGCTCCTGCACCGACAATAAGAATTTTCATCAATTATTTCCTCCTCTAAACTAAACCATGTTCCTCTACACTCGCACCTATCGTTATAGATACAAGGGTTTATATTGACTGTTAAGGTCTCAGGACCAACTTCCCGATTGTTTTTCGGCTCTGCAGCAACCGGTGGACTTCCGCAGCTTCAGCCAGCGGATAACTGCCACCGATTGTCAGCTTCAGCTGACCGGTCGCCATATACCCCAACAATTCCTTGAAACTTTGTTGGAACAGCTCCGGGTTGCGCATGATCTGCGGCAGGAAAAAGCCGATGACGGACTGATTTTTTCTCATCAGCTGCCCTGGATGGAACTCGGCCTGTTCGCCGCTGGCAGCCCCAAAAATCACGAGGCGGCCAAATGGTGCCAGGCATTTCAGGGTTTTATTGAATACTTCGCCGCCGACCATTTCCAGCGCCAAATCGACGCCTTTGTTGTCGGTGATTGTTTTCACTTCATCGATCCAGCCCTCTTTCGAGTAATTCACCAGATGGGTCGCGCCCATTGCTTTGGCGTGCTCCAGTTTCTCAGCGGAACTGGCCGTGGCAATTATTTTGCCGGCACCGAATAATTTTGCGAGCTGAACGGCAATCGCACCGACGCCGCCTGCAGCCGCATGGATCAGCACTGTTTCGCCTGGAGCCAGACGTCCCATCGTTTTCAAAATGTGGTACGCACTCAATCCCTGCAGCGGCAATGCCACCGCCTGTTCAAAATCGACGCCTTCCGGGATCGGAATCAGCCCGTTCTCATCCAGTGCCACAAAATCAGCGTAGCCGCCGGATTCGATCAGCGCCGATACGCGCATGCCCACTTGGAATTTGGTGACCTTGCTGCCGACTTCTGCAACTACCCCAGCAACTTCCGAGCCGGGAACATACGGCAATGGCGTCGGCACGACGTATTGCCCTTCTCTTCTCGCTGTGTCCGCGTAGTTGATGCCGATTGCCTTCACTTCCACCAGCACCTCATTGTCGCCAGGCGTCGGCCGTTCTTGTTCTATATACTGGAGAACCTCCGGCCCGCCGTATTGTTCAAATGTGATCACTTTCATCGTTCCATCCCCCTCAGCAAATATATTGTTCCGCTTCTGTTATGGCTTTTGCGATGTTTCGTTTCGTCGCGTTGCTTTGTTCGGCGTGGAGTCGGCTCAATTCGTTGCTGACGAGTGCCATGCTGTCTTTCAGCGCGCGGCCACTGGAAATCCCCTGCATCATCTTGCGTGCGGACATTTCGACCTTCAATAACGCTTCGTCAAGCAATGCTTTCGTCAATTCCACTTTCAGTGTTTCTTTTTCTTCGCCATTTTTGGCGAGCGCCTTTTGCGTCCGCAGCACGGAAGACTCCGCAGCGTAAAGCTGGATGCCGATATCTGCCAGTTTCATCAAAGTTTCCTGCTGCTCCGCCAGTCCTTCTCCGAACGCCTCGAACGCCATGCCGGCCGCCAACAGGAAGACACGCCGAATGGCATGAACCGCTTCTATTTCCCGGGAAATAATGCCGATGGACCCAACTTTCGGGTTGTTCATTTCGGCGACTGCCTGGGCGATATGCTCTCCTAACGGCAGCGTTCCTTTGCCTGCCTGTTTCAGCAAGCCACCCGGTATCAACAGGCGATTCACTTCATTGGTGCCTTCAAAAATGCGGTTGATGCGGGAATCCCGGTACATTTGCTCCACTTTGTAATCTTTGATGTAACCGTAACCGCCGTGCAGCTGCAAAGCTTCATCCGCCACAAAATCGAGCGCCTCGGAACCGTGGACTTTGCAGACGGCGCATTCTGTGGCGTATTCCATCAGGCGTTTGGCGATCAGCGCTTGGTCCTCGCTGTCGTACAGCCCGCCAAGTGCCTCTTCGAGGTAGCCGGCTGTCCGGTATTGCAGCGATTCCGATTCGTAGATGCGTACCGCCATCAACGCCAGTTTCTCCTGCGTGGCAGGAAATTCTGAAATGGTTTTGCCGAATTGCTTCCGTTCCTTCGTATAGGCAGCTGCCAGGTGAAGACCGTATTTCGCGGCACCCATACAGGCGGATCCCAGGTTGAAACGTCCGAGGTTCAAAACATTCAAGGCGATGACATGCCCCTTGCCGACTGTTCCCAACAGGTTTTCCACCGGCACTTCGCAATTGTCGAAATTGACTGTTCGCGTTGAAGAGCCTTTGATGCCCATCTTTTCTTCTTCCGCTCCGAGCGACAGCCCCGGAAAATCTTTTTCTACGATAAAAGCGGTAAACGCTTTGCCGTCGACTTTTGCGTAGACGATGAATGTATCCGAAAATGCCGCATTGGTGATAAACATTTTGCTGCCATTCAGCAAATAATGGGTTCCTGCCGTGTTCAGCACAGCCGTCGTCCGGGCAGAAAGTGCATCGGAGCCCGCTTCCGGTTCCGTCAGGCAATAGGCGCCGATAAACTCACCGGATGCCAGTTTCGGCAAATAATATTCTTTTTGCACCAGCGTGCCGAAATACGTGATCGGCAGTGTGGCGATGCACGTATGATTCGAATGGGCGACACCGTAGCCCCCAGCTGATCCCAGGTTTTCCCCGACAATGCCCTTGCTGATTTTGTCGAGTCCCAAACCGCCGTATTTCTCCGGTACGCTGTGCGCCAGTAAACCAAGGTCCCCTGCTTTTTGCATAAGTTCTCTGACCAGTGTAAAATCCTGCAGTTCGATCTTTTCGTTATTCGGCCGGATCTCCTTTTCCAAAAATCGTTTGGCCGTTTTGCCGATCAGGCGGTGTTCTTCGCTGACGTCTTCAGGTGTAAATACATCCGCCGGTTCGGAAAGTTGATAGAAGAATCCTGCGCCGGGGTATCTTAAGGTTTCATTGGTCATTGGCTACCGACTCCTTCACCAGGTGTTTTTCAAGCATCTTCCGGAGGTTGTCCGGAATCTTTTCAGATTTTTGCGCCTTAAAATCGAAGTACACTGCGCTTGCCTCGCCGTTCGCAATCAGCTCGCCGGTTTCCGCATCCTGGATCCGGTGGACGATTGTAAAGCTCGACCTGCCAATTCTCAGGACTTCTGTCACCACTTCTAATTTTTGGTTGTAATACCCCTGCCGCACAAAATCGCATTTTGCCGACGCCAATATGACTTTCCAGTCTTCCAGATCCGCGCCAAAGCCCAGATCGATGAAAAAATCGGTTCGGGCTTCCTCCAAATAAATAAAATAGCTGATATTGCTGATGTGGCCGAGTGCATCCGTTTCACAAAAACGTACCTTCACCTTTGTTTCATAAGCCATTTCGTCACCTCACCCTTCATTTCGTTCGTCGATCCCTTCCAAAACAATGCTGCTGTAAAGTTCAGCCAGCTCGTCCGCCGACAGTTCACCGTTCGAATTGAACCATTGGTAGGTCCAATTGGTGATTCCGAGCACCGCGAGCGCTGTCATATCTGGCCGCAATTGCTTTCGGAATTCCCCGGTTTTTGCACCGCGGCGAATAATACCTTCTATATTAAGGCGGAATTGCTCGCGCCTCTCTTTGATGTCGTTCGCATTGGCTTGGGTCAGATGCCGCATTTCACGAAAAAACACTTTTCCGCTGTCGCCGTTTCTGGCAATATCGGAAATCAGCAAATGAATGACCCCCTTCAGCTTGTCCCGTTGGAGGTCATTGCTGTCGAGAATCCTTTGCTGGCGCTGCAGCAAGTCATCAATGTATTCCTTGTGGATGTCCATCAGCAACTGTTCCTTGCTGCTGTAATAATAGTAAAACGTTCCTTTTGTAACATTCAGCGCTTCCACGATGTCCTGGATCGACGTTTCGCTGAAACCTTTCTTCTCGAATAAACTGATGCTTTGTTCTCTGATCCTGTCTTTCATAGCCATTCCCCACGTTTCTTAAAGGGCGTGCATGCCTCCGTCAACGACGACCACATCCCCCGTAATATAATCTGATGCTCCCGAAGCCAGAAATAACGCGGCTCCCTTTAAATCTTCATCGGTGCCGAAGCGGTTTAACGGCGTTTGCTTCAAAAACTGCTCCTTGCTGCGTTCGATCAGAACTTCCGACATTTTCGTCGGGAAAAATCCAGGAGCAATGGCATTGACATTGATATTGTGCTGTCCCCACTTGGCTGCCAGGTCTTTCGTGAAGGTGATGACCGCCCCTTTGCTCGTGTTGTACCCGATGGTATTCATCAATTCGGGATCGATTCCGCCGAGTCCGGCGACAGAAGAGATATTAATGATTTTTCCGCTCTTTTGTTTAATCATTACTTGTCCCACAGCCCGGCTCATCAGGAACGTTCCCGTAACGTTGACGTTCATGACTTTTTGCCAGGCCTCGAGCGGCATCTGTTCTGCCGGCGCTCCCCAGGTCGCTCCGGAATTGTTGACCAGGATATCAACGGTGCCGAATTCTTCCACCGTTCTGCGGACGACATCTTCCACGTCCTGCTCGTTTGTTACATCACATTTCAAGGCGAGCGCTTTGACACCAAGCCCTTTCAGCATTTCCGCCGTTTCTTCACACGCTTCCAATTTTCTCGAACAGACAACGACGTTGGCGCCTGCTTCCGCGAATCCCTGCGCGATTTGGGCGCCGAGCCCCCGGCCGCCTCCCGTGACGATCGCGGTTTTCCCTTCCAGTTTAAACAGATCCATTACGTGCATATGCTTTCCCTCCAGCTAATTAGTTTTAACATACCAACCAGTTGGTATGTTCAGAATACTTAAACTTTATTCTACCTGTCGTGTTTTAGGATTGCAATACAGACTGGGGATTTGTTTCGAAGTAAAAACCTCAAAGTATTGTTGAAATTTCTTCAAAAATAAAAAGAAGCCACAGTGAGAAAGTATTCACTGCGGCTTCGGGTTATTTATCTTCTTTTTTCTTTTCCTGGTCTTCCTGTCGCTGCTCTTCTCCGGCTTTGTCCGCTTTTTTAAAATCTTCGCTGTAAAGGACTTCCTGAGAGTCGTTCAACCCATTGTTCTTTTCCGTCATTTTTTCATGCGGCTGTTTTTTTTCTGCCATCTCGATCCTCTCCTTTAGTCATCGATAAATTTTAGTTATATCATTCTTTTCCCGGTATGTACGCAGTTAAACGTCTAATCGGGGAGGCAGTGCCGAAGTTCCATCAGGTCGATATTTCCGCCTGAAAGAATGACAGCAATTTTTTCGTTTTGCGCTCCCGCCTTGCCGGCAAGGACCGCAGCGACTCCGGTTGCGGCCGATGGTTCGATCAATTGTTTCGTGCGTTCGATGACGAATTGCATCGCGTGTTTGATTTCATCTTCCGAAACCAATACGATGCCGTCGATATATTGCTGCAGGATCGGGAACGTCAGATCACCTGGCTGGGAAGTGCGCAGGCCGTCTGCGATGGACGAACTGCCGGCAACCGCGGTGATGGTGCCGAATTCCAGGGAAAGAAAGGTGTCATTGCCCGTTTCCGGCTCCACACCAATGATTTTGACTTCCGGTCTGATTGCTTTGACGGCCGTCAGGATGCCGCTGATCAGCCCCCCGCCGCCCACCGGCACGACAATCACATCGACATCCGGCAATTGCTCCAGGATTTCGAGGCCGACCGTGCCTTGTCCCGCAATGATGTCGGGATGGTCATAGGGAGGAATGTAAACGCCATCCTGTTCCTTCGCCAATTGCTTGGCACGCGGTATGCGGTCCGCGGAGGTCAAGCCGCAATATTCGACCTGCCCGCCGTATGCTTCGATGGCTGCGACTTTTGCGCGGTTGGCGTCTTCCGGTACCACAATGACTGCAGGGATTCCCAGCTTACCGGCAATATAAGCGACGGCCTGGCCGTGGTTGCCGGAAGACGCCGCGGTGATGAAGCGGGCTCCTTCCCGTTCCGCCCTTTTCACCGCATTGGTTGCTCCTCTGATTTTAAACGAACCGGTCTTCTGCAGATGTTCGGATTTCAAGTAAATCTCCCGACCGGCTTGTGCGTCCAACAGTTCTGAAACCAGTATCGGCGTCTCGTGGATGAATGCATTGATTTCTTTGCGCGCCTTTTCGATATCCTCCAACTTGACCATCTTCCTCACTCCTTTATGCAAAAAATCTTAACACAATCCGATTGATTATTCTGTCAATAACCTGCCTTGTTTTTGTCTGAGTATTAAAGCCAGTTCGAGTAAGGTAAACTGAAGTTACAAAAAATCAGCAGCAAGAGGTGAGAGAATTGTTGAAACGACTGGTGGTCACGGGTTACAAACAGCATGAACTTGGGATATTCGATGATAAGAACCCCGGTGTCGGGTTCATCAAGAAAGCGCTGGAAAACCGATTCCGCGCTTTGATCGATGAAGGGCTGGAATGGATCATTGTCAGCGGACAGCTGGGGGTGGAAACGTGGGCAGCTGAAGTTGCCATCGAAATGAAAGAAGAGTTTCCGAATTTAAAATTCGCCCTGCTTACTCCTTTCCTCGAACAGGAGAACAGATGGAATGAAGCAAATCAGGAAAAGTACAAGGAAATTATCCGGCAGGCAGATTTTCACCGCAGCCTGACTAATCGCCCGTATGAGGCTCCCTGGCAGTTCATTGAAAAAAACAAGTTTTTCCTCCGGAATTCTGACGGCATCCTGATCGTCTACGACGAAGAAACCGACGGCTCGCCGAAATTCATCAAGAAAGAAGCAGAGCGATATGCGGAAGGGGCGGATTACCAGGTCATGCTCATCACGGCCGATGATCTGCGGGTTGTCACCGAAGAAGAGCAATACGACAGCTGGGAGTAAAAGTGTGCATAATTCAGAAAGGACAGGGTATGGATGTAGGTAGATAATAATTTCGGAGGTGCAGCAAAATGGAAGAACCGACAAATGCAATAATCCAGACTTCACTCGACACGCTGGTGGAAAACGAAAGTTTCCTGCCTTCGTTAAAAGGGCAGATGAGAAAACAGGCTTTCAATTCACTCAGCTCCATTCTTTCAACACCCAACCAGGTGCACAAATCCTATTTGCGCGTCCCGCTCGATGACGGCAAAGTGGTTCGCATCCCTGCCTACCGGGCTCAGCATAACGATGCGTTGGGACCTTATAAAGGCGGCATCCGTTTCCACGAAAGCGTTAACGAAGATGAGGTCATGAACCTGGCTTTCCTGATGACGCTGAAAAACGCGCTTCATAACGTGCCGTTCGGCGGAGGCAAAGGCGGGATTGTCATCAATCCACGAAATTATTCCGAAAAGGAATTAAATATGATTTCAAGGAAATATGTGCGTTATTTTGCCGATGTAATCGGACCGGACAAAGATATTCCTGCACCAGACGTGGGATCCGGCGAACGGGAAATGGACTGGATGATGGCTGAATACAAAAAAATCCATCACGGCACCCCCTACCTCGGCAGTTTCACAGGGAAATCGGTCGCAAACGGCGGTTCTTTGGGAAGACGTGAAGCTACGGGCAAGGGCGTCTATTTCTCTTTCCGCTATATGATCCACGATTTCCTCAAGGAAAAAGAGGAATTATTGTCTTCGACTGACAACATTTTCGCCAAGACGACATTGGCTATGGCACATCGCCCGTTGAAAGTAGCCGTACAGGGCTTCGGCAATGTTGGTTCCGTGACGGCTCACGAAGCATACAAGTGTCCACTGGTGGACAATACGGTGGTGGCTGTCAGCGACCGCAACGTAACGTTATACAATGAAGAAGGTTTGAATATCCCTGCGTTAATCGCGTTCTCTTCGAAGCATCAGGGAGACCTTCCGACAACCGAGGAGCAACTGGCGGAAGCCGGCGCAAAAGCTGAAATCCGCGGACGCGATGAATTGCTGACACTGGATGTGGATGTGTTATTCCTTGCCGCACTGGAGAATCAGCTGAACGAAAACAATATGGAAAACATCAAGGCACAGATCATCGTTGAAGGCGCCAATGCGCCGACAACCATAGAAGCCGATGATTACCTCAGCGATAAAGGCGTCGTCATCATTCCGGATATTCTGGCCAATGCCGGCGGGGTTATCGTGTCGTATTTCGAATGGCTGCAGGGCCGCGAAACCCAATACCATTCAGAGGATGAAATCTACCAAAAACTTGTCGCCCAGATGAAAAAAACCTTCGATATGATTTTGCCGCAATTCTACGGCGATCCCTTCCCGCTTCGCCAGAATTGTTATATCCACTCTGTTTCCCGGCTATCGAATGTCCTTTACAAACAAGGGAAACTCTATTAATCAGAACAGCGCCCGCTAAGTCCCGACAAGCGCTGGACTCTGGACAATCAAAAAACGCTGGAATCCCTTTGGATTCCAGCGTTTTTGTTGTAGAAGCTGAAAGTCTTTGCCTTCTTTAATGAATTTCTTCCGGTTTTTTCGCTTTTCGCCTGCGAAAAGCATCCATTTGTCTTTTGACCTGATCTTTCGGAGAGATGTTGATCAAAATAAAACCTTACTCTTCTCAAAGGGAGCTTCTTATGCCGCTTTTTCTCGTGGTAAATTATTGGCAATGCCGTTTATCCGCGTTCACCGATTTAATTCCGCGTTCAGAAGATTTTTTCCGCGCTCAGCGATTTAATTCCGCGTTCGCCGTTTTTGTTGTAGAAGCAGAAAGTCTTTGCCTTCTTTAATGAATTTCTTTCGGTTTTTTCGCTTTTCGCCTGCGAAAAGCATCCATTTGTCTTTTGACCTGATCTTTTGAAGAGATTTTGATCAAAATAAAGCCTTATTCTTCTCATAGGAAGCTTCTTATGCAGCTTTTTCTCATGGTAAATTCTTCGGAATGCCGTTTATCCGCGTTCAGTGGATTATTTCCGCGTTCAACAATTTAATTCCGCGTTCAGAAGATTATTTCCGCGCTCAGCGATTTATTTCCGCGTTCGCCATTTTCCTCCCCTAAAAAACGCCGAAGTCCACAGGGACTTCAGCGTTTTTCTTGTTTCTCATTGTTTCTTCGCTTAAACGAAATTGCATACGCCGGGTTGCGGAATTGCAGGATAGGATCTTCCGTGCATTCGACTCCTTCCGGCAGCACAGTGGGATCGAAGAGCAAGTCTTCCGCTTCGTCAGTCTTCCCTGTAAGCTGCAGCCGCCCGAGCTCCACTTTCTCCCGGTCCTCCGGCCACTCTCGTGTCGGGTCGTTGACAGGATCCCCCGCTCCTCCGATGATGGCGATCAGGCGAAAGCCTGTTTCCCTTTTCTCCACCCGTTCGTCCAGCTCTTTTTCAAAATCGCCTCTTTTTACGGAAACTGCGTCTGCCGGAGACAGCGATTCCACCCCGGCTTCCGGTTGCCATTGGAATTTTACGGGCACCCGCTTGCCTGTTCCGTTGACCAGGTAAAATGCGTGAATTGTATGGTAGAGTCCTGTGGCAAAACTTGCCGGAGACTGCATTTTTCGGATGATGCGGATCGACGCCCGGCTTTCGGGATATTTTATGAATAAGGTTATGAGCGCGCGGAGGCGGGGACGCCCCTTTTTAAATGATTTCGCGATATCCAGCATTTCCGTGAATACTTCGGGAGTCCGGGTAAAGAATATCGGCGAAGTGACGCCCACACTGTTCATCACCTGTTGACCCGGAAGTTTGAATTGCACAGCCATGCCCTTGACCGGAGAAAAATTGTCCGTCCAGAACGGGTCGGGTGAACTGTGCGAAAAACGGACGATGGCCCGCGTCGTCCCTTGCCGAAAATGCGGCGCAACCGTCCAATTTTTCCCTTCACCAGTTGCCGTGAATACCGCTTCATACCCTGCTCCCCTTGCGTGTGCGCGCCTGTATGCCGGGTATTCGCCAAACGTCTTTTCGATTTTATTGACCGCTGCTGCTGCAAGTTCTTCTTTTGCCATCCCATCACCTCATCTTCACTTTTTTCAAATGCACCGAAATATTTTATTCTATATATTTTTATCTATACCCGATTTTGAATACTTTTAATAATAAAGGGAATACATTGGTATGAATGCAAAAGGAGGCAATAACGATGGATATCAAACACGAAAGCAATAAATTTTTCGTTGAACGGGAATCAGATGAACTGGCCTCTCTTGCCTATACGCCGGATGATGAAGTTTTGACAGTCGTCCATACGGTAGTCTCACCGGAACTTGAAGGACAGGGTGTCGGCAAAAAGCTGGTCAGTAAAGTCGTCCAATACGCCCGTGACGAAGGCAAAAGCATCGATGCGCAATGTTCTTTTGCGCGCAGCGTGATCGAAAAGCATCCAGAATTCCAGGATGTTTTGATAGATTGAGTCCAAATGGCATATCCGTTTCCGCGGGTATGCTTTTTTATCGTACAACTGCCTATGGAGCTCCAATCATTATCATTGGAAGGAAGTGTTGGCATTGAATATGACAATGGAAGAAGCAATTCGGGAATTTGCACTCCCAGTGAGAGACAACGGTGATTTGGATCCGTTGCTGGAAGCTGTCGGCGACTCGAAAATCGTCCTGTTGGGCGAATCCACCCATGGGACGTCTGAGTTTTATCGCTGGCGCGCCGACTTTTCCAAACGGCTGATTCAGGAAAAGGGATTTTCCGTTATTGCGGTGGAAGGCGACTGGCCTTCCGCTTCTCAGGTGCACCGCTATATCAATGATTTCACCACCAGTCACGAAAATGCAGCTCCACTACTGGCACAGTCGTTTGCCCGCTGGCCGAGGTGGATGTGGGCCAATGAAGAAATTGCGGACTTTGTCGAATGGCTGAAGAATTTTAATGCGTCGGAAAACAGGAAGACCGGCTTTTACGGCATTGACGTTTACAGCTTATGGGAGTCAATGGAGGAAGTGATCCATTACCTGAACGATGTCGATCCTTCCGGCGGAGATGTTGAATTGGCGAAACAGGCTTTTTCCTGTTTCGAATCATGTAACCGCGACCCGGATAAATACGCCGCTTCCTTCGCATCCTTTTCAAAGGAATGCATCGATGAAGTGGTCAAGTTACTGGCATCCGTTCGGAGCAACGCTGCATTCTATCCGAGTGAAGAAGAGGCAGACCTCAATCTTCACATCAATTCACTGGTCACAAAAAATGCCGAACAATATTACCGGGCAATGATCAGGAGCGGTGTGGAGTCCTGGAACATCCGCGACCGGCATATGGTGGAGACGGTGAATGAATTGCGCAACTATCACGGCCAGGAGGCGCGAATCATCATTTGGGAACACAATACTCATATCGGCGATGCCCGGGCAACCGATATGAAAGAGGATAAGATGGTCAATGTCGGGCAATTGCTGCGCGAGCAGAATCCCCCCGAAGACGTATACACAATCGGCTTTGGTTCGTATGAAGGCAGTGTCATCGCAGCGAAAGCCTGGGAAGCGCCACCAGAAGAAATGATTCTGCCGCCCGGAAAAAAGAATTCCTGGGAGCACCTGCTGCACAAGACCGGTGCTTTTGATAAATTGCTGATTTTTGATGACAACAACCGCCGACTGTTCGACCGCTGGATCGGACACCGTGCAGTCGGAGTGGTCTATCATCCCGCTTACGAAGCGCAGGGCAACTACGTGCCATCCATGATTTCAAAACGCTACGACGCTTACCTGTTCTTTGACCGCACTGAAGCACTGAATCCATTATAGGAAGCAAAAAGCCAGCGAAGGAATAACTCCTTCGCTGGCTTCATTAAATTCATAAACAATTAAGATTTACCGAACTCGCCGTCCACGACGTTGTAAAGGAAGTTCCAGTTGTCCGCTTTGTAGAGCTCGTGGAATGTCAGGCGGTCGCCGTTTCCGAGTGTAACTTCATCACTTGAGATTGCCACTACCATAGCAGTCGAAGCGTCATCCAAATTCAGATACACGTCACCAATGGATGGACGGATGGCGTCGCGCTCGCGGATTCTATCGAGCAACTCCTTATCAGCTTCTATCTGGCTGGCATCCACCCTCGATTTATCAAAGTAAGCGATGTCCTTGCTGCCCTTAGCCTCGCCGGGTTCCATCACAAAGAATTCCCTGGATTTCACCGTATTCTGTCTGGTAGTCAGCACATTCTTGCCTTCTACCGATTCCACTTTTTCAAATTCATTAAGGGAGTAATGGTCCATGTAATCCGGATCCGGTTTGCTGATCAGGATATAGCCCCCTTCTTCCGGTGGAATGTCATCACGCAGCGTATAACGGTTTCCGAAAAACAGGAAAGAATCAAGATGACGCGGTTTGTAATGGGTGACTTCATCCGCTTTGCTGGCTACCTGTTCCATGTCTTTTATGCGGAACATCAGCACCGATTTTTTCGCAAGCGGTTTTACGGAATAAACTTTGTGCAACTCGTTATTATAGTAAACAAATTGTCCTTTTCTAACTTGAATTAATTTCATTTTTTTCCCTCCGATACTATCATGGGCCTTACATTAAATTTTAGAGGATAATTAAAGAGAAGTCCAAGCATCCACCTGTATTCTTTGGTATGTTTAAGCAAAAGATTATCCATAAGGAGCTGAAGCAGGATGGAACATGAAAATCGTGATGAGTTTATCATTAAAAAATATCAGCAGGATGAAGCTGTGATGATCCAGCTGTTTGTAAATTGGGCAATGCGCAATGACCTGGATCCGGTTCAGTTGTACCAGCGCGCGTATCCGTCGCAGATCAAAAATGAAGCATTGCTTCTGGCTGTCGAGGAAACAGAATCATTCGACATGGAGATAGGCGATGACACGCTTCTCGAGCTGCTGCAAATGTTCGGGAATGATGATCTGGCATTTGTCGTCTCTGAAGAAATGGAAAGAATACAAAGAAAATAAAAAGCGGAACATGCCGCCCCCTTCCTATTTTCTTTTTTTCCGCAGTTCTTTCGCTTTGTTTTCTATATAACTTGTCCGCAGATTTTCAAAGCGATTGGAAGCTACATTGCTGTAGATTTTATTGAAGCGGCTGGTTTCGTTCTCTTCCTCAACTGGCTCTTCTGTTTCTTCCGGTTCCACTGGTTCTTCCGTTTCGACCGATTCCGATGTTTTACGGTCTTTGGCAGAGTCGCGTGGAGCTTTTTCTTTTGGTGCTTCTGCAATCGGCTCTTCCGGAGTTTCCGGTGGGCTTGCCGGTTCGGCCGGCACTTCGATCGGCTCTTCCGGGGTTTCCGGTGGGCTTGCCGGTTCGGCCGGCACTTCGATCGGCTCTTCCGGAGTTTCCGGTGGGCTTGATGGTTCAGCCGGCACTTCGATCGGCTCTTCCGGGGTTTCCGGTGGGCTCGTCGGCTTCATTGGTGTTGGTTTCTCTGATTGTGATGATGTTTCATCTGTTGGAATTTTTGTTTCCGGGTCTTTCATTTCTGTATTTTCCATCGCTGTCGATTCGTCTTTTCTTTCCATTTTTGCTCACTCCTCCTTTTCGCTTCCTGTAGTTCTGCCTCATGTGAAAATTCCCTAATTACTGCTCTGTTAAACCAAAAACCGGCTCCCGCTTTTACTTGGGTCCGGTTTTGAACGACTTGCTGTGTCACGTGCTTTCAGAACTGGCCGTTCTGTCGATTTTCAGATTGCGCCCGACTCATTTTCCAAACGATGATGGCATGACGACAGCCATCACAGTTCCTTTTGCACAAACCACATCGTCAGCTGTGACTTCAATATTCACTTTGAATTTCTTTGGATGGATTTCTTCGACTTCCCCTACAGCTTTTAATGTGATGCCCTGCGGAGTCGGCTTTAAATAATCCACGTGTAATGAAGCGGTCACGAAGCGGGGAGGCTCCTCTCCACTGCCCGGCTCAAAACCGTTTTTTCGGTGCAGCGCCAATGATGCAGAGCCGGTTCCGTGGCAGTCTATGAGTGACGCAATAACTCCCCCATAGACAAATCCCGGAATAGCTGTGTGTTTACTGTCCGGCTCGTATTCGGTATATGTCTTCTCACCATGCCAGACCGTGCGGAAATGGTGGCCTTCTTCATTCAAGCGTCCGCAGCCGTAACAATGGGCAAAATCTTCTGCATATTCATCCTGAATTGCTGTAATCTTTGTGTCGCTCATCTTTTCCCCTCTTTTCCTGAGATACTTTCTTTTTATGACAGATATTCCCTTCATTTTATCATAATAACCACTGAAAGGACTAACAATTCTGAATTTATCCTTCAGAGTGAATTGTTTAAAATTATATTTGAAGGGAAGAGAAAAGTAGAAAAGAAAGGAGTTTGATACGAATGAAATGCTATAGTGTAGCGCCGGACCAAGATGCAACCCGCTGGATCGTCAAACTGGAGGACGTGGCTCCGACCGAGTCATTCCCGAGTAAAAACGGGGCAATTGCCGCTGCTGAAGAACTCGCTAAAGAAAACAGTCCGAGCAAACTTCAGATTCTGGATAAAGACCATAAAGTCGTGGACGAAAGAGAATATTAAAAAACGGCCCGCTTCGGCGGGCCATTTTTTAATGGATGTGGACAAACAGAAAAGCGCAGCCCTTTTCATCAGGCTACGCTTCCCCTTTTGCAGCTCCTCCACTCACGGAGGAGTTTGCACGCGGAAAATTTGTAATGTTACTTCTACACTCTTACAAAGGTTGACGAATGTTCTCATCCCGTCAATACAGCTTCTTGTACTGTCTGCATCTTTAGATGGTTGTTGCATCTACCTCGCAGCAAATCCGATGTTCTGCAGTCAGATATTCAGTTGCACTTACACAAAAAACTTACCAAACTTTGTTTGAAACACTTTCTCTTCAGAAAACTTTACAAACCTGATACCCGACGAGATCGCAATCGTCAGTAAAGCAAATTTTCCGCCAAGGCTGTGCATGTCCTCGTCTGGAGGCGATTATAAACAACTAAACTGTTTACTCGTTTCTCCCTACGGTGGTTCCGCCTTGTACTCATAGTATACCACAAACCTGCTTTTTTAAACATTATTTATGCGAATTTTTTAATTAATTTGATAAATTATTTTTACTTTTTTCCGGTTGCCCGCTATACTGGAAATAGTTCGATAACCGTAATTTAAGGAGAGAGATAAATGGTCAAGAGCATGCCTGCACGTTCGGAAATAAACAGTGAAGAAACATGGGATTTGAATTCTTTATTCGCATCAGACGAGGCTTTCCACACAGCCCTTTCTTCTCTGGAAAAAGATGTGGAAACGTTCGAATCGCACTTCAAAGGAAACACAGGAATTTCGGTTTCAGTCAATGAATTATTGCAAGCCTACGCTGAAATAAATGAAAAATTTGTTCCAGTCGGTACATACGCCAGCCTGAAACTCAGCACGGATCAGACAGACGACGAAGCACAGATGCTGGCGAGCAAATTCGGTTCAGCTGCCGCCAAAGTCAACAGCAAGCTGTCCTTCGTGACGAGCGAATTATTGGCCTTGCCGGAAGAGACACTCCAACAGGCGATGAAGGAGTCCGAAGAATTCAAAGTCTATTTGGAGAAATTGATCCGCAAAAAGCAATACCAATTGCATCCGGAAGTTGAAAAGACACTGGCAGCTTATTCATCGACATTCAACGCTCCATATGGCCTCTACAATACGACGAAAATGGTGGATATGTCATTCGATGACTTTGAAGTGGACGGCAAAAGCTATCCGCTGAGCTATGTATCGTTTGAAGGCGACTGGGAAGCGGAAACGGATACAGCCAAGCGCCGCGCAGCCTTTGACGCATTTTCGAAGAAATTAAAAGATTATCAGCATACAACTGCGAAAACCTACGATATGCAGCTGCAGACGGAAAAAACGACTTCCGATCTGCGTGGCTATGATTCGATTTTTGACTATCTACTGTTCAACCAGGAAGTGGACCGTTCGCTGTATAACCGCCAAATCGATTTGATTACCAGCGAATTGGCGCCGCATATGCGCAAATACGCAAAATTGCTGCAAAAAGCGCACGGCCTGGAGAAGATGACATTTGCGGATTTGAAGATTTCGCTGGACCCAACATACGAGCCGGAAATCACGGTGGAAGACTCCAAGAAATACGTCAACGATGCGCTCGGAATCATGGGCGAAGATTATCTCGAAATGATTGAACGCTCCTACTCGGAACGCTGGATCGATTTCGCACAGAATAAAGGCAAATCGACGGGTGCTTTCTGTTCGAGTCCTTACGGCGACCATCCGTATATCCTGATCTCATGGACCGGCCGGATGAACGAAGTGTTTGTGCTGGCGCATGAACTTGGCCATGCGGGCCATTTTTACAACGCAAACCGTGCTCAGAATATCTTCAATGCGCGTCCATCGCTTTACTTTATCGAAGCCCCTTCAACGATGAATGAAATGCTGATGGCCAACCACCTGTTGGAGAATTCGAAAGATCCAAAATTCAAACGCTGGGTCATTTCATCGATTGTGGCCCGCACGTATTACCATAATTTCGTGACGCACCTTCTCGAAGCAGCTTATCAGCGCAAGGTATATGAGCGCATCGATTCGGGTCAAAGCGTCAATGCGGGTATTCTTAACAATCTGAAACGCGGCGTGCTCGAAGAATTCTGGGGCGATGCCGTTGAAATCAACGACGGCGCCGAGCTTACCTGGATGCGCCAGCCGCATTATTACATGGGCTTGTATCCGTACACCTACAGTGCCGGTCTGACCATTTCAACACAAGTATCAAAACGCATCCTTGACGAGGGCCAGCCCGCTGTCGACGAATGGCTCGAAGTCTTGAAAGCCGGCGGCACCAAATCACCGGTCGAACTGTCGAAAATGGCAGGCATCGACATCACAACCGACCAGCCGCTGCGCGACACCATCGCGTACATCGGCGACCTGATCGATGAACTGGAAAAACTGACAGAAGAAATTGAAGGCGAAGTCACCACCAATTCTTCAAAATAAAAAAGCGTGCCGCATCTATTCGATGTGGCACGTTTTTTGTCACCTCTTTTTCTTTCTCCAGATCAGCGCCTGTTCAAGAATAATCGCGATAATCGTTCCCGTGATCAAGCCGTTCGACAAGGTCGATCCCAGATGACAGGCCCGAAGACCAGCATTTCAGGCAGCGAGATAAAAGTCTCACTGTCGAACGGCACGGCTTCCGTAAACATTTGCGATGGCAATCGGGGCTGCAATGGACGAAGCCAAAAGGAAAACGGCCCATTGCAGACCGCCAAAAAGATTTTTCAACATATGTAAATCTCCAATTCTTCAATAATGATGATGCCGTATCAGTATGTACTTTTTTGGCAACAACAAAAAGAAGCCCTGAATTTTGTCAGGACCCCTTCTTGCCGTTTCGATCTCCAGAAGTATCTTCCACTTCATCTTTCTCCGGCTTCTCATCTATGTTCAGCGGTTTTTCGCTGTTTTTTATTTCGTAATTAACCGAATATCCCTGATCTTCCAATTGCTTAACTTGTTTCTTTGAAGCTCTGACCAGCAGCCAGATTATCAGCATCGACAGAATGAAGATAACAATTATGGAAATGATGCCTGGGATGTACTCTGATTTATCTTCCGGAAAATAAAGAAATTCCATCGTGTTTACCCACCTTTACCTTCAAGTTTCAATTCATTATACATGATTCGTTTATGGATTGAAGAGATGAAGGTGAACGTTTAGTGGCAATAAAGAAAAGCGGAAGCGCCCATTTAGATTCGAAAGGCATAAGACATTCCGGCGAAGCGGCGGTCTGTGCCGCATAGCTGGAGTGGCTTATGACCCGAGAATCTGGGCGCTGGAGTCTGGACAATAAAGAAAAGCGGAAACGGCCGTTCAGCTCCGACAGGCAAGAGATGGATCAAATGGAATTTGGGCCATCTCTTTGCGACGAAGCTAGCGCAGCGATGCAGGAGCATTTGGTTTTGATAAACTTCCTATGCGGCGTTCTTTGCCGCATAGGAAGGACAGCTTAAGTCCGAGGAGTTGGCCGTTGGAGTCTGGACAAAACCGAAAAGCGGAAGTGCCTGTCCAGCTCTGAAAGGCATAAGGCGAACCAGCGAAGTGGCGCTCTTTGCCACGCAGCTGGGTTGACTTATGACCCGAAGAGCTAGGCGCTGGAGTCTGGACACCGGAAAAAACCGTTAGACGAAAACTTCTTCGCCTAACGGTTTTCCTTTATCATCCTTTTTCCGCAACTACCGTGAAACGTTTATTGATGTGCCAGCCGTTTTCGATCTCATCAACCATAGCGATGGCGTAATCTTTATAACTTATATAGCTCTTGCCTTTCCTGTTCACCAGAAAAGCATCTTCACCGATTTGGTATTTTCCAGTCCGCGTGCCTTCAGGATCAAAAAATGCCGCAGGGCTCAGGAATGTCCATTGGATCCCTTCCGACTGTTCCAGGTCAGCCAAATTTTGGGACTGGTTTAAAGCAATGGCTTTAAAAGCTGCCGGAAATTCCGGAGTTTCATTCAATCGTGTGGTTTTCGCTTCGTCGACGAACAGGCTGCCTGCTCCACCGACTACCAGAAGCCTCGTATTTTCTGCCCCTTTCAGCGCTTTGATCAGCGAACGGCCGGCCTCTGCATGCTGTTCCGCTTTTTCGGGAGGAACACCAAAAGCATTGACGACGATATCGAATTGTTTCAGATCATT
Organism: Planococcus salinarum; assembly: GCF_007004625.1. GTDB lineage: Bacteria > Bacillota > Bacilli > Bacillales_A > Planococcaceae > Planococcus > Planococcus salinarum. The sequence continues at coordinate 48,746 of NZ_VIFV01000004.1, read as the reverse complement.
GGAATCGAGGTCGAATATATCCTTTTCCAAAACTGCCACATCTTCTTCCTCCTGGAGTTTCTGTGAATTTCGCACGATGGCTGTAACTTCATGCCCTCTGAATTTCGCTTCCTTTAAAATCAGGCTTCCCGCTTTCCCGGTTGCACCTATGATACCGATTTTCATCACAATCCCTCCAATCAATTTGCTTGAATAGAGCCGTTCACTTTCTGCTTACTCGACAGGTTTAACCTTCGTTATTTTTTTCCAGTGGGTGACGTTATCGTCCTGGTCGAATTCGATAATGACGTCCGTGACATTCGGGACCCGTTTATCGATTTCCCCCTTAATATATTCACGGATTTTGTCCGCTTCCTGAATGGTCATACCCGGTTCGACTTCCACTTTCAATTCCACGTGGAGATCATCACCCTCCCGGATTACGTCAATAGTCTGGATATCATTGATTTTTGGGTGCTTCATGATTTCTTCACCCATGCGCTCTTCCATATCCAAATCCGCAACACCAAGCACACCGGCGGAATTATCAAGGAAAATGCGCCCTACTACAACGACCAGCATCAGTCCGATGATGACCGACGCATAGCCAGTCGCGCTGTGGAACGGAGTAAAGGTGGCAATAACAATTGCAATAAGTGCCAGTACAGCACCACCGACTGCGACAAGGTCTTCAAGGAACACAAGCTTTGTGGCAGGATTGGCGGATTTTACATGTTTGAAGGATAACGGAACGATTTTCAATCCTTTTGTTTGTTCTTTCGGGATGTGATGCGTTATTTCTTTCATGGCTTTATGCAAAACGAATAATTCAAGTACAATCGCTATGCCCAGAACTCCAACATTCAACCAGAACCAGTCTTCAGAATGAACACCAGATTGGATATGATGGATTCCTTCCACAATTGTTTCATAGGCCAGGATTCCGACAATCAGCACGGCTCCAAGCAGCACAAGATTCACCAGTCGGCCGAAGCCTCCCGGAAATCGTTTCGTCGGACTTTTTTTGCTGAGTCCCGAACCGATAAACACGAAAAATTGGTTGGCCGCATCACCGAAACTGTGCATCATTTCAGCAAACATTGCCACGTTTCCTGTAATCAAATAAGCAGCGGTTTTAATAATGCCAAGAACTGTATTTATAATTGCTGCCCATAACGCTGATTTGGCTCCAAATTTCATCAGGCCGAATAATTCCCTCATTCTCATTCAAACTCCCTTCAATACCTTCTATATTACTAACTTCCCATTAATGAGAACGAAAACACCTGTCCGGCCATATTTTTTTAAAGAGAGAAGGCGATGATCCATATCTGAAGCGTTAACACATTCAAATCCGATACGTTTTTCCGATTTCAGCAAACTCAACAGGTCCCGAAAAGGCAGTTTTTGCAGAGGCCAAAATTTCCCCGAGTTCTCCATATTGCGGCAGATGCGTCAACACCATTTGCTTCACATCGGCTCTGGCTGCAAGTTCTCCGGCCTGCCGTCCGCTCATATGCCCTTGGATAATGCCCAAATATTTTTCATACAGATTCGATTCTGCCGCGATGAAATCAGCGCCCGCCGCAAAATCGACGAGTTCTTCTTTCCAGGCAGTGTCAGCAGTAAAAACAGCCGATTTGCCATTCGCAGTGAATTTCAGCGCCAGACAATAAACCGGATGCACCGTCTCGCAAAATGAGACTTCCCACGGCCCAATGCGGACTGGTTCAGAAACATGCAGCTCCCGTCCTTCTGTGACGCCTTTGTAGGAAAGGTTCTCGAAACCGGTGGCATCACGATTATGGCCATAAATTGGCAAAGGCGTGTTCCATTCCTTCAATTGCATCCCTACCATCGCCGCATGCTGAAGAACTCCGATGTCCGCTATATGATCAGGATGATAGTGGGTGATGATGACTGCATCCAGCTTACGCAATTCCGTGTAGTTCTGTACGGCGGCCAGCACGCCGCTTCCGCAGTCGATCAAACAGCGAAAGCCGTCCTGTTCAATGAAAAATGATGAGGTCGCTTCATTTTTTTTGGGGTAGCCGCCCCAAACTCCGATCGTTGTGATGTTCACATTCAACACTCCTGTTCGCGGGATTTTCTTCAGTATACCTCAATACACAAGCCCTTACTTGTTTAAGCAAAGGGGTTAAGTGGTAAAGAACATGTGGATAGAAAAAATAGGAGGGATTATTTTGACTATTAAAATGACAGTTGAGAACGCATTGCAGGCAAAAGCGGAAATTGAAAAACTCGAAACCCAAGGATTCACCCATGACGACATTTTCGTCTTCGCGCATGATAAAAAACGCCAGAAGGATGTCTCTGATGCCCTTGACACAGAAAGTGTCGGCATGAAAGAGCAAGGCTTCCTGAACAGCATGAAAAACATGACGAGTTCCCGCGGCGACGAATTGCGAGCTAAAATGGAAGGCGCCGGGCTGACAAAGCAGGAAGCAGAAGATTATGAAGAAGAACTTGATAAAGGCAAATTAGTAATTATCGCAAATAAAAACCACTGAGCCCTATACTAAACCAAAAGGTTGATGCCAGTTTTCCGGCATCAGCCTTTTTTTGTACCTGTGCTTCAGCAACTTTAATGTTTTTACAATAACTTTTTCAAAAAAATAATTGAGTATTATGGATTAAATTTTGTCATAACGCTATTTTATTGCTATATTTACATAAGTTTTAATTTCGAGTTTGAATACACCAGGAGGTACATCATGAAGAAAAGTTTAAAAATGGGCAGTGCGTTTATCGGTATTATCGTCGGTGCAGGTTTTGCGTCCGGTCAGGAAATCCTTCAGTATTTTACGAGCTTTGGTCACCTTGGTACATTGGCGGCCATTTTAGCGACTGCTCTTTTCGCTTATATGGGAATGAGTTTGACAAGACTCGGCAGCCGCATGCAAACCACTTCCCATAAAGAGGCCGTTTATGGCATCGGCGGGAAGATCGGCGGATTTATCATGGATGCCATTATCATTCTGACATTATTCGGTGTCGGCGTGGTGATGATAGCCGGCGCGGGTTCCATCTTTTCCCAGCAATTCGGCTTACCGGCTGTGCTTGGAAATACTGTGATGGCTTTGATCGTCATGGCGACAATTATGCTCAATGTGCAAAAAATTATCGCCATCATCGGCAGCATAACACCATTTCTGGTGGTCATGGTCATCGGCCTTGCCTTATACAGTCTACTGACGATGGATGCTTCTTTTGCAGCGCTTGAACCAATCGCCAAAGAGCAGGATTCCGCTTTATCCAATTGGTTCTATTCGGCAATCAATTATGTGTCTTTCAATATAGCGGTCGGTGCTTCCATGGCAATTGTCATGGGGGGTGTCGAAAAGGATGAGAAAATCGCTGCACGCGGCGGTTTTATTGGCGGTCTCGGACTTGGGGTCCTGATCATTCTCAGCCATTTGGCCATTTTTTCGACTGTCGACCAAGTCGGCAACTCGGATATGCCCATTCTTCAGATGGCCAATGACATTTCACCGATCCTCGGAATCTTCATTTCGTTAATCTTGTTTGCCATGATTTACAACACGGCAGTAAGCATGCTGTTTTCGTTTACAGCCCGCTTTGCAGATCTGAATACCAAGCGTTTCAAAATCACTGTCGTAACCGTTGTCACGCTCGCATATTTGTTAAGCTTCAGAGGATTCACCGAACTCGTAAGCGAATTCTATCCAATCATCGGATTACTTGGGATGTTCCTTGTTGTCAGCCTCTTTGTGGCAAACATCCGATACGCACGCAATAAAAAAGCTTCAGCATAACAACGGACCGTCAAACCCTTCCCTAAGGGTTTGACGGTTTTTTCATGGTAAAGTCATATTAAATAATTTTTGAAAGGCGGTTTTCCCTGTGGAGACTATAGTTTGGATTGATGAGAAGCAGATACACGCTCAAGGTTTCAAAAAAGAACTTCTGAAAGCATCGGTCACAGAGGAGGACGTGGTGAAAATCTCCTTTTCCTTTGTTGTGAGCAGCGAACAATACCACGATACGGCTGTTCTGCTGTATAAAAATGACTTTCAGGTTTGCGTGCCTGAACTGAACCTGGAGTTTCCTGCCACTATTCATAATTATGCGACCGATCGTACGGATTTATACAAAGAAGGCCAAGTTGCAGATTATTATCTCGAACTGATCGAAAAGCAACGCTGACATCGAACGCCCTGGACCATCAATGGTCCAGGGCATTCTGCAATTTCATTTCCGTTTGTACTTACTGCCTTATGCACTTTTAATAGGGCCTCCACCGATTTTTCATCCGGATCATTTTGCTTTTCCGGTTGCGGCGCAGTTTCAGAAATTTCCCGGCAGCCTGAAATCAGCCAAAGCAAAACGAGTAGCATCAATACTAATTTTTTCAAAAACTCACTCCCTCATTCACAGTGAATTTTATCACAGCGCTCGCTGAAACGGATAGCGCCCAGAGTATAAGTGCCGTAAATACGGGAGCAACAAAAAAGCCGGCAGAAAGGTTGTGCCCCTGCCGGACTGTGATGTTATGTCGACATATAATCTCCGCCGTTCATATGGAGAAACTGCCCTGTCATATAGGAATTTTGCGGGTCTGCCAAAAACACATACGCTTTCACCAGTTCATACGGTTGTCCCGGGCGGCCTGCCGGGACATCTTCACCAAAGTCATCCGCAACGTCAGGGTTCAGATCACCAAATGTTTTGGTGATCAAAGGTGTCCAGATGGGACCTGGCGCGATGCCGTTCACCGCAATCTCTTCCCGGACAAGCCGCCGTGCCAGTGAACGCGTCATCGCCACCATCGCGCCGTTCGCACCCGAATAATCGATCAGATCGGAGTGGCCACGGTAGGCGTTGATGGATGCTGTGTTGATGATGCGCGCGCCCTTTTTCAGGTGCGGCAAAGCAGCCCTGACCAGATAGAACATCGCGAAAGCCTTTATTTCGAATGTCTTCAGCAATTGTTCATCGCTTATATCGAGCGGAGAAGTCTGCGGGTATTGATAGCCCGCATTATTGACCACCACATCGATTGCGCCGTAGGCATCCAGCGTAAACTGGACCAGTTTGTCGCATTCAGTCGACTTCCCCAGATCGCCTTGAAACGCTTTTGCAGTCCCGCCGTATTTCTGAATAAGATCAAGCGTCGCTTCTGCTCCGGCTTCGTTGCCTTTGTAACCAATGATAACCTTTGCGCCCTCTTTAGCGTAGGCAATCGCCACCGCCTGGCCGATGCCGCTGCTGGCGCCGGTAATGATGGCGACCTTCCCCTCAAGGACCCCACTTGCTTTATAGTCAGTCAAATCCGTATTATCGAAGGATTTGTCATTCATGGAATCACCTTCCTTTTACCAATTTCTGATAAAGCTCTGCGTATATTCCGGCCGCTTGTTTCCAGGAATAGTCCGCTTTCATGCCATTTTGCTTGAGTGTGTCCCAATGTTCAGATTCCTGGTAAAGCGTCAGTGCCCGCTCCACTGCTTCGGCAAAAGGGGAGTTCCGCGCGAAATCACTCAGAAATCCGTTGCCTCTCTTCGTACGGCGGTCATATTCGACGATTGTATCTTTCAAGCCGCCCGTCTTGTTTGCTACCGGAACCGTGCCATATCGCATGGATATGAGCTGGCTCAAGCCGCAGGGCTCAAAATGCGACGGCATTAGGAAAATGTCGGCACCTGCATATAGCTGATGTGCCAGGTTTTCATCGAAGCCGATCCTTACCGCCACTTTTTCGGGATGCTGCCGAGCCAATCCCCGAAAGAATTCTTCGAATTTCGCTTCTCCGGAACCCAGCAAAACAAACTGCATATCATGGGATTCCAGCAATTTCGGCAACGCGTCTTCCAAAATGTCGATTCCTTTTTGACCCGCAAGCCGGGAAACCATCAAGGTTAATGGAACATTCCCTTTAACTGGCAAGCCCATCATGGATTGAGCGGAACGTTTATTCACCGCCTTGCCTTCGATGGACGATTGATCAAACTCCATTTCAATCGCCAAATCCGTGGCGGGGTTATAAAAATCGGTATCCAGGCCATTCAGGATGCCAACCAGATCCTCTTCCCGTTTTTGCAGAACTTGTTCCAGTCCTTCCCCGTATTGCGAAGTCATAATTTCATCCCGGTAGGACGGACTTACTGTCGTCACTTTGTCGGCGTATAAAATGCCGGTTTTCAGCATATTATACCGGCCGTTCCATTCAATCGCCCCGGCCTCAAACTGAGTTTCTTCCAGCCCGAATCCATCAGTGAAGACCGATTTCTGGAAACTGCCCTGAAACTGGAGATTGTGAATCGTCAAGACCGTTTTGCCTGCTGCTCCGAGCGGTTTGAATCTGCTGTCCGTTTTCAGTAAGAAAGGGATAACCGCAGCATGCCAGTCATGGACATGGATAATATCCGCTTCAAGTTCCATTTGTACCATCACGGTTAGTACCGCAGCATTAAAAAAGCCGAATCGTTCTCCGTCATCAGCCTGGCCGTATATTTCAGACCGCTCGTAATATTCACGGTTCCCAAGGAAAAGGTAACGCACATTTTCGTTTGTATATTCGTAGACGCCGCATATTTTTTGCTCGCCGGAAAAAGGGACGGCAATTTCTTCAAGCAATGAGAATTCCTGAACGAATTTTTCCGGTATCAAGGCGTATTTGGGCATGAATACAGTAACATCATGCCCAAAATCGGCCAATTCCTTCGGCAATGCCCCGATTACATCAGCGAGGCCTCCGGTTTTGGCGAAAGGTACACATTCCGCCGCAGCCATAACAATTTTCATATCACATCCCCTTCCCCTACCACACTGCCTTTCCGGATGACTACCGGTTTTTCTTTCGTCCCGTGGACGACACTTCCCGCTTTGATATACACATCCTTATCTGCAATCACATACAGCAGATCACAATTTTCTTCTACCACACATTTTTGCATGATAATGCATTTATCAAGTTTTGAGTTTTTGCCAATTTCTACAGCACGTCCGAGAATGCTGTCTGTCACTTTCCCCCCGAGCATGCTGCCGTTCGCTACCAGGCACCTTTTAACCGACGATCCTTTCAGATACTTCGTTGGTGGTTCATCTTTGACTTTCGTGTAAATCGGCCGTTCCGGCAAAAACAGGGCACGCCAGTCTTTTTCCGCAAGTAAAGCCATTGATTCATTGAAATAGCTTTCCATTGAATCGATAAAGACAAAATAGCCATCGTACTCGTATTGAGCAAAAGAATATGGTTTCTTTTTCAAATTTACAACATCTTCTACACTGACTACCCGATTTTCCCGAAACCCCTTAATCATCTGCAATAGTAAATCTTTGGATAAGATATAGGATTTCATGCAGTCTCCATCCCTCACTGCCTCAGTGATGTCCACGCCGGAAGCCAAATGGGCTGCGAGCATATCGGTGTAATCAAGTTGTGAGATGGAAAAGGCACTGGTCACCAGGACATGGGACTGCGTACTTTTCTTGAAGAAACTCAGGTGATCTTCCAGCGCGGCAAATGCACCCACACTCAATTGATCGCCTCCACGCTGTGATGTGGGAAGGAAGAAAAGGCCGTTTCGTCGCCGGTCAAGGTCCCAGCTTTTGCCTTTGCCAATATGGTCGAGCAGGGAAATGCTCCCTTCAGGTGCGAAAATCCCTACGGAGCCGATATTCGAATTTACAATATTGGATAATGCAAAGTCGATTAAACGATATCTTCCGGCAAAAGGAATTGAGGCCGAAGATCTGTACATCGATAATTCTTTCAAACCCGGAATATTCACTGTCGCATCAATTACCGCGGCTAAACGCATTGTCTTCACGCCCTTTCCAATTCCCTATGGTTTGCTCTGTCAAAAGCGTAATTTCCCCATCTTTTTTCTGCAATTCAAAATTGACGGGAATGTCCAGGTCAGGCGTAATGATTGCGCGCCTGATTTTCGCACCAGCTCCAATAACCGTTCCCGCCATTACGACGCATTCATCCACTTCAGCGCCTTCTTTAATATGAACATCCTGCGAAATAATGGACCTCCGGACTTTCCCTTCGATGATGCACCCTTCATTTACAAGAGAATCCTGAATGTCGCAAGTCGCCGTCACAACCTGCGGAGGAAGCTGGGGATTGGACGAAAAGATTCTCCATGCCGAATCGTGGAGCACCAGTCCAGAGTCAGGATCCAGCAAATCCATATTCGATTCCCAGAGGCTTTCCACCGTTCCGACATCTTTCCAATATCCTTTATAGCGGTATGCCATCAATTTTTCTTCATTTTCAAGCATCGCCGGAATAATATCTTTCCCGAAATCATGGGTCGAACCTTCTGTTTTCAAATCGCTGATCAGGTATTGCTTCAGTTTTTCATACTTAAAAATATAGACGCCCATCGATGCCAGATTACTTTTCGGATTCTCGGGTTTTTCCACAAATTTTGTGACCCGCATCTCTTCATCTGTTTCCATGAGGCCGAAACGGCTGGCTTCTTCCCATGGCACTTCAACAACTGAAATGGTCACATCCGCCTGCTGGTTTTTATGGTATTCAAGCATCGTTCCATAATTCATTTTATAAATATGATCTCCTGACAGAATCAATACGTATTCCGGATCGTGGGCTTCCAGAAACTTCAAATTCTGAAAAATTGCATTGGCTGTTCCGTCGTACCATTTTATGCCATCCGCTTCCGCATAGGGTGGAAGCATCGTTACACCGCCATTTCTCCGGTCAAGATCCCATGGTGTGCCGAGACCGATATATTGGTGTAAGAGATGGGGCTGATATTGAGTTAAAACGCCTACTGTCTGGATATCTGAGTTCGTGCAATTGGATAACGGAAAATCTATGATGCGGTATTTACCGCCAAACGGAATCGCTGGCTTGGCAACTGTATAGGTCAATTCTTTCAGCCGTGTCCCTTGTCCGCCGGCCAACAGCATTGCAACAATCTGTTTTTTCAATCCAATTCGCTCCCTTTCTCCATCAATTTCCAGATACATATTGTAAACAGAGGCAACTGGATAGTCATCGACCTTTCCTGTCCGTCCGCCGGGATATCATCAGCTGATGCTGTGATGGCAGTGTTTTCTTCCATGCCGCCGTATTTGGCAGCCGCACTCGAGAAGACTTGTTGATAGTTTCCGGCCTGCGGCACACCCACCCGGAACTGAGGGTAGTCATTATTCGAGAAATTGCAGAGAACGACACATTCATCCTCAGGATTCCTTCCCCGCCGTATAAAAGAAGCCACGCTTTGTTCATGATTATCCGCGTCCAGCCAGATAAAACCTTTTGGGTCATTATCCATTTGATGCAACGCACCCTCATTCTTATAAAAGTCCAACAAATCACTCATAAAAATGGCAGCCAGGTGTTGCGGTTCCGACTCCAGTGAATCCCAATCCATTTCAGATGTAAAATCCCATTCTCTTGAATGGCCGAATTCCTGCCCCATAAACAGCAGTTTCTTGCCCGGATGAGTTATCCAAAACCCCAGCAACAGCCGCAATTGAGCAAACTTCTCCCTAAGTGGACCCGGCAATTTATTCAATAATGATTTTTCCCCGTGCACAACTTCGTCATGTGACAGAGCCAATATATAGCGCTCATCGTAATGGTACACGAGTGAAAAATTTATCTGGCGGTGGTTTTCCGGCCGCTCCGCTGGAGGCTTTTTCATGTATTCAAGTGTGTCGTGCATCCAGCCGAAATTCCATTTATAGTCAAAGCCGATTCCGTTCTCCTCTATTGAATGTGTAACTTTCGGATGATCCCAGGCATCTTCGGCAACCAGAATAACCTGGGGAAATTCATTTTTCAGACTGGCGGTCAGTTTTCTTAAAAAGGTTTTTCCTTCCTCATTAAAAGTTCGTGTTTCAGCGTTCGGGATAAAAAGCTGCGTGATTACGGCATCCATGCGGAAGCCGTCAAATTTGAATTCCCTTACCCAGTAATGGGCACTCGACAACAGAAAACTGACCACTTCGCCCCTCCGAACATCAAAATTCAAGGTGCCCCAATCGAGGTTCACTCTCCGTTCTTCCCTCGCTTCTTCGTAAAGCGCCTTGCCGTTGAATAGGGACAGCGCGAAGACATCGCTGCAGAAATGTCCGGGAATCCAGTCCAGAAAAAGGCCAATTCCATTCTCCGCACAAACTGAAATGAAATACTTCAAGTCATCCGCTGAACCATAACGGATTGTCGGCGCGAAATAGCCGGTTGCCTGATACCCCCAGGATTCATCGAGCGGATGTTCTGTAATCGGCATGATTTCGATATGTGTAAAGCCCATATTTTTTACGTAAGGTACCAATTCTGCGGCCAGTTCCCGATAATTCAAGAAACCTCCCTGCTCATTCCGTTTCCATGTACCGATATGCAGCTCATAAATCGCCATCGGCTTTTCAAAATGGTTTTCAGTGATTGTCTTTTTTGCATGCAAAATTGTTTCTTTCCATTCATGCCGCGATTTTCCGGGAATTACTGACTTCGTTTTCGGCCGCATTTCCCCTTGCCTGGCATAGGGATCGGATTTCTCAAGCAGTTCCCCATTCTTCAACAATATTTCGTAGACATATGAATAGCCTGTCAGATCTTCAAGGATATTTGTTTGCCAGACAGTCTCATCATACGGCAGCCTGTTCATCCCGTAAGATTTTCTTTCATTGGTCTGCGGGGCAAATGCAACAACCGTAACCCCTTCAACATCCGGTACCCATAGCGTAAAGGATGTTTCTCCCGCTTCGACCTTTGCTCCGAAGTAAAGATAGGCATCGGTCATAAGGCCATTATGAAAATCCTTTAATTTAGCTACTGTCAACTTCTCCTCCCGGATAATCATGAAACCACCTCCTGGCATCGCCTTCCTTTATTATCTATCTTTAGTAGATTCTACACGCCTATTGAAAATCCTCTGTAAATTGACTAAATTATTCGTAAACTTTGTTTTCGGTCACTTTACATTCCAAGCTCCGGCATTCCTGCTGACCTTTTCCGGCCGTTCGAAATATTTACACATGTTTTTGAATTCTGGTACTTGTTAGCCACCATTATATCTACTACGCTTAGAAAGATTCAGGAAAGATTCAGAAAGGACGGGTAGTCTTGCTGAAAACCAAATGGTTTGCCCTCATATTAACCTTAAGCCTTTTCTTAGCCGGATGCGGCCAGGAAATAAAAGATTCCGTCAGTTGGGAAATAGAAGAATTCACTTTCATCAATCAGGAGAATGAAGAGGTCGGCCTCGACGATCTCGAAGGGGAAATTTGGCTCGCAGATTTCGTATTCACCAATTGTACAACCGTCTGCCTGCCGATGATGGCGAACATGACCGGGCTCCAGAAACAAATAGCGCAGGAGGGACTGGATGTAAGAATCGTTTCCTTCAGTGTCGACCCCACGATTGACAGTCCTGAAGTGTTAAAATCCTACGCCGAAAGTTACGGAGCGGATCTGAACAGCTGGGATCTATTGACCGGCTATTCACCTGAAAAAATCGACGAGTTTGCAATGGAGAGTTTCAAGACCGTTGCCAGAAAACCGGAAAATGAAGATCAGGTTGTCCACGGCACCTCCTTTTACCTCGTCGACCGCGACGGCGTCGTCCGGAAATTCTACGATGGCATCGATCCTCCTGTCGAAGAAATCATCAACGATATTGAAATTCTGTCGGCGGAGGACTGACCGATGCAGAAAATGAACATCTGGGTCATACTCAGCATTTTAGCTGCAACGGCGTTCCTGATTTTTCTTTTCGTGCCGCGCGAAAATGTTCCTCCCCCCAACACGCGTGTTGTTTTGGAGCACACCTACCGGACGTATATCGCTCCTTCCTGTTTCCAGGAAGCGGACGCAACGAATTTTCTCGAAGAGTCGACGCTGGCGCAGGCAAAAGAGTTGGAGTACCCCCCGCATTCAGATTGCACCGCAGAAGCTTTTAAAAGCAACAACGAAAGCCGGTTTACCAGCATCTTAAAAGAATTCGGCGTGATCGAAAAAGAATCAGAGGATTGGTGAATGTGGAGAAACAAATCGTGCTCTCGCATTGCTGCGCTGCTTCGTCGTAAAGACTTAGCCTCGCAAGCGTCGGCCGATGTCTTCGAAGCGGTTTTGCGGAATATCGCTTATATGGCAACATCCTCTTTCTCAACAAAAAACAGGCACCGGATTTTTTGTCCGATGCCTGTTTTTATTTGATTCGCTCGATGAATTTCACACAGACCGGTGAGTCCGTTTCCACTTCCTGTACCAGCCCGACCGGCCGGCCGCTTTCCAGTTTCAAGACGGTGAGGGAATCGGATTTTTCATTGGCCACGATCAGCCAGTCTCCGCCCGGGACAAGTGTGAAATGACGCGGGCCCTGTCCTCCGCTGCTGGTGAATTCGGGATTCTGCAGTCTGCCGTCTTCACCGATTTCAAAAGAGACGATGCTGTCATGTCCCCTGTTTGATGCGTAGAGGATTTTTCCGTCTTCAGACACTGCCACTTCCGCTGCAGTATTTTCCCCTTTATATCCCGCAGGCAGGAGCGACACGCGCTGCATCTGATCAATACTATCATCGGGATTGAAAGAGTAGACCGTTATTGTGGAGCTCAGTTCCCCCAGCGAGTAGAACACCGGCAAGTCCGGATGGTACGCCAGATGTCTCGGTCCACTTCCTCCTTCTGCATGGAGCGCCTGGTGCAGCGAGAGCTTTCCACTCTCCGGATGAAGCTGGTAAAAATAGATTGCATCTGTTCCAAGGTCTGAGACGGCGAACAGATCCCTTTCCGGAACCTGGATAACGGAATGCGGGTGAGCTGCATCCTGCCTTTCCTTGTTCGGTCCCGAACCTTCGTGCTGCACAGAATCGGTCTGTTCCCCGATCGTCCTGTCTTGTGGGAGCCGGAAGACATTCACATTGCCACCGGAATAATTCACAGACAGCAACCATTCGCCGCTCCGGTCAATCGTCACATAAGCGGGATGATCCCCGTTGCCATCCCGCCGGCTGCACTCCGCAATCTTCCCGCTCTCCCAATCCATTTCGAAAGATGCAAGCTCCCCGTTGAAATCTTCGCTGCCCGACACAAACATTTCTCCTGTCGGATGAATGGCTAAAAATGACGGACGCGCAATCCCGCTGACTCCATCCACTTGCTCCAATGCCCCCGAATCCGTGTCAAACTGCCACAGCTTGATGCCTTTCTCTTCCCGCCCTGCGTAAGAACCTGTTAGCAAATAAAGAACAGCCAAAGAAATTCCTCCTTTTTTGAATTCTCCACTTTCCGTTTTCAGTTAAATTCGGTCGAAGTTATATACAGCCTACCAAAACACCCACTTCCCGCCAACCGTAAAAAATCCACCCAGCCCGGGTGGATTCGTTTTTATTATAGTAAAATACTTGTCTGGATAAACACCTGTATCATAACGTAAAAAGCGATGGCGTATTTTAAATTGAAACGAAGGCCATTGCGCACTCCACTTAAACCATTCATACTGCTCAGAATAATTACCGGCATGACGAAAGGGGACAGAATGATTGAAATGACGCTGCCCGATGTCACCGCCAGCACGACCAGTTCCGGTGGATACGGCAGGGCCACCCCTTCCAAAATACCCGTCACCAGCACGATGACCGGCAATGGGCCCAGTCCGACAAACCCGAGAAGGATCAGGATGAACGGCAGAAGCAGCAATATGTTCAGGTACGGCACAATTTCAGTTAAATAATTCATCCCATCGATGACATAAGAGCCCGTACCCGATTTATTCAGCGCATAAATTACCAAGCCGGCAGACAACAAAATACTGAACTGCTGCGCCTGCCTGGAAATACCGGTTGAGAAATAATTCCGGCCGTCTGCAATATAGCTGCCCATGCGCTTTTTCATCAGGAAATAAAACAATGTCCAAAACAGAATCACCAGTGGGATAGCCACCAGGAAATCGATGTTCCAAACGCCCTGGACAAAAAAGATTGTGCCGAATAACGATATGAAAAGAAAAACAAACTCGGCTACATCGCGATTCCATTTCCCTGTATTTCTCGAATTTTTCATCGCCTTGGCTATTTCCGTCTGCAGGACAGCAGTAAAGTTTTCCTGATCTCTTTTTTCCTGCCTGTAAGCAAAAGCTGTGCCCAGCAGACTTCCCCCTGCAGCTGCAGCAAAGCCCAATAGGACTGATTTCCACAGAGTCGCTCCCAGCGCCTCTACCGCGAATATAAAACTTGGAATGCTGATGACCCATAAGGTCGATAAGGCAAATCCGCGCAAAATCGCAGTTCCTTTAAAATTTTCCCAAGCTTCGCTTTTCTGCTCCTTTAAAAAAGTGTCAATAAAGCTGTACATCATCGGGACCGCACCGAACAAAAGGAAATGAGAAATAATCTGCGTCATCCCGGTCAGGCCCAGATAAAACTTCCGGCTTTCATTGAGGAAATTGTGGCCATAGCTCATGATTTCATCTATATAAGGTTCTTCGTTCAACACCCAGCTGATCATCGGAACAATCAGCAATAATGAAATCAGGCTGCGCATCTGTAAAAAGCCTGCAGCCAATCCGTCCATCAAAGGATCTCCTGTAACAACAAGGACAGCTACTGCAATTGTCGACAGGAAAATCGGCAGCTGCAACTTGGCCAGAGGGAGCAGCAGAAGCGCAAAAATGAGCGTCAGCAGCCCCAATATGGATAAAACGTTGAATAAAGCTTCATTATAAAAAAAGTAAGTGGTGAAATGGAGCAATGCATATACCGATACCGAAAAGGTAAAACCTTTTGCTGCGAAACCTTTCATTAATTACCTCTTCCTTTCCGGTTTTATCCAGAGTTGTTATCCATTCTACACCTATCTGACCTTTTGCAAAGGCTCCAGTTCTTAAAAAAGACATGAAAATAAATTTTTTTAACAGGAATAGTTTTAATTCTATAATATTTAATGATATGCTGACTTCAAACAATCAATTATAATATATCTGGGATACGGGCGCACAGCGTTTCACTGGATTTTTTTTCAAAATCCCCGATGAATAAGCTGAATGCAATTCTTTGCCGAACTGCTGGTTTTTCGAGATAAATTAAGTCGTTTGATAGTATAGGAGGAAATATTGTGGGTGTAACCAGAGACTTTTTTATTGCTTTGTCCAAGAACCAATTGTTAAACAGCGGTGCAAAAAAATGGGGTTTAAAAATGGGCGCCGGTAAAATGGTGGCCGGAACCGATATCGATAGTGTGATGAAATCGGTCAAAGAATTGAACAGCAAGGGAATCAGTGCAACCATCGATAATCTCGGGGAATTCGTATACAGCAGAGAAGAAGCAACTGCTGCAAAAGAAAATATCCTGAATACAATAGAAGCTATTCAAGAACACGGCGTCAATGCCAGCATGTCTATAAAGCTTACACAGATCGGCCTTGATGTCGATTTCGATTTCTGTCTGGAAAATATTCGTGAAATTTCACAGGCAGCTGCAAACTATGATATCTTCATCAATCTGGATATGGAAGACTACGCCCACCTCCAGCAAACACTCGATATATTGTTTGCGCTGCGGGAAGAATACCCGAATGTCGGAACAGTCATCCAGGCTTACCTTTATCGCTCAGAAAAAGATCTTGAGCATTTGGAAGATGTCCGTTTGCGCCTCGTGAAAGGTGCCTATAAGGAAATTCCGGATGTTTCGCTGCAAAGCAAACAGGATATCGATGAAAACTTCCTGAAGTTGATCAAACTTCGCCTGCTGGGGAAAGCGTTTACTTCCATCGCCACCCACGATCACAACATCATCAACGAAGTGAAGAGGTTCGTTGAAGAAAACGACATTCCTCATGACCGCTTTGAGTTCCAGATGCTTTACGGTTTCCGTACGGAAATGCAGCAGGACCTGGCAGCTGAGGGCTTTGCGTTCACCACCTATGTGCCTTTCGGTGAAGACTGGTACGCCTATTTCATGAGAAGACTGGCGGAACGCCCGCAGAACATCAACCTTGCACTGCGCGGCATCGTGTCGAAATAAAATCATTTATAAAAGGAGCAGTGGACAATGTCCATTGCTCCTTTTATTTACCGCTCATCCAAATTCCTCACCTGCAAAGGAGGGAGCTCCTGGGACAGGCGTTTGCGGAATTGCTCATATTGCGGCGGGAGTTTTAAGTCCTGGCCCAAAGATTCGAGTGGTTCATCTATCGTGAATCCTGGCGGGTCGGTGGCAATTTCAAACAGAATGTCGCCGTATTCCCGGAAATAGATCGAGTTGAAATAATTGCGGTCCTGGACAGGGGTAACACCGAGCCTCCAGTTTTCAATCTTTTCTTTCCACTCGAGCTGGTCCTCATCATCCTCTGCGCGCCAGGCAATATGATGAACGGTTCCTACGCCCATTTGCCCTGTGCCTTGCCGTTCGGTCATCACATCCACAATATTGCCGATGGCAGCGGATGACCGGAAGCGGATGATGTTTTCTTCTTCACCAACCTTCTCCAGACCCATGACCGATTCAAGCAATTCCACTGTCTTTTCAGCATTGGCTGTAAAGAGCAGGGCACCAGCAAACCCTTTAATCGCAGTTTCTTCTGTAATGCCTCCGAAATTCCAGGAGCTGTTCTTTCCATCAGGTCTTTCCACCAACTCGAGTCGAAGGCCATGGGGATCTTCAAAACTCAGGTATTCTTCATTAAACCTTTTTTGTTCTTTAAAAGGAATCCCAAATTTCCGCAATCGTTCTTTCCAAAATCCCAATGTGCTGCCAGGTACCGCAAAGGCAGTCACTCCAACCTGGCCATCTCCAATTTTTCCGCGATAGGCATTGCCCCAGGGGAAAAAGGTCATAATCGTGCCAGGTTCCCCTTCGGTGTTACCGAAATAGAGGTGATAGGTGCCGGGATCGTCAAAATTGATTGTTTTTTTCGTCAGGCGCAAGCCCAGTACACCCGCGTAGAAATCTGCATTCTCCTGTGCGTCGCCAACAATTGCTGTGATGTGATGGATGCCGGTGATTTTTTTGTTCATCTTTATCCGCTCCTCTGAAGGGTAATTCCCTTTTTCGCAATCATAGCAATAAACTATCTGAAATCCAATGTAACCTGGTGGCAAAACCAGGTTCCTAATTACTCCAGCTTATTTTCTGCATGTTATCTGGACTTGGACCCTTCATTCTGTCCAGCTTCTTCCAAATCTTCTATTTGTTCGTTTTTTTCCTTTTCGATTTCTTTTTTCTTCTGTCGTTCTTCCCTTTTAGAGTCTGAACTTTCTTCGGCAGCATCTTTTTGATGTTCTTTCACTTCTTCTATTTTCTCCATTTCTTCCTTGTATTGGTCTTCGGCTTCTGATGTGCCAGGTATAAATGGCTCGTCGTTATAATCCGTCCGTTTTCCATAACGCAACATTTCATAGATGATTAATCCGTTATTCGGCTTACCGTTTGCTGTTTTCATCGGGACAACATCAAACAATACGTAGTAGAATGCATAAAAAATGAATCGGTTCCAGAAAGTGGTATTGTCCTCCATCATATCGTTTGCCAGCATTGCATTTATTGTCACAGCCACAATTACATTCGACAGTATTGGACCGGCATATAACATAATGTAAGCAAATTTTCCTTCCTTTTTTAAAGAGTCATAGGAAAACCAGCTGTACAAATGATAGTATTTTCGGATATCGAACATGCCGATTTTAAAAATTCTCGGGCCTGAACCGACGGTTAACCTGGGATTTTTTACGCCCAGTATCATACTGACCACCACGTAGCCCAGCTCGCGAAGGAAAACAACAACAGGCAGAATGATAAACGCTGAAACTATCAATGCCAATAAGTCTACAAGTCCAAACAAATTACGTACCTCCGCTTCTTCACTCTTCTTTAGTCATTACCCGTTTATTTACCCGCTTCTTCCATAAAGAACCCCGAATTGCAGATATTACAAGATTTGAGCAGTTAGTCTCTTTCTTTATTACAATCATTGCAGATAGGATGAGAATACTACCGAATCACCAAACAACAATAACGTTGGGATGTGCGTTATGAAGAATTCTGCTAAAGTTCTGCTGAATAAAATATGGATTTTCCCGTTGGTCATCGTCCTTTTACTGGCAGCACTGGTTTTGGCAGAGGAGCTGCTGACTCCGAAAGATGCGGCCGCTTCCAGGGAGCCGGCCGGGTCTGCAGTCTTTGCTCCCCCTCCCTCCATAGATGAAGTGAGAGCTGGTGTTAAGGTGATTCCGGACCTTGTCTATGAAACACAATCCGGAGCGCTTCTTGATATCTATGTCCCTGTGGATGCGGATGATTCGATGCCGGTCGTTTTGTGGATTCACGGCGGCGGATATGTCGGGGGATCAAAAGACAGCCGGAAAGATTATGCCATGACACTCGCCTATGAGGGGTACATTGTGGCAAATATGGATTATGGCCTCGCACCCCAACAGCTTTATCCCGGACCAATTTTCCAGGCCAATGCTGCATTGGATTATTTGCAGCAGCATGCCGCTGATTTCGGCGGAGACATGAGCCGCGTCTTTATCGGGGGCGATTCGGCCGGTGCGCAAATCGCCAGCCAGCTAAGCGCCGTTATTTCAAACAGCCTCCTGGCAAACGAAATGGGCATCCAGCCGGCTGTTGGCTCCGAGACCCTGCGTGGTGCATTATTGTATTGCGGTTTATATAATATGGAAACCGTTGGTGACACAGGGTTTCCGAATATCGATTATTTCCTGAATGCGTATACCGGAACAACTGCATATCAGACGTTTGAAAATATTCATGAGCTGTCGACTGTCCGGCACATTACTGCGGATTTCCCTGCGGCATTCATTTCTGTCGGAGATGGTGATCCCTTAGCTTCCCAATCGACAGAGCTCGCCAGTCTTTTACAAGCGGAAGGCGTGGAGGTGGAAACCGTATTTTTCGATGGCACGGACAAAAATCTTCAGCACGAATTCCAGTACGCACTGGATACGCTGGATGCACAGGAAACTTTTGGACAGATGCTGGACTTTCTTTCTGTAAAAAGCAGATAATAAGACCCCAAACATGGCCTGTCGCCTGTTTGGGGTTTTTTAGTCCGCGGAAAGGCGGATGGGGTGCGGAAAGAACAAATCAGCGGAACCCATTGATTTATTTCATTTCTGCCTATATATTTAGAGAGACGAAATATCAGGCAGAAATGAAACGAGTTGGAAGCCAATGAAATCCTGGTTTATGGATTGGAAGGAGAATATCCTTTCCTTTAATCGAAACATCAAATTATTTATGCTCGCAAATGTCCTGATTCAGATCGGGTTGGGCGTGTTCATGGTGATGTATAATCTGTACATAAAAGAACTCGGCATGCCGGAAACCGTTAATGGCAAGGTCATTTCCATGACAGCCATGGCTTCGGCCATCATGCTGATTCCTGCCGGTTTTCTGAGTGACAAGCTCGGGCGCAAATGGATCATCATCGCCGGGGCGTTGTTCGGGGCTGTAACCTTATACTATCGAAGTTTTGCCGTCTTTGAATCCCCCCTTGTAACAGCAGCTTTTTTCACTGGACTTTTTATGGCATTTGTCCAGGTTTCCGGCGTTCCACTGCTGGCCGAGAATTCAAAGCCTTCTGAGCGGGTTCATATGTTCAGCATTTACTTTGCGTTGATGACCGCCGCCAACGTTGTCGGCAGCCTGCTTGGCGGCGTTGTGTCAGATGTTTTCCAGGTCTTTCTTTTGATGGAAGCTGTGGAAGCCATCCGCTGGTCACTGCTTTTGGGAGCCACGCTGTTCACGGCAGGTTTATTGCCCCTGTTCAAACTGAGCAATAAACCTCCCGCCCCATCAGAGAAAGTGGAAACGCGAATCGATATTGAAGCGGACGATCCCGGCTTCAGGCGCAACCTGATCGTTATTTTCCATTTCTCGTTCGCCAGCCTGCTGATCGGACTCGGTTCGGGTTTGGTGGTGCCTTATCTAAACCTGTACTTTGCCAACCGTTTTGATGCTTCGAACACCTATATCGGCCTGGTGCTTTCACTGGGTTCGGCCATGACGGCTGTTGCAATGCTGATTGGGCCGATGCTCGTCAGAAGGGTCGGCAAGGTCAAGGCACTGATTATCTTTCAGGTCTTATCGATTCCATTCCTGATTTTAACTGCCTACACCACTTCCCTGCTGCTTGCTTCTTTAGGATTTTTGCTGCGCCAGGCACTGATGAATGCGGGCAATCCGATCCAAAGTGCCATTGCCATGGAGGTGGTCCATGACAAATACAAAGGACTTGCCAATTCGGTGAACCAAATGGTCTTCAATGTCGGCTGGGCGACGATGGGTCCTGTTGCAGCCAGTCTCGTTATCGCCTTCGGTTCCTACTGGGGCTATGCGTATGCGTTCACAATCACTGCGGCGCTGTATATCGTTTCTTCCACCTATTATTATTTCATTTTCGGCAGACGGAAATTGAGTGAGGGGTAAGTTGACAGCTCCGGACCATTAACAGGTCCGGAGCTGTTTTTTTGTGGCTGTCAAAGGAACCGGATTTTCGGATCGCTTTCTGCTTTGTACGTAAATTCAAGCTCGACTGTTTTACCAGCACCTATCCTCACATGGAATTCAAGGGTATGCGAATCCATTACCTCATAATCGTGGCTCGAAGATTCCATCTCCCAAAAGGGATCGCCGACAATATGCTCGACCAGGACGCCCACATTTTCCGGCTTGCTGTTTTTGATTTGATACTCAAAAGTCACATATTCATGTCCGTCCCCTTTTTTGCGGCTCCTCTCACGGGCTTTATTGGTCAGGTTATAGGCTTCACCGATTTTCACAAAAAGCTTTTCTTTTGCCGGGGTATGGCCGATCCTGGCTTCGCCAATAAACTCCATGTTGCCATCCGGACTACGTTCATATAACTTCATAATCCCTTTCGGAAGCGGGATGTTCAAAGCATCTTCGACGGCATCACCGAATTGCAGGTACACCGCCGCATTTCCACCGCTGTCCTCTATTCTGTAGATTCTCTGGAAAGCGATGGGTTGAGGCTGCAGGAATTGAATCTGTTTGGTTTGCCCATTCGCAATGGAAACCGGGTTGCCGATCTTATAGACAGCTGCATCAGAAAACCCATATTCTTCGGTATGTCTTCCCATTGCTTCGCTTCTGAATAATTCATTTTCCACTGCTGCCAAATTATTTCCCGCTCTTTTTACGATGCCGGCCACTGCTTTTAAGCTGCAGTTTTCGAAATCCGCACCAGCATGATTTTCAATATTCATCCAGCCAACAATGAGAATTTTTCCTTCATGCAGCTCGGCTGTATAAGATGCCTCCCAAGTGATGCCTGCAGTCAGATAAAACAGATCAAAACCGGATGCTGAATTTCCGGGTTCGATGCGGCAGGAGATGGTTGGGTGTATCAGCATTTCTTGTTCAGCCGGAGGCAGAACAAGGTCTCCTGTAGGATTGATGACGATTTCACCGGTGCTTTTCTTTTCGCCGATAAGGTCAGGGCTTACAGCCACCAGACGGATTATCATTTCCTCTCCGAATTCCATGTTTCTGACAGTAATCAGCCGGCCGATATGATTCTGCAGCAATTGTTCCTTATTGGTCCGCCCGCTTTCAAAAGTTTGTTCGAGTACAGGGAGCCCTTTGATATAGACAGAGTCCGCTTCGACTTTTGCAGGCAGATCCCCTATCATCAATTGATCGATTTCTTTTTCCGCCTTTATGTCGCGGACTTCCTTTACAGATGCAAACCCGCTATTGTAAATCGTCAATTCAAGGGATTTCCTGGTAGCTTTGCCCGATTGGAACTTCATCTTCACCCTCCTCTTCAGCGATTGAAGTAGTTCTTCAAATACTCCACTGTTTGCTGCCGGCATTCTTCCGTCAGCGGTGACCTGTCGGCGTGTATAAAATCTCCATAAAGCAGGTTGCCGAGAAAACGGACTTCTTTCCGGTATAACTTGTTTTGTTTTGCATCAAACACTTCCAAATCTACATAGACCGATTCGCCCTGTTCTGTGAAATCGATTATTCCAACCCGATTTTCCATAATAGCCTCCCGAAGAAATACCCTGCACGTTTTTAAAACCGCTTTACACTTCCCTACACAGGAATTTTAACATTTTCAAAATTACTTTCCACCTATTTCTGATTATTCCAATTTTTATTTTATACAAAAAGGCCGGCGAAAGGAGGTTTGCCTCCAGTTCGCCGGCCTAAAATCCAGTATTTCACATTACCGTCCTGCCAATATCGATGGAAAATAGTGTTGCAAAGTTAAAAACCCGTCCCTTCACTGACCAGCAGTTCCGGAAAGTCAGCCTCAATTATTTCAGTCAGCTGATATTCCTGCAGAATTTCCAGGATTTCTTCTTCGTCCACTTTGATATACTCATCACATGTTTCGGTATCCGGCTCTTTAAACTTCAGAATGTATTTTCTGCGGCCATTCTTTGCAATTACAAAGACATCCATCGGTGCGTAATTTCTGATCATTGGAAAATCCTGATGTTCCACGACGGAAGCTGCATCCATCTTGTCCAAATGCGTATAAAGAAATGCTTCAGATCTTTTCTGTTCCGCAGATATAAAGCCCATTTTCGCATGGTGCCTGTTGATGAAGCGTTCGGACAATTGCTGGTGAAACGTAATCGTCTCCCATTCCACTTTACTGCGATACTTTTCGATAAACAGTTCGGACAAGACCTGGTGACGGGTTACCGCAATCCAGTCGACACGCTGCGGATGCCGATCGATCAGCGACATCGGCAGTCGCTGGCAGGTGGATAACGAAACCCATGCTAATTTATCGCTATGCCTTTCGATGAATATCGGTGAAAGCCCCTTGGAATTTAATAATTCCGTTTTGCGGGAGACAATTTCCCAGTATTGCCTGGCATTAAAAGGGCTCGCCTCATTGTCCCATGTTTTTTGCTGCCTTTTACTCAATTGTCCCCGTGAGGGCACCCATTTGCCTGCATCCGCAAACTCTTCGATAAAGGCCTCGGACACTTTTTGCGTACGGATAACTTCATCCCAATACAGGCGTCCGCTGAATTCCCGGATAAAGCTCTCCGACAATTGCTGATGACCGGAAACAAGATACCAGTTTACAAGAGCTTCATTGTCCCGGATAAAGGTTTCCGACAGCAGTTCCGTTTCACATAATGTATTCCACGAGACCGAACGCTTGTCTTTAATCGCTCTCGCTTCCATCAATTCTTTTATATTATCAAACATTGCGTCCACACTCTTTTCCAATAATATTCGGGCTCTCCCATGTTCCGGCGACAGACTGCTTATTATGACGAAAACCCGCAGTACCGGCATAGACCGACATGCGGGAAGTAAAGTCTCACTGATCTTTTCTAATGGTGGTCTGATTTTTTATATTCTATTCTGCCCGTTTTGGAGGCATGTCAGAATTTTTCTTGTTGACCCCGTCGGAGTGCTGCAAACTTTTAATCGCCTTGATCATCTGCAATATTTGCACTCCTTTTATGTTAACTCTCTTATTCCCCAATGAAAAGGACTAAAACAGAAATACGCTGTTTTTATCATTAAATTGACTGGCCATTTTTTGATATAAAGCTGTAAAATCAGAAATACGCTGTTTTCTTATATATGGAACGATGACCGGCTTCCGTGCCGGACTCGAATTCAAGCACTTACCTATGGGAGCTGGAAAAAGAAAATAATGAATACCCAGTTAAATTTAACAAAAGAATTATACTTTACAGACCGCTTCGCCGCTGGAGCAGCTTCGCGGAATTTCGGCTCCTATAGACCTTAAATCACCTTATATAAAACAGCCCACCGGCCAATGGTCCGGTGGGCTGTTTTTGTAATTCCTTCTATTAGGAGGAAAGTAACAATCTACTTTTTCCTTTGCACAATTGCCACAGTGCACCTTGATACACAAATGAGCTGCTCTTGTTCATCGATAATCTTGATATCCCATACCATAGTTGTGCGCCCTCTATGCAAAGGAGTGCCGATCGCGGTGACGATGCCATCGCGTTTTCCTCTAATGTGGTTGGCATTAATTTCAAGTCCGACCGCAATTTCGTTCTCCTGATCGATCAGATGCCAGGTGCCGACACTCGCCACCGTTTCTGCCAGAACGACGGAGGCACCGCCGTGCAGCTGGCCGAATGGCTGGTGGGTTGCGGAATTGACCGGCATTGTCGCTGTCACCCGTTGTTCCGTGATATCGCCCATTTCAATCCCCAGGACTCCGGCAATCGTTTCTTCTGCGGGTTTCATTTGCATTGTTGTTCCCCTTCTTTCCAAAATTCATTCTCTTGATGCAATAATGGCAAACATTGAAACTTTTGGCAATACGTTTTTAAAAGACAGGGGATGATTTATTCAGACCCGACCCCCTTTCTTTCAAACCTCTTTTTCAACTTTGTAATCAAAATGTAATATTAAATCATATTGCCTATTCTTTTTGTTACAGATAGAATAGAGAGTACTAAAATTCGTAAGTATCCTGTACTGATTAACTATAAAAAATTACCATATATGAGGAGAGAAACTATGAATAAAATTGCCTTTTCCGTAATTGCATCAGGCTCCCTGGCCCTTTTCATCGGCGTCGCAGATGCAGAAGCAAGTGCTATATACACGATCAAATCCGGTGACAGCTTATGGAAAATTGCAAGCCAGCATAATGTCTCCGTCACCAACTTAAAAACCTGGAACAATCTTTCATCAGATGCCATTTACCCGAACCAAGTCATCAAAGTTGCCGCTTCAGCAACAGGCAGTACCGTAACCGTTCCGGCGCCTGCTCCAGCAGCACCGGCTCCTTCACAACCGGCCAGCAGCACCACGGCTACATACACAGTAAAATCCGGCGATACATTATCCAAAATTGCCTCCTTACATAAAACGACCGTCAGCAAAATCCAGAGCCTCAATAACATTTCCGGGCACCTGATCTTCCCTGGACAGAAACTGAAAGTGAGCGCAGCTGCTGCCACGCCAACAGTTTCGGCACCGAATCCACCGGCTGCAGCAACACCGGCTCCAGCGCCGGCACAAACGGCCGGAACAGCAAGAACCTATCAGGTTGTCAGTGGCGATACTTTAACGGGAATTGCCTACCGCAACGGCATTTCCGTCACTCAATTGATGAACTGGAACGGCCTTTCTTCCAGTATGATCCGCATCGGCCAAATTCTTAAAATCGAAAATTCCACAGCAGCCCCATCACAAACGACACCTGTGTCAAATCCGGCTCCGCCAGCAGCCACAGATACAGTCGGCAAACTTGTGGAAACGGCAAAATCGCTTGTCGGAACGCCATATGTCTGGGGCGGGTCAACTGGCAGTGGCTTCGACTGCAGCGGCTTCATCTATTATGTATATAACCAGGCGGGCATCAAAATTCCGCGCACCAATACTACGGGCTATGATGCACGTTCATACGATGTGAACTCGCCGCAAGTCGGCGACCTGGTGTTTTTTGAAAACACCTACCGCCCCGGAATTTCCCATATGGGCATTTATATCGGCAATAACCAATTCATCCACGCAGGCGGCGACCAGGTTCAAATTACCAGCTTGAGCAACTCCTACTGGAGCAAGCATTACGCCGGCTTCAAACGTTTATACGCAATGGACTGACAATAAAATTCAGCCCGCTCTCCCGAGAATTGGGGAGAGCGGGTTTTTCTTTGTTTCCTTACATGATGGGAAGTTGGGCATAAATTAAAAAAGGGTGCAGGCGCCATGCCCGCGTCCTCTTTCCTGTTTTATTCGCCGCTCAATTCTTGCGTAATGGCTTCGGCCAAATCTTTGCCGTTTTGGATGCAGGCACCGATGCCGACTCCATAATAGGATGCGCCGGCCAATCTGGCATTCGGCAAAAGTTCCGCCAGTTTGCGTTCCAAGCCTTCAACAGCGGATTTATGATTCATATTGTAATTCGGCATATTGCCGTTCCAGCCGGTGACTTCCACTGATGTCGGCGCCGCTTCCAGCTTGAGGCTCTTGCGTATATCTTCCAAAGCCACTGCTGCGAGTTGCTGTTCTGTCATGGCTTTCAACTCTTCAAAGCCAGGGTTCGAACTCTTGTAAAACAGGCGGACCAACAAATTACCCCTCTTGGAAGTATAATCCCATTTGCGGCTGGTCCATGTGCAGGCGTTGCACCGGAGATCGGTGTTCTCAGAGACGATGAATCCAGTTCCATCCTCCGGCAATTCTGTGTCCGGAACATCAAATCCCAGGTAAATGCTGATGAGCGACGAATTATGCAACTGCTTGAATTCCGGCTCGAGTTCTTTCAGGCCCAGTACCTGCTGCGCCAGATCATGCGGAGCCGTTATGACGACATAGTCGGCCTCGAGATTGCTGCCATCCGCCAGCCGGAGTGTCATTCCTTCCTCATTCCTTTGAATGCTTGAGACCTCCATGCCTTTGAGAATTTTTGAATCCCCCAGACTTTCTTCCAGCCTGTCTATCAAAACGGCCATGCCTTCATCAAATGAAAGGAACTTTCGATTGGCCGCTCCCTGAAATTTCGCTTTATTGGCTTCAAGGCCTTTGATGATGCTGCCGTAGTCGTTTTTATAATCGATCAGGTACGGCAGTGTCGAGGCCAACGTCAGCTCGTGCAGTTTCCCGGAATAGACGCCGGACAACACCGGCGCGATTTGCTTTTCGACCAATTCCTTGCCCAAAAAACTTTCAAGAAATTCCCCGATCGAACTGTCCCGCGTGAAATGTTCATTTTTCGTTTCAAAATCCTTCATGGCTTCCTGCTTGCCCTGTTCGGAGATCAAAGTCGAACTGAACAGCGCATGTTCGTCCATCGGGATGCCGAAAATCGTATCCGCCGGAATCGGGTGCAATCCGCTGTCTGTGTAAAGGTAAGAGATGCCTGTGCCGTTATAGACTACACGGTCCTCGAGTCCAAGCTCTTCCACCAGGGGCCAAACACTGCCATGTCTTACTACAATTGAATCAGCACCTGTTTCCATGATGAACTCATCTTTTTTCACGGTACGTATTTTGCCCCCGAGCTCCGGATCCTTTTCAATCAGGACCAATTCCAGATCCAGGTTCTTTTGCTGATCCAGTTTTTGAAAATAATGCATCGCGGATAGCCCCGTAATCCCCCCACCGATAATCGCCACTTTTTTCATGCCAACCACACTCCTTACTGATGATTCCATTTTATCAATAAACCCGTCCCACTGCAGTCGGTTTTGTTTGTATTTTACGTGAACTGTAAGCAGTGCAGCAATGCGAATATGCCTCTTCCATGGATGCCTACTCTTAAACGTGATAATATAGTAATAAAGTAACGTCAAAATTATTTCGAAAATGAAGGAGAGTTACAGATGACCAATCCAATTGATCAAACGATTATGAATAGACGCTCCATCACCAATTTCAAGCTGGATCCCGTCGACACTGACGAGATCATCGAGCTGCTCAATATCGCGAAATGGGCACCGAACCATCATGTAAACGAGCCTTGGCGCTTTCTTCTCTTTGTAGAAGCCGGCAAAGAGAAATTCGTCCAGGCCTTCCTTGATTGCGCCTCGAAAGTAAACGGCGCACCATCCCCCGCCGCACTCAATAAAGCGGAATACTTCCGGGACATCCCCCTGCATCTGGTGGCTGTTATTTCGGAAGATCCGCGCCAGAAACAGCGCGATGAAGATATGGGAGCCGTTTCATCACTGCTCCAAAACTTCCAACTGGCTGCCTGGGAGCGCGGCATCGGCATGATCTGGCGCTCCAATGATTGGATCTACAACCCGGTCTTCCGGGAAGCGCTCGGTGTCCAGCCTGGAGAGAAAATCGTCGCCACCATGATGATCGGCTATCCGCAGACGGTACCGCAAAAACGTGACCGCACAGATATCCGCGAGAAATTGACCATCATCAAAGAATAATGGTTATTCGAGAGACTCTGATTTCAGAGTCTCTTTTCTGTGGCGAAAATCCTTATGGAGCATTAAAAAAAGACGGCCCAATGCTGGCGCCATCCCCCTCTTTATTGCAGCACAGACATTGCACCGACCGCTCCCGAATATTCCCCGTTCTCCAGAAACAGCGGCGTTGCACCGCGGAGAACCGTGTAGCTTTCCACAACTTCCTTCAACAGCGGGTTTTCGAAAAAGGAAGAGCCGATGTAGATGATGGTGGAGCTTTCGCAATGTTTTGCCGCATGCACACTGATGGTGCTGACGGTTTCACCCACCAGGCCGATGACCGCTGCCAGCAACTCTTCCTTCGACAATTGATCCGCCACTTCGAAGATTCTGTTGCCAAAATTGCTGGCCGTCAATTCGCCGGAAATCGGCGGAACTTTGCCTTCATAGATCTGTTTGACTTTCAGGTCGATCCGGTCCCGTGAGCCACGGCGGGCCAACAAAACCATTTCTTCATAATCCACCACACCGGTCAATAAGCGGCTGAGACCGACGAGGGTGCCTCCACCGATTCCTGTACCGCCGACGCGTTCCTGTTTGTTATGTTCAATGCAATGAATGGACGTGCCCGTTCCGACATTGGTCAGAAGATACGCATCATCCTTGCGGTTCATGCGTTGCAGCAGGAACTGGACACCCAAATGCGTCGCTTCAAATTCCACCATTTCTTTTGCGCCGTTATCCAACAGGGAAAGCAGAACGCCCGCCCTGCCTCCTGTAATACAAATTTCGCCGTCAGCCAGCCCGTTCACCCAGGCAGCCACCCGGTCCATTTCAGCTATCGGATACTTCGTGAACTGAAGTACTCCATTTTCGGTATACGCCACTTTTACAAGCGTACCTCCCGCATCTATTCCGACAATCATTATTGCACCTGCACTTTCCGCATTTCATCCCGCAAAACGTCAGTTTTTAATGTAAGCATATGGTGAAATTCTACCACAATAATGAAAGCAATGGGTACCTCTTTGCCTCTGTACCGAGGGCAATGCCGCTTATCAGCATGCAAAGGAGCTGACCCTTTTGGATCAGCTCCTTTGTATGACTTGCATTCGCTGGTTGAACAATGTCGGATAGGACATAAAGCCGAGCATTACGCTCGTCACTGCTGCTGTCGTTAACAGCAGGAACATGATCAGCAGTTGGAATTGAACAGCCTGGATCGGGTCCGCCCCCGCAATGATCTGCCCGCTCATCATGCCCGGCAATTGCACCAGTCCGACCGTTTTCTGGCTTTCAATGGTTGGAATCATGCTGGCCTTTATGGAATTGATCAATTGACGGTGGATCGCCTGTTTCGGCGTCCCCCCGAGCGACAGGATCAGTTCGGTTTCATCCTGATGCGATTCGACTTCCGCCGTAAAACGGTTGAGGAACAGAATGGACAGCACCATCGAATTTCCGATGACCATGCCACTGATGGGGATGATATACTGTGCCGTCGGAGGAGTGATATTCAAGCCGATCAGGATTCCCTGGGTCAGCACTTCCACAAACACAAATGTGGCTGCCAGCTTCCAGGTGATTCCCTGGATCGACGCCCCTTTGTTTCTGGCATTATGCGTTGCGGCGACAATCATCAATGTCACCATCAGGAAAATATAAAGCAGGCTCTCCGAATCAAAAACGAATTTTAATATGAACCCGACCAGCAGAAGCTGGATGATGGAACGAATTGTTGCGATGATGGTGTCGCGTTCCAGACCCAGATTCAATGTCTTGGACAGGACAAGCGGAATCACGACAAAAATCAGCGTGATCGATAATGTTAAATACGTCATTCCGCTCCCCCCTGAACAAATGATTTCACACGGTCATTGACCGGTGCACGCAACAGGCCGCTTTCACCGGTTTCCACGACTTCGCCGTCCATCATGACCCACGTATAGTCGCCTATGTCGAGTGCCTGTTGGAGGTTGTGGGTGATCCAAATAATGGTCGTGCCGAATTTCCGGTTGATCAATGCGATCAATTCTTCCACTTCTTTCAGCGAAGTCCGGGCCAGTGACGAGGTGATTTCATCGAGCAGCAGGATTTCCGGTTTATTGACAAGCGTCCGGGCAATGGAGACCTTTTGGCGTTGCCCACCGGAGAGGTCTGTAATTTTGCGTTCCAGAAATTTCGCTTCCAGCCCCACATCCTGAAGCAGGCTTTCCGCCTCTTCTTTCCCGAGTTTGTCTCCACTCAATTCCATTGGCAATGCCAGGTTTTCATAAACAGTGCCCCCGATCATCGGTGCGCTCTGCAAAGCCATGCCGACCTTCCTGCGAAGCTCGACCGGTTCAAAATCACTGATCTTTTTTCCTTTGATAAAAATCTCCCCCTTTTGGGGAGACAACAAGCCATTGCACAATTTCAATAACGTCGTTTTGCCGGCACCGGACGGACCGACCAATGTCGTGATTTTTCCTTCCGGAAAAGAACCGGTGATGCTCCGGAGTATTTGATTGTCTTCTATTGAATAGCTCACGTCGTTAAAATGGATGGCCGGTTTATAATCCATCGTCACACTTCGTCCTCCCTTCAAAAGAAAAACAGCACACAGTCAGCAGTGTGCTGTTTTATCCTCACTCTTATTCCAGTTTTCGGGATGCAAATTCATCGTCCATTTTCAGGAAGTATTCGCCGCCCTCTTCAATGCCTCTTACACGCGTAATAATATCGCGGAATGTTTTTTCTTCTTCCATCTGCTCTTCAATAAACCAGTCAAGGAAAGACAGAGTGGCGTGTTCCTGCAGCTCATCCGCCAAAGTCACCAGTGCGTAAATATTGCTGGTCACGTCTTTTTCCTGCGCCAATGAACTTTCAAGAACATCAATTGCGCTGACAAAATGATTTTTCGGTTCAGACAGGCTTTGCAGCGCCGGTTTTTCATCCATTGCCGTTAAATAATGGTAGAACTTCATCGCATGAAAATGCTCTTCCCGCGATTGGACCAAATAGAAATTGGCGAATCCGTGATATCCTTTTTTCGAAAAATACGCTGCCATTGCCGTATAGGCATGAGCCGCCTGTAATTCATTGTTAAACTGGTCGTTCAGTGCGTTTGTTAATTTTTCTGGTAACATCATTAATTCCTCCCTTTTCTAAATTATAATTATTCTAATGTGGATAATATAACACAACGAACAGCCAATGCAAAGCAATTGAGAATAAATGTTTTAATTGAGAACGATAATCAATTATAATAGTAAAAGAACCATTTTTTATCGATAATAATTATCGATTAGAGAAATCATTTCATTTATCGAGTACCGTTTACTTATTTTTAGTAACTGAATGTAGTACGATAATTTTATTACAGTATTTATGGGGGAATTGGAATGTCACAAATGAAGCTGGAACCGCAAGTATTTGCGATTTTAAAAGATAAAATCAAGATGATCCAATTACAGGAAGGCGCCATTTATCTGGTCGGTCCAATCCGCCTTCCCGTCAATCTGGAGGGCGATACGATTGTTTTCAACTGGTATTGCTGGCTGAACCTTGATGAAGTAACGGAAGATTACGAGAGCATCATAGAAAAATTATCTTCCTCGAACCTGGCTGAATATCAGCAATCAAGTGTATTGGTCTATGGAGATTTTCAAAACTCTGAAGACGCGTTGATCCGCATGCATTCCATCTGCCACACCGGAGACATTTTCGGCAGCAAAAGATGCGATTGCGGTTTCCAATTAAAACAATCCATGAAGCGCATCGCACAGCACGGCAGCGGGGCTTTGTTCTACCTGGCAAATCATGAAGGGCGTGGAATCGGCCTGTTCAGTAAAGCCATGGCGTATGTGCTTCAGGAAAATGGCTATGACACGGTTGAAGCCAACGAAAGCCTCGGGTATATGGACGATTCGAGAAACTACGATGATGCCATAGCTGTGCTGCGCTCGTTGCGTACGAAACCTGTGACGTTGATGACGAACAACCCCAAGAAAGTGGACGCCATTGAAAAAGCCGGATTGGCGATTGCCGAGCGGACTTCTCTCTGGGGGGATGAATCCGAATACAATTCTTCTTATCTGGATACGAAAGTAAAACGCTCCGGCCACATTAAAGGGGAGGACAGTATCCATGCCAAGTCATGAATTTTACATGGACCTGGCGCTGAGCAATGCCCGTTCCATGAAAGGCCAAACGGACCCGAACCCGCTCGTCGGTTCGGTCATCGTCAACGATAACCGTATTGTCGGCGTCGGCGCCCATTTAAAAGCCGGCGAACCCCACGCAGAAATCCATGCCTTACGGATGGCTGGCGAAGCGGCGCGCGGCGGCACGATCTACGTCACATTGGAGCCCTGCTCCCATTTCGGGCGGACGGGCCCGTGTGCCCAGGCCATCATTGATGCAGGCCTAAAAGAAGTGATAATAGCCGCACTCGACCCGAATCCGCTGGTTTCCGGCAACGGCGTGAAAATGCTGGAAGACGCCGGAATCAATGTGGTTTCGGGCATCAGGGAAAGCGATTCTCTCAAGATGAACGAAGTATTCAACAAATTCATCACGGCGAAGCGGCCGTTTGTCACATTAAAAGCCGCATCGACGCTTGATGGCAAAATCGCTACTCGTACGCTCGACAGCAAATGGATCACATCCGAAGGCGCGCGCCGGGACGTCCATGAAATGCGCAGTGAGAATATGGCAATTCTCGTAGGTGTAGGCACAGTCATTGAAGATGATCCCGCGCTGACTGCCCGTGTCCCAAACGGCCGCAATCCGATTCGGGTGATCCTCGATTCTTCCCTGCGGCTGCCTGCGAAAGCCAAAGTGATTAACGACGGGGCGGCAGAGACCTGGATTTTCACCAGCCGGACATACGACCGAGCAAAAGGAGTTCAGCTGGTAAATGCAGGAATACGCATCTTCGTGACTTCAGGCGAAACCCGCACCGATGTCAACGATCTGCTGCGGATCTTGGGTGAAAACGGCGTCTCTTCCCTCTTTATCGAAGGGGGGGGCACCGTCAATTCAGCTTTTCTTGAAAACGGCCTGATTGATAAAGTCGTGCTGTACTTCGCTCCGAAACTGGTTGGCGGAAAAGATGCGCCGACTTTTCTTGAAGGCAACGGGTTCGCGCTAATGAAAGATGCCGTCGAACTGACCGATGGTGAATTCACAAAAATCGGCAAAGACTTCAAATTTACCGGTTATCCTGAAAAGTGAGGAATCAACAATATGAAATTCGGCTTTGATGTAGATGATACCTTGATCAATTTGCGTGAATATGCATTTCACTATTATAATAGACAACTTGGACAGGAAGTGGAGATCGATGTATTCCATTCCCTTGACCGTCTTGAAATCCATGAAGCATTTGGCATGACTGATAAAGAGGGAAAAGAAATGTGGAACCGGTCACTGGATTATATTTATTACACGGATTGTCCTGCCTATCCAGGCGCAGTGGAGGTATTGCAGCAGCTCGCCGCTGAAGGACATGAAATTCACTACATTACTGCACGGCCCGCAAAACACGCCGAGGACACAAAAGACTGGCTGAAAAAACAGGGTTTTCCGCTCCAGGAAGATCAATTCCACTGCGGAATGAAAGATAATGAAAAAGTTCAGGTGATCGAGACACTCGGCCTCGATTATTATTTTGATGATAAGCCCGCAGTGCTTGAAACCTTGGCGGACGAAGGCCTGAATGTATTTGTCAAAGACCAGTCCTATAACCGGCACATGAACCTGCCCCGATTCAGTGACTGGGCCGAGTTGCATGAGCAGCTCAGGAAAGAGATGAACTGATACAGAAAATCCGTGATGGCTGATCAACAGCCGGTTTTCTGTGTCGCCCCATTTTTTAAAGCGCTTTTGGGCACCGTCGAAAACAATAATGTCCTCAACCTGAAAACCGGCCGAAAATTTCGGGGCCGGTTTTTTCTATATTATGAGCAGCAGAACTTTCTGCTTAATCCACTTTATCCTCTTCGCTTAAAGGACAATAGCCGAATGCTTCGTCAAGGCTGTCGAAGCGACCGATTCTGTGGACTTTGCCTTCTCTTATTTCCATGAATGTATAAACTGTGACGTGGCCGCTTTCATGCTCCCAGGTGGCTTCCTGTTCACATATCACACAATCCCCTTTCGCATAATGGGATTTCGTAGCAAGCCTGATGTCGGAATTCCGGATCCATTCGGCAAGTGTCTCATGTCCTTCAGATGCCCCAAGGGGCCCCAACAATTCAATGTTGTGGTCTGAAATCTCCAGCACCGCGCCTACATCTTTTGCATTCACCTTTTCTGTCCATTTCTCTGCCGTTTCGATTGTGCCTGTCATCCATCCCACTCCTTTTTCGAGTCCGATTTTTAAAATCAGTCAAAATGAAAAGCATTTGTTTATTCATTTCCCTATGCGCTGTCCGCTAAAACTCCTCCACAGAAAAAGCGGAAATGAATATCCTATATTGAAAGTGATTGGTGATATGGAGCAAAACAGCGCAGACGCCCAGGAGAGCAGGCGGATGCCGACGAAGTGCAGGATCCACTCGGGCGAAGTGCAACGAGACCGAGTTAGCTCAGCGCGAGCCAAGAGTTGGCCGTAGCCTGCAAGGCCGGCTCTTTGCGACGAAGCTAGCGCAGCGATGCAGGAGCACGGGTTTTGGCAAGCGGAGCTGTTTTGCGGAATATCGATTGCATACTTTTCTTTCTCAACCAACAGAAAAAGCTGCCGGGTTTCCCCGGCAGCTTTTGTTTTTCAATTCTATTCAGTAATTGGCATTTTTGATCCTTTTGAAAGTGGTGACAAACTTATTTGGATCGCTGTGTACGTTGTACGTAACGACTCCTCTATGTGTATGCAGATAAAGCAGATTGGCATTATCCGAAAATGATTTATAGGAAATATCCCAGACATTCGTCAGGCTCAACGTGGCAGTGGAAGAAACAAGCACATCTTCATACAGGTGAAGATCATACTCGCTTTTGGTAATTTTCATCTCTCCCGCCTCAATGGAACGTTCCGTATTGACGTAAGTGATGGCAGACAATAAATTCGATTGTTCCATTTTTCCGGAAGCCTCCCCATACTCTTTTATGCAGTTTACCCCATCCCCAGCTACTGGGGCAACCAACTCGGGCTATTAAAAGCCGATGGACGGGAGGTTAAAGAAAATGATACAATTTTCACACAAAAGTTCTGGATAAGGAGGCGATATTGAATGGACAGCTGGTTCGGCATATCATCGGAAGAGTATTTCGTCCCCTTTTCGACAAGCCATATCATTGTGCTGACTGTGGCGGTCCTGGGCATTATTCTGCTGCTCCTTTTCAGGGAACGGCTGAGGAAGGAATCCCGTTCTTTTCAAATCATGCGCTGGATTTTCTTTTCGGTGTTGGTGCTCTGCGAGACTTCTTATCAATATTGGGCTTTTTCAAACGGTATCTGGTCTTTCTCGCGACATGTGCCGCTCCATTTATGCGGGATCGCTTCCTTAATTGCCATGATCGGTCTACTGACCTTGCGGAAAATTTGGGTACAGATTTCTTTTTTCATCGGCATCGTTCCTTCGTTTCTCGCTTTGGTCACCCCCGACATGCCTTATGATTATCACCATTACCGGTTTTGGGTGTTTTTCATCCTTCATATGACCATTCCCTGGGCCTCCCTGTTCGCGGCCCTTTCCAAACCTGACATCATCAGCCTGCGTTCTGTTTTCAAAGTGTTCGGCCTGCTGGTCGCCTATGCAGTCGTCATCGGATTCGCAGTAAACCCTTTGACCGGCTCCAATTATTTGTATCTGTCAGGGTTGCCGACCGCTGATACGCTTCTAAGATTCTTCGGAGATGGGGTCTGGTATTACCTGAACTTAGGAATCACAGCTCTGGTCATATTTCTGTTGCAATTTTTCCTGTGGAAGCAATTTATCATAAAAAAACAAAAAAGGCTGCCGTAACGGCAGTCTTTTTTTAGCTTGTCGAGAAAGATGTAATGACAACCGCTATTCCGCAAAACAGCCCCCAAAAACCTGCCGACGCCCGGAGTGAAATGACTGAAGCAACCTTATTTTCTCGGCACTCCGAATCAAGTAACATTATTCAGCGTCAAAGTATTCATTGGTCAAATCGCCGTTGACGCCGATGCCGGCCGCACTGCCTTCACCTGCTGCAATGATCAGCTGGGACGGCACAATCAACGAGGCATCTCCTGCTGCATAAACATTCCAGACATTGGTCCGGCCGTAATCATCGGTCAGAATCCCCCCGTGTTCGTTCGTTTTACAGCCAAGCTCCTTGGCAAAAGGAGTGGAATGGCTCCATGTCGGTGTCGTAAAGCCGCCCGTGCGGTCTATCAGTGTGCCATCTTCGAGCCTGACGCTGCGTAATTGTCCACCTTCGCCTTCCAAGCCGTCAATCATTTCTTCGTGAACGCGGATCCCTTTGGCTTGCAGCTTCGCTTTTTCATCTTCTTCCAGCCTGCCGACGCCATTTGTAAAAACTGCCAGATCTTTGCTCCACGTATAAACTTTCTTCGCGAGATCGTAAACCATCTTATCAGCGATGATTGCCAACGGCTGATTCTGAAGCTCCCAGCCATCGCAATATGGGCAGCTGAACAAACTGGTTCCGTAAAATTTTTCGATGTCCGGTATATTCGGCAGCTCTTCCTTCAAACCGGCGGCAATGATGACTTTAATACTGTGGAAAGTCTCGCCATCTTCGGTATCCAACTGGTAATGGGTTTCCGTAATGCGTTTGATGCTGATAACCCGCTTCTTTTGTATCTGGACACAATCGTAGGCCGCAACATCTTCCCGGCCAAGCCTTTTCAATTCTTCCGGCTGAATGCCGTCTCTCGTCAAAAAACCATGCGCTTCTCTCGTCACCAGATTCCGCCCATGGTCATCATCGAACAGCAGCGTATTTCTTTTTGAACGGCCCAGTACGAGTGCAGCACTCAACCCCGCTGGTCCGCCACCAATAATGGCACAATCATGTATCAAGCTTTCCACCTCTTCCCCTTAGGCTATTGCCCTGTTTTTTCCCTTATCATGCATTCCATAAACTCCCTCCCGGAAAATCAAAAAACCGACTCCCGCCAAACGGGGAGTCGGTTTCCGATTATTTTAACGGCGTTAAAATGCCTGTCAGTGTTTTGATGAAAAGCTCATTTTCTTCTTCTGTGCCTATCGTGACCCGGATGTGCTCAGGCAACCCCCAGGTTTTTCCGTAGCGCACAATGATTCCGTGTGCCATCAGCTGCCCGTAGACGTCTTCGCCATCAGGGCCGACCTGCACAAGGATAAAGTTAGCGGTTGTTTCTGTATAAGCCAGGCCCAACTTTTCAAAGCTGGTATACAGGAAATCGCGTCCTTTCAGATTGGCATTGAATGATGCTTCGACATGATCGGTATCGGTGATGGCCGCCGCTGCCGCAATTTGGGCCAGCGTATTGACGTTGAACGGTTCTTTCACTTTCAGGATGGAGGTGATGATTTCTTCCGAGGCGATGCCGAAGCCGACCCGTACGCCCGCAATTCCATAAATCTTGGAGAACGTCTGCAACGCAATCACCGGGTGGCCTGCAGCAACAAACTCAAGTCCATCCGTGTAATCCTCTTCATCTGCAAATTGGCTGTAGGCGCCGTCAAAGACCACCAGTACATCTGTCAGCTTTTCCACTAATTCCTCCATCTGCCCTCTGGAGATATACGTCCCGGTGGGGTTGTTGGGTGAACAGATGTAGATGATTTTGGTCTTATCCGTTACAGCGTCGACTAATTTGTCGATATTGTACTCGAACCCTTCGTCAAAAGACACAGGGGTGACCACAGCTCCCATGATGTGGGCGCCGAAATCGTATTCACTGAATGACGGTGACGGAACAATGATTTCGTCTCCCTGCTCAAGGAATGCTTCCGAGATAAGGGTAATCAGTTCGTCCGCACCATTTGTGGTGATGACCTGCTGCTTGCCCACGCCGTATTTTTCGGCGATCGCCTGTCTCAGCACACTGGCGTCTGCATCGGGATAGCGGTTCAGGTCCGCGAGGCTTGCCTGGATGGCTTGGACTGCCTTGGGAGACGGACCAAGTGGATTTTCATTGGACGCCATTTTAATAACGCGTTCGAGCCCCAATTCTTTTTGAACTTCCCATATCGGCTTTCCCGGGGAGTATGGTTGGATAATATCAAGGGTTTTACGTGTTTTGATGTTGCTGATATTCGGCATGCAAATTCCTCCATGATTGTATTGGGTGGTAATAAAAATAATTAGTTAATCATACCATCTTTTCGGGAGTTCGATAATAAACAAGTATTTGTAACCTTCCCACAAGTATGGTTTACTTTAACGAGAACCATTCGAAGAGGAGAATCGCACGATGAAAAAGATAATATTAATGGTTTTCCCCCTTGCCGCGCTGCTTTTTCTGGGGGCCTGCTCGGAGGGCGAGCAAGCGGAAAACACTGAAAAAGCCGAAGTGACGGCCGACTCCGATGCCGCCGCTGAACCCGTCATCGACACACCGGATACGGATCTTGAGCTGCCGGCCGCAGACGCAGTGGTTGTAGTGGTCAACGGTGAAGAGATCAATGGCACAGTCTACAACAGCGTAGCACGCCAATTGGAAAGCTCGTTGGCTACACAGGGCAAGAAAGCTTCGGATCCGAAAGTGGCCGAACAAGTGAAAGAACAAGCCGTTGCTGTAATCATAGGCAACAAACTGATTATCCAGGACGCTGTTGAAAAAGGGCATGAAGTGGATGCGGAAGTTTTGGAGCAGCGCTTTGAA
Source organism: Planococcus salinarum (assembly GCF_007004625.1). Lineage (GTDB taxonomy): Bacteria > Bacillota > Bacilli > Bacillales_A > Planococcaceae > Planococcus > Planococcus salinarum. Next base: position 10,141 of record NZ_VIFV01000004.1, on the reverse strand, counting down.
GACATGAAAAATCAATTCGAAAATGAAGAGCAGATGAATGCCACTCTCGAAAGAACCGGTTTCACTCTGGAAGACATGAAGCTCCAGCTCCGGGATAAATTGATCTATGAAAGCTATCTTGCAGAAGAGATTGAAGGCGCTGAAGTGACAGAAGAAGCACTTGAAGCGGCCTATCAGGGTTATGTAGACTCCGCCGAAGGTGAAACACCGGAATTTGAAGAAATGAAACCGATGATCCGCCAATCATTGGAAGAGCAGAATGAAAAACAGGCTGTATACGACCGCATTGAAGAATTAAAAGAAGCGGCCGATATCGAAGTGAAAATTTAAACAACATGAGAAAACCTCCAACCTTTACGGGTTGGAGGTTTTTTTGTCCAGACTCCAACGGCCAGCCCCTCCGACTTAAGCTGTCCTTACTGTGCGGCAAAGAGCGCCGCTTCGGAAGTTCACTTTAAGCCTGTTGGCGCTGTACGGGCGCATGCACTTTTCTTACAACTGCAGTTTGTCGCGGCAATACGCCTGTACTTCTGCTTCTTCATCATCTTCCAGTGCGAATTCCATCGCTTTTCCGGTTTGCTTGTCCATGAAATTATAATGGGCGATACGGGCTCCATTTTCGTCGGCAGCCATGATCACACGCAGGTCCAGGCCAGCTTCCGTATAAAGTTCGTCTTCTTCATCCACTTCAACCGTCAATAAGAATTCATAACGGTCACTTTCCATTATGCCCGTTGGATCATTAATTTTGTGAAATGTAAAATCTGTAATTTCCATATGGTCCACCTCCGTCTTGTCTCTATTCTAGCTTGTTCTTGCCGGTTTTAAAAGCTTTAACGGCAAATGCCTTACAGGAAAATGGTGTATATGCTGATATATTGTTTATCCGCTGAAAGTTAGGGAATAATAATAAGATATTGATAATTATGAGGAGTGGATTTTAAATGAACGTATTAGTTATTGGAGCAAATGGACAAGTCGGAAGAAACATTGTAAAAGAACTGGCTGACACAAACCACAATGCTGTTGCGATGGTTCGAAAAGAGGAACAAAAAGAGAAGATGCAGGAGCTTGGAGCGGCCAAGGTTGTACTGGGCGATCTCGAAGGAGATTTCAGTGAAGCCTTCGAAGATGTCGATGCAGTCATTTTCGCCGCCGGATCCGGACCGAAAACCGGAGCAGAAAAAACATTGACAATCGATTTATGGGGCTCGGTGAAAGCCGCCAAGTACGCGGAAGACAAAGGCGTGAAGCGATTTGTGCAACTCGGATCTGTGGGATCGGACAATCCCGATGCCGGCGGCGAAGAGATGAAACCTTACCTCGTTGCAAAACGGACAGCCGATGAAATTCTGCAGGCGACAAAGCTCGACTATACCATCGTCCGCCCCGGCGCTTTATCTGATGAAGAAAAAACAGGAAAAGTCGAAGTTTCGGCAGAAGGATTCAAATCGATGGAAGGCCGTTCAATTCCCCGCGCGGATGTTGCTCATGTCCTTGTGGATGTCCTGGAAAGACAGAACACTTACGGCAAGGTATTTGAAATATTGCAAGGTGAAGAAGACGCTGAAACACAATTGGAGTCTGTTTAATATAACAGCTGGAGAGCGGATGGATTTCCGCTCTCTTTTATGTTAAAATGAGCATTACGATAATAGAGGACGTGATAAGCATGATTAATATTCAACCACCAAAAGCGGATGTGACGATTACACAGCGCAAACAGGAAATTACAGGCGACGAAGCGGTGATCAAGCCGATGTACGGTTTTATCGACCTGCATGAGATTCCACGCGACAAGGGCGGCATTATCCAATTCTTTAACCACAGCGGCGAGTTGCTGTTTGTCGGCAAAGCCCGCAAACTGCGCCAGCGTGTGAAAAAGCATTTCGAGGACAATGTCTCACCACTGAAAAATCACCGTGATGAAGTTCACCACATCACCATTTCCATCGTCGAAGATCCGATGGAGCGTGAAATTTACGAAACATACCTGATCAACACGCAAAAAGCGAAATACAATGTAGATAAAGTCTTTTATCAGGAATAAAGAAAAGCGACGGCACCCGTTTAGTTGGGTCGCCGGAGTCTGGACAAAGCAAAACGGGCACCCAATGGGTGTCCGTTTTTTGTTTTCTATAATATACAACTCACCTGTAATTACTCAACCAGCCGCTTCTCAAAGTAATGCTGGCTGTGGCCTGCGGGATGGTCTGTCAGCACTCCGAATTCACTGAATCCCTGTTTCCGGTAGAATCCCGGCGCCTGAAAGCTGAACGTGTCCACCGTTATCAGCCTGCATCCCAATTCACGCGCATACTCTTCCATCCTCGCCATCAATTGAGCGGCGATTCCACTTCCCTGCTGAGCCGGGTCGACCCACAAAAAATCGATGTGCATATGCTGCCAGAAATAAGTCCCCGTGATGCCCCCGACGATCTCTCCGTTTTCATCTCTTGCCATGAAACTGGTATTGCCGTATGGGCTCCCTTGCTGCTCCGGCAGGCTGTTTCTGTTATGCTCGATAACTTTCCGGCGAATAAAATCGCGGTCTTCCTGAACTTCCTGACGTATAATTTCCATCATGAATTTCCCCCTTACTTCTATTTTTCCATTTCCCACCCCAATCTTCTCATTTTTCATGTTTTAATTCACTCCAAAAACGGGAATAGCCCTACTAATAACTAGAATTTTTGGAGGAGCTAATATGACAGCATTTACAAAATCTTCCCCGTCGGCCAAATGTAAGAGTGAATACGATTCTTTACGCAGAGTTCTGCTGTGCCCGCCGGAATTTATGGAAATCAGAGATGTCATCAATGACGTCCAGAAGAAATATGAAGATGAAAATATTGATGCCGAAAAAGCGATGCAGCAGCATAAAGAATTTCTCCGGGCATTGCAACGTGAAGGTGTCGAAACCGATTTACTGGAACCTTCCAAAGATTTTCCGGAGCAAGTCTTCACCCGGGACATCGGTTTTACAGTCGGCGAGACCGTCTACATTGCCGAAATGGCTGCAGAAATCCGAAAGGGCGAAGAAGGCGTCCTGCAGAAATGGCTTAAAAACAATCAATTCAAGTCGGAAACCCTTGGCGGAAACCGTGTTGAAGGTGGAGATGTCCTCCTCGATGGGGAAACGATTTATGTCGGAATCAGCAGCCGCACCAGCAAAAATGCAATAGACGAATTGCAAAAAAAGATTCCTGATTCCAAAGTCATCCCGATATCGTTTGACGAAAAGTATCTTCATTTGGATTGTGTCTTCAATATACTTTCGCCGACAGAAGCATTGATTTTTGAAGAAGCCTTGGACAAAGAAACGATTGATATGCTTTCCAGGCGATATACACTCATCCCTGTCGATGCCAAAGAACAATTTGCGCTCGGCACCAACGTTCTTTCGATTGGCGGACGCCGGGTCTTCAGCCAGCCTCAGAATGTAAAAGTGAATGCCCTTCTGAGAGCCAATGATTTCCGGGTCATCGAAGTGGATTTCTCTGAGATCATTAAATCTGGCGGTGCATTCCGCTGTGTTACCCTTCCATTAATAAGGGAAGAATGATAAAAAGAGCACAAGTCACCGCTTGTGCTCTTTTTATATACTGAAATCGCCAACCCAAAAATAAAAAATCTAATTTTTCTGTCATTCATGGCAAATATACGGTATAACAGTAGATAAGGTAACCAATAAACAGAAAAATGAAAAGGGAGGATTTAAAATGATCAGCAGAAAAACTTCATTTATCTCGTTATTTTTCATGTTTCCGCTCCTTCTGGCAGGCTGTGCAGGAGAAAGCACAGAAACCGGCACTACAGAGACGGAAAATGGATCCGAAGATCAAACGCAAATCAGTTTTATCCATTGGCGCGGAGAAGATAAAGAGGTTTTCAATGACATCATCGCCCAATTCGAAGATGAGTTTCCTGAAATCAGTGTTGAGATGAATATCTACCCATCAGAACAATACCAGGCCACAGGCCAACGGATGCTGACTGATGGATCAACCGGCGATGTCTTCACTTCCTTCCCAGGAGCACAATTCGAAGCAATCGCGAACGCCGGATTTTTTGAAGACCTCAGCGGAGAGGACTTCGTCGATAATTTTGATGAAAGTTTAATTACTGTGGGCGAAAAGGACGGTCAGCAATTGGCGCTTCCTTATCAATTGGTATTCAATATGCCGGTCTACAATAAAGGCATGTTCGATGAACTTGGCCTGGAAGTCCCTAAAAGCTGGACTGAATTCCAGGAGATGGCCGATACATTGCTGGAAAATGACATCACGCCCATCGCTTTCCCGGGAGCCGATATCGGGCCCAACCAATTTATGAACAGCATGATGATGAACAATGCACCCGATGAGGACATTTTCGAAAAATTGCAGAACGGCGAAGAATCCCTGACCAACGAATGGTGGGTAAAAACGCTGGAAGATTTCCAGCTTCTTGAGCAAAACGGCTATATTCAGCCTGATGCCCTCGGAACCAGCCAGGATTCAGCCATGGCGATGGTGGCCAATGAGGAAGCGGCCATGCTTGCCACAGGCTCGTATCACATGGCATCGCTGCTCGATTTAAATCCTGATTTGGAACTCGACTTGATGGCTCCGATTACAGTAGAAGAAAGTGAAGCACAATATGAAGGCATCAATACCGCCACTTTCATGTTGGCAGTCAACAGCAAATCCGAAAAGAAAGAAGAAGCGAAAGAATTTATCCGTTTTCTCAGCAAACCTGAAATCGCTTCGCAATATGCCAATGAAACCGGACAGCACTTGACGGTAAACGGCGTAGAATACGAATCTGAAGTGTTGCAGAATACCGCCTATTGGATCGATGAAAGAAAAACCAGATTCCAACCCCGGTTCCTTATTACGAATGCCCAGATTGAAGCGGCCGTCCTGAGTTCGATTGAAAATGTCCTGGGAGGCGCTGAACCGATGGAAGCGGCGGAAGAAGCACAGCAGATAGTCGATGAAAACAGGGAATAATGAATGAAAATTTCAAAGACGATCTACCTGTTCTTTATACCGGGGCTCTTTCTTTACAGCATCTTTTTCCTGTACCCGACTGTCAGTGCCTTGTTCTATTCCTTCACTGATTGGGATGGCCTGAGCGATACTTTCCAATTCATCGGAACCCAAAATTATGAACGGGCGCTGACCGGCGATTCGGTTTTCCGCAAGACTGTCGGCAACAATATGAAATTCATGCTCACAGTTGTCATTTTCCAAACCTTGGCGGCACTCGCATTCGCCCTGATTGTTCTGAAAAATACGAAAGCCAATTTGTTTCTGCGGGCGCTGTATTTCTTTCCGACGATTCTTTCGTCGGTTTCTGTCGCCTTTATCTGGTCATTTATCTACGATCCATCTTTAGGGATCCTGAATCAGATACTGGAATTGCTGCGGCTCGATTTTCTGCAGCAGAATTGGCTTGGCAATTCTGATATTGCCATCTATTCCCTGGCCATCACTCAAGTTTGGTTCCATGCAGGGCAGATGCTGATCATTTTTGTTGCCGGTCTTCAGGCAATTCCCGAGGATCTGTATGAAGTGGCGAAAATTGAAGGAGCCAGCAAATGGCAGACTTTCTCCAAAGTCACCTGGCCACTGCTTGCTCCTTCCGCCACTATCGTCATCGCGTATACGACGATCCAGTCATTCAAAGCGTTTGACCTGGTTTTTGCCATGACGGGCGGCGGTCCGAACAATTCGACAGAAATTATTGCCACTTATATTTTTGATGTTGCCTTCAGAAGTTACAATTTCGGCTATGCCAGTTCCATTTCAGTTCTTTTCATGATCATCATCGCAACCATCACTTTCCTGCAATTCAAAGCATTGCGTTCGGACAGGATTTCTTATTAGAAGGAGGGGATTTTTTGCTGTTCCGAAAATTTTCCTTGGCAGTCTATGCTTTATTGATTTTAATACCGCTGCTGATGGTTGTTCTAACTTCCCTCAAAACGCTGCAGGAAACTTTTCGGGATCCTCTTGGGCTTCCTGCAGACGGTTTCAAGTGGAGCAATTACAGCGCAATTTTCCAGGAGCAGACAATGGCGGGGTATTTCATGAACAGCACCATTGTCACTTTGTTCTCCGTCGCATTGACATTGTTTTTCGCCTCCATGATTGCTTATGGCATCAGCCGTTTGAACAATTGGATCGGCAACCTCCTGTTCGCCCTGTTTACATTGGGCATGATGGTGCCTGCTCAGGTTAATATGGTCCCCCTGTATTCGTTGATGCTGGATTTGAATTTGACGAACAGCCTGCTTGGCCTGATTCTGGTCAATATCGCTGTTACCCTGCCCATCGCCGTCTTTATCCTGACGGGTTTCATGAAAACTTTGCCGAAGGAATTATTCGAAGCGTCGACGATAGACGGAGCCGGGAATTGGCAGATGTATACGAAAATCGCCCTTCCGCTTTCTCTGCCTTCCCTATCCGCGACAGCCATCTTCCTTTTTGTCATGCACTGGAATGATCTGCTTTATCCGCTGCTTTTCATCACGGATAATGCATACAAAACCCTGCCTCTTGCCTTGCTCGATTTTCAGGGCCAATATTCGACCAATTACCCGATGCTGTTTACCGGCGTTATCATCGCATCGGCTCCGATGGTCATTGCCTACGTTTTCCTGCAGCGCTTCTTCGTGGCCGGCATGACCGCTGGCGCGTTGAAAGGATAAAGTTTTATGCAAAAATAAAAAAACCGGTGGCTTGCCTGTTTATCGGCTTGCCACCCGTTTTTTGTTTAATGCCAAAGCATGGGCTTGTCCACCATAAATCACAGCATCAACAATAAAAGCACAATGTAAATCCACAGCGACCGTGCCAATTTTGCGGTCAGCGCATTTTGGTCGGCAGCCGGCTCTTCGAATTTTCTCAGCACCGGAGAAAATGCCCGGGCCAGGAAAAACACGGACAAAAACATCACCGCAAGCGTCAAGACAATCCAGGGAGTATCCCATCTCCATGGCCCCTGCCAGATAAGAAGGATGCCGGTCCCCACCAACACGTGACCCGCATGCATCACCAGCCGTGTAGCAGATCGGAATTTGGCAAGCAGGACTTGCAGAGAATGTACGTCTGCAGCTCAGAGCCATTTTAACCAGGCAGATGAAAAGGATTCAGGCCCCTGCAGGGCGAATACATCCTTGTAGAGATTATAAATGCGTTGAAGGAGGTTTCATCCATGTTCATCCGCCAGCCATTCGATAAGTTCCTCGAAATGGAATACGAACGAACCACCGAAAATAGTGTCAAGGTAACATTGCCGATCAAAGAATTGTATATCGACAGTGCCGGGCTTATCCATGGCGGTATCATTTCCACGCTGGCCGAAGTCGCTTTGTGCAATACAGTCGCTCCCGATGAACAAGGCAGGCAGCAGGCCGTGACTGTGGATTTGAATGTGACTTTTTTGAAAAGCAGCAATGCCGCTGTCTTGACTGCCCGTGCATTCGCAGTCAAAGAAGGGCGCAACCTGGTTCATGCCGATTGCCTGATATACGATGACGAAGATCATGTCATCACCAAAGCGAAAGCGGTTCTCTTCAATACATAATATAGAGGATCTCAAAATGCCTCGTTTATATCTACAAAAAAAGACCACTTCAATGTGGTCTTTGGAGTTCATACTGTTAAACTTCCAGTTGCTGTTTTACTCTGCAAAGAAATGGCGGCCGATTTGTGTCAGGACCGTCCTGGAGAAAATCCATTCGTCGCTGACACCATCCGGGTTATAGTAGAAGACCGCTCCCATGGTCGGGTCCGCATCATCCACCATCGCTTCTTTCACCGCATCGTATGCGCTTTTGGTCGGGGTCAGCAAATATTGGTCATCAATTACCGCTGTAAATGCGTTGCGCTGAAAAATGACTTCTTCGATGCTGTCCGGAAAACCTGAAGATTCAATCCGGTTCAATATGACGGCTGCCACACCCACTTTGCCGATGAAACTTTCCCCTCGGGCTTCCCCATGGACAATCTTCGCCATCATTTCCACATTTTCAAGCTTGACCATGGTGTCGGGACCGACAATGCCGGTTGGAGGCAATCCATAATCTTCTTGAAATCGGGTTACTGCGTTGCTCGTAATGACATTGAAGTATCCTGTCATGTCTTCATCGTAATATCCCATCCGGGCCAGTTGCTTCTGGATTTCATCCCCATTCTCCACTCCTGGTCCGGAAATTCTGTGTTGAGCCGCGTTGGCTTCACTCAGAGGAAGACATAAAAAAATCACGGCCAAAACCGCTCCACCAAATATATTTTGATTAAGTATACTCATAATTCCTCTCCATTCTAAAAAAATTTTCCTTATTTTAAAATACACTCGGAAAATTTTGCTTACTAAATAGAAATTCCCTATGAGAAAAGATCTAAACATTTTATTTTTATTTCAAAGGAAATTCTTTTTATCGTTCTTCAGGTTCATAAAGCAGTGTTTTTATATTATCTCACTTCAATTCGTAATGCAATTGAGCAAACTCTCCGCACCTTTTAACGTCCTTAAGTTTGTATTCTGTGGTGAGAACGGACTTCTGAAACAGCGGGATTCCTGTGCCGATGGTTACCGGAGCGATGGAAATGATAAACTCATCGATGAGGCCGGCCTCCAAAAAACCTGCCAACAACGTTGACCCGCCAACCACCCATATGTTTTTACCGGGAACGTCTTTCAGTTTTTCCGCAAATGCCGGTATCGCCATATCAATGAATTCGACATCCCCGGCCTCGGAAGCAGGAATGGTTCGGGAAAAAACATACGATTTGAGATCTTTATATGGGTATTCGCCCTTTTCCATCTCCATCACCCAGTCATATGTTCTGCGTCCCATAACTACGGTATCAATTGTCTCCATGAATTCCGAATACCCGGCATCGCCGTCCCCGTCTACTTTGAAAAGCCAATCCAGGGAATCATCTTCTGTTGCAATATAACCGTCCAGACTTTCCGCGATATAGCAGACGATTCTTCTTTTGTCAGCCATTTATCCGTACCTCCTGCCTTTGAAAGCTTCCAGGTCGACGCAAGCCCTAAAACGCCCGCAGGCTTTTTATCTGTCCTTATCCAAGTCTTCCAGTTCCCGATGTGTTTGGGGAAAGGCGTTCGCCTGCCACTCGGAACGATGGGCCGAATCCAATTGGGTGAGGCCTTTTTCGGCATGATCGTATTGGGCATTGACGCTTTCTTCCCGATCAACCGATACGCTGTTGCGCATGTCATTGTCTTCATATACCCAAACCCGTTTTCCGTTATTTTTTCTGAGCGAGTTGAACAGTACTATGCTCCCGGCAAAAGCTGTTCCGGCAAAAACCAGCTTATTTATATTTTTCCTTACCATTTCAATCCCTCCACATCTATACTTGCGCTGTGTAATGTATTTCCCCCTTTTCCGGAATATTAACCATTCCGGTTTTAGGGCATTCCCCTTAGACTAAGTTTGCCGTCTTTGATAACATGGGGATAAATTCCTGTACGAGGAGGCTTATTCAATGAAAAAAATCGTCATTCTATCGGATACACACATTCCCGCCCGGGCAAGACATCTTCCGAAAATCTTATTGAATGCCTGCGAGGAGGCTGACCTGATCATCCATGCCGGAGACTGGCAGACACTGGAGGTCTTTTACGAACTCTCGGCCTATGCTGAAACTGTCGGTGTAGCGGGAAATGTCGATCCTTGGGAAATCGTTGACCGGTTTGGCAAAAAGAAAATCCTTACAGTGGAAAACTTGAGAATCGGAATCATCCATGGAGATGGCCTGAGGAAAACCACTGAACAACGAGCCATGGAAGCTTTTGAACATGATGAAGTTGACCTGATCATCTTCGGCCATTCCCATACCCCTTTAAAGAAAGAAACCGGTGGAGTGACCCTTTTCAACCCCGGTTCCCCCACAGATAAGCGAATGCAGCAACAATATTCCTTCGGCATTCTGGAGGTCGGGGAAGAATGGACTGTGAAACACATCCACTTTGACAAGGAAATCTAAACCCCAATCGAGTAGGAGGGAGCGATTAACTCCCGACCTCTCACACCACCGTACGTACCGTTCGGTATACGGCGGTTCAATTAAGATGCATAACGCAAAGTTTCATAACGTGCTACCAGACTTTTGAGCCC
>NZ_VIFV01000003.1 GCF_007004625.1 Planococcus salinarum | reverse complement strand
TATCGATTCCACTTTCTTATACGGTCTCTTGGGACCCAACATACTAACCTGATTCGGATAAGGGTGTGAAGCGAGTCGGTTTCCTGGTCCGGATTCTGAGATCCACGCATCCGCACGACTTCACTTCACTTCTACAAAAAAATAGTAGCACAGACCATGGCCGTGGTCTGTGCTACTAATGTTAGTATGTTTCCGCGGGGAGCTGCCTGAGCCTCCTCGCTCGCTGCGCTCACTGTGGGGTCTCAGGACTAGCTCTTATTCCCGCAGGAGTCACCGCCTGACGCTTCATTTTAATTCTGTGTAGAATTGAAATCTTGATTTTTTCATTAATGACCATCTTAAATAGATCCTTATTTATTGAAAGAGAACTGAGATATGAAGCAAAACAGCGAAGACTCCCAGGGGATCAGAACCGGAGTTGGAAAGCCAACTCCGGTTCGAGCGAAGTGCTGAGATCCACTCGGGCGAAGTGCGTAATCTGCTAGTACTCAAAACCTTGCTCCTGCATCGCTGCGCAGCTTCGTCGCAAAGCCATCGTCCGAATTTCCTTCGGCCGATGACTTCGAAGCTGTTTTGCGCAATATCGGTTGCTGTAGAACATTGAAAAAGCAATAAAAAAAAGACACCGGATATTAATACCCGGTGTCTCCTAATTCATCTTAGTTCATTTTCAATTGCTCAAGCTCAGCAAGGAATTTTGTGTTAAGAACTTTGATGTAAGTTCCTTTCATCCCAAGTGAACGTGATTCGATAACGCCGGCACTTTCAAGTTTGCGAAGTGCGTTGACGATTACCGAACGTGTGATGCCGACGCGGTCAGCAATTTTTGAAGCGACAAGCAAACCTTCGTTGCCGTCAAGTTCTTCAAAAATGTGTTCGATAGCTTCAAGTTCGCTGTATGAAAGTGAAGAAATCGCCATTTGCACAACAGCTTTGCTGCGTGCTTCTTCTTCGATACGGTCGCCTTTTTCACGCAGGATTTCCATCCCGACAACTGTTGCGCCGTATTCGCCAAGAATAAGATCATCATCCTGGAATTCAGCGCTGACACGGCCCAGAAGCAATGTTCCGAGGCGCTCTCCCCCACCAATGATCGGCACGATTGTCGTCAGGCCGTTTTTGAACAGTTCACGTTCTTCAACCGGAAAAATCGTATGCTCGCTGTTTACATCCAGGTTAACTGATGTTTCGTTGATGTTCGAAAGGTTCTGTGTGTATTCGATCGGAAACTGGCGGTCTTCAAGCATGCCTTTCATCCGTTCGTTTTCGATCTGCTGATTGATGGCATAGCCAAGTACTTTCCCTTTGCGGCTGACAACGAATGCGTTGCATTCGATGACTTCGCTTAAAGTTTCAGCCATGTCTTTAAAGTTTACCGGCTTGCCGGCTGCTGCTTGCAGCATTGAGTTAATTCGTCTTGTTTTTCCTAATAAATTCATTAAAATGAACCTCCTACATAATTCGTACCGTATTTATTCAATATTCTAAAGCTTTTCACTCTTTAATGGAACTGATTTGACTTATTTACAGAATGAATTGTGACAAATCTTTGTTTTTTGCCACATTCTCAAGTTTATCGTTCACATAATTGGGTGTAATGTCTATTTGCGCAGGGCTGATTTCCGATGCTTCAAAGGACAGGTCTTCGAGCAGCCGCTCTAAAATGGTATGTAGTCTGCGGGCTCCGATGTTATCGGTATCCTGATTTACTTCATACGCAATTTCCGCAAGTCTGACGATTGATGCATCATTGAAGTTTACCACAACTCCCTCTGTTTCGAGAAGCGCTTTATATTGATTCAGCAAAGAATGTTTCGGTTCCGTCAGAATTTTGACAAAATCATCGACTTCCAGCTTTTGAAGTTCGACCCGAATCGGGAAACGGCCCTGCAGTTCAGGGATTAAATCAGAAGGTTTCGACATATGGAAAGCTCCGGCTGCCACAAACAGCACATAATCCGTCTTTACTGCGCCGTATTTTGTCGAAACGGTTGAACCTTCGACAATCGGCAGGATATCCCGTTGCACCCCTTCACGCGAAACATCCGCTGAAGACGAGTTGTTCTTGCTGGCAATCTTGTCCATTTCATCGATAAAGATGATGCCGTGCTGCTCTGCGCGGTCAATTGCTTCACTTGCCACTTCTTCATCATCCACCAGTTTGGCCGCTTCTTCAGCCGCGAGGAGACGCCTTGCTTCTTTGACCTGCAAACGGCGTTTTTTCTTTTTCTTTGGCATTAATGAAGACAAGGCATCCTGCATGTTGGCGCCCATCTGCTCCATACCCGATCCCTGAAGTGCATCAAACATGGAAGGAGGGCTCTCCAGCACTTCAACATTCAGCCATTCATCCTCCAGTTTGCCGGCTTTTAGATCGGCGGCGATTTCCCGTCTTTTGACCCGCACTTCCACTTCTGCGGTCGGTTCCTCTTCATCCTGATCGAATTTCTGGCCGAACATCATCTCAAGCGGATTCTGGCTTGTCTGCTTTTTCTTCATCGACGGAGCCAGCAGTTTGACAATCCGCTCATTGGCGGCAGCTTCTGCTTTGCCTTTTACTGCTTCGAATTTTTCTTCCTTGACGATTCGCACGGCAGCTTCCACCAGGTCCCGGACCATCGATTCGACATCGCGCCCCACATAGCCGACTTCTGTAAACTTGGTCGCTTCCACTTTAATGAATGGTGCTCCCGTAAGTTTGGCGATGCGTCTTGCGATTTCTGTCTTCCCGACACCGGTCGGACCGATCATCAGGATGTTCTTTGGAATCACTTCGTCCCGCAGCTCTTCATCCAGGCGGCTTCTTCTGTAGCGGTTGCGCAGTGCGATTGCTATGGACCGTTTGGCATCCTTCTGCCCGACGATATAGCGGTCCAGATGCTCGGTTATCTGTCTTGGGGTCAAATCAGTTTGGGTTTTCATTTTGTCAGCTCCTCCACTACGATCTGATGATTTGTATACACACAAATATCCGCGGCGGTTTCGAGTGCAGACTGCGCGATTTCCCGGGCAGACATGTTATCCCCGGCGTATTTCTTCAGGGCCCGACCGGCCGCCAGTGCATAATTGCCGCCAGAACCGATTGCGAGGATGCCGTCATCCGGTTCAATGACTTCACCTGTCCCTGAAACGAGCAGCAATTCCTCTTTGTTCATGACAATCAGCATTGCCTCCAACTGGCGCAGCATCTTGTCTCCGCGCCATTGTTTGGCAAGTTCAACTGCTGCGCGCTGAAGATTTCCATTGTATTCGGTAAGCTTGCCCTCGAACATTTCAAAAAGAGTAAAGGCGTCGGCGACTGACCCGGCAAAGCCGGTCAATACCTGGCCATTGTATAAAGTGCGTACTTTTCTGGCTGTATGTTTCATGACGACGGCGTTGCCGAAAGTCACTTGTCCATCACCCGACATTGCACATTCGCCTTTATGGCGCACAGCGAATATCGTGGTGGCATGAAATTGTTCCATAACTATTCCCCTTTCTAAGCTCGTGGATGTGAATTCAAATACGTTTTTCTTAAATGTTCTTTTGTGACATGTGTATACACCTGGGTCGAAGCCAGATGGGAATGGCCAAGCAATTCCTGGACCGTACGCAGGTCCGCACCATTGTTCAACAGATGGGTAGCGAAACTGTGGCGGATCATATGCGGATATATATTGGAATTGGCTGATGCCTTTTTCATGCATTCGGTCAAAATATGGCGAATTCCCCTCGCGGTCAGAAGATCTCCGCGGTTATTGACGAAAAGGCCGTCATGCTCTTTGTTTTTCATAAGTTTAGGACGAACTTCTTCGATATAATGTTCCAGCGCGTCATGGGCAAATTGGCCATAGGGTATGTAGCGCTCTTTGCGCCCCTTCCCCATCACCTTGACGATCTGCATATGGCGGTCCAGATCCTTCATGCGGATGGAGACGCATTCGCTGACCCGCATACCGGTAGCGTAGAGAAGTTCCAGCAGAGCGGTATTGCGGATTGACAGGTGGTCTTCACCCTTTACCGATTCAAAAAGCGCCATCAGTTCTTCTTCATAGAAGAATTGCGGAAGCCGCTCCTCTTTTTTGGGATGGTAAAGGGAGCGAAAGGCTTCTTCACTGAGGCCGAATTCACGGCTGCCGTATTTAAAAAATGAACGGATCGACGAAATTTTTCTGGACACCGTCGGCCTGGCCAATTTCTCATCATATAATTTCGTCACATAATTGCGTGCATGCAAATACTCGACCTGCTTCAGGTCTTCTACACCTTCACTTTCCAAAAACAGAAAAAAACCGGCCAAATCGTATTCGTAATGATGGACGGTGTGTTCGGAATAATTTTTTTCCAATTGAATATAACTGATGAAAGACCGGACCATTTCTTTTTTATCCATGACACTGTTCCGTCCTTTCCGCTCGGCGCAAGTATTTCCTGTTCATTACATCGCAATAATAAAAAGCCTCTAAATTATAGCAAGATTTAGAGGCTTTTATCAATTAAACCGGTACCGTATTCAAATAATTTCGAATTGAGTCCAATGCGCGGCTCGAATGTTTCTCTGCACGCTCCTGTTTCGAACGGATACGCTCGCCAAGATCCGGGAACAACCCGAAGTTGATGTTCATTGGCTGGAAATTATTTCCGTCGGCTTCGGTGATATAACGCGCCATACTGCCAAGCGCGGTATCTGCCGGGAAAACGACCAATTCTTCACCAAGTGCCAGTTTGGCAGCATTGACTCCCGCCAATAAACCGCTGCCCGCCGATTCTACATACCCTTCGACACCGGTCATCTGGCCGGCAAAGAAAATATTCGGGTTGGCTTTCAACTGGTACGTCGGTTTCAGTACCCGTGGCGAATTGATGAACGTGTTGCGGTGCATGACACCGTAACGGACGATTTCAACATTCTCAAGGCCTGGGATCAGTTTCAGCACTTCTTTTTGCGGTCCCCATTTCAGATGCGTCTGGAAACCGACAATGTTATAAAGCGTGCCGGCTGCGTCATCCTGGCGCAGTTGGACAACTGCATATGGACGTTCCCCGGTTTTAGGATCTTCCAGGCCGACCGGTTTCATCGGACCGAAAGTCAGAGTCTTTTCTCCTCTTGCGGCCATGACTTCAACCGGCATACAGCCTTCAAAATAAATTTCTTTTTCAAATTCTTTTAACGGCACAACTTCCGCTTCGACCAAAGCCGTGTGGAAACGCAGGAACTCGTCTTCTGTCATCGGACAGTTGAGATAAGCGGCCTCGCCTTTATCGTAGCGCGATTTCAAGTAAACTTTATCCATATCGATGCTGTCTTTTTCGATGATGGGTGCTGCAGCATCATAAAAATAAAGATACTCTTCGCCAGTCAGTTTCCGGACTTTTTCAGCAAGCGCAGGCGATGTCAGAGGGCCGGTCGCAATAATCGTGATGCCTTCCGGAATTTCCGTCACTTCTTCGTTGATCACTTCAACGAGGGGATGATTGCGGACTTTGTCTGTCACCGCTCCGGCAAATTCGTGGCGATCCACTGCAAGTGCCCCACCCGCCGGTACTGATGCTTTGTCAGCCGACTCGATGATGACCGAATCCATCATACGCATCTCTTCTTTAATAACGCCGACTGCATTCGTCAGCGAATTGGCGCGCAATGAATTGCTGCATACCAATTCCGCAAACTTGTCAGTATGGTGGGCCGGAGTCTGCTTGACCGGCCGCATTTCATATAGACGGACATTGACTCCCCGTTTGGCGATTTGCCACGCAGCTTCACTGCCGGCGAGTCCTGCTCCGATTACATTAATGGTTTTTGTCATAGTTAAACACCTCGGTTAATTATTGTACTTCTTCCTGATAATCACAGTTTACACAATTGATCTGCACGCCTTTTTTGACTTTTTTCTCAACCAAAAGGCTGCTGCATTTCGGGCAAGGCCGTTCAATCGGCTTGTCCCAGGATACAAACTCACATTCCGGATAGCGTTCACAACCGTAAAAAATACGCTTTTTCTTGCTCTTGCGTTCGACAATTTCGCCTTTTTTGCATGTCGGGCAAGTAACGCCCGTATGCTTGACAATCGCTTTTGTATTCCGGCATTCCGGGAAATTGCTGCAAGCCATGAATTTGCCGTAACGGCCTAATTTAAAGACCATAGGTGAACCGCACAGTTCACAATCTTCACCTGCTGGTTCATCTTTGATCTGTACTTTCTCCATTTCATTTTCAGCCACTTGGATGTCTTTTTCAAAACCTGTGAAAAACTCCGCTATGATTTTCTTCCATTCCACATCGCCGTCTTCCACGCTGTCAAGATCGTGTTCCATCTTGGCAGTGAATTCGATATTAAGAATATTCGGGAAGAATTCCAACACCAGGCTATGGACAATTTCGCCAAGCTCCGTCGGAATAAAACGCTTCGCATCCAAAGTTACATATCCCCGTTTTTGGATTGTATCCAATGTTGGCGCGTAAGTGGAAGGTCGGCCTATGCCCAATTCCTCGAGCGTCCGCACCAGACGTGCTTCTGTAAAACGTGGAGGCGGTTGAGTGAAATGCTGCTTCGGTTCAATAGTTACAGCTTTGACCTTATCGCCTTCCTCCATTTCCGGAAGGATGTTGTCTTTGTCATCTGTTTTATCGTCTGTTCCTTCAACATACACTTTCATGAATCCCGGGAATTTTACTTGAGATCCGTTGGCACGGAATACCGCTTCACCATTTTGCAGCTCTGCCATCACCGTATCAAGCACTGCCGGAGACATCTGGCTCGCGACAAAGCGGTCCCAGATTAATTTGTACAACCGGTAAAGGTCACGCGACAGGATGCTCTTCAGCGATTCCGGCGTCCGCAGCACACTGGTTGGACGCACAGCTTCATGGGCATCCTGTGATTTTGAGGATTGCTTTGCAACTGCGGCTTTCGTAACGAATTCAGCACCGTATTTTTCTTCAATAAATTTTATGGTGTCCTGTTTTGCTGTATCCGAAATCCTGGTGGAATCAGTTCTCATATACGTAATGAGACCGGTGATCCCTTCCTTGCCCACCGAAATACCTTCATAAAGCTGTTGAGCCAGCATCATGGTCTTTTTGGCGCGGAAGTTCAATTTTCGGGCAGCTTCCTGTTGCAGTGATGAAGTGGTGAAGGAAGGAGAAGGATTTCTCTTTCTTTCCTTTTTTACAACGCGGTTCACTTTGAAATTCTTGCCTTTCATCGTAGCCATTACCGCTTTCACGTCATCTTCACTTTCCAGCTTCACTTTAGCATCGGCATTGCCATAGAATTGGGCTTCAAATTTCTTTGCGGCTTTTTCGAATTCGCCTGTTATGGACCAGTATTCTTCCGGCTCGAATGCCTTGATTTCATTTTCCCGGTCAATGACAAGACGCAGGGCAACAGACTGCACCCGGCCGGCGGACAAGCCTTTTTTCACTTTTTTCCACAATAACGGACTGATGCTGTACCCGACCAAACGGTCCAATATGCGCCGTGCCTGCTGGGCATCCACTAAGTCCATATCGATTTTGCGCGGTTGTTTAAAGGATTCCTTGATGGCATCTTTCGTGATTTCGTTGAAGACCACCCGGCAATCCGATTCCAAATCTACGCCAAGGGCATGGGCTAAGTGCCATGCAATCGCTTCCCCTTCTCTGTCGGGGTCAGCCGCGAGAAAGACTTTTTTCGCTTTTTTCGCTTCTTTTTTAAGATCTTGTAAAATAGGGCCTTTCCCGCGAATGGTAATATAGCGGGGTTCGAAATTATTTTCAACGTCCACGCCCATCTGGCTGCGGGGCAAATCACGTAAATGTCCTAAAGAAGCGCGGACTTTATACTTTTTTCCCAAATACCGTTCGATCGTTTTCGCCTTTGCTGGCGATTCCACAATCACTAAAAAATCTGCCATACTAATTCCTCCTCATAGAGGTTTCTTAAACTTTTACAAATTGTATAAATAAGAAATACCTGTGCAAAATGTATAACAGTTTTTAACCGAATGCAAGGTATTTCATTTTATTGCCTTTTTCAATACCCTTATTTCACGGTATTCTTCGAGCACTTGAAGCCCATTCCAGACAGGTTTTGCGCCTTCAGCAATCAACTTATGGGGCCCGCCGGACAATAACGATCCAATATCACCCGGGATTGCAAATATGTCTTTGCCATGCTCGAGCGCATGCTCAATCGTGCTGAGGGTACCACTTTTCACTTCCGCCTCGGTTACCAGCACCCCTTTCGCCAAGCCGCTGATAATGCGGTTTCTCATGGGGAAATTCCAGCGCTTCGGCAGCATATAGGGCGGGTATTCGGTGATTGCGAGTTGAGTTTCTTCTATTATATTATTCAGTTCTCCATTCTCTTTCGGGTAGGGATGCAAAAATCCGCTTCCGGTTACAGCAATCGTTTTGCCGCCAAAAGCGATGGCAGTCCGATGAGCCATGGCATCAGCCCCTTTTGCAAGGCCGCTGACAATAATAAAACCGGCCGAAACCAGCTCAGGAATAATGGCTTGCATAGCCTTTTGAGAATACGAGGAAGCTTTCCTCGAACCAATGACACCGATCCGATCGTCATTTCGCAACAATTTTGGATCGCCCTTTGCATAGAGTACAGCTGGCGGATCGATCAAATGGAAAAGGCTTTGTGGATAATCAGGATGGTTATAAGATATGGGGATTATCTTATGTTTTTCATACGTTTCAGCATAGGGGGTGGACAGGGATTTCAGATAGCCAGTCTTTAGGGATGTCGCCGCTTCAATGGTAATGCCAAGCAATTGGCTTATTTCCCAGGCTGGTCTGTTTTGCAGGTATTCGAGATGCGGATCGTCAATCATCAGACGTTTAATCTGATTGAGCGGTTTGGGGTAAATATAATGCAGAGCCAGCAATCGATGTTCGAACATGTTCTCCATAAAGTTCCTCCATTCTTTGTGGATGCCTGACCGGGATGAAGTGCAACTTAACTCCTATAGTAGACGTATAGGCAGATCATGTAAATAGCAGTTTTTAAATGTATATTAAGTAATTAGCTTATTCATACCGCTTCGGCGCTCTGGACAGTGCAAAGATTATGCTCCTGCGCACTGCTCGTCGCAAAGGCGGCGCCGCATGTTCATGGCGCACCTTGCCTCCCGCTATAAGCCGAGAAGAGCACTCGTCTTATGCTCCGTCGGCATTCGCCTGCTCCTGGAACGCGCCGGCGCTTGGCAACACTCAGATATGGAGCAAAACAGCGAAGTGTTGGCCGAAGGTAGTTCGGCCGACACTTCGCTGTTTTGCGGAATATCGTTTATGAACCATAAAAAAAACGCGGAACCAGTTACGGTTCCGCGATTAAAATATTAATGTGTTTTACAAGCGTCGTAAAGACCTTTTTCTTTGATCACTTTGATCAAAGTTTCACCGATAACTGAAGGCGTGTCTGCAACTTCGATCCCAGCAGCGTTCATTGCTTTGATCTTGTCTGCAGCAGTACCTTTACCTCCGGAAATGATTGCACCGGCGTGGCCCATGCGTTTTCCTTCTGGAGCAGTTTGTCCGCCGATAAAGCCGACAACAGGTTTCGTCATGTTCGCTTTAACCCATTCTGCAGCTTCTTCTTCAGCAGTACCACCGATTTCACCGATCATTACAACAGCATACGTGTCTTCATCTTCATTGAATGCTTGCAATACATCGATAAAGTTCGTGCCGTTGACTGGGTCTCCGCCGATACCGACAGCTGTCGATTGGCCGATTCCTTCTTCAGACAATTGGTGAGTCGCTTCGTACGTCAACGTACCAGAGCGTGATACAACACCGACATGTCCTTTTTTGTGAATGTAGCCAGGCATGATGCCGATTTTACATTCGTCCGGCGTGATAACGCCCGGGCAGTTAGGTCCGACAAGACGTGTATTCTTGCCTTCCATGTAACGCTTCACTTTTACCATATCCAAAACTGGAATGTGTTCAGTGATGCAGATAGCCATATCCAATTCAGCTTCCACTGCTTCAAGAATTGCATCAGCAGCAAAAGGAGCCGGTACATAAATTACAGATACATTGGCACCTGTAGCTTTTACGGCATCTTCAACTGTGTTGAAAACGGGTACGCCTTCAACTTCAGTACCGCCCTTGCCTGGTGTTACACCCGCAACGATTTTCGTTCCGTATTCAAGCATCTGCTTTGTATGGAAAAGGGCAGTTGACCCTGTAATTCCCTGTACAAGCACTTTTGTGTCTTTGTTAATGTATACACTCATTTTTGTCCCTGCCCTTCTTTAGCCTACAAGTTCTACGATCTGTTTCGCGCCGTCTGCCATTGTTCCTGCAGCAACGATATTCAGACCTGATTCATTAAGCAGTTTTTTACCGATTTCAACATTTGTTCCTTCAAGACGAACGACCAGAGGTACATCCAGGCTCACTTCTTTTGCAGCTTGGATTACGCCTTCCGCGATGATGTCACATTTCATGATACCGCCGAAAATGTTAACGAAGATCCCTTTAACATTCTTGTCAGAAAGAATGATTTTGAATGCTTCCGTTACTTTTTCAGCGGTCGCACCGCCCCCAACGTCAAGGAAGTTAGCGGGTGTTCCGCCGTAATAGTTGATCGTATCCATTGTTGCCATAGCAAGCCCGGCGCCGTTAACCATACAGCCGATGTTCCCGTCCAAAGAAATATAGCTCAAGTCATGCTTGGAAGCTTCAATTTCTTTTGAATCCTCTTCGTCGAAATCACGAAGTTCCACAATATCTTTGTGGCGGTAAAGAGCATTTTCATCAAAATCGAATTTTGCATCAAGCGCCAAAATGTCGCCATCGCCAGTTTCGACCAACGGATTGATCTCAACGATTGAAGCATCTTTTTCAATGAATACCGTGTAAAGGCCCAGCATGAATTTCGCTGCTTTGTTTACAAGCTTTGGCGGAATGTTCATGTTGAATGCCATACGGCGTGCCTGGAAACCGGTCAATCCGATTACCGGATCGATGACTTCTTTGAAGATTTTTTCAGGAGTGTTTTCAGAAACTTCTTCGATATCAACTCCGCCTTCTTCAGATCCCATAAGAGTGACACGTGAAGTTTGGCGGTCAAGAACCAATCCGATATAGTATTCTTTTTTGATATCAGATCCTTCTTCGATCAAAAGGCGCTTGATTTCTTTGCCTTCCGGACCAGTTTGGTGGGTCACAAGAACTTTACCTAAAAGTTCTTTCGCATACGCGCGGACTTCGTCCAGGTTTTTAGCGATTTTAACTCCACCTGCTTTGCCTCGTCCACCTGCGTGGATTTGTGCTTTTACAACGACAACGTCTGTGCTGAGTTCTTTCGCCGCTTTAACTGCTTCTTCCGGAGAAAAAGCAACAGTGCCGTAAGAAACTGCTACGCCGTATTGTCTGAGGAGTTCTTTTCCTTGATATTCATGGATATTCATCTGTCATCCTCCAATCAAACATCTGTCTCTTAATTTTATTGCCTCTACCATTGTATTAAAGTTGCCACAAAATGTCCACAGTAGATAGCCAAGCTCTTGAATACTTGAAATATTCTATTGTTGCCGGGTTTACATTTCTCTGTCAGCCGTCCGCCAGAATTCCTTTTACCGGTTCAAACGTGCGGCGATGGATTGGCGTGGGACCATGCAGGCGGATTGCTTCCACGTGGCCTTTCGTGCCATAGCCGGCATGCTGTGCGAACCCGTATTCCGGGTACTCAGTTGCATATGCCGCCATGATGGCGTCCCGCCCCGTTTTCGCCAATATGGACGCTGCTGCGATCGCCAAACTTTTTGCATCGCCCTTGATGATCGATTCACACGGTATGCCAATATCGAGCAGCATGGCATCCACCAGCAAAATTTTCGGGACGGGTTCAAGTGTTGCAGCTGCTTTCGCCATCGACTGCTTTGTAGCCTGGTAAATATTCAGCCGGTCTATCTCATCCGGCGGTTGGATATGTATGGCGTAACTGATTGCAATCCTTTTTATTTCATCAGCAAAATATTCCCGTTTGGCTTTGGACAATTTCTTTGAATCATCAAGTCCCAGCAGCGTCGGACACTGGTCCGGCAGGATAACCGCGGCTGTAACCACCGGTCCCGCAAGAGGTCCCCTTCCCGCTTCGTCAATGCCGGCAACTGTCCAGTCTGCATAACCTTTGAACGAATCATCAAATTGCTGCTTTTGTGTATGGTCCCTCAGCAGCTTTTCATGGATCGCCTGCCTCCGTTTCCAGGAAAACACAAGTTTCTGCACCGCTTTTCTATCATCCGATTCCAACTCTTCCATCCACGGTGCCCATTGTTCTGCATGGGCGAGTTTTTCGCGTATCGTTTTGATGTTCTCCATTCCACCACTCCTTGCTGCACATAAATTTTCTTTAAAGATTATTATAAATGCACGGTAAAACAAAAAAGGCTCCTCCGGTTCCGGATCAGCCTCTTCTGTTTGCCTCATATTGGACTATTCCTCTTCTTCGACAATCATTTCATCTTTGTAATCGAATGTCACTCTGCCAAGATACTGATTGCGGATGTCGCGGATAATCGCTTCAGCCGTCATTTCATAATCGGCTTCGCCTTCGTGTGAAACAAATCGGCGCTTCTTCGCGATATGATCAAACGTATTTACAATTTCTTCATCGACATGATCGATTCCATAACGCTCTTTCAAACGATCCGGATATCGCTGCTCCAAAAATTTCAGCGCATAGATGGCCAGTTCCTCCATTTGGATAACTGAATCCTTAATGGCGCCTGTAACAGCCAATTTAAAGCCTGTTTCCGGGTCCTCGAATTTCGGCCACAAAATGCCGGGCGTATCAAGCAATTCAATTTCCTTGCCGACTTTGATCCATTGCTGGGCTTTTGTCACACCGGGCATATTGCCGGTTTTCGCAAGGCTTTTCTTCGACAGGCGGTTGATCAATGTCGATTTCCCGACATTCGGAATTCCGACGATCATGGCGCGGATTGCCCGGGGTTTGATCCCTTTGGCAATCATCCGGTTCCATTTTTCAGCCAAAATCTCTTTGGAAACTTTAGTCACCAGCTGAAGCCCTCTGCCTTCAAGGGAATTGATGGCCACCGCACGTGTCCCCTGCTCTTCAAAATAACGGATCCATTTTTTTGTTTCCGTTTCGTCGGCCATGTCCATCTTATTCAGGATGATCAATCTCGGTTTATGCTGTATCACCTGGTCAATCATCGGATTGCGTGATGATAAAGGAAGCCTTGCATCAACCAATTCAAAAATGATATCGACCAATTTCAGTTTTTCAGTTACTTCTCTCCGGGCTTTCGCCATATGCCCCGGAAACCATTGTATCGTCATACTACCTCTCCTTACTTAACAATTCCCGCTTCTTCAAATGGCCAGAATACGAAACTCGTATTGCCGACAACTTCTTCCATCGGAACTACACCAATAATTCGGCTGTCCTTACTTGCACGCCGGTTATCACCCATTACAAAAACCGTTCCCTCGGGAACTGTATCGGCATTGATTTTTTCTTCCAGCGTGAAATCTTCTGTCAATGTACCGCTGATGCCTTTTTTATATTCATCGAGATACGGCTCTTCCACCGGTTCACCGTTAATATATAATTGATCGTCTTCATAAGCGATATGATCGCCAGGCAAGCCGATGATCCGCTTGATGTAATCTTTTGCTTCAGGCGCATGAAAAACAATAATGTCGAACCTGTCCGGTTTGCCAATGTCATAGCCGATTTTATTGACGATCATTCGGTCCCCGTGTTCAAGCGTCGGCAGCATCGATTCCCCGTCAACCACAATCGGCGTGAAAAGGAAAACCCGGATGATTGCCGCGAGGCCGAATGCGATCAATAAAGCCTTGGACCATTCCCACACTTCGTTTTTCTTCTTCACTTCTGATTCCATGCGCGTTCCTCCCCATGCTTTGTGCTTTAATTGTACAAGGATATCCACATTTAAGCAAAAAAGAAAGAGGGCGCGGACGCCCTCTTTCTGCAATGCAATCTTATCGAATTTCTTTGATGCGTGCTGCTTTACCGCGAAGGTTACGCAAGTAGTACAGTTTCGCACGACGAACTTTACCGCGACGGGTAACTTCAAGTTGAGCAATTTTAGGTGTGTGTACAGGGAATGTACGTTCAACACCAACACCGTAAGAGATTTTGCGGACCGTGAATGATTCACTGATCCCGCCTCCGCGACGGCTGATGACAACTCCTTCGTATACCTGAACACGTTCGCGTGTACCCTCGACAACTTTAACGTGGACGCGAACAGTGTCTCCAGGACGGAACTTAGGAAGATCCGTACGAAGCTGTTCTTTTGTGATTTCTGTAATAATGTTTTGCATAGTTTTCTCTCCTTCTACAGATGCTCTTGCAGTCATTTTGCGATTACAGCGGAACACCGTGATCCTGTACTCTGGCATAAAAGTACAGACTCCATGTTATCACTAAGCAAAAGCTTATGCAAGACTTAATCTTATATCATTCGCTTTTTTTCAGCTCTTCCAAAATCTTCTTCTGAGCCGCAGTCAACTCGATTTTTTGAAGCAGATCCGGACGGCGTTCCAGTGTTCTTTTTAAGGTCTGTTCTTCACGCCATTTATCGACCCGGCCGTGATTGCCCGATGTCAGAACCTCCGGCACCTTCCATCCGCGGAAATCAGCTGGTCGGGTATATTGCGGGTGTTCAAGAAAGCCAGTTGAAAAAGAATCCTTCATTGGTGAATCGGCATTACCGAGCACACCCGGCAGCAGCCGCACGACACTGTCGATGACGGTCATGGCCGCCAGCTCCCCGCCGGTCAGAACGAAATCACCGATGGAAATTTCATCCGTCACCAGATGCTCCCTAATCCGTTCATCGTATCCTTCGTAATGTCCGCAGATGAAAATCAATTCATCTTCCTGCGCGAGCTCTTCCGCCTTTTCTTGGGTATAACGCTCCCCCTGCGGGCACATCAGGATAACACGCGGCTTCCTGTCACCGGACAGCGCCTCAACGGCATTGAACACAGGTTCCGGCTTCAGGACCATGCCGGCACCTCCGCCGAACGGGTAATCATCAACCTGCCGCTTCTTGTCTGCATACTCCCTGAAGTCGGAAACGGCAAACGTGACCGCCTCCTTTTCTTGCGCTTTTTTCAGCATCGACTGATTGAAGACGCCTTCAAACATGGCCGGAAATAAAGAAAGGACATTTATCTTCATTCGTTCAACAAACCTTCCATCACTTCGATCGTCACTTTTCTTTCTTCCACATCAATTTCCTTTACCACGTCTTCGATATAGGGGATATAATGCTTCTTGCCGGTTGCGGGCGTGATTTCCCACACGTCATTTGCGCCGGTTTCCAAAATTTCAGTGATTTTGCCAAGCTCGCGCCCTTCATCTGTAAATACGGTGCATCCCAGAATTTCGTGGTGATAAAATGCACCTTCTTCCAATTCCGTAAGATCGTGTTCTGCAATCCGCAAATACGAATCTTTGAACTCTTCCACGTCATTGATATTCGGGTAGCCTTCAAACGTCAGCAACTCGAAATTCTTATGTTTTCTGTAGCTGGCGATTTTCACCATGATCGGCTTTTTGGCATCCTTTTTGAACAGGCCAAGTTTCGTGCCGATTGCGAAGCGCTCTTCCGGAAAATCGGTGCGGGACAGGACCCGGACTTCCCCCCGGATTCCGTGAGTATTGACGATTTTTCCTACATTAAACCATTCCACGCACAAACATCCTTTCGTTTTTGGTTTTTCTACTATTAATAATATATCAACCGATATTCCGCAAAACAGCTTCGCTTGCCTGGGGGCTCGCGCTGAGCTAACTCGTTCTCGTTTCACTTCGCCCGAGTGGATCTCAGCCCTTCGCTTGGTCCCCTGGGCGTCTTCGCTGTTTTGCTGCATATCTTAGAGACTCTCTCAACTGAAACCACTATAATAGCGCCGGCGCGGCTCAGGAGCAGGCGAATGCCGGCGGAGCAATAAGACGAGTGGTCTTCTCGGCTTATTGCGGGAGGCAAGGTCGCCATACGCAGATGGCGCACCTTTGCGACGAGCTTGCGCAGGAGCATAATCTTTGCACTGTCCATAGCGCCAAGCGTTTATTAATTCCTTACTTCTCTAATTCAATTTATATATTTTATCCATATTCGATATCGGCTTCTCCAAGAAAAAAGGAAGGAACCGGGGCTCCTTCCTTTTACTCAATCCACAATATCGAGGTAAGTTTTCTTCTTATGATGATTGCCTGCTGCTGAATACACGATGGCGCGGATGGCTTTCGCCACCCGGCCTTGCTTGCCGATGACTTTCCCTATATCTTCCTGATGCACGGAAAGCTTATAGACAATACGGCTATTATTTTCGTCAGTTTCTATACGAACTTCTTCCGGATGATCAACCAGCGGTTTCACAATGGTTTCAATCAGCTGCTTCATAAGATAAACTCCCTTACTTGTTTAATTTGTCGTTATGGAATTTTTCCATAATGCCATTTTGAGAAAACAAGTTACGAACAGTATCAGATGGTTTTGCACCATCATGAAGCCATTTCAACGCCAATTCTTCGTCGATTTTAACTTCAGCTGGAACTGTCAGTGGGTTGTAAGTACCTACTGTCTGGATTTGACGGCCGTCACGTGGAGCACGTGAGTCAGCTACTACAATACGGTAAAAAGGAGATTTTTTAGCTCCCATACGTTTCAAGCGAATTTTTACTGCCATTTCTTAAAGCACCTCCGAATAGTTTCACACAAGATATTATATTAGCAAGCTTTAAATAGTTTGTAAAGTATTTTCTCTTAACACCTTAAAAAATTATTTGAAAAGCGAGTCCAAGCCTGGCATAGACATCTTTTTCTTGCCTTTTTTCGAGTTCATGCCCGACATTTGCTTCATCATTTTCTTCATATCCTCAAATTGTTTCAATAGTCGGTTAACATCCTGTATTGATGTCCCCGATCCCCGGGCAATTCTTTTTTTGCGGTTTGCGTTGATGATTTCAGGGGTCGTTTTTTCCTTTATGGTCATTGAACGGATGATGGCTTCGACACGGCCCATCTGGCTTTCATCCACTTTGGCGTTTTCGAGGCCTTTGATTTTATTTGCGCCCGGCATCATTTTCAGAATTTCATCCAGTGGTCCCATTTGTTTTACCTGGTCCAGCTGTTCCAGGAAATCATCGAAGGTGAACGAAGACGTGCGGAATTTTTCTTCCAGCTGCTTCGCTTTCTCTTCATCAACATTGGTCTGCGCTTTTTCAATCAGCGACAGCATATCGCCCATGCCGAGAATTCGGGACGCCATGCGTTCCGGATGGAACACATCGAGCGCATCCATTTTTTCGCCCATACCAATGAATTTAATCGGTTTTTGGGTAACCGTGCGGATTGATAATGCTGCCCCGCCTCGTGTGTCACCGTCAAGTTTTGACAAAATGACGCCTGATATGCCGATCGCTTCATCAAAGGTTTGCGCCACGTTGACAGCATCCTGCCCTGTCATCGCATCGACAACAAGGAAAATTTCATCAGGTTCCTTTAAAGCGCGGATATCTTTCAATTCCTGCATCAAGGCTTCATCAACATGCAGACGGCCGGCGGTATCAATGATAACAGTATCCATATGCTCCGCTTTTGCATGTTCAATCGCCTGGCGTGCAATTTCCACCGGAGACAGGTCTGTCCCTTTTGAAAATACCGGAATCGTCAGTTGTTTACCGATTGTCTCCAACTGCTGAACCGCTGCAGGACGGTATACATCAGCCGCAACCAATAACGGCTTGCGGTTATGCTTTTTGCGCAGGAGGCCCGCTAATTTGCCTGTTGTGGTCGTTTTACCGGCACCCTGGAGCCCTACCATCATGATGACGGTAGGCTGTTTGGTTGAGAAGTTGATCTTGCTTTCTTCGCCACCCATCAACTCCGTTAACTCATCTTTAACGATTTTTACGACCTGTTGCCCTGGTGTTAAGCTGTTCATAACATCCGAACCGGCAGCGCGTTCACTTACTTTTTTGACGAATTCCTTGATGACCTTCAAGTTGACATCCGCTTCGATTAACGCAAAGCGGACTTCGCGCATCATTTCTTTAACATCTGCTTCAGATACTTTACCTTTGCCTTTGATCTTTGTCATGGTGCCTTGCAGGCGTTCGGATAAACCTTCAAATGCCATTCGTTCCGCCTCCTAATCCCATTCTTTTAATTCACTGAGAAATTTACGGATCGTTTCGTCAGTGAAGGTTTTTTTCTCAAAAGAAGAAACCAGTTCCTGCCGCCGCTGGAATTTATCAAACAGCTGCAGCTTTTCCTCGTATTCTTCGAGCATCGCTTCAGTACGGCGGATATTATCGTACACCGCCTGGCGTGTAATGTTGTATTCTTCGGCTATTTCACCCAAAGAATGGTCATCCAAATAATACAGCCTCATATAACTGCGCTGTTTTGGCGTCAGCAATTCCTGATAGAAATCGAACAAATAATTCATTCGCGTCGTTTTTTCCAAACCCATCATTTCTGCTCACCCCGTTCATTATACAAACAACCATACTGAAAATGAAATCAAGCGTCAAGTATTTTTACTTGTCTGCCGATCCTTTTTCCAGCCGTTCTTCTTTGTCCAATCCTTCAGCAAACAGGCCATAAACGTATTTCTGCGGATCAAATGGCTGCAGATCATCCAGTTTCTCGCCAAGCCCGACAAATTTAACAGGGATGTTTAATTTACTGCGGATTGCCAGCACGATACCGCCTTTGGCTGTACCATCCAGTTTGGTCAGAACGATGCCTGTGACTTCTGTAACGTCTTTGAACGTCTGTGCCTGGATCATGGCGTTCTGGCCTGTAGTCGCATCAAGGGCCAGCAACACTTCATGCGGAGCTCCAGGAACCTCGCGTGAAATGACGCGGTGAATCTTTTCCAGCTCATTCATCAGATTGACTTTGTTCTGGAGGCGCCCCGCCGTATCACAGATCAAAACATCAACGCCGCGGGATTTTGCCGAACGCACAGCATCATACATCACTGCGGCAGGATCCGAGCCGGCGGCCTGCTTGATGACATCAACACCGACGCGCTCTCCCCATACATCCAATTGTTCAATTGCACCGGCACGGAATGTGTCGCCGGCAGCGAGCATGACGGACTTGCCTTCATTTTTCAACCGGTGCGCCAATTTCCCGATAGTCGTCGTTTTGCCGACTCCGTTGACGCCGACCATCAAAATAACCGTCAGGCCATCAGCAAAGCTGATTTCGTTCAGTTCCTTTTCTCCGGCCTGATAGATTTCCACCAGTTTTTCGGAAATGACCGATTGCACATTCGACGTATCGCGGACGTTTTTCCGCTGCACTTCGTAGCGCAGTTCGTCCATCAATTCCAGAACGGTTTCAAACCCAACATCCGCCTGCAGCAGTACTTCCTCCAGCTCTTCAAAGAAATCCTCATCCACTTTCCGGTATTTCGCAACAAGATCATTGATCTTTGAAGTGAATCCGGTACGGGTTTTTTCCAAACCTTCTTTGTATTTTTCGGTTGATTGTTCTTCTTCGGCATTTCCGGCAAATTTATCTTTCAGCTTTTTGAAAAAACTCACTCCATCACTCCTCCAATTATAGTTGTTCCTGCAGTTTTACAGAAACCAGCTTAGAGATGCCTGATTCCTGCATCGTAATGCCATAGAGCACATCTGCGCCTTCCATCGTGCCTTTGCGATGCGTGATGACGATAAATTGAGTGTCTTCACTGAATTTCTTCAAGTATTGGCTGTAGCGTACAACATTCGATTCATCGAGTGCCGCTTCCACTTCATCGAGAATACAGAACGGCACCGGCCGGATATTCAGGATGGCGAATAGGAGCGCGATTGCAGTCAATGCCCGTTCGCCTCCCGACAGCAAACTGAGATTCTGCAGCTTTTTGCCCGGCGGCTGAGCGATAATTTCCACTCCTGTCGCCAGCATGTCCTGGGGGTTGGTCAATACGAGATCCGCCGAGCCTCCCCCGAACAGTTCTTTGAAGACGCGCTGAAAATGGGAACGAATGGCATGGAAAGTTTCATCGAAACGGGTCGTCATTTCTTCATCCATTTCCCGAATGACTGTCCGCAGGGTCTCTTTTGCCTCGTTGAGGTCATTTCGCTGCTCAGTCAAGAAGTTGTGGCGCTCCGCAACATGTTCAAATTCTTCGATGGAGCCAATATTGACAGGCCCCAGTTCTTCGATCGACTGCTTCAGCAATTTAACTTTTTTTCGTACAACATCTTCTTCATCCGCAAGTTCAAATTTCATCGCCTCTTCCAGTGTCAGCTCGTAATTGCTTTCGAGTTGCGAGAGAAGGCTCTGGATCTGAACATCCAGCCGCGTCGATTTGACTTCGCAAATGCGGATCGCTTCCACAAACCCCTTATGGAGCCGCTGAATTTCTTTCAGCTCCTGCTCCAGTGCGGTCAGATCATTCTGATTCATTGTACGGCGTTCTTTCAGTTCGCTGATTTTCTGCTGGCCGGCCTGCTTTTTATACGTCCAGTGGTTGATTTGCGCAATGATTTCTTCATCAGAATAGACTTTTGCGGCTTCTTCCGATTTCATCCATGCGAGCTCTGCGCGGATTTCATCCAGCTTGCGCGCAGTTTTATCCCGTCGCTCCAGCAATTCAGCTTCACTTTGGGTCAACTGACTGACACGTTCTTTCATGACCGCCATTTTTGATTTTTCGTCAGCAAATCGGACCAGCACCGCATCGCGGGCACTTTCATTTTGCTGCTTGAATTGGGTCAATTCCTCAATCCGCGCAGACGTACCGGAAAGTTCCGACGTTATTTCGCCGAGTCGTCCGGATGCCGTTTCTTTGCGACCGGTTACTGCATCGAGATCAGATACTTTGTTTTTTTGTTCAGCCTGGAAAACCTTAAAGCGCTCTTTGGTTGTGTTGAGCACAGCGCTGATTTCGCGCAGCGTCATCGCCCGTTCCGATTCCAAATCCCGGTATTTCTCCCCATCAGAGCGCAGGTCATTCAGTTTTTGCTCTGTGATGTGGACTTCGGATTGCTCTTTTTGTACGGTCTTTTCAGCATGCGCAATCGTCTGCTTCATTTCTTTCGATTGCTCCAGCAATTGATCCAGTTCCGCTTTTCTGGTGAAGAACGATGCCTGCGTCTTATTGGCACCGCCGGTCATCGAACCGCCGGCATTGACGATATCCCCTTCAAGCGTCACCACCCGAAACCTGTTTCCTGTGGTTTTGGCAATCGCTGTTGCACCTTTCAGGTCATCAGCAATGATGACGTTTCCGAGAAGATTTTCGATGATCATGCTGTAAGCGGGATTGTATTCCACCAATTCAAATGCCATTTTGATAAATGACGGGTGCTGTCGGACCGAAGCCAGCGTATGGTCGGGAATCGTTCTCGGCTTCATGACGGTCATCGGCAAGAAAGTCGAACGGCCCGCTCTTTTTTCGCGCAGGAAATTGATGGCATTGCGCGCATCTTGTTCATTTTTTGTGACGATATGCTGGCTGGAAGCTCCAAGTGCCGTTTCAATCGCTTTGGCGTAATCCTGATTCACTTGGGCAATTTCTGCTACTGCGCCGACAATGCCGGTTAATTGGCCCTTTTCACGCGCCTGCAGCACTTCCCGTACCCCCTGGAAAAAGCCGGAAAAATCGGCTTCCAATTCCTGTAAGGTTTCAATACGGGAATCCATTTGCTTTTGAGACTGGTATGCCTGGAATAGCATGTTTTGCTTTTTATCAAATGACTCTTTTACTTGTTGATAGCCTACTTCAGTTTCACGGTATAATCGGCGCTTTTCTTCGAGCAGCGCTTTGATGGTTTCGTGTTTCTTCTCAGCCTCGGCTTTTTCTGTTTCCAGCCTTTGCAGTTCGCTGTCAAAATCTTCCTGTTGCAATGCGATTCTGCTGGTCGATTCAGACAATTGCTGCTCCTGAAGATCAATATTCTTCAATTCATTCCTGACGGTCGCCTGTTCATTCATCAATTCAATATAAAGCGATTTGAATGATTCGATTTCGTTTTCGATATCGGCCGGCGTTCTGCTCAATTGCTCTTCCAGCTGGCGGATGGAATCCCGGATCCTTTGCTGCTCGGACTTCCTTGCTTCCAGTAGTTGCGCTTGCTCCTCGTGTTTGGCCGTCAAAACCTCCAGCTCAGCCTGTTCAGCTTCCAGATTTTCCTGCAGCTGCTTTGCCTGGCGGTCTGCATTATGCTTTTTCTCGGACATCAGCAATTTGCGGCCTTCCCATTTCTCCGTTTCGGAACTGGCTTCAATCAGGCTGCTCTGTTCAGTGTCGATGTCACCGTCAAGTTGTGCCAGCAATTTACGAATTTCCGATACGGCCTGTTCTTTTTCCGCAATTTCTGCGGACATCTCTTTTTCTTTTACGCTTTGACTTTCAGCGTCCTCATCCAATCGTTCAAGCTCTTGCTTATAACGACCGGCGTCAAATGCCAATAAAGCGATATCCGAATCCTTCAGTTCTTCGCTCATGTCAAGAAAGTCACGCGCCGCTGATGCCTGGATTTGCAGCGGTTCCATACGGCCATCCAATTCATGCAGAATATCCAGTACCCTGTTCAGGTTCTCATCAGTTTCATTCAGCTTCACTTCCGCTTTTTTCTTGCGCTGTTTGTATTTCAGCACACCTGCGGCTTCCTCAAAAATAGAGCGGCGCTCCTCAGCTTTGCTGTTGAGGATTTCATCCACCCTGCCCTGCGAAATAATGGAAAATGCTTCTTTACCAAGTCCCGAGTCCATGAACAGATCTGTAATGTCCTTTAACCGGCAATTTTGTTTATTTAACAGATAGGCACTTTCCCCACTTCGAAAAACCCTTCTCGTTACGCTGACTTCGCTGTAATCGAGAGGGACCCGGCCATCCGTGTTATCAAGAACCAAAGTAACTTCAGCAAAATTCAAAGGTTTCCGCGAATTACTGCCGGCAAAAATGACGTCTTCCATCTTTCCGCCACGCAAGGATTTTGCGGATTGCTCTCCGAGGACCCAGCGAATGGCGTCGGTAACATTGCTCTTCCCGCTGCCATTCGGTCCCACGACTGCTGTAACACCGGGAACAAAATCGATGCCGATGCGATCAGCGAACGATTTGAACCCCATCACTTCCAATCTCTTCAAAAACATCCTCTAGTCCTCCATTGCTTCCTGCAATTTACGGATTGCCAGCTGAGCAGCCTGCTGTTCCGCTTCTTTTTTGGACCGTCCATTTCCAATGCCCAGTTCCTTTTCGGCCAAACTGACGCGCGTTACGAAAATACGGCTGTGCGCAGGTCCCTTTTCATCGATAATCTCGTAATTCAGCGTTCCGGAATTTTTTTGCTGCACAATTTCCTGCAGTTGACTTTTATAATCCATCACATGCGAAAAAGCACCGATTTCCACTTTCGGGAAAAGAATTACTTCCAAAAATGAAACGACCGGTTCAAGTCCCTGGTCCAGATACAAAGCCCCGATAAATGATTCGAAAACATCGGCCAGGAGCGCCGGGCGTGTTCTGCCGCCTGTCAGCTCTTCGCCTTTGCCGAGCAATATATACTTGCCGAAATTCAATTCATTCGCAAACAACACGAGTGACGGTTCGCAGACGATCGTTGCCCGAAGCTTCGTCAACTCGCCTTCGCTCATATCAGGATATTTCATATAAAGATAATGGGATACCGACAATTCCAGCACAGCGTCGCCCAAAAATTCGAGGCGTTCGTTGTCCGTGAATTTTTTTCGGCGATGCTCATTCACATAGGATGAATGGGTGAAAGCTTGATGGAGCAGCGCAGGGTTCCGAAAATTCACATCCAGTTCCTGTTGGAGCTGGTTGAATGCCTTTATGACATTTTCATTCAGCACTCCCGGCTTTTGTTGGTTAAGGTTTTTTTTCATAGCCATTTTTATCTGCCTTCCTTTGATGTTCTTCCGTCAATTTTACCTGTTTTCCGGCTCCAACGCAAAAAAAGAATTGACGCACAACCGCTTCAGTTGCAAGCGATTATGCGTCAGGGTTATTTCATATTTTTGTGTCCAGACTCCAGCGCCCAGTCCCTCGAGGTCGCTTCGGCCTTACCGATAATGGCTAAAAGCGCCATTATCTTTAAGCCCTCCAGCGCTTGTCGGGACTTAACAGGCGCTTTCGCTTTTCTAAATTATGCCTGTTTTTTCTCAATGTAAGAAACTGCGTCTCCTACTGTCGCCATGCCTTCTGCATCTTCATCAGAAATTTCCATGTCGAATTCGTCTTCAAGTTCCATAACCAATTCCACTACATCCAATGAATCAGCACCCAGGTCTCCTGTGAATGAAGCTTCAAGTTTCACTTCGTTCTCTTCTACACCCAGACGATCCACGATTACTTTCGTTACTCTCTCCAGTACTGTTGCCAATGTCGTCACCTCCCCTCAATGCAGTATACAGAAAAACAAATTACATGACCATTCCACCATCAAGGTGCAGGGTTTGCCCTGTCATATACGACGCTTCATCGGAGGCAAGGAATAAAGCAGCTTTCGCCACTTCTTCCGGCTTGCCGAAACGGCCCAACGGTATTTGCGACATCATCGACTTTTGGATGTCCTCATTCAACTGGTCCGTCATGTCTGTGGTAATGAACCCAGGCGCCACTGCATTTGCCGTAATGCCCCGGCTTGCCAGTTCACGCGCAGTGGTCTTCGTCAATCCGATGACACCGGCTTTTGAAGCGACGTAATTTGCCTGCCCCGCGTTGCCCATGACACCGACGATCGATGCGATGTTGACGATGCGTCCGGAGCGCTGTTTCATCATCTGGCGTGTAACCGCTTTGGTGCAGACAAACACACCTTTCAGATTGGTGTTGATGACATCGTCCCATTCGTCGTCTTTCATGCGCATCATCAAATTGTCGCGGGTGATCCCGGCATTATTGACCAGAATATCCACGGAACCGAAAGCTGCCATCGTCTCTTCGACCATCGCTTTGACGGCTTCCGCATCCGCTACATTCGCTTTTACCGCGATGGCTTCTCCGCCGTTCTGTTTGATCGCTTCCACTACTGCTTCCGCTTTTTGCTGGCTGCCGCTGTAATTGACAACGACATTCGCCCCCGCTTCTGCAAATCGTTTGGCGATTTCAGCCCCGATGCCTCTCGAGGCACCGGTGATGATTGCAGTCTTGCCAGTTAAGTCGCTCATTTTTTCAGCTCCTCTATCGCTTTTTCGCAGGATTCCATATCATTGACCGCCAACACAGTTACGGAACGATCAATTTTTTTCACCAATCCACTTAATACTTTTCCGGGACCGATCTCCACAAAGACCGTGACACCCAGTTCGATCATTTTCCGCACCGATTGTTCCCACAACACCGGAGAATACAATTGGCGGACCAGAAGATCCTGGATCTGTGCGGCATTCGTTTCGCTCTCCCCAGTGACGTTGGCCACTACCGGCACATTGGCGTTCATCAGAAATGCCTTGCTCAACACTTCCGAAAGATCCTGGGAAGCCGGACGCATCAATTCGGAATGGAAAGGACCGCTGACGTCAAGCGGGATCGCTCTTTTGGCACCCTTTTCCTTCGCCAGCCTGCAAGCTTCCTCAACGCCGGCTTTTGTTCCGGAAATGACAATTTGCCCCGGGCTGTTCAAGTTAGCCAATTGGACAACTCCGGTCGTATCCATCACATGATTCGTGACTTCTTCCAACTCTTTAGCGTCCATTCCAAGAATCGCGGCCATGGTTCCTTCGCCCGCCGGCACTGCGTCGTTCATGAAAAGCCCGCGTTTGTGCACAATTTCCACGGCATTTTCGAACTTCATGACGCCGGAAGCCACCAAAGCACTGTATTCGCCTAAACTGTGTCCGGCCGTATAGGAAGGGACAATCCCTTCGCGTGCCAGACGTTCCGTAATCATTGCGCTGACTGTCAGCAAAGCTGGCTGCGCGTTGTATGTAAGTGTCAGTTCTTCTGCGGGCCCTTCAAGCATCAGCTTGGACAGTTTCATGCCGAGAGCCTTATCGGCTTCCTCAAAAAAGCCGCGGCTTCGTTCGTCGCTCAAAAAGGTTTCGCCCATTCCGACTGTCTGGGAGCCTTGTCCCGGGTAGATAAATGCTATTTTCGTCATTCTGACTGCTCCTTTTTCAACGTGTTATAAATTGTGCCCGTTACATCGAATTCGATCATCATACGGGTCTGGCGGATGGCATTAAAAAAAGCTGTGCTGTTTGAGGATCCATGGGCTTTTATGACTGGAGCCTTCAGACCAAACAAGCCTGCACCGCCGTATTCGCTGTAATCCAGCATCCCTTTTAAACCGCGCATGTCCTGTTTGACCATTGCTGCAGCCAATTTATTCTTCATGGAAGACATGAAAACATCCTTGATCATTGCGAACACATTCATGGCGGTGCCCTCTATCGTCTTCAATACCATGTTTCCGGTAAAGCCGTCCGTCACCACCACATCCGCTGCTCCGTTCAGTAAATCACGTGACTCCACATTGCCGATGAAATTAACCGGCGCTTCTTTCAATAAGGGAAACGCAGCTTTTGTCAGGTCGTTCCCTTTTTTCTCTTCCGAGCCAATATTCAGCAAACCCACCGTAGGATTTTCGATGCCCCGGACTTTTTCTGCATAGATGCTGCCCATAATTGCGTATTGGACAAGGTGCTCCGGACGCGCTTCTGCGTTTGCGCCCATATCCAGCATGACAAAGCCTTTGCCGTCAATCGTCGGCAATGTCGGCGCCAAAGCCGGCCGGTCCACTCCATCAATCCGCCCGACGATAAACAGCCCCGCCGACATCAGCCCGCCCGTGTTTCCGGCAGAGACACAACCGTCCGCTGTTCCGTCTTTAACAGCCTGCGCCATCCGCACCATCGAAGCGTCTTTTTTTCTTCTGACCGAACGCACCGGATCGTCTTCCGCTTCGATTTTCTCTTCACAGTGGAACACAGACAAACGGTCATTATCTTTCAGAAATTCCTGCATTTTTTCCTGGTGCCCATACAGCTGAATCTCCAAATCCTTGAATTCTTCCAGCGCCTTGTAGACGCCTTCGATTATTTCTCTCGGCGCGTTATCTCCGCCCATTGCATCGACTGCTATCTTCATCCAACTTCACCTTCACTTTGTTCCGTCATTCGATACATTTCGAATGTACCGATAAAAACTGTCACCTGATCCACCGTTGAAACGACTTTTACAAAAGCACGGTTTTTTTCAGGCTGCCTGTCGATCACTGTAGCTTTTGCCACGATGCGCTGGCCCGCCTTTACTGGACGCAGGAACTGCAATTCCGATTTCACGGTCAATGCCAGCTCTTCATTCATGATTGCGACCGCCAGCGAATTTGCCTGGGCAAAAAGATGATGCCCACGCGCAATCTGGTTGCGCTGAAAAACATGTTCCGGTTTCACATCAAAAATCGATATCGCTTTTTCATCCAATTCGATATCAATGATTTCTCCGATCACTTCATCGATCGGGAGCGATTTCACTTCATCTTCAAATGTCTTTACGGCAACATGCTTTATTCGTTCGCGCAATTCTGGAATCGATAATTCCATCCGGTCAAGCCTGATGGTCTGGACACTGACGTCGAATTCAGCCGACAGTTCCTCATCCGTCACAAACGGATTTTCAATTATCGATTTCTTCAACTCTGTTTGCCGTTGTCTTTTTGTAAGTTTCATTATGTCACCGCCCGCTATTAGCACTTGGTACTAATATCAGTATATTGATATTAAAAAAAGAATGCAAGAGCGAATATAGCGCTCCTGCATCCTCAGTCCAACCGTGCCATCGACAGGGCGCCGGACTCTTCCAGCATTCTCCGTAAGCATGCGGTTTCATTGCTTGTCCAGAATTCTTCGCTGTTGATCAGTGCTTCAGCGTCTTTCCTCGCCGTTTCAAGTGCACGGTAGTCATGGATCAGGTCAGCCATCTTGAATTCCGGCAGGCCGCTTTGTTTGCGGCCGAAGAAATCTCCCGGCCCCCGCAGCTTCAGATCCTTCTCCGCCAACACAAAACCATCATTCGTTTCGGTCATTGAAGTCATCCGCTCTTTGCCGATTTCCGTTTTCGGATCCGCCAGCAGCACACAATAGGACTGTTCACTGCCCCGGCCGACACGCCCTCTCAATTGATGGAGCTGCGACAAGCCGAACCGTTCCGCATCGTAAATCAGCATGAACGATGCGTTCGGCACGTTGACTCCCACTTCGACGACAGTCGTCGAAACAAGAACGGCGATTTCCCCTTCGGTAAAGGAGCGCATCGTTTCTTCTTTTTCATCTGAGTGGAGGCGGCCGTGCATCAGGCCCACCGTGTATTTGCCGTGGAAAACACTCGATAATTGACTATACAGTTCGATCGCATTCTGGAAATCCAGTTTATCCGATTCTTCGATCAGGGGACAGATGACATAGGCCTGCCGTCCCGCTGCAAGTTCCTTTTCCATCCGTCCGACGATTTTTCCGAACATATCTTTTTTCATCCAGAAGGTTTGAATTTCTTTTCGGCCTACCGGCATTTCGTCGATGACCGAAACGTCCATTTCACCAAAAGCGGAAATGGCCAGTGTCCGGGGAATCGGCGTGGCCGTCATAAACAGCACATCGGGATTATAGCCTTTGTCTTTCAGCACGCGGCGTTGGTCGACACCGAAACGGTGTTGTTCATCCGTAATGACCAGCCCGAGTGCCTTAAATTGAACGTCCGGTTGAATCAGGGCGTGGGTACCGATCAGGATATCGATTTCCCCTGAAGCCAATTGCTGGAGAATCAGCTGGCGTTTTTTGCCTTTTACAGAGCCGGTCAACAAAGCGATTGTTACAGGAAATGGCTCGAACCATTCCGCCAGGGTATTGGCATGCTGTTCCGCCAAAATTTCTGTGGGGGCCATCAACGCCCCCTGCAAACCTGCAGATACAGTAGCGTAAAGGGAAATCGCAGCGACCACAGTCTTGCCGGACCCCACGTCCCCCTGCAGCAGGCGGTTCATCCGGAATGGCTCTTTCATATCCTTGGAAATTTCATTGACGACCCGTTTTTGCGCTTCGGTCAATTCATAAGGAAGGGACTGGACAAATTTGCGGACTTTTTCCACGTCATAGTCAATGAACGATCCCCCTTCTTCTTCGCGATTCTTTTTGCGGAGCGCCTGCATTTTCAACTGGAACATCAACAATTCCTCGTAGACAAAACGGCGTCGCGCCTGTTTCAGTGAATCACCGTCGGGCGGAAAATGAACCCATTCCAGGGCATCCGCCAGCGGTGCCAATTTGTACTCTGTCATGAATTTTGTTGGAATGCATTCTTCCAGGTCATTCTTCGCCAAGTCCAGCGCCTGCCGCATCAGTTTTCGGAAGGTCTTCTGATGAATCGATCCTTTCAGGCTGTAGACCGGCTCAAAATCCGCGCCGTCTGTGCGCGGGCCCATCGAATGATTGGAAACGGTGATGATCTGGCGTCCACGATCCCATTTTCCGGTCAACGTGATGATTTCACCGATGTGCAATTTGGTTTTCACATAATGCTGGTTGAAAAACACCGCTTTGATCAAATGGCGTCCCACCATCACCTGGACCGTTGTGCGGGATTTATTTTTCCCTAAAAAAAGGACGGAAGGTTCACTTTCGACCCTTCCCTCCACAGTTACGCGTTCATTATGCGGTGTGTCCACCAGATCTTTCAGCTGAAAATCTTCATGGCGGTACGGAAATGTCATTATCAGATCATCGATCGTTTCAATGTTCATTTCCTTCAACGTTTCAGCTGCCTGTTTGCCGACGCCCTTCAGGACGGCGACGGAATCTTTACTTGCCACTGCCGACCACGGCTCCGCCGAAAATTTTCGATTCCAGCCATTTGCCTGTCGGTGTTGCCGCGAGTCCGCCTTTCGCGGTTTCCTTTAACGCACTTGGCATCGACTGGCCAATTTCGAACATTGCGCCGATGACCTCATCAGTCGGTATGCGGCTCGTTACGCCGGCCAATGCCATGTCTGCTGCCACAACGGCATTGGACGCGCCCATTGCGTTGCGTTTTACGCAGGGAACTTCCACTAGTCCGGCAACCGGATCACAGACCAACCCCAGCATGTTTTTCATCGTGATGGCGAATGCTTCCGAACTTTGCTGAGGTGTACCCCCGGCCATTTCAACGATTGCCGCAGCGGCCATAGCCGCGGCAGAGCCGACTTCCGCCTGGCATCCGCCGGCCGCTCCGGAAATTGAAGCGTTATTTGCTACGACAAATCCGAACGCACCGGAAGTGAACAGATAGCGGATCATTTGCTCCCGGGTCGGATCCAACTGATTCTTCACCGCGAATAAGGTGCCCGGCACTACGCCCGCTGAGCCTGCCGTCGGTGTTGCACAGATTGTGCCCATTGCAGCGTTCACTTCGTTTGTCGCAACGGCTTTGCTGACAGCATCGAGCATCAGCGTTCCTGACAGCGAATTTCCTTTTTCAATATATGCCTGCAGCAATACAGCATCTCCACCGGTAAGCCCAGAAATGGAATGTACGCCTTTCAGCCCTTTTTCCACCGCTTCTTCCATGACCGTCAGATTGCGGTCCATCTGCACCATGATTTCTTCGCGCGTGCGCTGCGTGATGAGTATTTCCTGTTCAATCATGATTTCCGATATCAATTTATTTTCATTTTCTGCTCGTTCAACCAATTCTTTAACGTTACGGAATAAAACATCCATTCGTATATCCTCCTGTTCAGTCAGCGATTCTTGTCACTTGTGTGATATGCGGCAGTTGCCTCAATTCATCCATTACAGCGACATCAACCGTCTGATCCACTTCAATGACCATCAATGCCATTTCGCCTTTTTGCCGGCGTGACACTTCCATATGGCCGATGTTGATATCGTATTTATACAAACAATTGGAAACGCTTGCAATGCATCCCGAGCGGTCGTCATGGACCACCAGGATAGCCGGGTGATTTCCTGACAGACGCAGCGGGAAGCCGTTCAATTCCGTGATCTCGATTTTACCGCCGCCAATCGATATCCCGACCATCGACATTTCCGCACGGCTGTCACCAACTACAATGCGTGCCGTGTTCGGGTGGTCAGTGTGGCCCGTCTCCGGAATAAATTCAAATTCCATGCCGGCCTTTTCGGCTTCTTCAAAAGAAGTCTTTATACGTTCGTCATCCGTGTCATAGTCAAGCAGGCCGCCGATAATGGCGACATCCGTGCTGTGTCCTTTATACGTTTCAGCGAAAGAGCCGTAGAGATGGACCTTCGCCCATTCCGGCTGACGCCCGAATAAATCCCTTGCTACTCTCCCGATGCGTGCTGCCCCCGCTGTATGCGAAGAAGATGGTCCGATCATGACCGGACCGATTATATCAAAAACAGATTTGAACTTCATGGCTCAAACCCCTTTCTCTCTATTTGCGTATAGCTTCAGTTTACACGATAGGAACGCTTTAGACAAAGAAAATAAAGCTTACGACCTATCACGCGAAAACGGAAAGGATAGATTTTTCCCCATCAAAAAGCCGGTGGCGAAAAGATTTCCCTTTTCGCCACCGGCTTTATGTTTTTATTCGCCTGGAATTCCTGGTGCATAATCTGCCACAGGTTATTCCACGGAAAGAATATAAGGATAAAGCGGCTGTTTGCCGTTGTGGATTTCCACTTCCACTTCATCATTCAGTGACTCGATGAATTCACCGAGCTTCCCGGCATCTTCTTCTGTAACGTCTTCTCCGTAAAGAATCGTTACGATTTCAGAATCCGCATCGATAAGCTTTTTGACCAATTCTTCTGTAACGTTTTCAAGGCGTTTATCCGACACGACAATCTTGCCTTCTGAAATCCCCATGAAATCATCTTTTTTGATGGTGATCCCATCAATCGATGTATCCCGCACAGCGAAAGTCACTGAACCTGATTTAACATGTTTTGATGCGCCGGTCATTGTTACGCGGTTTTCTTCAACGCTCGCTGAAGGATTGAATGCCAATAAAGCGGCCATTCCCTGAGGAACATCTTTCGTCGGCACCACAGCTGCTTCGATGTCAAGAATCTCAGCCGCCTGCTCGGCAGCCATGATAATATTTTTATTGTTTGGCAAGATCAGCACGCGCTCGGCTGAAACCGAACGGATGGCGTTGACAATGTCTTCTGTCGATGGGTTCATCGTCTGGCCGCCTTCGATTACATACGAAGCACCGATGCTCCGCAATAATTCTACGACACCTTCACCCATCGCGATCGTAACGACCGCATACGGATGTTTCGTTTCCTGCTTCTTGCCTTCTTTTTTAAAATTTTCTCCGACAATGTCGATATGCTGCTGGCGCATATTTTCGATTTTCATACTGATCAGGCTGCCGTAATCCTGGCCATATGTAAGGACTTTACCGGGTTCTTCGGAGTGGATATGGACTTTCGCCACTTCGTCATCTGCAATGACGAGCAGCGAATCACCGTAAGCGCTTAAATCCGAACGGAATGCCGCTTCATTGAACTCCTTTTTGTCGTCTTCGAACTTCACCATGAACTCGGTGCAATAACCGAATTCGATATCAGCAGTATCCATGAAGCCGGCAATTGTTTTGTGGTGTTCCGCGCTGACCAGGTCAGTCATGGAATTATTGACATGCTTCTCGGGCAACTCTTCGCCCTTCAGGCACGCCAAAAAGCCTTCATATACATATACAAGGCCTTGCCCACCACTGTCCACGACACCGACTTCCTTTAAAACAGGCAGCAGGTCAGGCGTTCTTTCGAGTGAAGCTTTTGCTTCGGTTACGATTCCTTCAAATAACACAATGATGTCCATTTCGTCCTTTGCCAGGTCCACTCCTTTGGCTGCCGAATCTTTCGCCACCGTTAGAATCGTCCCTTCCACAGGCTTCATGACCGCTTTATATGCCGTTTCAACCCCATGCTGAAAAGCATCGGCCAATTGCTTTGCCGATAATTCCTTTTCATTTACAATGGCTTTGCTGAATCCACGGAACAGCTGGGACAGGATTACGCCGGAATTTCCGCGCGCTCCCATCAGAAGACCTTTCGACAAGGCTGAAGCTGTTTTGCCGATATGCTCCTGCACATTGGCTTCCGTTTCCTTTGCACCTGATGTCATGGATAAATTCATGTTCGTTCCAGTATCGCCGTCAGGCACCGGAAAAACGTTTAATGCATCTACATAATCCGCGTTCTGGAACAAATGATGTGACCCCATCTGTACCATCTCAGCGAATTTAACTCCGTTTAATGACTTCATAACCGCTTCTTCCTCCTCCTACGGGTTCGTGACACGAACTCCCTGCACATAGATATTAACAGCCTTTACCGGCATGCCAAGCGTTTTTGTAATTGTATATTTAACTTTGGACTGAACCTGGTAGGCAACTTCAGAAATTTTTGTACCGTAACTGATGATGACATACATATCTATATTCAGATCGCTGCCCTCCTGGCGGACAATCACACCTTTGGCAAAATTCTCTTTTCTCAGTATATCAGTAAGGCCGTCGCGTATCTGATGTTTCGTCGCCATTCCGACAATGCCATAACATTCGATTGCTGCTCCTCCAGCTATTTGGGCAATCACATCGTTGGAAATATCGATTTGACCATAGTCATTTTTAATTTCAATCGACATTACGAATTCCTCCTTGAGTCCTATTTCACTCTTTTCATTCTACAACAAACCCCTATATAAGAAAAGCGGACGTTTTCAGGTGTAAAGGTTTTTTTCTTTAAAGGGATTGAAAATTAGTTGCAAACCGCAAATGTGTATGGTAAATTATTAAGGTATGTGAGATGAAAAACGAACTGAAATTCTATAATAATTTTCAGCTTCACTTGTGAGGAGGTACTTACATGGCTAAAGTATGT
This sequence comes from Planococcus salinarum, assembly GCF_007004625.1. Taxonomy (GTDB): domain Bacteria; phylum Bacillota; class Bacilli; order Bacillales_A; family Planococcaceae; genus Planococcus; species Planococcus salinarum. The sequence goes on along the minus strand of NZ_VIFV01000003.1, from coordinate 165,799 downwards.
GCAATCAGCGGACGTAAAGCTCGCGCCGGAAATGCTCGTTCACACGCAATGAATTCGACTAAACGTACATGGGGAGCAAACCTACAAAAAGTTCGCATCCTTGTTGACGGCAAGCCGAAACGTGTTTGGGTTTCTGCAAGAGCAATGAAATCAGGAAAAGTTGAGCGCGTTTAATCGTTCTCATGAATAATGCCAGGTCTGACAATCGTCAGCCTGGCATTTTTTCGTGGAGATTTTTTTATACTTAGATTAAAGACAATTAAGTAGGCGATATTCCTCAAAACAGCTAAGCTTGCCGCGGGCTCGCGTCGAGCTAACTCGGACTCTTCGCCCGAGTGGATCTCGCCACTTCGCTGGTCCCGCAGGCGTCTACGCTGTTTTGCTCCATATCTCGAGAAAGTTCTCTAAGCAAAGGCGCGGCTTCGGAGCAGGCGAATGCCGACCGGACAAAAGACGAGTGCTCTTCTCGTCTTATTACGGGAGGCAAGGTTCGCCATACGAAGATGGCGCATCCTTTGCGACGAGCAGTGCGCAGGAGCAGAATCTTTGCACTGTCCATAGCGCCAAAGCGTTATATACAATATACATACCACTACTCATCCGCACTCTCGATCATCATGCAGTTTCCTTCTATAAAAGAGACAACACCCGACTGTTCGAGTTCGTTGCTGATGAACCGGGTGGAGCCGAATGGAATGGTTTCATCCGACACTTCGTACTTGAATCCCGTCAAACTGAAGCCTTCGATTTCCTCCGCGAACGGATAAAAGGAAATATAACGGTAGCGGTTGTTCCGCAGGATCTTATGGCTGCCCGCTTCCAGAAAGCGGATGCGGTTCTGCGTATTGATCAGGAAAAACTGGGTGCCTGGATATTTCAGATGAAAGCCGTATATCGCGTGCAAAGCACTCATGTAATGGTCCAGGCGGCCGCCAGTGACGCCTGTAATAATCACGGTTTCGGGATCGTAGGCCATCGCTTCCATCAGCGCCAGTTCGGTATCGGTTTCGTCTTTATCCGAAGAAGCCGGTTGAAGATCCGGAAAAATCTTCTTCATCCTTTCGAATTGTTCCTTTGATACCGAATCAAAATCCCCGACTGCCGCAGACGGCACAATCCCTTTATCCAGCAGGGCAATCGTTCCTGCGTCCACACCGATGAAAGTATCCTCCGGCCATATTGAAAAGTCCGGCAATTCGCTTGCCGGACCTCCCGCTATTATAATGATCTTCACAGAATCGCCTCTTGCCCAGCCTTTTTGATGCGCTGAAGGGCGGCAGCGCGGTCTTCCTGACCATAAATCGCCGATCCGGCAACGAATACATTGGCACCGGCTTTGGCACAAGCGGCAATAGTTTCTTCATTGATGCCGCCGTCGATTTCGATATCGATGTCCAGGCCTTTTTCTTTGATGATTGCTGCTAACTGCTCCACTTTCGGCAGGACGGACTCAATGAATTTCTGTCCCCCGAAACCGGGATTGACTGTCATAAACAGGACCAGGTCAATGTCTTCGAGAATCGGCAAAATCGCTTCCACCGGTGTGTGGGGATTTAAGACGACCCCCGGTTTGACGCCGAATGAACGGATTAATTGGATGGTTCTGTGCAGATGGGGATTTGCTTCGACATGGACGGTGATATAATCCGCTCCCGCTTTTGCAAAGCTTTCCACATAACGGTCTGCATTTTCAATCATCAAATGGACATCAAACGGCAGTTTCGTCAGCGGGCGGATGGCCTCCATGACGACTGCGCCAAATGAAATGTTCGGTACAAAATGGCCATCCATCACATCGATATGAATCCAGTCAGCTCCTGCTTTTTCAACTTCTGCGACTTCTTCTCCAAGTTTCGCAAAATTCGCTGCTAAAATAGACGGTGCAATTTTAATCATTGGAATACCTCGGCTTTCTGCTCATAATTTCTTCCAAAAACTTCAAATAATGTTTGTAGCGGTATGCCGGTATCTCTCCGGAATCCACAGCCGCTTTGATGGCGCATTTGGGTTCATTCAAATGCAGACACTCCCTGAATTTGCAGTCATTCGACCTTTCCGCCATTTCCGGGAAACAGCCCGAAAGCTCTTCTTTTTCCATGGTATCGAAGTCGAACGAACTGAAACCGGGTGTATCCGCCAGCAAACCGCTGTTGACTTCGATCAATTCCACATGGCGGGTTGTGTGTTTTCCGCGGTTCAGGGCTTTGGATATATCATCTGTCTTCAATTCGAGAGACGGCAAAATCGTATTGAGGATGGTTGATTTCCCCACACCCGATTGGCCGGCCAGCACGCTGGTCTTCCCTTCCAAAACCGGCATGAGCCGCTGCTGGAGTTTCGGGTCGTTGATATAAGTGGGAATGACTTCATAGCCGATCTTTTCGTAATCAGCGATATACTCCATAATTTTGTGTTTTTCGTCTTTATTGACCAAATCCATCTTGGTCAGGCAAATGACCGGCTTGATGCTGTGAGATTCGATGGCTGTCAGGAAGCGATCCAATAAGAGCGGATGAAAATCGGGTTGCTTGGCCGAAAAAACAAGAATTGCCTGATCGATATTCGCTATCGGCGGACGGACCAGTTCATTTTTGCGTTCATAGACATGCAAAATAGTCCCTTCCAAATCATTGTCCGCTTTATAATCCACAAAATCCCCGACAAGCGGAGAGATCTGCCTGTTGCGGAATACCCCGCGGCCGCGGCATTGGATGTACCGCTTGCCGTCTTCATCCAATACATAATAAAACCCACTGAGTGCTTTTCTTATTTGACCTTTCGGCATAAATTCCCTCCTTCTTATTCCACATTATTATATTCGATGGTTTCTTCAATAATGACTCTGCCATCCCGCAGGATTCGGTATACCGCCCGATTTCCTTCAGCGATCTGCAATTGGATCCGGCGCTCCGTATCCTCCGTAATGGAGAATTCCTCGACCGGCTCGGCCATCGTATTGGTCTCGTCCTGAATATAAATCTGAACCACCTGCTCTACCGGCTCTTCGCCTTCTTCCGCAGGTGTTTCGGGTTCATACGGGATGTTGACAGTATGAATGTAGGTTTTTTGCGGCAATTCCGGCGGTCCGGATGACAGCACAACGTTAATTGCGCCTCCCGCTTCCAATTCCGTGTCCGGTGCCGGAGTTTGTGTCAGCACTGTTCCGGCAGCCGCCTCAGAAGATGCTTCTTCACCGACGATATTGATATGGAAGCCTGTCGAGCGTGCATATTCACTGAGATCCGCTTCGTTGTATCCAATCAGGTTTGCAACGGAACGCATATCTTTCCCTTTGCTCACGACAAATTCCAATTCAGTTTCGCTCGGAATGATTTCGCTTCCCGCCTCCGGCTTCTGTTCCAGGATGGTTCCCGCGGGTTCTTCTGAAAACTGTTCCGTCTGGTTGACCGACTGGAATCGGGATTCCAGCAATTCCAGCGTCTGTTCAATATTGCGGCCGACATAATCGGCGATTTCGGATGATTCCTTGCCGAGGCTCAGATACAATTGAATTTCGGATTCCACACTCCGCAGTTTCCCGGCTTCCGGAATCGTTCGGATGACGGAGCCTTCTTCGATATCTTCAGAATGGCGTTCCCGCTCTTCTCCGATTGCAAAGCCTGCCGCACGCAGTTCCTCTATTGCTTCGTCACGTTCCATCCCTGTCACATCCGGCACAGCTGCCTGCTGTGGACCAAAAAGATCCGGAAATGCAAGGGCGACGGATAAGCCGGTTATCACAAGCAATAGCATAAGCCCCACAATCCAAGGCCCTTTTTTCTTCTCTTTTTTCTGAGGCGCCTGTTTGGCAGGCTTGGAATTAAGTTTTTTCGAAGAACCATTTGTAATCGTTTCATCCGCATTAACAAATTGCGAAGAATCTTTAATGGCAGGCATCGCCCGGGTGGCACCTTCATCTATCGGTGCCATGAATTTCGGTTCATTCAGTCGTTCAGGCAAAAGCACTGTTGACAGGTCCTCATTCATCTCATCGGCGGACTGGTAGCGGTGCTGAGCGTTTTTGGCAGTAGCCTTCAACACCACATTTTCCAGGCTCTGTGGAATGGTGGGAACGATTTCCCGAAGTGAAGGAGTTTCGGTCTGCAAATGTTTCAAGGCGATCGAAACAGCAGATTCACCTGAAAACGGCAGTCTGCCCGTCAGCAATTCGTACATGACGATGCCGAGAGAATAAATATCAGATTTCTTTGTGGCATTGCCCCCGCGTGCCTGTTCCGGCGAAAGATAGTGGACAGTCCCAAGCACTGAATTGGTCTGCGTATAGGAAGTCGCGCTCAAAGCCATTGCAATCCCGAAGTCGGAAATTTTTACGTTTCCTTCCTCATCCATCAGGATGTTTTGCGGTTTGATATCGCGATGGACAATCTGGTTATGATGGGCATGTGCCAATGCGGATGCCAATTGTTTCATAATCTTAACTGCCCGTTCCGGCGCAATCGGTGAATGTTCGATTATGTATTCTTTTAACGTTTTACCCTCTACATATTCCATGACCAGATAAGGGATCGAGCCATCTTCCCCGACATCGAAAATATTAACGATGTTCGGGTGTGCGAGGCTTGTCGTTGACAACGCTTCCCGTTGAAACCTCCTGCGCAGCTCTTCTTCATTTGAAAAATCGTATCGCAGCAGTTTAATGGCAATATCCCTGTCCAAAATCATGTCATGGGCCAGATAGACGTTCGACATGCCGCCTCCGCCGATCAATTCAAGAATCTTATAGCGGCCATTGATGTTTCTGCCGATCAACATATTTATACCTCCCCAGCTTTCGGGGCAAGAAGCACAAACGAAATATTGTCTTCTCCTCCCTTATCATTGGCAAGATCGACGAGATCTTGCCCTTTTTGGGACAAAGCTGAATGTGAAGCGACAATATCTGCAATTTCTTCTTTCGATACTTTATTGCTCAGACCGTCCGTGCAAATTAATAAATAGGAAGAATCGCTGAGTTCAAGTTCGACCATGTCCCCCTCGATTCCCCGTTCAGTTCCGAGTGCACGCACGATCCAATTCTTTTTCGGATGGTCTTCTGCTTCCTCTTCACTGATTTCCCCGCTGTCGACAAGCACATTGACGTAGGAATGGTCACGCGTGACCTGTTCTCCTTTGCCGTTGAACTTATAAACACGGCTGTCGCCGATATGGCAGACTACACAAAGATTGTTTTCAATCAAAACGGCAATCAGCGTCGTGCCCATGCCCTTACACTCGGGATGGCCTTCCGCATAACTATAAACTTCAGAATTGATAAGCTGGACCTTATCATCCAACCATCGTTTCTTGCTTTCCACCGAAGCAAAATTTTCGCTGTCGGCTTCCAGAAAATGCTTGCTCATCGCAGTCACCGTCATTTCACTGGCCACATCCCCTGCATTGTGGCCGCCCATTCCGTCTGCCACCAGCGCCAGCATCAAACCATCAGTCCTTTTGAGAACAGCCACGCGGTCTTCGTTCACTTCCCGCTTTTTTCCTGTATCACTTTCCATGACATATTGAAACAACAATCTCTACACCTCATCCCAAATCAATTAGAATTGCTGATTATTCAATCGGTTGTTTTTTTGCGGAAGGCAGCGATGAAAAAGCCATCGCTTCCGAAATCCTGCGGGAAAACCTGTACAAAGCCGGTGTGTTTGACACCAAGCGCTTCGGGCAATGAAACCTGGATTTTCTCCATTTCAGGGTGTTCCTTCAGGAACCTCTCAGCCGTTCCACGATTTTCCGTATTGTCGACCGTACAGGTACTGTAGACCAGTACGCCGTCCGGCTTCAGCAATTGAGACGCCTGATCCAGTAATTCAATCTGAATTTCCTGCAGCCGGCTGAAATCATCTTCTTTTTTCGTGTATTTAATGTCAGGTTTCCGTTTGATGACCCCAAGGCCGCTGCACGGAGCATCCACCAATATCCGGTCAAACTGCTCTTTTCCGAAGCGTTCCACGCTCTTTTTGCCATCGCCCACTTCGGTTTCTATGACGGAATGGCCCAGACGGTCTGCCGATTCCCGGATAAGCTTCACCTTATGCGGATGCAGATCCATTGAAAGAAGCGTGCCTTTGTTTTCCAGTTTTTCTGCGATATGCGTCGTTTTGCCTCCAGGGGCTGCACACATATCAAGGACCTTCATCCCCGGCTCAAGTTGAAGCGCATAGGACGGCAGCATCGAACTTTCGTCCTGGATGGTGATGAAGCCTTTTTCAAATGTTACGGTCCTTGCCGGTTGCCCCCCCGTCACCACCAGACATTCAGGGATGATTTTGCTGCGCACCGCTTCGAGCCCTTCGGATTCGAGCATTTCAATCACTTCATCGACGGTTGCTTTGACGGTATTGACACGAACAGTTTGGGACGGGATTTTGTTGTTTTCCAACGCCATTTCCCGCGTCTTTTCAAGACCGAATTGCTCGGCCCAGCGTTTGATCATCCAAGCCGGATGACTGGTCTCTATGGAGATTTTTTCAATCGGATCCGCAATCGTATTAAACGAACGCACTCCCGAACGCTGAACGGATCGAAGCACCCCGTTCACCAGGGAAGCGACTCCCCCGTGCCCCCGCCTTTTGGCGATTTCCACAGCTTCATGGATTACGGCATGGGAAGGTACGCGGTCCAGATAAACAATCTGGTACAGTGACATCCGCAAAAGCGTTTTGACCCACGGTTCCACTTTCCCTTTCAAAAAAGGCTCCAGATAATAATCCAAAGTCATTTGGTGCTGCAAAGTGCCATAAGTTATCTCGGTCAGCAAGCCGCGGTTTTTTGCCGAGATGCCATAGCTTTCGATGGTCTGATGCAGCAGCAGATTGCTGTAAGCCTGTTTGTTTTCCACAGCCCAAAGGATCGAAAATGCGGCGTCGCGGACATTGCCTTGCAATTTTTTATTTTTCATTCAAAAAAATCTCCCACCTGGACTTTAGGTCCGGTTAAATAATCTTTCGCTGTCATCCGCTTTTTGCCGGCCGGCTGCAATTCGGTAATGGCCAGTATTCCTTTTCCGGTCTGGACATGGATGGCGTCGTCGGCCAGTTTGACTACTTCGCCGGGTCTTCCTGTAGCCGCCGGTTCGATTATTTCGGTCCACCATATTTTCATCGTAGCTTCCTTGAAGCTCGTATAGGCCACCGGCCACGGATGGAGTCCCCGCACCTGATTGTATAATTCTTCGGCAGACCTGTTCCAGTCAATCCGCTCCTGCTCACGTGAAATATTGCGGGCATACGTCACCTTTGTTTCGTCCTGCGGAATGCGCTGGTTTGTGCCATCCAAAATGGAGGGCAGGGTCTCTTTCAATAATTCCGTTCCGGCTTCGCTGAGTTTATCGAACATGCTGCCGGTATGGTCGTGCTTTTCGATCGGCACAGATATTTGTGAAATAATAGCTCCGGCATCCAGACGGTTCACCATATACATGATGGTTACACCGGTTTCCGTTTTGCCATCGATGATTGCCTGGTGGATCGGCGCGCCCCCCCGATAATCCGGCAATAATGAGGCATGGACATTGATGGCACCAAATTTCGGCGTTTCCAAAATTTCAGTCGGCAGAATTTGTCCGAATGCCGCAGTTACCACTAAATCCGGTTCCAGATCCAGGACAACCTGCAGTTCTTCCGGGTTTTTCAATTTCTGCGGTTGATAGACAGGCAAGCCGAGTCGCAGCGCTTCTTCTTTAACCGGGGTCGGCGTCAGGACTTTCTTGCGTCCAACTGGCCGGTCCGGCTGTGTCACGACAGAAATCACGTCATAGCCCTCTTCAACAAGCATGCGGAGAATGGGAACTGAGAAAGCAGGCGTTCCCATAAAGACGATTTTTGTCAAATCTCTTCCTCCTCTTCCTGGGCGCGGATCATTTCATCCAACTCTTCCTGAGTGATGAATTTCGTGATTTTGCCGGTGAACAGGATGCCGTCCAAATGGTCCATTTCATGCAGGATGGCACGGGCTTCGTAACCTTCCGCTTCCAGTTCATACCAGGAGCCGTCGCGTTCCTGGGCTTTTATTTTGATGTGATCGTAGCGTTCCACTTCGCCAAAGACGCCCGGAAAACTCAGGCAGCCTTCGATATCCGTATCGGATCCTTCATAAAGAACCAGTTCAGGATTGATCATTTCAATCCGCTCCTGGCCTTCGCGAAAATCAACGATCGCTGCACGTACTGCAGTCCCGACCTGTGGGGCGGCAATGCCGACGCCATCAGCTTCTATCATCGTTTCGTGCATATCATCCAAAAGAACAGCCAGGTTGCTGTCGAATGTTGTTACAGGCGAACAAACTGTTTCCAGCACTTCGCTGGGGTGCTTCACGATTTTACGTATTGCCATTTTCAGTTCCTCATTTCTTCTACATCACCGAAGTCGGATTCATATCAATCGCCAAAGTCGCACCTTTTTTAAGCCATTCGGAGCGGTAGATTTTGATCAATTGCTGCATCACTTCAGTCAGTTTCGGTTCTTTTTTGTATTTTATCAAACATTGGTATCTATATCTATTGTTGACGCGGGCGACCAAAGATGCCGATGGCCCGATGATGAGCGTCCGGTCCGACAGCTGCTGCCGCAAATGTTCTACAGTCTGCTGCGCATATTCTGAAACGGTCATCAGGTCTTCATGCGTGAATTGGATATTCACCACATAATAATACGGAGGATAGCCGCTCGCACGCCTCATCGCCATTTCCTGGTCGAAAAACGGTTCGTATAATTGGTCTTTTGCCAACGTGATTGCATAATGCTCGGGTGTATAGGATTGGACATAGACAGTTCCGGGAAGCACATCCCGGCCGGCACGGCCGCTGACCTGAGTCAGCAACTGATAGGTTTTCTCCGCAGCCCGGAAATCCGGCAGATGCAGCGTGGTGTCAGCAGACAACACCCCGACCAGTGTGATATTCGGAAAATCCAGGCCTTTTGCAATCATCTGCGTGCCGAGGAGGATATCCGCTTTGCCTTCCCCAAAAGCATTGAGGATCTTTTCGTGGGCGCCTTTGTTTCTTGTCGTATCCACATCCATGCGCAATACGCGTGCTTCCGGTACCAGCTTCGCCAGCTCTTCTTCGACTTTCTGTGTGCCGGTTCCGAAAAAACGGATATGCTCGCTTTGGCATTCCGGGCACGTGTGCGGCACGCGTTCGTCGTATCCGCAATAATGGCATTTCATCGTCTCACTCGAACGGTGATAGGTCAGTGAAATATCACAATTCGGGCATTGCATGACGGTCCCGCAATCGCGGCAAAGAACAAAAGAAGAATAACCGCGCTTGTTCAGGAACAGCACGGTTTGCTCCCCTTTTTCCAGGCGGTCGCGGATGGCATCTGCCAACTGGACAGAAAACATGGAACGGTTGCCGGTTCTCAGCTCTTCCCGCATATCCACGATGTGAACGGCTGGCAAGGGCTGGTTTCTTGCGCGCTTTTCAAGCACGAGCAATTCGTAAACCCCTTTTTGCGCTCTTGCGTAGGACTCAAGTGAAGGGGTGGCGCTTCCGAGAATAACGGGACAATTATGGTATTCTCCCCGCCAAATGGCCATATCGCGCGCATGATAGCGCGGAGAATCGTCCTGCTTATAGCTGGATTCATGTTCTTCGTCGAGAATGATCAGTCCCAGATTTTCAAACGGCGCGAATATGGCGGACCTTGCTCCCACCGCGACTTTCACTTCACCGCGCTGGATTTTCCGCCATTCGTCGTATTTTTCCCCTGCTGACAATCCACTGTGGAGTACGGCAACCATGTCACCGAAACGTTCTTTAAAACGCAGCGTCATTTGGGGAGTCAGCGAAATTTCCGGCACCAGCATAATCGCTTCTTTGCCGCTCCTGAGCACCCGGTCGATTGTCTGTAAATATATTTCTGTTTTACCGCTCCCCGTAATACCGTGAAGCAGAAACGTTCTCGGGGTATTGAGTGATCCGGCGATGGCATCAAAAGCCCGCTGCTGGGCTTCCGTCAGCACCAGGTTCTCTTTTTTCTCGATTTTCGTCAGCATTTTTGGATCGCGGTATGTTTCGACATTCGACAGTTCAGCTGCACCTTTTTCAGCCAGGCTGTAAATGGTCGGCAACGTAACTCCCGCCAGTTTCTGCAGTTCAGAAGATTCAACCGCAAGTCCCGGATTCTTTTTCATGAAATCCATTAACTTCAGCTGTTGTTTCGCATTGCCCCGGATTTCAATGGATTCGAGCTTTTCAACAGAATCTGAAATATGAATCATCCGCACTTTTTTTACAGCGGTCTGCTGCTGGATGTTGGTGTCGGCGATGACCGTTCCTTTATCCATTTCTTTTTTCAATAAACCGAAGACTTCTTCTGCCTCCTGGCTGCGGATGAATGGCTTGTCTCCAAAATAAGGGTGCAGACGGGGATCAAGCTCTTCGAGTCCGGCGTTCAGCACAAAGCGCTTCTCGTATTTCGCACGCAGTGCTGCCGGCACCATGACCTGCAGCGCATCAATTTCAAAACAGACCGTCTGTTCTTTCATCCATTCAGCCATTTGGAGCAATTCCTTATTCAGCACCGGAACAACATCCATCAATTCGTGGATCGGTTTCATCCGGCCCGGATCGAAATCCGAGGTCTCTTTGATCCTGGTGATGAACCCCAGGACTTTTCTGGGACCAAAAGGCACTTTCACCCGCATGCCCTGCTCCGCCAATGCTGCCAATTTTTCCGGTACAGCATAATCGAAAGGACGGTCAATGGGGTGGGCAGCAACATCCACTATGACTTCAGCGATCATATTGCATTTCCCTTTCAATAATGAGCTTCAGTAATTGGCGCGCCAATTCCTGTTTCGGAAGCATTTCGAAGGATTTTTCGAAATCCTCTTTACCAAATACCGTCACTCGGTTGGTATCTGATTCGAATCCTGCCTGTGCTTCACTGACATCATTGGCGATGATGTAATCGGCATTTTTCCGTTGCAGTTTGTCTTTGGCGTATTGGCTGACGTCGTTCGTTTCAGCCGCAAAGCCAATGAGCACCTGGCCTTCCTTTTCCGTTCCCAGAAATTGGAGGATGTCTGTCGTGCGTTCCAAGTCAATGGAAGAATCGCCCTGCTGTTTTTTCATCTTTTGGCCGTGGACAATCTTTGGCCGGTAGTCGGCCACCGCAGCCGTCTTGATGACGACATCAGCGTCACTGAATTCTGCCTTTACTGCCTGCAGCATATCTTCGGCGCTTTCTGCAAAAATTCTTTTTACACCCCTTGGTGACGGCAATGATACCGGTCCGCTGATCAGAATGGTTTCCGCTCCCAATTCAGCGGCGGCCTCAGCCATAGCGTAACCCATTTTGCCGCTGGAGAAGTTTGTCAAAAAACGAACAGGATCGATGCGCTCCCGCGTGGGTCCCGCAGTGACGATCACTTTCTTCCCTTTAAGCAGCGGTTCGCGGCCCAGGAACTCGCCGACCAATTCCGTGATCTTCTCTGGTTCCTCAAGGCGCCCCTTTCCGACATAACCGCATGCCAGAAATCCTTCCGACGGCTCGATAAAACGGATGCCGTCTTCGTGCAGGCGTTCGATATTGCGCTTGACTGCCGGATGGTCATACATATGGACATTCATCGCCGGTGCAACCCAGATTGGCGCAGTTGCCGCAAGCAAAGTCGTTGTTGCCATATCATCTCCGATGCCGTTTGCCAGCTTGCCGATGACATTCGCCGTTGCTGGAGCCACGATGATCAGGTCCGCCCAGTCAGCGAGATCGATATGTGCTATGACCGAGGAATCTTTTTCATCAAACGTATCAAAATAGACATCATTTCTCGACATGACCTGGAAACTCAGCGGCTGGACAAACTGACGCGCGGATTCCGTCATGATAACTTTCACATCCGCTCCCGCCTGAGATAACTTACTGACCAGTGCAACTGCCTTGTAAACAGCGATTCCGCCGCTCACGCACAATAAAACCTTACGATTCGCCAACAATGAAAACACCCTTTCTAAACAACAAACTCCCAAAGAACAAATTTGCTCTGGGAGTCGTCAATTGTAATTAATGGTTAAATTTCGTCTTCATAAATTGCAGCTTCATCTTGGCGCACTTGCGTCAATTCGCCTGCCGCGATTTCTTCCAGAGCTTTTCCTACTGGTTTGACGGACACATAGTTCATCAGTTTCTCATCGCCATGTTCGTGCAACTGGCGGGCACGTTTGGAAGCGAGGGCCACCAACGAGTATTTCGAATCGATACGGCTTTTTAATTTGTCAACGGATGGGTATAACATCAGGCATTCTCCTTTAGCATATCAAAATATCTTTTTTCTACACGTTCGCGCTTGCAGTGTTCAGCAATGATGATGGCGTTGATGCGGTCACAGGCGTTTTCCACTTCATCATTCTCGACGACATAATCATACAGATTCATCATTTCGAGTTCCTGTCTCGCAGCACCCAGCCGCGAAGCAATGACTTCATCGGATTCAGTGCCGCGCCCGACGAGCCGTTCCTCAAGTTCGGACAGACTCGGTGGAGCCAGGAAGATGAACAGGCCATCCGGTACTTTTTCCCGCACCTGCGCAGCTCCCTGCACTTCGATTTCGAGGAACACATCCCGTCCCGCATCGCGCATTTTGTTGACATATTCCAGTGGTGTACCGTAATAATTTCCGACAAACTCTGCATATTCAAGCAATTGACCCTTTTCGATCAAATCCTCGAACTCGGTGCGTGTCTTAAAAAAGTAGTCGACTTCATCCACTTCGCCTTCGCGCGGCGACCGCGTCGTCATCGATATGGAGTATTCATAATTCGTATTCGGCTGTGAGAACAGCTCTTTTCTGACTGTGCCTTTGCCGACTCCGGAAGGCCCTGATAACACGATCAGCAGCCCGCGTTGTTTTCTCATTTCATTAACCACCTTAACCACCGCCATTATATCCGGTCTATATTCTTCGTTTTGTAACTAACTGTCTTATTATATCATAATACACACCAGAAATGATAAGATGGAACAAAACGATTTGAAAGAGGGATTTTCATGGCATTTGATGGATTATTTACAAACGCGATGACCAGCGAGCTACAGCAACTGGTCAGCGGAAGAATTTCAAAAGTTCATCAGCCCAACCAGCTTGAACTGCTGCTCCATATCCGTTCTCAAGGAAGCAACCATAAATTATTGATTTCGATTCACCCGTCCTATTCACGGATCCACGTAAGCAAAGAGGCGAACATCAACCCTTCTGAACCGCCGATGTTCTGTATGCTCCTGCGCAAACACATCGAGGGGGGCGTCATCACGGAAGTTTCGCAGCACGGCATGGACCGCCTCATTATCCTGAAGATCAAAGCGAAGGATGAAATCGGCGATGACATCGAACGGGAATTGCATGTCGAGATGATGGGCAGACATTCGAATGTCATCCTGGTCGACTCAAAGCGGATGATGATTCTCGACAGTCTGAAGCATCTGCCGCCAAGCGTCAATTCCTTCCGGACCATTTTACCGGGACAGCCATACATCTTTCCCCCGTCACAAAATAAAAAAGATCCGTTTACGAACAGCGAGGCACTCATCGGACTGGAAGAAAAAGAATTGGTCCAGTCCTTTGCCGGCTTTTCGCCATTGACTGCTCGTGAGCTGCATTTCCGCCTTTCAGCAGCGGATGATAAAAAATCCACTGTTGACGATTTCCTTCGGGATTTCAGCAGGGATGCACCCGTCGGCTATTTTGTCGAGCAGGACGGCAATAGTTATTTCTCTGCCACGCCGCTCCAGCACATTGCCGGCACCCGCCTGGACTTCCCGAATCTTGGTGAGCTGCTTGACCGCATGTACTATGCCAAAGCCGAGCGGGACCGCGTCAAGCAACAGGCCGGTGACCTGGAACGCTGGCTGCAGAACGAAATCGCCAAATTGAAGCTGAAACTGAAGAAACTGAAAAAAGAACAGGACAATGCCGAGAAGCGGGATCTTCTGCAATTGAACGGTGAATTGATCATGGCCAACCTTCATCGCATGAAAAAAGGCATGAAAGAAATCGAAGTGGACAATTATTATAATGAAGAAAAAGTATTGATCCATCTGGATCCGCGGAAAACACCGATTGAAAATTCCCAGAAATTCTATTCGCGCTACCAAAAGGCAAAAACCGCTGTCATCAAAACACGGGAGCAAATTGCAAAAACCGAAGACGACATCGCTTATTTCGAAACGCTGATGTCTCAGGTGCAGCAGGCCGGAATCTCGGATATAGCAGAAATCCGTGAAGAGCTTGCCGAACAGGGCTTCATGAAAGCGCAAAAGTCGAAGAAAAAGAAAAAACCGACAAAACCGAAAGTCGAACCTTATGTATCGAGCACCGGAATCCCGATTTCCGTCGGCAAAAACAATAAGCAGAATGATTATGTCACCTTCAAAGTGGCCGCCAAATCGGACACTTGGCTGCATACAAAAGATATTCCGGGTTCGCACGTCGTCATCCATTCCGACGAACCGGATGAAGAAACAATCCTGGAAGCGGCCTCCATCGCGGCTTACTTCAGCAAAGCGCGAGAATCCTCTTCTGTCCCCGTGGATTACACGGAAGTGCGCCAGGTGAAAAAACCGAACGGCGCAAAACCGGGATTTGTCATCTACTTTGAGCAAAAAACGGTGTTTGTCACACCGGACGAAGAACTGGTCATTAAATTGAAAAAATAATGAATAAAGAAACCGTCTCCCTTATGGTGAGGCGGTTTTTCATTTGTTTACATAATACTTTTATTTTATTATATATTTGGTGGAATGTTCTGTGATTTAAATATCAGTTTCTTTATATTGCCCTCGCTCTTTCTTAGTGCTATGTTTTTAAAGGACTATAATTTATGGAGGTAATTAGATATGAATAACACTAAAAAGATTTTCTTTGCCCCGGCTTTTTTGGCTGCTTCCACTCTTTTACTGGCAGCCTGCGGTGGAGAAAGTGAAAACTCTTCCGAAGAAGAAAAAACGGCATGGGACGAAATTCAGGAAGAAGGCAGTTTGACCGTTGCCACATCCGGTACCTTATTGGCTACATCTTTCCGCGACGAAGAATCCGATGAACTGACAGGATTTGAAGTGGAAGTTGCCCGCGAAGTGGCGGAACGCCTGGATCTTGAAGTCGAATTTAAAGAAATGGGCTTTGACGAAATGCTGTCAAGCGTGCAGACAGGCCAAGTCGATATTGCGGCCAACGACATTGAAATCACTGAAGACCGCGCTGAAGAATTCATCTTTTCCACACCGATCAAACATTCTTACGGAACAGCAGTTGTCCGAAAGGATGATTTGTCCGGAATTGAAACCCTCGAAGACTTGGAAGGCAAAAAAGCGGCTGGCGCATCAACCTCCATTTACATGGAAATCGCCCGCAGCTATGGCGCTGAAGAAGTGACTTACGATAATGCTTCCAATGAAGTGTATTTGCGTGATGTATCCATCGGACGCACAGATGTCATTTTGAATGATTATTACCTTTCAACTTTCGGAGTGGCTGCATTCCCGGATATGAACATCACCATTCACCCGGACATTAAATATGCTCCATCTGAAGTTGGCTTGGTCATGAACAAAGACAACGAAGAATTGGCGGAGAACGTCAATCGTGTGCTGGAAGAAATGCTGGAAGACGGCACCATCACTGAAATTTCAGAAGAATTCTTCGGCGGCGCGGATGTTTCTGTTAAGCCTGATATTGAAGAATAGAAAAGCGACAACGCCCGTTAAGCTCTGAAAGGCATAAGACGAAACAGCGAAGCGGCGTCCTTTGCCGCATAGCTGGGTCGGCTTATGACCCGAAGAGCTGGGCCGCTGGAGTCTGGACAAAGAAAAGCGACGGCACCCGTTTAGCTCTGAAAGGCATAAGACGAAACAGCGAAGCGGCGTCCTTTGCCGCATAGCTGGGTCGGCTTATGACCCGAAGAGCTGGGCCGCTGGAGTCTGGACAAAGAAATAACCCACTAAAATTTGGAGGGGTTCGATGAATGAAATTGAATGGGGATTGCTGTTCGATCCGGTTTTGGCGATCGAATCCCTCCCTTATGTGCTGGAAGGCATCTGGTACACATTGCTGATTTCAATGGTCAGCATGCTTTGCGGACTGGTGATCGGATTTTTCCTGGCGCTTGCCCGGACGTCTCCAAAAAAGATCATGCAATGGCCCGCAAGGCTATACATATCCTTTATGCGCGGTGTGCCGATTCTTGTCATCCTGTTCCTGCTCTACTTTGCAATGCCGGTTATCGGCATTGAATTTACCGCCGTGCAGGCTGCCTTGATCGGTTTCAGCATAAATTCTGCAGCTTATATTGCGGAAGTATTCCGCTCTTCGCTCGCTTCTGTCGACAAAGGCCAATGGGAATCATCAACAGCACTCGGCCTGACGTATTGGCAGGCGATGAGGCGCATCATCCTTCCGCAGTCCGTGCGGATCGCGGTGCCGCCGCTGTCAAACGTCTACCTGGATCTCATCAAAGCTTCTTCCCTGGCCGCGATGATCACGGTTCCCGAAATTTTTCAGAAAGCCCGCATCGTGGGTGCCCGGGAATACGATCTGCTGACCATGTTGATTCTGGTGGCACTCATCTACTGGGCAATCTGTTCGGTGATGACGGTTTTCCAGAATTACCTGGAGAAACGGTTTGCGGAGTATCTTTAAGAGCACACGACTGTTCAAGGCCAGCCACGAAAGCCGTGGCTGGCTTTTTTTCTGAAATGCGGTTGTTGTGTTGGAGTAATTTTGCTTTATATGAAAACTGCTAGTATCCCCCTTTAATTTCCATTATTATTTAGGCGCTGGCATCTTTATAAAGCATTTAGAATTTATCAGCGATTTTCTTTAGTTTATCAGCGATTTTTTTAGTTTTATCGGCGATTTTTTTAAGTTTATCGGCGATTTTTTAACGTTTATCGGCGATTCCTTAATCCCACTCGATAAAAACATAAAGAAAAAGCCCTCTATTTCATCACCATGAAATAGAGGGCTTTTTCTGTTAAATATTGGATCTGCCTAACCTAAGAAATAGCCAAATTCCAATACACTCAACTTTCTTCAAGCATAAAATTCCTCATCACCGTCATCATCGGTATCCGGCATATACATGACTTCCCACAAATGTCCGTCAATATCTTCGAAACTCCAGCCGTACATGAATTCGTTATCCATTTTATCGTTGGAAGCAGAAGCGCCTGCCGCCAATGCGTTGTTGACGATTTCATCGACGCCTGCCCGGCTGTCTGCCGTGATTGATACGATAACTTCCGTGCAAGCAGTGGAGTCGCATAATTGTTTGCCAGTGAAGCTTTTGAAATAATTTTCAACCAGCAGCATCACATACATATTCTTGCCAACAATCAAACAGGCCGCATTTTTATCCGTCATCTGTTCGTTGAATTCAAAACCGGTATTATTGAAAAACTCCATTGACTTGTCCAGGTCTTTAACAGGCATATTAATAAAAATATGGTTGGATTGGATCGCCATGGTTTTCTCCTTTCATTTTCCTCGGTTGCCTATAGTATTCGAGGGAAAGCGGAAGTGTCCTGCAAGAGCCGATAAATTTCACATTTCGACCGGCGCATGGATTCCGAGCAAGCGGAGGCTTTCCTTCAGCACCACGGTAACGGCGAAAACCAGAGCCAACCTTCCTTCCAATTGTTTGTCGTCCTCCAGCACTTTCACATGGCCGTAATATTTATTGAAATCCTGTGCCAGCTCTATCGCAAACCTGGCTATGACCGATGGTTCGCTTTGCTCAAAACTTTTATGGATCGTCTCCGGAAATGCCAGCAAATCCTTGATGACTTCCCAGCTATGAACGTCCTCAAGTCCAACCGGCGCGAGACCATCCGGCGCCATTCCCGATTTCCGCAGAATCGAGCAGGCCCTTGCATGGGTATACTGCACATAAGGCCCGGTTACACCTTCAAAACGCAGCATGGCTTCCAGTGAAAACTCGACGTTATTCTGCCGTTCCGTCTTCAGATCATGGAAGATCACTGCACCGACACCTACCATTTGGGCGGTTTCCGCTTTGTTCGCCAGTGCCGGATTCCGTTCTTCTATATTTTTTTCCGCAAGCTCGATCACTTCTTTTAACACCTGATCCAATAAAACCACTTTGCCTTTACGGGTCGACATCTTTTTCCCGTCTTTCAATATGAATCCGAATGAAATATGGTCCATCTCATCCGACCAGTCAAATCCCATCTTTTTCAGCGTCAGCTTTAATTGCCTAAAATGCAGCGTTTGTTCCTGCCCGACCACGTACAGCGATTTCGCAAACTGATAATGCTCTTTTCTGTACAAAGCGGCCGTCAGATCCCGAGTACCGTAAAGCGTTGCGCCGTCACTTTTCCTGATCAGAAACGGCGGAAGCCCTTCATCAGTCAAATCAACCACTTCCGCGCCTTGAGATTCCGTAAGCAAGTCATTCGTCTTCAGCAATTCGATGGTCGCAGCCATCTTATCGTTATAGAAGGCTTCACCGGCATACGAGTCGATATCCACTTCCAGCAGTTCATAAATCTTGCTGAATTCCTGCAACGATTCCTCTTTAAACCAGGTCCATAATTTTTCCGCTTCCCCGTCGCCATTCTCCAGTCGCCAAAACCACTTTCTGGCCTCGTCTTCCAGGCCAGGGTCACCTTCAGCTTCCTGGTGAAATTTAATATACAACGCCAATAATTCTGGAATTGGATTTTCTTTCACTGCCGCTTCATCGCCCCATTTCTTGTACGCGACGATCAACTTTCCGAACTGCGTGCCCCAATCTCCCAGATGATTGATACCAACTGCTTTATATCCGACTTTTTCAACGATTTTCGCCAATGAATTCCCGATGACCGTCGATCTCAGATGGCCCATCGAAAAAGGTTTTGCAATATTGGGGGATGAAAAGTCGATGGTGATATTTTTGCCTTGCCCGATGTTGCTCCCACCATAATCCGCTTGTACTTCCAGTATCGTTTCCAGCGTCTCGTTGCTGACGACTGATTTCTTCAGAAAACAATTCACATAGGGTCCTGCAGCAGCCACTCTTTCGAAAACAGGATGCGTTATCCGCTCCGCCAGCTCGCCAGCAATGATATGCGGTGCCTTTCCTTGGGTCTTCGCCAGTGAAAAACAGGGAAATGCCAAATCGCCCTGCCCTTCAAATTTCGGCTTTTCCACTAAACCCATTATGCTTTCCACAGACATGCTGCCATCCAGTTTTCCCGCAATTTCTTCGGCAAATAACTTGTTATAATCCATCATTTCTCTCCTCCATTTTCCCGGTGAAATAGAAAAATCCCATCTCTAATGTGAATTAGAGACGGGATTCCCGCGGTACCACTCTGATTGCCCGATAAACGGACCTGCTTGAAACGATAACGGCGCCAGCCGACCTGCCCTACTCAAAGTTCAGGCGGCTTCTCAGATATGCGGTTCGGTAAACTTCGGCCACCGGGCTCCCACCCTCCCCGGCTCGCTTGGACACTCCATATACCTACTCTTATCTTCCCAGAATTTTTATGTATTTTTGTTATCTTACCGATTTCCATTATTTGTGTCAATACTTGATTTGGCTTTTTCATACTTGAGAAGAAACGGTAAACCAAGTGAAACCAGGGCAACAACAGCTGCTATCGGCAGCACGACTTCCCCCAGTCCAAGGTTCTGCATGAAGATCGTTATATAAATCACAGGCACCAGCAACAATAGAGTCGCCAGCAACCGGGAGGCACTGGCAACTTTATGTACCGTTGCGCAATTCCGGCACGTCACCGGCCGAAAAGCGAGCCACAATGACTTATAAAACTGGTTCCATTTGAAAGGTTGATTGCACTCTGCACATCTTTGCATCATTCCGGCTCCTTCTTGCTTCAAGAAAATGAATCTTTATTCTCGTAAATTCTTGCCTCTTTGGTACATCGCCTGCATCTGTTCCTCAGGCACCAATGCGCCGCCGGTTGACCAGGCAATGTGCACAGCCTTTTCGGGATCCACGCCAAGGGAAGACAAATAGTTCTCTTCGCTCAACTTCACCGGTCCGAGTAGAGACGATGCGGCGGATGGCTCGACAAAAATGTCATCACCATCGGCCAGAATCGCCAATAAGCGATATAACTCCTCATCTTCAAGAGTATAAACGCCGCTGATCAGTTTTTCACTAATTGACGAAGCGAAACTCGATGGCCTGCCGACGGCAAGACCGTCCCCTTCTGTCAAATTGTCGATTCCGAAATCCTGGACGCATACTTTTTCCTTTTCACCTGTCATCAAGCCAATTAGGACAGACGGCGAATGGGTCGGTTCCACAAAGAAACAATGGACGGCATCCCCGTAAATCTCCTTGAGCCCGAACGTGATGCCACCCGGCGACCCGCCGACACCGCATGGCAAATAAACGACAAGTGGATGTTCGGCATCCACTTTGATATCCAGCTCATCCAATTGTTTTTTCAGCCGGAAAGCCGCGGTACTGTAACCGAGGAACAGGTGCTTCGAATTTTCATCATCGACAAAATAAGCCATCGGGTTCTCTTTTGTCTGTTGGCGTCCTTCGAGAATGGCTTCACCAAAATCGCCTTCAAATTCGTGGACAATGGCGCCTTTGGACCGGAGTAAATCTTTCTTCCACGCCTTCGCATCCGCAGACATATAAACCGACACTGAAAATCCGAGCTCCGCACTGATGATGCCGATGCTGAGCCCGAGATTGCCGGTCGAACCCACGCCTATGGAATACTGGCTGAAGAAATCCTTAAATTCCCTGGAAGCAAACTTGCTGTAATCATCACCTTCAGTGATCATGCCATTCTCCAGCGCCAATTGCTCCGCATGGTGCAGCACTTCATAAAAGCCGCCGCGTGCTTTGATCGACCCCGCCACCGCCAGTTCGTTGTCACATTTCAGAAACAGCCTGCCGGGAATTGTTGTGCTGTAAGAAGATTCGATAATGTCTTTGGTGTTTTCGATTTCTTTCAATGGTGACTCGATGATTCCTCCAGCTTCTGCCGTTTCAGGAAACGCTATTGCCAAAAATGGCGCAAACCGCTGCCATAGCTCCTCCGCTCCCTGCATTTCTTCTTTCGTTACAGCCAGTTGCCCGATATCCGATGTTTTCGTTTGACTTGGATTCAGCCAGAACACCGGCCGAAAATCCATCACGTCGGATAATAAAGGGTACTTCTGCTGCCAATCGTTGAGTTGCTGTTGCGTAACTGCCATTGGAATCATCCTTTCTGCTGAGTGACTAGCTTCTCTCCTCATCATACATGAAAAAGTTGTTGATTTCAGGTTCTGTTCTGCAGCTGAAAAATACTTTCGGGAGGAATTTATAATGAAGAACGGGAGTCAGTCAAGAAATCGAAACAATACGAAATACATCCTATAAATATTCTTCAATTACCTATCTGGCATTACTCGCAAAGCTGAGATTACGGGTTATTCGCAAAATTCATAATTCAAAAATTTACACAATAATTAACTATCCGTTAAAAATATAAGTTCAAAAAAACCAGAAACTTAATTGCTAAGTTTCCGGTGCACTACACAATAATCATTTTTATAAATCACTATATTATAAAATACAACAAGATGGCCCCGATAAAATTAGGTAAAGCAATCAGTAAGATAGTGTTTGATACATTGATTGCGTTATCTAATTTTATAACGGCTAAATTTCCCAGTACTGGCGCAGAGGAGCTGATGAAACCCGTTTTTAAGAAACCTCCGATTAAAATGCCGACAAGCCCTATTATTCCGGTCACATTCATCGCGATTTCCAAATCATTTTGCAGCACGAACAAAACAGTTACTATAACAAAAATTACGATTCCGAGTATAATTCTTTTCACATAAGAGCCTCCTACCCTAATCTATCCCCTTACAATTATCCATATCTAATAATTCACCTTAAATAACTTGCATACCAACCAGGTTAACTTGGTCAGGCTATGGCAAGTAAGCTATCTGTATTAAAGTAATCATACCTGAATTTCCCCATTTTTCTCTAGGGCAGAACTTTTTCCGGCAGTTCCTGTTTCGACGGTTTTTCGGGCCAGTTAACCAGGAAAATGCCTGAGAAAATCAGCGCCCCTCCAATTGCCAGTGACCACCCCACTTGTTCATCCAGCAATAACCAACCCGATATTACACCGAAAAATGGCGCGAGAAACAAAAATGCACTGACTTTTCCGGGATGTTCTTTTTTCAGCAGGAAAAACCAAATGGCAAATTGAACGATGGAAGCGGGAATTGTGAGCCATATTAGAATGGATATTGAAGCCGTATTAATCACCAGCATAGAATCTTCCAGTAATGCACTGCCTGCCAGTAAGATCAAACCGCCGAACAACATCTGATAAGCCGTTAATACCCACGTATCGAACAACTCGCCCCATTTCTTAATCAGCAATGTGCCGATTGCCCACGATATTGCACTGAGAAATCCGAGAAGAGTTCCTACCTCCAGATTCAAATGGCTTCCCATCGTAATAAACACTCCTGCAAAGCCTACCAGAACCCCTCCCCACTGAACCGGCCGGTAATGGATCCCCATCAGCAATGTGCCGAAAATGACCACAAGCAGCGGGTTTGTAAAAGTCAAAATTGCAGACTCACCCGCAGTGATTGTACGCAAACTCAGAAAGATTGCTCCCATCACCCCCGCCGTTTGGACAGCCCCTACTGTGGCCATCCGAAGCCAGTCCGCTGCATTTCTTGGATGTGACCTTTTAAATAATAAGACAAAAGCTGCCATTAAAATTCCAGCCATAGTAAAACGCAGACCGACAAGCAACAATGGGGAAAAATAGGACAAGCCAATTTTCCCTACTGCAAAGGAAGACCCCATCAAACTGGTCGTCGTTACGATGAGAAGTGCAAAAATTAACTTATTTTTCAAATCCGCGTCCTCCCTTCCACTTCATATTACGACAAGGATTTTCATTGTGAAAGAAGACGCATAACAATCTGTTGAAGTGAAATTGGATATTGCCAATTATGAATGTAACGAAGAGACAATCACCATCACTCCAGCTACAAATGATGTGTGGATTAATCAGGAACTGATCCAGAAGTGCTTTCATATTTTAAAAATACGCTTTCTAAGAAAAAAGGAAGAGTAGCGCGCTTTATGCTGCAATACACTTCCACCATTATATTAAATAAGTTGGGATCTGTTGCGTATCTTAAACTCACCCCTCTTTTTCACACTTTAAAATTTCTATATAGAATAATCCACCTACATATTTCACACTATTTATAGCTTTCAGGAAAGGCAATTAACGGATTACTTCACCGCTGCTTCTGTTCTTAATTCCAGATGAAGTACTTCCCCGATACGCTTCATGCCTTCAATAATCCGCTCTTCAGAAGCATTTGAAAAATTTAGGCGAAGTGCATTGCTTTGTGACTCGGTTGCGAAAAATGCCTCTCCAGGAAGCACAGCCACACCCTGTTCAAGGCACGCTACCGAGATCTTTCTGGCATCAATGGTGTCGGGAAGTTCCACCCATATAAACAGTCCGCCTTCCGGTTTCACGCAGGTAACAGCTTCAGGGAAGTATTGGCTTACGCATGAATACATTGTGTTGCATCTGTCAAGATAAGCGGTGTTTACCTTTTTGATATGCTCATTGATGTCGTTCTGTTCCATATACTTTGAGGTAAGCCGTTGTGCAAAGCCATCGGAATGCATATCTGCTGATTCCTTGAATGCCCTATACTTTTCAATTACCACTTCATCCGCACAAATCCAGCCAAGCCGAAGCCCCGGTGCCAGTATCTTAGAAAAAGAACTCATATAAATGACACGGCCTTCTGTATCAAAATGCTTGATTGGCAAGATTGGTGTTCCGGAAAAGCGGATGGCGCCATACGGATTATCTTCCAGAATAAGTACGTCGTATTGTTGAGCCAGCTCCAGCATTCGTTTTCTTCTTTCCAGACTGAGCGTGCGGCCGGTCGGGTTCTGGAAATCGGGAATGGTATAGATAAATTTCGCATCTGGATTCTCCTGAAGCTGTTGTTCCAACACTTCCATGAGCATGCCGTTTTCATCCATCTCGACGTCTACAATATTGGCGTTGCAGATGTTGAAAACGTTAAGCGCAGCCAGATAAGTCGGGCTTTCACATATGACCGTATCGCCCTCCTCAAGAAGCAGGCGCCCCGTCAGATCAATCGCCTGCTGGGAACCTGACGTAATCATAACTTGATCCAGATTCGCCTGTATGCCGATTTCTTCCATTCGCTCGAGGGTTTTGCTGCGGAGTGGGCTGTAACCCTCAGTAGGACTGTATTGAAGGGAAACCGGTCCATCTTCAGTAAAAACAGCTTCACTTGCTTTTTTCAGTGCCTCAACAGGGAAAAGTTCAGGAGCTGGCAGACCGCCAGCGAAAGATATCAAATCTGGTTGTTCTGCGGCTGTTAAGATGATTCGCATATCCGAGGGTTTCATCATATTAGCTCTCCTGGTAAATTTATGAATCATTAAATCATCCTCCTATGTACAGTGATTGTATAAATCAACTATATTATTATTCCATTCGATTATTATTAATAAACGGTTCAAACGAATGCAACAACTCTATAGTAAATAACTTAGATCGGTGACTCCTTATCAGATAATAGAATTACCTCCTATTTCCTTAAGGAATCATATTACACTAATTTCACACTCAATATGCGCTTAGTGTTTAAGTTTTTATCTTAATTTGATCTAACTTCAATATCGATTTCATTTTTAAAACTATACTATCCCGGAAAGAGAGCTGCACTCCAAAATCTCAGGCGGTGTTATGACTTTAATGAGAATATCAGCACGCCTTCTAATTTCCAAATAGTTGAAACTATTATTATCCATCACCATAAAGACTTAAGAAGACTTTTATAAACCCAACCATTTTATCGATAGCTCCTCCTTTTTCGGCAATAGAAATTCAGAACCCCAGGAGGAAAACTGATGAAGCAAGCAATTATTTTCACTATAACTGTCCTGGTTCTTGGAATAGTAAATTGGTTGATCTCCTCTCTGTTCAATCTGAATTTCATTGACGTTTCTATTCCGCTGGGAGTGGTCTGCGTTGGTTTTGCTCATAGTTTCACTGGTGGAACCAACCCTTATGTGCGGCAATCAGATATGCAAACACGAGGTGAAACCGGCATTCGAATGCCATTTACAAATAAAGCAGCACGTACTTCTTTTGTCTTTTTCGGTTCTCTTGCTTATTTTCTGTTTGCACTCATTCTGACATTCTTCTTTTACAGGGAGTATTTCATCGGATAATGACAGCTGCTTAAAATCCATTCGCTAAAAAGGCTTTTCTTGAAAAATGAATGCAATAAATCTTAATGTTGATATTTTGTTTTATTCAAACTAACCTTCCTTTAAAAAATATACCAAAAAAAGCCGTAAAGAATCGATTTCGATTCTTTACGGTTTTGTTAACAGCCTAACTAACATCTATCTAACCTGCGTATAAGCTTATCCACAAAAATTGTCGGCATGATATTCACTAAGCAGAATTGTAAATTTATACCGAGTTATTAAAACATGACATAAAAATCTGCTATTAATTTTTTATAACAGGACTGTCGGGTTTATTTTAAAGCACTTTGTTTTTTAATTCAGTGATTCTTACAACTGCTTGTTCAGCCGAGTAAATTGCACCTTCAAGGTGTCCGCCGAACTGCGGGCTCGATTCAGTGCCGGCAAATAGAATTTTGTCTTCCCATATTCCCGCTTGCGGCGGCTTCCCATATGCCGGAAAATCCCTCAGCGGAATAGAGTCATCCTTCACAGCCGTCTCAGCATCACTGGACCAGTCCTTGTAAAAAATCGAACGTACATTTTTGGCATCGGGTCCAAAAAGACGTACCAATTGTTCAATGACCATTCCTTTAAGTTCATCCTCTCCAAGCTCATGGCGCATAGCTGCCTGCATGCCAAAGAAACCGAATAGTGCTCCTGGTCCTTGAACAGGAGAAGCATCGTGAATTTCCTGCAAAGGACCGACCCAGCTCGTTGCAAAGCCGGAAAGTCCAGCATCTCTCCAAAAAGGACGTTCATAAACAGCAACTACCTTCGCCTGGCCGGCCATCCAAGTAGGCTTATTATGTAAATCCGTCATTACTTCTGCAGGCAGCGAAGGCGAGAATTCAATGTGTTGGGCTACAATCCGGGGTGGCAAAGCTAAAATGACAGCACTTGCAGAAACTTCTTCTTTTTTTCCATTAATAAGCTTTGTTTCAATTCTAATAGCGCCAGCTTGGTCTAACCGAATGGCTGTAACGCGCTTCCCTAATTCGACTGTACCTGGCTGAAGCGTCTTCTCAACAGCATCAATTAGGGATTGGACACCTCCAGTAAATCGCCTGGATCTTTCCATGGAGCCTTCAGGCAAAACTAAACGTTGTAATGGTCCATTTAGGCTTCGCTCTGAAACCATGGCGCCATCAGTGTATTGATCAAACGTCTCCAGATTCAGACGGTCGACAAGGCCACCGATTATCTTCTCGTATTGCGGCCAAAACCAGGTCGGTCCCAAATCAAATTGTTTCGATTCTGCTCTGTCGGGATCGTCTATACTTAAAACTCTTCCCCCTATCCGATCTCTTGCTTCCAAAACTCGACAGGCAATACCCTGTTCCGTAAGTAATGAGGCTGTATGGAGGCCGCTTAAACCAGCGCCGATAATAACTATAGGATGCTTCACATTCATTGCTCCTTCCAACTGTTTTTTTCAATTCATTGTAATATTTAAAAGAAATTTTTATTGTTTTGGCCATTCTGCAACTATCACTGGGATTTCGGACTTGTAAAAATGTTTAAGTTTTTAAGCAGATTTTGGACCATCATGTCATAATACTGAAGGTTATTTAAAGACCTGGCTAATAATTGGGTGCCTTGCACAAAGGCCATGATAATTCACAATTGTTCTTTTGAGCTGACTCGATATTCCAAGTCGCCTTACCAATTCCCGTTCCTCCACCAGTAACAATGACTACTTTATCATTAAACAACATTACATTTCCTCCTTTTAATTGTACTTTCTGATTGCTTGAGTACACTCAACCTACTAGTAGGTTAAGTGTAAGATTTGTTTTGTTTATAATTTTTTTAGTACGGACTTCAAATGCTTAATAGATTTCCATTTAAAGTGTGCGTAAATGTATATCTAAACATAAAGAAGGAAAGAAGCTAAGTCTATTGATTCTCTACTTCCTGTACCTGCCCACAAAATCCTAAAAGATGATGATACTTCGAACATTGTCTCACGAATTGGAAAAGGTTCGGGATACGTCAACGCAATAACTCCTTTGGTGCAAATCATGGCAGGCGTTTTATGGTGATGTAAGAACGAATAATCTCATCTGTCTGGAGTTCTCTGCCAAACACCTTTAGCCCACTTCTCCCTTTTGCAAAGCTCTAGATAGATCGTTTCTTCAAGTCGTGCCCTCTTTTCTGTTTAGTCCATCAAAAAAAGACCACATTAAATACAGTGGTCTCAGGCGCATGTTCGGATCCTTCTCTCTACTTACTGTGTAACGCTTAGGAGGTCAGCTGTCGGATTCGGGACTGAGAGTATCCCTTCTTACCACAAGTAAGATTCACCCCAGTTAAATACATTCTTGTCTAACTTGTTTTCCCTGCTCATTTCTGATTCAGTGATTCAAAGGTTCATATGTATTCTGTTTCAACAGACTGAAATCTAAGCTTGTTCAATGTCATTGTCAATAGAAAATCAATAAGCAAAATGATAAACTTCAAACATACTCACAGGAGTTACTCCAAGTTCAAATTCTCGTAGGTCTCCTGATTGCAAATGATGTAGAGCCAGGTGTCTTTTGGAATTTGATCATCCAAGCGGCGAATAATGCTGAAATCCGCTTCCTGCGCAATCAGATTAGCACCTTGTTCCCTGAGAGAGTCAAAAGCATCGCCATAGGTCTTCCAATGTGAAGCCGGTTTGATCTCCCAAATATTTTCTCCGTAAGTATGGTTTAGCAGTTGCATAAACAACCGGCTGGATCCATGGTGAAGCAGTGCTTTCGCCATTAAATGAGGAAACGACTCCTTCGAAAGAACAAATTCGTTAACACCCGCGTGCTGAAACATCCGGCTATGCGCCTCGTGCATAATTTCTGCAATTGTATATATTTGTTGGCGGCTTTCAACAGCGTACTGTTCAATAGCTGAAGCAATGAGAAGGGTTTTCCCATCCGCCAGGACATCATCTGCGTTTTCAGAAGCGAATACCGAAACAGAACGAGCCGAATCGATGCCTGCTTTTTGTAATACCTTGATGTCCGTAGGGTCTCCCTGAATATAATGAAATCGATCGTGCTTAAAAGGAGACTCCTTTACATGATCAATCAATACAACGTCTGTTTGAATATCCCTGCTCAACAAGATCTCTTCAATCGTCTTTTTTACACTTTCCGACCATCCAATAAGCAGAAAGTGGTCTTTTCCTTTATAGTCCAATTTCCCTTCCATTTTAAGCCTCCCGTAATAAGTATATGAATCCACAATTTTCCCAAGAATAATCCCGACCAACCCAATACCGAACAAATACAGGAACATGCCGTAAAGCATACCGGGTACGGTCACGGGGGAATAGTCTCCAAACCCGACAGTCGTAACCGTAGTCAGCACCCACCAAAACCCGATAAAAGGGGTAGAGAAAGTTTGGGGTTCCAAAAAATAAATGATAAAAGCACTGGCGAGATAAAAAAGGAATGCAAATACGACTACTTTGGCTGTGTTAATTTTCCCGATCCGCTTCATCAGTTCAAACATCCTTAGACCTCCAATTCCTGACTTCCACAACATCCTTTGTCAAGTCTATCTTTTTTCCTTTCCTATTACCATTCTGTATAGATACCGGGATCCTATACCTTAAAAATATCAGCCACAGGCTCCACTATTAACCCCAAAAGGATAAATGGCTGCTGTTTGATAAGAAACAGCGGCCATTCTTGCATTTCTTTTTATTGTGTTCTTCACGCTAAGATGATTTTACTGATAGAACTGCTGGAAACCCAGCATATGTTAACTGGTTTTATAGAAAGGATTTATCTATACCGGATTTAATCTAGCCTACATTTTCTTCTCTGGTAAGCAGTGGATACCTTTTAGGCGTATTTAAAAGCTTTATCAAGAAACCATCGAAAGCACTCCACAATATCGTTAAGAGTTAATTCTTTTAGTTATAGTTTTGGTAAACCAGTTGTTTTCATTTTTGTCCTCTCTAAAAGCTTCATTTTTTTGATTACTATTCTTTTTATTAACAATTGCAATGCAGCAAACTCGACTCATTATTAAAGTAAATAATTCTAAACAGATATCAGCATTTACTATTAATAAACATTGTATAAGCGATTCATAACTGCTGAAACAATATTAACAATTCTTCTTAACAAAAAAGGACCACCTCAAAAGGCAGGCCATGTTTCTTCACTAATTCTTGCGATTTTAGAACTTGAATAAAACGTTAACACGCTCACCTTTCAACCATCGGATTAAGCCATATACCCGATGGCTGAAACCACCGGATAGGCGGTCATACCAAGGAATATTAAAAATAAAACCAACCCTATCAAAAAAGATTTCCGGTTCATCCGGGAGCGGTTCATCAGCAGGACAATGAGCCAGATGGGCATTGCGATCAGGATATTGAACCCGCATAAATAGATAGCAAGCCCCATAAAATTCCTATTAGTGTAATCTCCGCTCTGTACGACATTTACGACATAATCCAGCACGATCAAAGTTGCAAGAATTAGAACCGCAATGCCATTACAAACAATCCACACTTTTTTCATTTGACACCTCGTTTTTGGGTCTTACTTCTTTGCCTGCTCTAAGGTGTTAAGGGGAATAATTTCTCCACTGACCATTTTAAAGCGTTGTTTTATTTTCGCTTCCCCATAAGCGAACGCCTACTTGTAACCCATTTTCATAAGTACCAATCTCTTTTTTCATAAAAAATCTTCTTCTAGCTTCTATATACTTATTTTACCATTCCCCAATTTTAAAGATAGAAGCAAATCCAAAGGATTCAAATTAATTCCAAGCGTTCATAAAAGTACACTTCCACACACCAAAAGCGAGAAAACAAGCTTTAATCTGCCTATTTTCTCGCTTTATATTTATTTAGCTTCCGATAAGTACTGATATGTAAACTTAATATTAAAAACAGTTTTAAATGCCGGAGAAAATTTATTAAAAAAGATGTTTGTTCCGGGTTTATTAAGCAAATTACTCGTCTTCCACTTGGCCGGATTCAATAGCGAATAGATTGGACTGCCAATCATCCCATTTCGACTTTATTTGATTAAGCAGCTCCTCCCCTCCAAAAGTAATGGACCCTTCATGTGAAGCATAAATAATCCAACTCATATCCTCGCTGAACCAAAATCTTTCATCATTATCTTTGCCCATAGCTGGAACGAGTGCATCGGTATCGATTAACCACACCAGTCGATCTTCGTTCATCTCATATGCAGAATCGTAGTTAAGTTTTAAGAGTATATGACGGACATCCGTTATTTTCTCTTCAATTCCTTCAATATAATCATCATTAAAAGCTAGAACATCACTGCGCTTGCATTTATAAAGAGGGTACCAGTAATGTTGTGTAATATCCCAAGTAGATTCAATCCGTTCCTTTAAGAAGTCGGCTTTTGTGCTATCCAGTTGTTTCATCTTTGTTATTCTCCTTTTAAACAGTCTTATGAAGTGCATAATTGACGCTCATGCTAAAGGAAAGAAGGAATAACTCTTGTCGTGGTTATCATCAAAGGACTAAAGGTGAAGGTACAGCCGGTTAAACGCATCATTCTGTAATCTATTTTTTGAATGAAACTGGATTTGTTTTTTAGGTATATTCATTCTTCATCAAAATCTTCTAGTTCTTCTTGAGCAATAATAATAAAATCTTTTAAAGTAGGAGCTAGCTCTTCCGTTTCATCTGTTTCATGGAGCCATAAATAAACTGGATCGCCTGCTTTCCCGTCCTCTACTTTCAAGCACAAGTAATCCCAGGTGCCGTCTTCAGCAATCGCAATCAGGTTATTGGAAATCTCCCCATCCAAAACTTCCTTGTTTTGCCTAACCACGTCGTCCCACGTTTTTTTCATATTCTTCGGATCTTTGATGGGAAATAAAGTCCACTCTCCAACTTCAGGACCATTGGTCAATTTAAATAATTGAACATACTGATCCGGGAAACGAACATTCAACTTTTGTTCCGTTTCTCTTATCGCTGACTCTTCTACACCCTTTTTATTTGTCTCCAACAACTTAATAATCTCTTGCATAATTTAACCTCCATTCTTTAATCTAGCTGCCAATTTGAATGTAACTTACTTGCTAATATATTACATTCGAAAAAGGATGTATTACAAGCGCATATTAGAATTTCCAAGCCTTTTAAGAGGATTTACTTCTCGTATCTAGAATTACTATTTTATCCTATTTTTCAAAAGGCAGTGATTTTAGTATGAAATATCAGCAGAAGGATTTTACGCAAGAGTTAAAGACGAAGATTCAGGAGGTGGAATCAGCCTTAAAAAAACACAGTGAAATTCTATTAAGAGAAAACAAATCCATTTTTGAGAATAGAAACCTCGATTTTGACGCGGTTTTCAACATTGATGGTTCAGAACATTTCCAGCCAGGCTATTGTTCTACTATTTCCATAGGCATAACAGATAAAATCAATCCACCTGGCGAACTCCTTAACTTGCATGTAATTACGATCTGGGAATGCCAGCGAAGTCTGTTAGGTTTATCTGTTACGAAAAACATACCCGGAAGTAAAATAATTGGAGAACTTGTAGATGAGTCCCTTAAAGAAATAAAAGAGGAATTAAAGGAATACATCGAAGTATTTTTAAGCGAAGAGTATTAGAAATTGAATGTAACTTAATTCACAATAAGTTACATTCAACATTTAAAAACTCGATTAATCGCTAGATGAGTAAATTTCATAATTCCGAACCCTTGCGGCTCTAAGCGTGTAACGGCAAGAAAATAGAGCACCTCCCCAAATCCTGTATAATGGTAGTCACCACAACAACACACAAACAGGAGGGAAAGCGCTCTATGCCTATTATAAGACAAGATAACCTATTTGACATGCATGAATTATTTGAGATGGAACCTACCCATCGATTTAACGCTATTTTCTCGACGCTGGAACTGGATCCGCTTCTTCATATCTTCGACAAGAAGACGCATCGAGGCGCGCCGAGAGAACGCAATTACGGTGCCATGATTTATTCGTTGATCGCTCGGTGGTGGAGCGTATTCCGACGATAAAGTTATTGGTGAAGCGCTTAAAACAAGACCCTTTTTTTCGTTTTGACTGTGGATTTCTGTTATCGGACGACGTCCCATCTGAAGCTTCTTATTCCCGCATGATTGCGGCGATCAGTGAAACTGACGCGCTGTCGAAAGTGCAAGACATACTTGTGGCTCTAGCGATCCAGGAAGGTTTCATCACAGAAGAATCTCTGGCGATTGACGCCACGCATTTTGAAGCACGCGACAAACCGGCAGTGTCTAAGAAAAAAGAAAAACCAGCTCCGAAAAAACGGGGACGGAAGCCGAAAGACGAACAAGCCGAATGGCAAGCCGCCAAACAAAAGCAGGAAGATGAAAAGACGCTCTATGAAAAAGAAATTGTTCATCAATTGGATGCCTCCACCGAGGCACTGGTAAACGAGATGCCGCTGGCCCCGAAATGGGGCATCAAGAAAAATAGTGATGGAAAAAACACCTTTTGGTTCGGCTACAAAGCTCATTTGGCTGTCAGTACGAACAGCCAGTACATTATCCGGGGCCTCATGAGTTCCGGCAACTTGAATGATGGAAAAGCTGCCATTCCCCTCCTGAAGCAAATCCAGCAAACGATGCCGGATCTTTTTCAAGCGGGCATCCTGGAAAAGGGCTACGATTACAAACCCATTTATCAACAACTGCAGGAGATGAACCTTCACGCCGTTATTGCGTACAACCCGCGCCGAGAAGGCGAAGTCATCGGGTTTGATGAGCATTTCGCGCCGACGTGTGTACGGGAACACGCGTATCGCTACGACAGTTATGACGCTAAATACGAAACCTTGAAATATTCCCGTCCCAAAGAATGTGCGTCATGTCCGTTGAAAGACGATTCCCTTTGCCAAAAAATCTTTAAAATCAAAAGGTCAGTAGACCTTCGAAAATACACCTCTCCTGCCAGAGGTTCCCTGAAATGGACCTTGTACTATAAACAGCGCGCTGCAGTGGAACGCGTCAACGCTTACTTGAAGGAGTCGTTCGATTTGAATAACGTTCGGCACCGGACGGGCAAGAAAGCGAAAGTCCATTTTCAATTCGTGACCTTAATTTACAACGCATGCCGTTTGGCGAGTGACCGATTGAAAGCCGCCAAGCACGCCGCTTTAGCAGCCGCCTAAATTTAAAAAATGGAAAAAATGATCCAAGAAATCGTCTGCACTTTTTTAAAAGGGCGATTTATGAAATTGATTCAGATAACAAATCATTTTAGTTTATTGCTTTCCTTCTAGCTTTTAAATATTTGTTTATCATCATTGCTAGCAAAAGAATCAAAAGAATTAAACCAATATAAACGTTTATAGAAATTAAGAAGAAGAAGCCTAAGAATAAATCAGCAAACGTAATAGCAAAGAGAGACCAAAACAGCTTCTCGTCTTTTTTCAAGAAGAAGGTAATGGCTCCACATATCAATGACACCAGCAGAATAATGAATACAAGAATAAGTGGATTAATATTTGCAATCGCATATACCATTTTGCTTAAATAAGACATTTAGACATTCCTCCTGCCATTTTCAAATCAATATCTTAATTCAATTATAACATTTTATGGAAATTATTTATTTTTAGCGAAATTTTGAATGTAACTTAACTGCACTTAATTTACATTCACTTTCGCTAAAAAAGCACCTTTCATTTGTTCAATATCTTAGGCCATAAATATCATGCAAAACCCTCTTACCATTCCCGCCATTCTTCTGTGATGTCTTCATCTGTCTTCAACCCTGCTTGCTGGGCTTTTTCCATGATAAAATCATGCAGTTCCTCTCGCTCAAGTGTCTCAATGAAAAAATCATATTTTTCATTCAGTACATTTAAACGGAGGACCACTTCCTTCACTTTTTTTATAATTTTCTTTTCAGACGGTGCTTGAAGATGGGCTAGTGTTGCCAGAAAGTCTTGGAGCAAAGTTTCCGTTTCTGCTATACTCTCTTCGGTAAACTCATCATCTCCATCTTCCATCCTCATTCTCCACTCTTGCGTAGGCAAGGGCTGTTCCTCCTGATTGTAGTTTTGTGAAACCGATTCAGTTTCTTCCGATGGGGTTCTTTTTGTAAAAGTGGGACGATCATTGAGCCTTGGCCCATCTTTCAGGCGATGAGAATAATGTTTTTTATTCGTGAAATAAACGTGTTCCAGCTCGATACTAGGAGATACATCTCCATCCATGACAGTGGAATCCAAAAACCTCATACTTCTCAAGTGAGGAAGTTGCTTAATAAATCGGATAGAGGGAATCGTTCCACAGTTATTTAAACCTAAATGTTCGAGCGACCCGACTTTTCCGATTCGCGCAAAGTCTTGTATGTTTTTCGCCGATTCTATTTCGATATCTGTCAAGTTTCCCGACAGATGCTGGATCGCTTCAATGTCCGTTAGTGCTCTCATTCTGAACAGTGCTAGCCGATCCAACTTCTTCAATCCTTGAATCCCATCTAAAGAAATGATATTGGAGCTGATGAGCTCGAGATCTACAAGAGCTTTCATGTCTGAGAATTCTTTTAAGTCTTTCCCTTTTGGCTTATAGCCCCAGATCTGCACTTTCTTCAAGTTGATCAGGCTGCCGATTGCTGCTGCCTTAGGCGGCAGTGTGCCGTAAATCTCCTCCAACGTGGTCAATTGGCTGAAATCGATTGTCAAGGAAGGCACAACATCATCGATTGCCAAAGTTTTAAGAGCCTTCAAGTGATATAGGCCGCTCAAATTCTTTACATTCGGCCCTTGTAGCGATAAAGATTCAATCGCAGTGCATTCACTCAAGAAATCGATTTGTGATTCTACATAGTAATAAGTAATCTCTATACTTTTGATCTGGTGTGTTTGGATGTACTGGACCGATTCCTGTACATTATATTTGCCGATTAACACGGTTGGTCCATCCTCGTCGTTTCTTACGCGAAGTTTACTTTTTTCCATAGGTCCTCCTTAGTTATCTTTTATCACTTATCATTAGAACCAAAACACTTACGTTAAATATACTTAGAACTAAATATAATAGCTAGATAATTTTGGTAATAAAACCGTTCGTAAAAGTACACTTTTACGAACGAAAAATGATATTCAGGTATTTAAAAAGACCGATCATTTCGATCGGCCACCGCTTTATTTATCCTATATAAGTAATGGCATCGATAATAGCCTTACAATCTTCAATCAAGTCTTGATCAGCCTCGTCTGTTAATCTTGCTGCTCTAGCCGATGGATCAATTGCCTTTATCTTTTCACACAATACATACCCAGTTGTCTGATTGTCTGCTCCACTTTTCTTGCTATTCTTGGTTCTTCCATTTACCGGTACATGAGTTGGATACCCTTTATTCGTATTGGTTATTGGCAAGACCCAAATCAAGTCGGTTTCTTTATGTACGTTTTCTTCTGAAACTACGATGGCTGGACGATAACCTTGCTGTTCGTGCCCTTTTGCTGGGGACATATCGACCTTTATAATGTCACCAACTTTATAAAATCTTGTCATCACTATTCCTCCAATTAAATAGTGCCTGTACTTTTCCATTAAGGATTAAGTACAGGCACATAATCTTTAAGCCTATTAACTGATCACCAGTCTTCTTTTCCGACTGGTTCTACTTCATCCCAAAGTGATTCAGGTTCAGGCTTTCCGCCATTGTAACCAACAAATAACTTTTGAAAGGGAGTTAATTTGCTTTTTCGAACCAACGAAATTCGATTGGGCTCAATCTCTACATCAAGTACAGCATCCTCAGTTTCATTGAATCCGGCTTCCTCTAGAATATCTCGTGTGAGGCGAACAGCTTTGCTGTTCCCCCAATTCTGAAGTCTAGCCTCTCGATGACCAACTTTTTGTTTGATTTGCGGCATGTGAATCAACTCCTCAGAGTACTATTTATATATTCAGTATATACGACGTATCTACATACGACAAGTGATATCATTCTAAGCATTCATAATTATCATTTTTCAGTTAATAGAAACGTAAGGCACTTTCAAACCAACACTTTTTTCTCGTTAGTACAGCTTTAGTTTCACAGTTCTACCTATAATTTCTCATATGTTAACTAAGATTCTAGCTGCTTTATTCACACACATATCTACCAAAATTTATATAAAGAACATTAATGTCACTGCTTTAAAATAAAATTTTTTATTTAATAGGATTATCAAAAGAGTTAGTGCCTATTACAAAAGTTATCTATATAATAGGCATATAATGTAAAAAATGTAGTTTCACAAACTATCATTTTTGAAGGGAGAAAATAAATGTTAAAGAAGCAATCTTCCGTTCTTAATTACTACGTACTTCAAAAAAGGATCCTTCAGTTATTTATCTTTACTACACTCGTTTCTTTTCTATGCTCTCAAATCGGGAGAAGTTCAATCTTAATAAGCATGAGTTATTCACTGCATGAGGTGGTTTACGGGATCGCAAACCTGATCTTTCTTACACCGATTCTCTTTTTATTCTTTGTTTTTTTC
This sequence comes from Planococcus salinarum, assembly GCF_007004625.1. Classification (GTDB taxonomy): domain Bacteria; phylum Bacillota; class Bacilli; order Bacillales_A; family Planococcaceae; genus Planococcus; species Planococcus salinarum. The sequence continues at coordinate 129,016 of NZ_VIFV01000003.1, read as the reverse complement.
AGAGTAAAGTATATTCAATCAAGTTCTCAAAAATTCATACATGTTAGAAGGATTGTACCAACATTTCTCTTGTTTGCCACTTTAGTCTCAATCTATACTGTCTCTTATTATCAACTCCATGATTATACAACTGCTGGAGTATTATCTATTGATTTCAAAACTCAAGAGGAAAATAAATATTACTTATGGATAGATGATACAAAAATCAGTACATCCCAAGAGATTTATAATATGGTTGAAATCAAAGAGGAATATGACGGAAGTTATTTGGGGAACTCTTTGAACTCTGGAAAAGGAAAATTACTTTCTATTAATACGCTTCAATAAATACTTCTCGAACCTCTCATGAGAATTACGGTATATCGTTGATTTAATACAATAATCTATAGTTCCGTTGTCGTCTCCATCAATAATCCATTTTTCTTTTTTTACTATTTCCTAATGAACTTTTCTTTGTTCTTCTTTAAAAGTTGGTTGCCAGTTCGGTTTCCATAAAAATGTATTTAAGTGATATACCTGAATATCCAATTTAGTTCCCAACTTCTGTGCAAGATTTGACTTCCCCGATCCTCCTCTGGAAGCTTCACAAACGGAGTGCGATAGGCATTAAAGAATAGAGTTTAAAGAAATTACTATCCACTTTCTTGACTCACTTCCAGTATAAGACTCTGTTGCGAATTGTATAGCCCATTATCCAGTGACTTTCACTTCAAGCTTTTTTGCTACAGTAGGTTTTACCGATATTTTCTCCTTTTCTTGACCTTCTTCTCTTTCACTTTAGGAAGTCCTATGTCAAATAGTGTCTATTCTTTCATGCTAAACACTCTCCTTAAAAAAGTTTTGTTTTATTCCAAGAAGCAAAAAATCACCTTGTTTAAAAGTTCAAGCTGCATAAAGGCAGATGAACACTTAAACAAAGTGCTTTAAATCAGTCTCTCCCGCGTGGGTGAGATAAAAGTGGGAAAAATTGAATATAAAATTCGATATATCATCTTTATTCCTTAAGAGATAGATCAAATTTTAAGCAAAGAAGAGAAAGCCAAGCCTGTAATGGCAATTGGCTTTCCCAGCTATTAATAATTTCTATCATCAATTGTTTTATTTGGCCAAGGGCTTATAAGTTTCCAAGCATCGGCACCTCCATTTGTAGGAGAGTACGTATATAACTCTCTCCATGTTCCTCCATTATTAGAACGATAGATTTCATGCCATGGGAACTGATCATGACTTCCATACATATAGGTAGCTCCAGCCTTCGTCATCGTCAGGTTATAGTAATAATAAATATCCGGTAATCGCACACCGGAAAAAGTATGGGGGGATGCAGCTCTGTGAGTCAAATGGAACCCCGCTTCTGAAGCATAAATATATTTAACACTTAATCCAATACCAGATGTAGTAGGGTATTTTGTGTATGCTGTACTTGTATTACAAGTACGGTCATACATTGTAGATCCATATGCGTACTTAGAAAAACCATATGTTCTAGTATCCCAATAAACACTTACAAAAACTTGTGTTCTTGAAGTTCCAGCTGTCGGAGAAAAAGTTCTTCCATCTCCTTTTCCGCATTGTATGGTCGGAGAGCTCCAAAGTGAAAATTTAAATGGATTTGGCCTAATAAAAGTTCTATGCTTTAAAGTACTTACACTACCTGCGGAAGTCGCAAAAGTAGGCTCGTCAACTCCTTCAATTCCATTTATAGGTTCATCGATTCCGATTGTGCCTTCTATAGGATCAACGTAGGGACCTTCAGTAGTACTGTTTACTACCGCTTCTTCTATAGGTGTTTCGGTAGATAGCTCAGATAAAGACAAACCAGTAAAGTCTTGAAGCGTAATAACTGGTACTGTAATATAATGGTCTCCTTTTTCTTCGTCTTTAGATTTCGTTTTATTACTTGTGTCTTCAGCAAACATAGATATGTCATATGATGATTCATTTTCGAGTTTTGTTAGTTTTATATCTGAATTAGATTTAAACATCGGAAAGCCTTCATTTACTTGTATACTATATTTCTCGGCATTAGCTAAATCTTTCCAATCCAACGCAATTGAATCTTTCGAAACAATTATGTCCATACCCACTTGAGATGCAAACTTCGGGTGCACAACTGACGTTTTGACTAAAGTATGAGCAAGTATAGTTTCTTGACTATCGATTGCTACTAAATGATATTCAACATACTCCCCATCCTCCAAGTTTTTATGTGAAAAGCCATTTTTGATATCGTTATATATTATTTTTCCATCCCTATAAATCAGGTATTCAGTTGCTAATGGAACAGGACTCCAACTTAACTCAATCATATTGGGTAATTTTTTGATATTGACTTCCGGAATACCTGATTGCTCGTTTGAAAAACCGAATAAAAATAAAACTAATATTCCTAACAGAAACGGTAATCTTCTCAAGTTATTCAAAATTTTTCTCCTGCTCTCTTTTTGATTTTTTAGAATTTTAAATCTTTAATATAGAATAGCATCTTTTTTTTACATATCAACTAAAATTTTCAAGTAAAATAGTAAATATTTTATATCTATTTCGGGGTATATTTGGTAAAGTATTCAAAAGATTATGTATAGTTTTTTGCAAAATGACTAATAGGAGAGTGCATGTAGTGGGCGAAATTTATTTAAAGAATTTTATAGGGGGTTCTGTGGTTTACGTTTTTTATCATGCTCTCGCATTTATTCCCTTTTTTCGTGCTGCCGCTTTATTTGAGATTAGTTCAATGCTTTATTATTTCATTGCAATTCCTCTGTTCGCGTTTATTAATGCCTCGGTTTATATACTTTTAAAATCTCGATATAAAAAATGGAAATTAGCATTAAACTTTTTATTGTTATTTTTAATATCAAATCTTCTTCTAGGAAGAGTCCCTTTAGATTCAAGTATCCCTATCAGCTCCAATCCTTACATGGATGATTTACTTTATTGGTTAAGGTGGTTCATTTCCTTCCTTCCGCTATTGTTTATAAATTACTTATATAGTAAGTTTGCGAACTGGCAAAAAATCGCTTTGCTTTCTTCTCCCTTCGCATTTTTGTTATTTATTTTTATATTATTACAATTCCCCCAATAAAATGAGAAAAGCATTTCGCTTAAAGGTGGAGCACCCCAAAAGTTAGAGTTCAAATCTAACATTTGGGGTGCTTTTATAATGCGTAGTTTACTTTTTTCCATAGGTCCTCCTTAGTTATCTTTTCTCACTTATTATCAGAATCGAAACTCTTACGCTAAATATACTTAGAACTAAATATAATAGCTATATAATTCTGGGAATATAAGCGTTCGTAAAAGTACACTTTAATAGAGAAAAAGGGAGAGCCAATGCTGATCATAGCGCAGGTGGTGCACCCCAAAAGTTAGAGTTAAAAATCTAACTTTGGAGGTGTTTTTTCTATGATAAAATATAGCGAAGAATTTAAACTGAAGCTCGTCAATGAGTATTTGGCTGGCCCGTTGGGCTATCCACGCTTAGCCCGAAGATATGGGATATCCAGCCACGGACAAATTGCACGCTGGGTGCGGGCTTTCCAGGCATTCGGAAAAGAGGGCTTGCGTAACAGGCAGAAGTACCGGGTGTATTCTGTTCAATTCAAGTTGGATGTATTACACTTTATGAAACAAACAGGCGCTTCCTACCAAGACGCAGCGATTGAATTCAAGATGCACAACCCTACACTCATTGTAAAATGGAAACAGACGTTTTTGGCGGAAGGGGCAGAAGGCCTGAGAAAGAAAGGACGGCCACCCATGGCGAAAAATCCGAAAAAGAAACCGGCAAAACCGGCTAGGACAATGTCCCGTGAAGAACAACTTGAACGCGAGAATGAGCTTCTCCGTTTGGAGGTTGCTTATTTAAAAAAGTTGGACGCTTTCCAGGAGAATCCGGATGCCTACCTCGAAAAGCACAAGCAGCGCTGGCATTCGAACTCCAAAAAGAAGGGTTCCGATTAACGGATGTGCTGGAGATTGTCGATCTTCCAGAAGCCACGTATCATTACCACCGCCAGCGATTCGGGTTAGAAGACCCCAATTTAGAATGGGAAACGTTGATTCTGGAGCTCTTTGAAAAACACGAAGGCCGTTACGGGTATCGCAGGATCCATCTGGAATTAAAGGCGCAGGGTTACGTCATCAATCACAAAAAAGTCCAGCGCATCATGGGCGAATTGAACCTAACTTGCATCAAGTTCATTCGGAAATCGCGCTATCGTTCCTATAAGGGCCAAGTAGGCACCATCGCAAAAAACCGGTTGAACCGCCGGTTCCACACATCGCACGCTTTACAAAAAATCGTGACGGACGTCACCGAATTCAAATGTATGGGCGAGGAAAAGCTCTACTTAAGCCCTGTGATGGATCTCTACAATGGCGAAATCATATGCATGAGTATGTCGAAACGCCCCACCCTCGACTTCGTCCTGGACTCGCTGCACCATGCCCTGCCGATTATCGGAGACCAGGCTGCTTACCGGACAACCATCCACTCCGACCAAGGCTGGCATTATCAGCACCGATTATGGGTGAAGTCTTTGAAGCAACACCGAATTTTCCAAAGCATGTCTCGAAAGGCGACTTGTGCCGACAACGCGGCGATGGAAAACTTTTTTGGTCTGCTTAAACAGGAGATGTACCACGGAGAAGAACTGGTATCGTACGAAGAACTGAAGCTGAAGATTGAACGATACGTCCACTACTATAACCACGAACGCATTAAGCAAAAATTGGCCGGCATGAGCCCGGTAAACTACCGAATTCATGCCAGCCAATTAGCTGCATAATTTAAACTCTAACTTTAAGGGGTCACTACCACATCTTCTCTCCCTTCGTATTTATGCAGCTCCCGATAATCGGATGATATGTTAACCAATAGCCCAGTCGAAAATATTTTCTTAAACTTACCATTTGCGAGAAGAATCCCCTTGTCTCTATTTAATCATTTTCTACTATTATACCTTTAGGCAATTGGTTAATGAGACTTTCCAATGTTTTGTATCGTTCATTACTCGTATAAAGATTAAACCCTTGCCCATCATGCCAAATCGTTATAACTGTAGAATCTTCCTCCATCTGAAAATAAGGCAACATATAAGGCTTCTCTTTTCTCCATAGTGTTTTTTTCATGACCAATTTATACGTGCAGTTATCGGTAAAGGAAAAGGCGAAAAATTGATTGGCAGCTGCCATCCAAAACGTCTCTTCTAAGACAAGCTGCAAATCTTGTACATCCTTCAGCTTGATCGTGAAAACGGGAAACATTCTGCTTCCAATATCTTCTACACGAGAAGTATAAGAAATCGCATTGTCGTTAAGCAACTTTTCAAGTTTCACTGATTGATCACTGTAAGGTTCAAAGGTGAGAAAAACGGGGAACGAATCCTGCGTGCAAATAAAGTCAGACAAGAATTCACGGGTTCTATCAACATAGTCTTCATATTCTGAAGGTCCAATATACCATTTCGAAACCTTCTGGAAATCATTAAATATAATAAACTCTTCCTCCGATCCCCATTCTTCCTGACTTATGTAAATCTTGCCCATAGTCTAACACCCCTTTAGATTTTCTAATGCCGTTGAACCATACAAAGCTCTGTTCTACTTTTCAGCAACACCAGTAAATTACCATTTAACTTTATGCCCTTTGCACATATTAGGTAATTCAACTAAATAGCTCGAATTCCTTTTTCAAAAACTTCTATTCCACTTTTCGAAGCGTTTGTTAAAGTATGTGAATGCAAACAAAAAGAGAGAAAAAGCTGATTCCAGCACTTCTTTTCTCCCTTGATATTTAAAAGGCTCCCGATAAGTTCGGATATGTAACCCTATATCTTTTGAGATTCAAGCTTCAAAAGCTTACAGAATAGCATTCTGAATGTATCATTTTTTCTAATGAAAATAGTTTGAAATGATTTTCTGTTGAAGTCAGTAAAATCGGGGAACTGAAAGTAACTTAATTGTTAATAAGTTACATTCACTTTATTTAATTTATATCCCTCGATCTTTATCAAACCATTCTTCTCCATTCCAATCGGGGACCATTCCACCTATGGCAGGGAGCGATATTTCCGGATCAGTCGATTGAATAAAACTCAATACAGCTTTTCCTTCGAGTAAAAATCTCCAGGAGTTTATATGGATGATCTCTAACATAACAATGGCTACTTCTGGATGTTTCGCAAGGAAGGACTGGTAATGAGTAAAAACCAACAAAAGGCCCGTATTCTTTATTGGTAAATCAGATAGACAATCACTAAACGCAGCTAAGTTTTCACCGTAGTAAGCTGGAAAATTCAACTTCCTCGCAACTTCTTTATGGAAAATCTCTTCATCCCATTCTCTGCAATCAAACCGAACTACTTCAAATCCTTCAGATTCGATCTTTTTAATATTTTTTTCTAAAACCTTGGTTTCAACAAACAGAATTATACTGCCGTTTAGCATCAGTTCTTTCCACTTCACTGGTCCAATATCTATATTTTCCTCCTCCTACTTCATTTATTTTAGAAAGTATTTTGGAAATAATATCTCTAGGATACTACTCTTTAAATTCCTTTAGAATAAGGTTTTTGAATGTAACTTAATTCACAATAAGTTACATTCAGATTGTATTTGCTGATCTTACTATCATTGGTTACTACTCATTATTTTTTATTGGAGAATCTCCTTTTTCCCAAGTTGTTGGTCCTTCATCAACTGGTATGAATTTATTCCAATACTGACCTGATTCTTTATCAAAAATGATGAGATTATTTTCATTTGCAGGGATTAATTCATACCTATGTTCAGTATTAGTGCTAACTGCTTCGGAATCTTTTTCTCCTAATGCCGTTACTAAAGAAAACCCTAAAATTGCAAATCCTATTATAATTGCAAGACCAATAATTAATGATGAACTGTTTTTCATTTTCTTCCTCCTTGTTTTTTATAGCAATTTAAATGTAATTTAACTGCACTTAAGTTACATTCGCTTTCTCAAATTTCTTACTGATCCTTCAGCTATAAATTCCAGCTACTGAATGATCTCTGGCTACGCTCCTAACAGTAGAAGAAGTTATCTCTCCGCATTCACAAAATAGACCAAGTGATCCGTCCACTCTTCGTTCTCAAAGAGAAAACCCTCCCTTTTGCATTCAAATTTCATCCCTGCGCTCTCTGCCAAATTCATGGACGGCAGATTATCCAGATTGATATGCGCTTCTATCCGGTGAAATCCTAGGTGGATAAAAGCCAGATGCAGCGCTTCTTTTACGGCTTCTTTGCCATACCCTTTTTTCCAGTATTGATTGTGTATCGTATAACCGATTCTCCCCCACTGAAAGCTGCTTCTGGCCAGGGTTGAAAAATCAACCATTCCTAAATGCTTTCCATCTTCTTTTCGAAAAATGCCAAAAACGTGCGCACTATCATTTATGGCTAATTCCTGATGTTTATTCACCAAGTCTTCAAACCAGTCCTGTGTGCATTCACTCATGTCCATTTTCCCAGGATCATGCCTGTATTGGGAACGATCTCGCAGTTCAAATCCACTTAGCCATTCTTGGTAATCCTGTTTCCGTAACGGCCGTATAATCAATCTTTCTGTTTCTGAAGCCACATCAAATCTTCCTGCACTTAAAATCAATGGAACATCTCCTTAAGAATTCGTTTTCCTTCCAAAATAAATGAGACCTGGGTTCTACCGATACATTTTATTTTCATAAGACATCACCCTTTCAATTGAATAGCACAGCCATCAGATTTTAAAAGAGATTCTAAAAATTTCGTTACATCAATTTTAACAATAATTACCACGATTAAATAGCTGAGATTAACGTTAATAATAAATTGAATAAAAAGCGTTCGTAAAAGTACACTTTTACGAACGCTTTGAAAAGGGCTGAAAATGACCCTAAAGAGCGTTCGTAAACGTATCAAACGATTTTACGAACGTTCGTGAAATTGCATACACTTTTACGAACAGTTAAAAGAAGAATGTTAAATAATCCTGCCATTAAATTCAGTATTTTAAACTTAAACGAATGCTTCGATAAAAAAAGCCGACCCTAAGATCAGCTCTTCAATGTTCCAGCTTTCAATTGTTCGTGCCACTCTTCGAGCATCGGTAGATCGTTCTGCTCGATCTCTCCCGTACTTGCCGCTTCTTCGACAAGCGCCGGAAAATCAGTCAGCGTGTGGAATGTAAAACCTGCCTCTTCAATGGCTTCGACCGATTGCGGTAAGTCGTATGTAAAGATCGCGACGATGCCGAGTACTTCGAATCCTGCCTGCTGCAAGCCTTGTGCCGCCTGGATCACCGAACCGCCTTTTGAAATCAGATCTTCCACCACCACGACTTTTTTGCCGGGTTCCACTTTGCCTTCGACCATATTGCCCTGACCATGTTCTTTCGGCTTGGACCTCACATAGACCATCGGCATTTCCAACAGATCACTGACCCATGCAGCGTGCGGAATACCTGCTGTCGCTGTGCCAGCCACGACTTCGCATTGCGGATAGAATTCCTTAATCGTGTCTGCCAACCCTTTGGCGATTTCCTTGCGCACTGTCGGATACGACATCGTCAGGCGGTTGTCGCAGTAGATCGGTGATTTTACTCCCGATGCCCATGTGAATGGATCCTCTGGGCGCAATTGGACTGCTCCGATGTCCAATAAATGCTTAGCTGTTGCTCTTTTCATCATTCACCACTCCATTCCGCCGCTATTTGTCGATAGCTGTCTTTTGGATCTTCCGCTTTTGTAATGGCACGCCCAACCACGATATGCGTTGAACCTTTTGCCCGCGCTTCGTCAGGAGTCGCTACTCTCTTTTGGTCATCCACTGACACTTGTGCCGGCCGGATGCCCGGCGTCACCCGCAGAAATTCTTCTCCGCATGCGTCGCCAATTGCCTCCGCTTCATGAACGGAACAGACCACCCCCGAGAGTCCGGCCTCGTCTGCCAATCTGGCGTAGTGGACAACGGATTCTTCGAGGCTTACATCGATCATTTGTTCCTTCTGCATCCCTTCTTCACTGGTAGAAGTTAATTGCGTCACCGCAATCAATTGGGTCCTGCTGCCTGCGAGTCCACGCTTTGCTGCCTTCATCATTTCAACGCCGCCTGCCGCATGGACATTGACCATTGCCACATCCAATTTTGCGATGCCGCGCATGGCGGATTCCACTGTGTTCGGGATGTCGTGGAGTTTCAAATCCAGGAAGACGTCGTGGCCGAGTCCATTGATTTCACGTACAAGGTCTGGCCCTTCCTGATAGAACAATTCCATTCCGACTTTCACAAATAGACTTTCATCAAACTGTTTTAAAAATTCCAGTGTCTGTTCTTTCGTTGCAAAATCCAAAGCGATGATTGGTCTGTCGTTTCTCATAGGCGGTGGCTCCTTCCGATAACTTCCTGCACCGAGTCATAACCAAGTTCGTGCAGCCGTTCCGGCAACTTCCCAATGATTTCCGGGCATACGAACGGGTTGACGAAGTTGGCTGTGCCGACTGCCACTGCGCTGGCTCCGGCCGACAGAAAATCGATGACGTCGTCCACATCCGTGACGCCGCCCATGCCGATGATCGGCAGGTTGGTTTGTTTGCTTACTTCGTAGACCATGCGTAAAGCTACCGGTTTGATGGCAGGTCCCGACAAGCCGCCGGTGATATTCGCGATAACCGGGCGTCCGGTTTTGGGATCGAGCCGCATGCCGAGCAGTGTATTGATCATTGTGATGCCATCAGCCCCGCCTTCTTCGACCGCTTTGGCGATTGACACAATGTCCGTCACGTTAGGCGACAATTTGACGTAGACCGGCACTGATGAAACTTCTTTCACCGCTCTCGTCAATTCGCGGGCAACTGCCGGATCGGTTCCGAACGTGATGCCGCCCTTTTTGACATTCGGGCAGGAGATATTGATTTCGAGTGCGTGGACGTTTGCTGCTTTCGAAACGGCGCGCGCCACTTCGACATAATCCTCAGTCGTCGTACCCGCAACATTGGCGATGATCGGTACATCAAATTGTTCGAGCCATGGCAATTCTTCGCCGAACACTTTCTCCAGTCCAGGATTTTGCAGGCCGATAGCGTTCAGCATGCCCGCTGCGGTTTCCGCAACACGCGGCGTCGGATTCCCCAGCCGCGTTTCAACCGTTGTCGCTTTGATCATAACGGCACCAAGTTGGGAGAGATCATAAAACTGTGCATATTCTTTGCCGAATCCGAAACAGCCGGATGCCGGCATAATCGGGTTTTTTAATTCGAGTCCGGGTAGTTTTATTGTCATATCAATCATGTAATCACCACTCCTGCAGGGAATACTGGTCCGTCCGAGCAGACTTTGATGTAATCCGTTTCTGATTTTGTCGTGCGGCAGACACAGGCGAAACAAGCGCCGATGCCGCAGCCCATCCGTTGCTCGTAGGAAAGAAAGCCCTTCTTCTGTGGATATGCCCATTGAACCGCTTCAAGCATCGCAGTCGGTCCGCAGCTGAAATACGTATCAAAATCATGCGGCAATTCATTCAGGATATGCGTAACAAAGCCTTCCGTGCCGTGTGAACCGTCCACTGTGGCAATATGGGTTTCGCCAAGCGCTTTGAATTTCTCTTCATAAAAAATGGCTTCTTTGCTTTCGAATCCCAGGATATGCACCGTTTCGATGCCCCGACTGTTGAGCTGTTTCGCCAGTTCGTAAAGCGGAGGCACGCCAATGCCGCCGCCGATCAGGTAAGCTTTTTTCTCTGCTTGCTCCTCAGGAAACCCGTGGCCGAGCGGGCCCAGGACATCGATTTCGTCCCCGGCTCTCTTGTCGGCCAAAATTTGGGTACCACGGCCTTCAGCGCGGTAAATCATCGTAAAGTTATTCCTTTCTTTATCAATTGAAGCAACTGAAATCGGACGGCGCAACAACGGCTCAAAGCTGTCTGCCACACGGACGTGGACGAATTGACCCGGTTCGGCCATTTCCTCGACCAAATCCCCTTCAACCGTCAGCTCGAAAATATGCTTTGCAATGGACTGCTGGGCAATCACTGTCATGCGCTGTTGTCTGATCATCTGCCAGCCCCCATTTCTTCTGCAGAAAATGTCATCGATTCAATAACCCGCAGCATCGCCGCAGCGGTGTCAAGTGAAGTCAGGCAAGGAACACCATTTTCCACCGATTCGCGGCGTATGCGGAAACCGTCGCGTTCCGGCTGTTTGCCTTTTGTCAGCGTGTTGATGACGATTTGGGCATCTCCGCTTTGGATCACATCAAGCAAGGTTCTGCCTTCCGCCCCTATTTTACCGATTGGCGCAACTGCAATTCCCGCTTCTTCGAAAGCCGCTGCTGTTCCGCCTGTCGCCATGATCTGGTAGCCGATTGATTTGAATCGTTTTGCAAGGCCTACCGCTTCTGTTTTGTCTTTGTCCGCCACCGTCAGCAATACCGTGCCGTGATCTTTGATTTCCATTCCGGCTGCAGCGAGCCCTTTGTAAAGCGCTTTTTCCAAGGTCATATCTTTGCCCATGACCTCTCCGGTCGATTTCATTTCCGGTCCGAGCGTAATGTCGACACGGCGCAGCTTCGCAAATGAAAATACTGGGACTTTGACATAAACGCCTTTGACTTTCGGCACGAGTCCCGGTGTATATCCCTGGTCAATGATGCTTTGGCCGAGTATCGCTTTGGTTGCGATATTTGCCATCGGAATCGACATGATTTTACTCATGAAAGGTACTGTTCTGCTGGAGCGCGGATTGACTTCGATGACGAAAATATCGCCTTTTGAAACTACATACTGGATATTCAGCAAGCCGATGATATTGAAACCTTTGGCAAGGCGCGTCGTATAATCGACCAGCGTATCAATCAGTTCCTGTGAAAGATTCTGCGTCGGGTAAACTGCGATCGAGTCACCGGAATGCACTCCTGCGCGTTCGATATGTTCCATGATGCCTGGAATCAGCACGTTTTCACCGTCTGAAATGGCATCCACTTCCACTTCGATTCCTGTGAGGTAGCGGTCGACCAGCACTGGGTGCTCCGGGCTCGCCTCCACAGCGTGTTCCATGTAATAGTTCAAGTCCTGCTCGTTGTAGACGATTTCCATTGCGCGTCCACCGAGAACATAGGAAGGTCGCACCAATACCGGATAGCCGATGTTATTGGCAATCACAACCGCTTCTTCTTTGGAAACAGCCGTTTTGCCGAGTGGCTGCGGGATGCCGATTTTATTGAGTGCTGCCTCGAATTTATTGCGGTTTTCCGCACGGTCGGTATCTTCAAGTGTTGTCCCAAGGATTTTCACGCCATTCTGTTCCAGCTTGTCGGCCAGGTTGATGGCTGTCTGGCCGCCAAACTGCACCACTACGCCTTTCGGCTGTTCCAGGTCGACGATGTGCATAACGTCTTCAATTGTCAGTGGTTCGAAATACAGTTTGTCCGAAATCGAGAAGTCGGTACTGACCGTTTCCGGGTTGTTGTTGATGATTATCGCCTCGTAGCCAGCTTCCTGGATGGCCCAAACCGAATGGACGGTGGCATAATCGAATTCCACACCCTGTCCGATGCGGATCGGACCCGATCCCAGAACGATGACGCTCTCTTTGTCTGTCCGGACCGACTCGTTTTCATCTTCATAAGTTCCGTAGAAATAAGGGGTTTCCGATTCAAACTCCGCCGCGCAAGTATCTACCATTTTATAGACCGGCATCAATTTATGTTCTTTGCGCCAGTTATAAACCTGCTGTTCCGTTGTGTTCCACAATTTCGCAATCGTGCGGTCAGCAAAGCCTAAACGCTTCGCTTTTTTCGCTGTGTCAAAATCGTATATATTATCAGCCAAAACCGCTTCGTACTGGACAATATTCTGGAATTTCATCAGGAAGAACAAGTCAATCTGGCTCCAGTCGTGAATCGTTTCGATCGTGACACCGCGGCGCAGCGCTTCGCCAATGAAGAACAAGCGCTCATCTCCTGCACGACGGATTCGTTTTTCAATCCATTCGTCGCTCATGGCATCGGCATTTTTCAACTCCAGATGGAATTGTCCGGTCTCAAGCGAACGCACCGCTTTCAGGATCGACTCTTCGAACGTCCGGCCCATTGCCATGACTTCGCCTGTGGCTTTCATCTGTGTGCCGAGGTTGCGTTTTGCTGCTTCGAATTTATCGAACGGCCAGCGTGGAATTTTCGTCACCACATAATCGAGTGCCGGTTCAAACGCAGCATAGGTGCGACCCGTTACCGGATTCATCATTTCGTCCAGTGTCAGACCTACGGCAATTTTCGCTGCCAGTTTGGCGATCGGGTAGCCCGTCGCTTTGGAAGCAAGTGCCGATGAACGGCTGACGCGCGGATTCACTTCGATAATGAAGTAATTGAAGCTGTCCGGATCAAGCGCCAGCTGCACGTTGCAGCCTCCTTCGATTTTAAGAGCGCGGATAATTTTCAGGGACACATTGCGCAGCATCTGGTACTCGCGGTCAGACAAAGTTTGGCTCGGTGCCACAACAATGGAGTCGCCCGTATGGATGCCGACTGGATCGATATTTTCCATATTGCAGACCACAATCGCCGTGTCGTTGGCGTCGCGCATTACTTCGTATTCGATTTCCTTGAATCCTGCGATCGATTTTTCAAGGAGACATTGTGTCACGGGGCTGTATTTCAAACCGCTTGAGACGATTTCTTTCAGTTGTGCGTCGTTGTGGCAGATTCCTCCGCCCGTTCCGCCCATCGTGAATGCAGGGCGTACGATGACCGGATAGCCGATGCGTTCCACGAATGCTTTCGCTTCATCCAGGTTATGGATAATATCGGAATCCGGAACAGGTTCACCAAGTTCATTCATCAGCGTACGGAACAGGTCGCGGTCTTCCGCTTTGTGGATCGCTTCCAGTTTTGTGCCGAGAATTTCGATTCCGAGTTCGTCGAGGATGCCCGATTCGTCGAGTTCAATTGCCATATTCAACCCTGTTTGGCCGCCAAGCGTAGCCAGAACTGCATCTGGGCGCTCTTTGCGCAGGATGCGGCTGACAAATTCAAGGGTAATCGGTTCGATATAAACCTTGTCTGCGATTTCCGTGTCCGTCATGATGGTGGCCGGATTCGAGTTGATCAGAATAACACGGTAGCCTTCTTCTCTTAACGCGAGGCAAGCCTGTGTGCCGGCATAGTCAAATTCTGCAGCTTGTCCGATAACGATCGGGCCGGACCCGATTACGAGGATACTTTGGATGTCTTGTCTTTTAGGCATATTGCTGCTCCTTTCGATTTGCACTCATCATGTCGATAAAACGGTCAAACAAGTAATTGGAATCTTCTGGTCCCGGTGACGATTCCGGATGGTATTGCACAGTGAAAGCCGGATAGTCCAAGTGAGTGAGGCCTTCGTTTGTGCCATCATTCAACGCCTGGTGTGTCACTTTCAACCGTGTTCCCTGCAATGTATCTTCATTAACGGCGTAGCCGTGGTTCTGTGAAGTGATTTCGATTTTGCCGGTTTCCAGGTTGCGTACCGGATGGTTGCCGCCGCGATGCCCGAATTTCAGTTTGAACGTATCTGCTCCGCAAGCCCGGGCGAACAATTGGTGGCCGAGGCAAATTCCGAACACCGGAACCTGCCCGAGCAGTTCACCGACCACTTCGACGCATTCTTCCACGTCTTTCGGATCTCCGGGGCCGTTTGACAGCATGACACCGTCCGGTCCCCAGGCAAGAATATCCTGTGAGCTCGTGTTATACGGAACGACGATGACGTCGCAATCACGGTTATTGAGTTCACGCAGAATGCCGTGCTTCATGCCGTAATCGATTAAGACGACGCGTTTGCCGCGTCCAGGACTCGGATAAGGGCGGGCGGTGGAAACTTGTGCGACCTGGTCCGTCTGCAATGGCGTTTCTTTAAGCTTACTCACAACATCGTTGATATCAACTTCTTCCCCCGCTGCTGTCAGGATGCCTTTGATCGCGCCTTTTGAACGGATGAGACGTGTCAGTTTGCGCGTATCGATACCTGTGATGCCTGGAATGTCTTTTGTCTTGAATAATTCGCACAGCGTCGATTTGTTTCTGAAGTTTGACGGATACTCAGCCAGTTCCCGCACTACCATACCTTTGACTGCGGGTTCGATCGATTCAAAATCATCGCTGTTGATGCCGTAGTTGCCGATCAACGGATATGTCATCGTGACGATCTGTCCGCAATACGATGGGTCCGATAAGATTTCCTGGTAACCAGTCATGCTTGTGTTGAAAACGATTTCCCCAACAGACGCATCCTCACTTCCAAAAGCTGTCCCTTCAAATACCGTGCCATCTTCTAAGATTAAATAACGTTTCATTGATGAGCCTCCTCCTGCCAAACGATTTCTCCACCGAACACTGTCATTACCGGCCACCCTTTACATTTCCAGCCGCCAAACGGTGTGTTTTTCCCTTTCGATGCAAATGTTGCCACATCGATTGCCTGTTCTTTTTCAAGGTCGAGCAGCACCAGATCCGCTGGTTGCCCTTTTTCAAGCGTACCGTATGGCAAACCAAACACTTGTGCCGGTTTTTTTGTCATCCAGTCGATCAATTGCTCCAGCGACCACATCCCTGTTTCGACAAATTTTGTGTGCAGCAGTGGAAACGCTGTTTCAAAGCCGACGATTCCGAACATCGCTTTATCCATGCCGTTCGCTTTTTCTTCAGCAGTATGCGGTGCGTGGTCTGTTGCAATAAAATCGAGCGTGCCATCAAGCAGCCCTTCGTGCAGCGCATCGTAATCTTCTGTCGAGCGAAGCGGCGGATTCATTTTGTAATTGGCGTCATCACCAGGAATGTCTTCTTCCGTCAGCAATAAATGATGTGGCGTTACTTCCGCCGTCACCCTCACACCTGCTCGTTTCGCATCCCGTATGACACGCACCGATTCTTTTGTCGACACGTGGCAAACGTGGTAATGCGCGCCTGCCGCTTCGGCCAGCAGAATGTCGCGTGCGATATGGACCGACTCCGCAATAGCAGGTATGCCTTTTAAGCCAAGCTCACGGCTGCGCTTACCGTCATGCATCACGCCCCCGTAGATCAGACTGTTGTCTTCGCAATGCGCCACAATCGCCATGTCGATGGCAGCGGCATCCTTCATCGCTTCGAACATCATGCCCGCTTCCTGTATCCCGACGCCATCATCAGTGAACGCGAATGCCCCGTTTTCTTTCAGTTCCTTTAAGTTGGTCCGTTCTTTTCCTGCTTCTCGTATCGTGATGGAGGCATACGGCAAAACCCGGATGTGCGCATTCTTTTCGATCAAGCCGTTGACGTGCTGGAGGTTTTCTTTCGTGTCCGGCACAGGGCGCGTATTTGGCATTGCGCAAATGGTTGTGTAGCCGCCTCTTGCCGCCGATTTCGTCCCTGTCTCGATCGTCTCTTTCTGTTCGCCGCCCGGTTCACGCAAATGAACATGGACATCAACAAACCCTGGTGCGACCATTCGGCCTTTGCCGTCTATTTCTTTTTCTCCGTGTGCGGTAAGCTCTGTTCCAATTTCGGCTAGCTTTCCTTCAGTGACGCGGATATTCACCGGAGCCAATTCCCCGTTCTGCAGCATGTTTACATTTCTGATGAATAAATTCATATCTCAATCTCTCCCTTTCATTGCGTATTCAAGAACTGCCATGCGGATAAATACTCCGTTTGCCATTTGTTTAAAGATTCGTGAGCGTTCACATTCGATCAGGCTGTCCGCAATTTCGACGCCTCTGTTGATAGGTGCCGGATGCATGATGATTGCCGAGCTCTTCATTTTCATTTCGCGCTCAACGGTTAGGCCATATCGCTCATGATATTGATTCTTCGTCAGCAGCTCACTGATTGCATGGCGTTTATGCTGAACCCGCAGCAGTTCACTGTCTGCGTGCCGTTCGTGCTGCACACGGAGCATCATGACAACATCAGTTGTTTCTATATAATCATCCAGCTGTTCTGAACTTTCAAAATCGCCACTCCATTCCGGGGGACAAACAAATTTTACTTTAGCACCCAACTGGGCAAGAGCTGCGGCATTCGATTTTGCCACGCGGCTATGGGCGATATCGCCGGCAATCGTTACATGGATGCCTTCAAAGCGGCCAAACTCTTGCCAGATCGTATACAAGTCCAGCAACGATTGTGTCGGATGCTGTCCAGAGCCATCGCCGCCGTTGATTACTGCCAATTTGATCCCTTCAAGTTGACGATAATATTCTTCTTCACTATGGCGGACGACAATCGCATCCACACCAATTGCTTCCAAAGTTTTTACCGTATCGTAGAGCGTTTCTCCTTTTAGGACACTGGAGAAGCCGGTTTCAAACGGCAGCGCAGTTATGCCGAGTTTATATTCCGCCATTTCAAAGCTCATTTTCGTGCGGGTGCTCGGTTCGAAAAACAGATTGATGACCGTGCCACCGAGTGTAAGCTGCTCCCCTTTTTCAAAAGCTGTCGCCCGTTCGATCAACCCCATGATGGTGTCGTTTGATAAGTTGTCCATCGTCAAAATATTTGGCATATATTTGTCTCCTCCCATAAAAAACACCTTCCTGAGGGCAGGAAGGTGTGAGGAAACAAGGGCAGACTTCGCCCTTATCTATCAACCCTTTCCATGCCTCTCGGGACATTCATTAAAAGGTGGTTATTCAGTTCCGTCGTCAAGTTCTTCTTTCTCCAGACCCGGCAGCACCAGGTTGAGTAGCACCCCGATGATTGCCGCAAGCGCCATTCCTTCGATGACAAAGGTTTCACTGAATTCAAGTCTTGCTCCGCCAATTCCGATAACAAGGATGACAGATGAAATGACCAGGTTGCGTTTGTTGCCGAAATCGATGTTGTTGTCGACCAGCATGCGCAGGCCCGATGAAGCGATGATTCCGAACAGCAGGATCGAAATTCCGCCCAGTACCGCGGTTGGTATCGTTTCGATGGCCGCCATTAATTTCCCGGCGAAGGAGAAGACGATGGCAAAGACGGCTGCACCGAAGATGACGTAAACACTGAACACCCGCGTGATTGCCAGAACTCCGATGTTTTCCCCGTATGTCGTTTTGGGAGGACCCCCAATAAGTGAAGATATAAAGGTTCCAAGACCATCGCCCAAAATCGAGCGGTGCAATCCCGGATCTTTTATGTAATTCCGGTCGACGATCTTGCCGAGAACCAACTGATGCCCAATGTGTTCAGAGATGGTGACAATCGCAATCGGCACCATGATGAACAGCAGGGTCGGAGTGACCTGGAAGGAATAATCCACACCGGGAATCAAAAAGTCTGGTATCGCAAACCAGCTTGCTTCGCCGATTGCCGCAAAATCGATGATGCCGATTGCTGCTGAGTAGGCATAACCGACGAGCAGGCCGATTAGGATCGGCATCAGTGAAATGATATTTTTAAAGTAAATCGTACAGATGATGGCAGTCAAAAGGGTGACGATTGCTGCTGAAAAATGCAGCAGGCTGTATTCCGAACCGCCGGCAGCTGCAGGAATTGTCATGGCCATATCGACTGCTATCCCGGCCAAAGCCAATCCGATGACGATGATGACCGGGCCGACTACGATCGGCGGCAAAATTTTCATCAGCCATTGATAGCCTGTTTTCCAGATGATCAGTGATACAAGGGCATATACTGCAGAGACGAACATCGCGCCGATCATTGCGGAGCCGATACCCCCTGATAATGTCGCAACCTGTATCGGCACGATAAAGGCGAATGATGATCCCAGGTATGCCGGTACTTTGAATTGGGTGATCAACAAGAAAATAATCGTCGCGATACCGCTTGTCAATAAGGCGATCGCCGGGCTTAACCCAACCAGCTGCGGCACGAGAATTGTTGCGCCGAACATGGCGAACATATGCTGGAGGCTCAGTGAAATCCACTGGCCGGTTTTCGGTTTGTCATGTATATCTAATACTGCTTCGCTCAAAAATTTCTCCCCCGTCTCTCTCTCTACTATTCGTGTATTGCTACGCGGTCTTTGCCGTCGCTTTCTTTCATCTCAACAACGATCCGCTCGTTGCTGGATGTCGGGATATTCTTGCCGACATAATCCGAGCGGATCGGTAGCTCCCGGTGTCCTCGGTCAATCAGCACGGCCAACTGGATCTGGGCTGGTCTGCCGATATCCATCACCGCATCCATCGCCGCTCTCACGGTCCGGCCTGTAAACAGTACATCATCAACCAGCACCACTTTCTGTCCCTCGATGCTGTGTTTGATATCCACCTGCTGGACAAGCGGTTCATTGTTTTTATTTTTGACACTCAAATCATCCCGGTAAAGGGTGATGTCCAGCTCGCCGGTTTTAATCGCTTTGCCTTCGATTTTCTCCACTTTTTCAGCTAGCCGCCTTGCGATGAACGCTCCTCTGGTTTTGATGCCGACCAGTATGATGTCATCAATTCCCTTGTTGCGTTCAATGATTTCATGGGCAATGCGGGTAATGGCCCTTGCCATGGCCTGCTCGTCCAGAATATCTGCTTTCTCCACCATTGTCTCATCTCCTTTGGGCAAATAAAAAACCTCCTGCCGGAGGGCAGGAGGATATATGCGCAGAAAAGTCCAGCACGGAAGACAGACCTCCGGCTTGCGTAAATACCTTCTCAGCCTCTCTGGACTGTTTTTAAAGGTGTTATTATTCGATTTGTTTTTTCAAGTATAAAGAAGGAAAGACGGTTTTGTCAATCCTTCTTTCGAAGAGATTCAAGAAGTTCCGAGAATTCTTCCGGCATTTCAGCTGAGTATTCCATGTATTCACCGGTTTTCGGATGATCGAAACCGATCACTTCGGCATGCAATGCCTGGCCGCCGATGTCCATCGTCTTCTTCGGTCCGTATTTCGGATCGCCGACCAGCGGGAAGCCAATGTATTTCATGTGGACACGGATCTGGTGCGTACGCCCTGTTTCCAGGCGGCATTCAACCAGTGTAAAGTCGCCGAAACGTTCAAGAACACGGAAATGCGTCACGGCATGTTTGCCTCTATCCACAACCGACATGTTCTGGCGTTCTTTCGGATCGCGCGCAATCGGTGCTTCGATTGTTCCTTTGTCATGGGGAATATGTCCATGAACCAAAGCAAGATATTTGCGGGTTACACTTTTTCGCACCAGTTGGTTGACCAGTGACATGTGTGCCGCGTCATTTTTTGCGACCATCAGCAAACCGGATGTATCTTTATCAATCCGGTGCACAATACCTGGACGGACGACTCCGTTGATCCCCGATAAATCGGTGCACTGATACATCAGGCCATTGACAAGTGTACCCCGTGAATGGCCGGGCGCAGGATGGACAACCATGCCTTTCGGTTTGTTGACGACCAAAACATCGGCGTCTTCATAAACGATCTCAAGATCGAGGTTTTCCGGCACCACGTCGAGCTCTTCAAGCACCGGTGGCGTAGCAATGATCACATCATCGGGACGCACTTTATAATTCGGTTTGACTATTTCACCATTGACCCGAACGTTTCCATCTTTTACCCAGTTGGCGATTTGTGAACGTGACCAATCTTCATCAATCGACGAAACGGCTTTGTCAATTCGTTGTCCGGCCATTTCTTCTGTAATTTGAATTGTTAAATCTTCAATTTCCATTAAGACACCTTTTTCTTTTCTTGTTTTTCGTCATAGATCACGAATATGATCATCAGGATAACCCCGATTGTCAGTGCAGCATCGGCAATATTGAATATTGGAAAATCATAATTGATGACAGGAATCAGCACATCGATAAAATCAACGACTTCACCGAGGAGCATCCGGTCAATAAAGTTTCCGATGGCACCACCCAGAATGACCATCAGGCTGATTTGAAACAGCGGCTGGCCCTGGGCGTGTTTATGGAAATAATAGAGGATGGCTATAATGACCGCTACGGTAATGATCCCAAACAGCCACATCTGCCCTTCCAGCATGCCCCAGGCTGCCCCACGGTTGCGATGCGAAAGCCAGGCAAGATACGGCTCAAACACCGGTATCCGTTCGCCGAGCTCCATATTCTGCACCACCAGCCATTTAGTAAACTGGTCGGCAGCAATTATCACCAATGCAATTGCATAATAAATAAACATATGTTTCCCCCGTCAAATCATCTGTCGTTCTATTTTAACACAATCCGCCTCTAAATAGGTGAGGTCCGGAGAGCCGGGCTAACGGTTCTCCAGACCTCAACAATTTATTTTCCCTTCGATTGAAAAGTCATGTAATTAACGTTTCGACGCTTAGGACAAAGCTCCCGCAATAAGCCGAGAAAACCACTCGTCTTATTGCTCCGCTCAGTCCATAGGCGCGCCGGCGCTGAGAGAAGTCTTTAGAGATATGGAGCAAAACAGCGCAGACTCCCAGGGGAGCAGTAACGGAGTTGGTAAGCCAACTCCGTTACGAGCGAAGTGCTGAGATCCACTCGGGCGAAGTGTAACAAGCACGAGTTAGCTCAGCGCGAGCCCCCAGGAAAAACCATTGTGCTCCTGCATCGCTTCGCTGCTTCGTCGCAAAGACTTGACCTCGCAGGCTTCGTTCAACTCTTCGAAGCTGTTTTGCGGAATATCGGTTCAATTTCAATTAGCTATAGTGCTTCTCTACAACATCAGCACATCTCGGGCAAAGCGTTGGGTGTGCTTCGCTTACGCCGATTTTGTTTGAAATTGTCCAGCAGCGCTCACATTTTTCACCTTCAGATTTTTCAACCGATACAGTTACGTGATTTAATACCAATGCATCAGCCGGTGCTTCTTCAGGAGCTCCACCGAATTCATAATTGGACACGATCAACAGCTGCGCCACATTGTCATCGACAGAGGCGAGAAGGTTCTTCGTTTCTTCTGAACCGTAAACCGTCACTTTGGCTTCCAGCGATTTGCCGATCGTTTTCGCTGCGCGCGCTTCTTCTAGCGCTTTCAGCACGTCGTCACGAACAGCCATGAATGTCGACCATTTCGCTTCCAGGTCCTTAAAGCCCTCATTTACAACCGCTTTCGGGAAATCAGTCAGCTGGACACTGTCTTCTTCGACAAATCCAAGGTACGACCACATTTCATCAGCCGTATGCGGAATGATTGGCGACGCCAATTTCAGGATGGACATCAATGAATCGAACATGACTGTCTGCATCGCGCGGCGGTGCGGGTGGTCAGCGGCTTCAATGTAGACGACATCTTTTGCGACATCCAGATAGAAAGAACTCAAATCGTTTGCGCAATAATTGTTCAATGCATTGTAGATTGTCGCAAACTCGTAGTTTTCATAACCTTTACGGGCAGTTTCAATCATTTTTTGAAGTTTCATAGCCATATACTGATCCATTTCACGCATGTCTTCGAAAGCGACACGATTCTCTTTTTCATTGAAATCGGCCAGATTTCCGTGAAGGAATTTCAGCGTGTTGCGGATTTTGCGGTATACTTCTGAAACTTGTTTGAAGTTCTCATCGGATACGCGGACATCTGCCGTGTAATCGACTGATGCTACCCAAAGGCGAAGGATATCGGCCCCCATCTGGTTCATCACTTTTGCAGGAACGATGACATTGCCAAGCGATTTACTCATTTTGCGGCCGTTGCCGTCCAATGTAAAGCCATGGCTCAATACGCCTTTATAAGGTGCGATTCCGTTGATGGCAACACTTGTTGTCAATGAAGAGTTGAACCAGCCACGGTATTGGTCCGAGCCTTCGAGATAAAGGTCTGCCGGATATTGAAGATCTTCCCGTTCGTCCAACACAGCCTGATGGGACGATCCCGAGTCGAACCATACATCCATGATATCCATTTCTTTCGTGAAGATGCCGTTCGGGCTGCTCGGGTGTTCGAAACCTGAAGGCAGCAATTCAGCAGCCGGACGCTCGAACCAAATATTCGAGCCGTGTTCTCTGAACAGATCGGCAATATGCGCAATTGTTTCCTGCGTGATGATCGGGTCGCCATTTTCTGCATAAAATACCGGAATCGG
Source organism: Planococcus salinarum (assembly GCF_007004625.1). Lineage (GTDB taxonomy): Bacteria > Bacillota > Bacilli > Bacillales_A > Planococcaceae > Planococcus > Planococcus salinarum. Next base: position 106,064 of record NZ_VIFV01000003.1, on the reverse strand, counting down.
CACGCCCCATACACGCTGACGGGAAATATTCCAATCGCCACGATCGCGGAGCATATTGAAGAGACGCGTTTCTCCCCATGCTGGCGTGAACGATGTTTCTTTGATTGCTTTAAGGATATTATCACGGAAAGCGTCGATTGATACGAACCACTGGGCAGTCGCCCGGTAAATGACCGGTTTTTTCGTACGCCAGTCATGCGGATACGAGTGGGTGATGAAAGCTAAGCTTTCCAAAGCACCCGCTTCGTCCAACGATTCCGTAATCGCTTTATTGGCTTTGTCATAAAATTGGCCTTCAAATCCTGGCGCTTCGTCCGTCATGACGCCGCGTTCGTCGACAGGGCATAATACATCAAGCCCGTATTTTTTGCCGACCAAAAAGTCATCTTCCCCGTGTCCTGGCGCTGTGTGGACACAGCCCGTACCCGAATCGACCGTAACGTGGTCGCCGAGCATAATGAGAGAAGTACGGTCGTAAAGTGGGTGTTTCGTCAGGATATTCTCCAGCTCTGCACCTTTCATTTCACGCACCACTTTCGGCGCTTCCCAGCCGATTTCAGCAGTCACTTCATCAAGCAATTCACGTGCGATGATATATAAAGACCCGTTGGCTTCAACTTCAACATAATCCAGTTTTTCGTGGACCGTGATGCCGAGATTCGCTGGAATAGTCCAAGGCGTTGTCGTCCAGATGATGAATTTTGTGCCTTCGGCAAGAACACCTTTACCGTCCGTCACCGGGAATGAAACATAGATGGATGGCGATTTTTTATCGTGATATTCGATTTCGGCTTCCGCAAGCGACGATTCACTCGAAGGGGACCAGTAAACCGGTTTCAGACCTTTGTAGATATAGCCTTTATTGGCCATGGCACCGAAAACTTCGATTTGGCGTGCTTCATAAGATGGCTTTAACGTAACATACGGATTTTCCCAGTCACCGCGCACACCGATGCGCTTGAACTGGCTGCGCTGGCTGTCAATCTGCTCATAGGCGTATTCCGCGCATAGCTTGCGGAATTCAGCGACTGTCATTTCTTTGCGGTTGACGCCTTTATTTGTCAATGCCTGTTCGATCGGCAAGCCGTGGGTATCCCAGCCTGGAACGTACGGGGCATTGAAGCCCATCATCGAGCGCGAACGGACAATCATGTCTTTGAGCACTTTGTTCAGTGCATGGCCCATATGCAAATCACCGTTTGCGTATGGCGGTCCGTCATGAAGGACAAAAAACGGCATGTCTTTCGTCCGCTCCTGCACTTTTCCATAAATATTCATTTCTTCCCATTTTGCCTGCATTTCCGGTTCCCGGTTCGGCAAATTTCCGCGCATTGGAAAATCGGTTTTCGGCATCAATAATGTATCTTTGTAATCCATCCTAATTCCTCCTGTAAACATAATAAAAAACCTCCCATCCCTGGAAAGGGACGAGAAGCCAGACTCGCGGTACCACCCTTGTTGCAGCTTGAACGCTGCCACTCGAACACCGTATCGTGGTGAAACGGAACCGGATACTCATTTTCCCCGGTTCTGCTCAAGAGTGATTTTCTTCATAGCTTTCAGCACCGGGCTTGCACTGTCCCCGGCTCGCTTTCCTGAATCGGCTATGCTTACTGTCTCCGTCAACGCATATTTTATGATTTTAATGAATCTATATAAGTGAACCAGTATAAAAACGCTTCGGCGCTTTGGACAGAGCTCCCACAATAAGCCGAGAAAACCACTCGTCTTATTGCTCCGCTCCGTCCTGAGTCGCGCCGGCGCTGGGTGATCATCTTTCGTGAAGAGAGTCTCAAAGATATGGAGCAAAACAGCGAAGACGCCCAGGGGAGCAGGCGAATGCCGACGCAGTGATGAGATCCACTCGGGCGAAGTGCAACGAGGCCGAGTTAGCTCAGCGCAAGCCCCCAGGCACAAACACTGTGCTCCTGCATCGCTTCGCTGCTTCGTCGCAAAGACTTAGCCTCGCAAGCGTCGGCTAATGTCTTCGAAGCTGTTTTGCGCAATATCGTTTCTTATAGATTATTAGTTCAACATATCTAGTATGTCGTAATTATAAAGAGTGTTGCACCCTTAGTCAAGGACGGTAGTCTTCGTTGTTGTCTTCCAGTTTATCGAGTGTCGTCGTATCGACATCATATTCCATCAATGATTCCCAATCGTCCGTATCGATCAGATCAAGCTGCGCTTCCACAATCATTTTGAAACGGTTGCGGAAAACTTTTGACTGTTTCTTCAGTTCTTCGATTTCCATTGCAATGCGGCGTGCTTTTGTCAATGATTCGTTGACGATGCGGTCTGCGTTTTTTTCCGCTTCACGAACAATGAGTTTCGCTTCTTTTTGGGAATTGCGGCGAACTTCTTCTGCAGCTTCCTGGGCAACAACAATCGACTTCTGTAAAGTTCCTTCGATGGTTGTGAAATGTCCGACACGTTCATCGGTCTGTTTCAGCCGCTCTTCCAGATCTTTTTTGTCTTTCATCAAAATCTCGTAATCTTTGATGATCTGATCCAGGAATTCGTTCACTTCATCTTCCTGGTATCCGCGAAACGCTTTGCTGAATTCTTTATTATGTATATCCAACGGGGACAATGGCATTCAGTGCACTCTCCTTAAATTATGTTTGTTACTTTCCATTATACCGCCCATGGCATGAAATATCAGTATAATTTTTGATATTCCATGCTGCGGTCATTTCCGGACTTCCAACCGGCCGATCTGCAGGCGGATTTTATCTTTTTTCGTACGCCCTTCAACCATCAGCACTTTAATCCGGCCAAAGCCCCTGGAAGAAATCATATCCGATTCATGCAATTCAAAAGAAGGGTTCTCCTGCACTCGCCAATTCACTTTCACCTTGCCACCGTGGATCAACGCGGAAGCTTTTTGCCGGGAGATATTATAAACCGAACTCACTACGGTATCGAGCCGCAGGGAACTGACGGTGTGGGATTCTTCATGCCATTCTTCTGTTGCTGTAATCATTTCGGCAACGTCTTCCACTTCAAGTAATTGCACTTTTACTTTAGCGGCAGAAATGAAATTGGTCTTGAGGTAGAGGCTCACTTCGTCTGCCACCGCAAATTGGATTCGCTCCCCCTCTATCCGGATATCACCAAATTTGCTTCGATCCAGCCCTACTGACATCAGCGACCCCAGAATATCCGGGTGTCGCAGGGTTACAAATTTCACTGGATACTTCAGTTCAAAAACCGTTATATTGAAATCTTCCAATGAAGGTTCGTAATAAGATGGATACAATAAGACCCGTTGACGTTCGGCGTCCGGAAATAATCCCATTGACTCCATCTGGATGTCGTTTGAGCCCAATACCGATTTTACGATGAACCTCTCCCGGGGATCCAGGAAATCGGTCAACTTCGGTGTATAGCGGTCTTCGACTTCATTCATCCAGCCGGAAACCTGTTCGATAAATTGCTGTTCTTCTTTTCGAAAATGCTGAAAAATGGAATCCATTGCGATGCCCCTTTCTGAATTGAAGTTTTTTCAAGAAAAAAACCCCACTAAGCGTGAGGCTGATCTTATAGCATTCCGAATAACACCTGGATCCCTCTGCTTGCCAGCAGCAAAGCATAGATGGCGATGATCGGTGAAATGTCGATCATGCCAAGTGGCGGGATGAACTTTCTGAAAATATCAAGATAGGGATCAGTCAAGCTGGTGATAAACTGCCCAAACCGCGATTCTTTGATGCTGGGAATCCAGCTCATCAGAACGCTGGCGATGATAAGGTAAAAATAAATATTCACTGCAGTTAATATAAACATTTCGATGTATGCCATCAGTTAATTATGCACCTCTTCTTATTGTTCTTCGTCGTAATAGAAATCTGAAATTGCGCCATCCACTTCGACAGTGTCAGGTACGCAAAGGAAAATATCCGTTCCAATGCGCTGGATATCTCCGCCAAGGGCATAAACTGTGCCGCTCAGAAAATCGATAATCCGCAGGCCCTGACTCTTTTCAATGCGCTGGAGATTCACAACAACGGCGCGTTTACTCTTCAGGTGTTCTGCTATATCCTGGGCTTCAGCGTAGACTCGTGGTTCTGCCAAATGCACCTTGGATGATTTAGCTGCGGCAGTCTGCAGGCTCACCAGATTCGGCGTGCTTGCATCAGTAGCTTTTTGGCGGCGTTCTTTCGGCGTTTTGCGAATTTCAGGGCTGACAGACTGCTTTTCGTAACGGGGAGCCTGCTGGTTTTGCTGCTGCGGCTGACCGTCTTCGTATTCCTCTAAATAAAAGAAATTTTTGAATGAATTTTTAATGCTCATCATTCTGCCTCACTTTCTGAACCTATTAATGCAGTCCCGATGCGAACGAAAGTCGCCCCTTCCTGCGCTGCTATCAAATAATCATTCGACATGCCCATGGAACATTCCGTACAGGGAGCATGCGGCCATTGTTTTTCTGCAACTTCCTGCTGCAAAGCTTTCAGTCCGCGAAATACTGTCCGCAACATTTCTTCATCCTTGACATCCGGTGCCATGGTCATTAATCCGATTACATTAATTTTATCATATTTCTCCAGGGATTTGATGAATTCCAGCGTCTCCTCAGGAAGGATGCCGCTTTTCGTGTCTTCTTTTGACACATTCACTTGCACGAAACAATTAATGACATGGTCTGCCCGTTTTTGGATTTCCTTTGCAAGGCTCATCCGATCCAGGGAGTGAAGATAATCGATCCGGTTAATGATCTCTTTTACTTTCCGGCTCTGAAGATTTCCGATGAAATGCCATTTGACTTCATCTTCGATTGCTTCGAACTTCCGAAGAAAACCTTCCGGACGATTTTCGCCAAGGTGACCGAGACCGGCTGTGATTGCTTCACGGGTACGCTCAACACCTACCTGCTTTGTTACAGCGATGACCTCGATGCCTTTCCTGATGGCATCCAATTCATTTCTCAACTCTTTATATACCGGTTCAATGGGTTTCATAAATTCACAACTTTTCTTGGGATGTTCAGTTAATTGTACCAAGTATGATGCCATTTATCAATTGCACCATATTTTAAGAAACAAAAAACAGCTGCCGGGTCGGCAGCTGTTTTGATTAACGTCGTTTTTGTCTGTTGCGGAGGAAAGTCGGGATGTCCAAAGCATCATCCTGCGGTTTTTCCTGGCGCACCGGTTCCTGTTGATAGACAGGAGCCTGTTCTTCGCGTCGCTGCTCTTCGCGGCGTGCTTCACGAAGTGTTGGCTGAGGAGCCTGCTGCTGCTGAATAGACTGTACACGGCTGGTGTTCAAACCGGAGCCTCTTGGAGTTCTCGGCTGAATCTGTTCCTCATTGAAGCCTGTTGCAATTACTGTAACGATAATTTCGTCTTTCAGATTATCGTTGATAACAGAACCAAAAATCATATTTACATCTTCATCGGATGCAGAAGCGACGATGTCTGCTGCTTCCTGAACTTCATATAGGCTTAAATTGGATCCGCCGGTGATGTTCATAAGAACACCTTTTGCTCCGTCGACAGATACTTCAAGCAACGGACTTGAAACTGCTTTTTTCGCAGCTTCCGAAGCACGATTTTCTCCTGAAGAAACACCGATTCCCATCAATGCTGAACCTTTGTTCGACATGATTGTTTTAACATCTGCAAAGTCAAGGTTGATGAGGCCGGGAACTGCAATCAGGTCCGAAATACCCTGGACACCCTGGCGAAGGACGTTATCCGCTTCTCTGAAAGCTTCAAGCATCGGCGTATTTTTATCGACGATTTCAAGCAAGCGATCATTCGGGATTACGATAAGTGTATCGACTGATTCTTTCATCTGTCCGATTCCGCCGATTGCCTGTGTGGAACGCTTGCGCCCTTCAAATGTGAAAGGACGGGTTACAACACCGACTGTCAATGCGCCAAGTTCTTTGGCGATTGCTGCGATGACCGGAGCAGCACCTGTTCCGGTCCCACCGCCCATGCCGGCTGTCACAAATACCATGTCCGCTCCGCGCAAAGCTTCTTCAATCTGTTCTTTGCTTTCTTCTGCTGCTTTTTTGCCGACTTCAGGATTGGCACCGGCACCAAGACCACGTGTCAATTTCCCGCCAATTTGAAGGCGGACTTCAGCTCTTGAAAGATTGAGCGCCTGCGCATCCGTGTTGACTGCGATAAACTCTACACCCTGCACTCCGTGTTCGATCATGCGGTTTACGGCGTTGTTCCCGCCGCCGCCAACACCGATAACTTTTATAACTGCCATAGCATCAACTGATGTATCAAATTCCAACATTCTTTTTCCTCCTAAAATTGCTCTGCTCTGTGATGAAGCATGATGCAATGTTTTATTATCAATCAGAAAATATAACTTTTAAAGTTTAAAAGGACTTTGAAATAGAGATTCTTTGTCCAGACTCCAGCGCCTAACTCTTCGGATCATAAGTCAATCCAGCTGCGTGGCAAGGAACGCCACTTCGCTGGTCTGCCTTATGCCCTTCAGAGCTGAACAGGCGCTTCCGCTTTTCTTACTCAAAGAATCTGTCAAACATTTTTTTGGCTTTGGTTACTACGCCTTCGCCGTCTTCTTTCGGCTGTTTTTGCTGTCTTTGTTTCTGTGGCTTCGGTTCCTGTTCAAGCTTGGCTGTGCTGCCCAATGCTGCTCCGCTGCCGATGCGCCCATAAAAGACATCTTCCATATAAGCGTATTGAATCAGCCCGACCGAAGTCGTATATTGCGGTTCGCGCACCCCGATATATTCAGGTGTGAACAGGCGCACTCGCGTCTGAAGAATATTGCGCGCGAGCTCAGGAAGGCCTTCAAGCTTAGCCATGCCGCCCGTAAGGACGACACCCCCTGGAAGGTCCTGGACACCAAGACGGTAAAATTCATCCAAAATCAATTCAAAAAGTTCTTCCAGGCGAACTCCGATTATTTCAGATATGTATTTTTGGCTGTATTGTTCTTTCGTATCAGAACCTATAACTGGCACTTCGAACAATTCATCATCAGAAGCGTTATCATAAAAAGCATGGCCGTACTCGAGTTTGATCTTTTCAGCCTGGTCAGTCGGCGTTTTCAGCACGATGGATAAATCCTTCGTTACATGGTCGCCTCCGACCGGTATCACTGTCGATGCTGCGAGATGACCGTCCTGGAAAATGGCGATTGAGGTTGATCCCCCACCGATATCAATGCACGCTGTGCCATGATTTTTTTCATCTTCCGTCAATGCGTAATATCCTGCAGCCAGTGGTTGAGGATAGATATCCCGGATTTGAAGGCCGGCCCTTTCAACGCACCGCAGGACGTTGTGTAAAATCGTCTTGGACGTCGTCACCATTGTACCATCCATTTCAAGGCGAATCCCAATCATACCCCGTGGATCTTTAATTTCATCCAAATGGTCTACGATATATTGCTCAGGAATGATGTTCACCAACTCCCGTTCTGGGGGAATGGAAATAACCTGGGCCGCTTCAAGCACCCGGTCCATATCTTCATCGGTAATCTCCCGGTTTTCGCTGTTGACTGCAACGACCCCTTTAACAGGTTGCAGCATCATTTTATTGGCAGGTATCCCAAGGACAACTTCGTGGATGGACTTGCCGATCATCCGCTCCGCCTGGTCGACCGCTTTTTTGATTGATTGGACAGTTGCATCTATGTCAACAATAGCCCCTTTTTTAATACCGTTTGATTTAACATTGCCAACACCGATGACGTGCAACGATTTATTGGCCATTTCTCCGATCAACACTTTAACCGACGACGACCCAATATCTAAACTTACATACAATTCTGATTGGCTCAATTCGTGGCACCTCCTTATTATATTCCAATTACTTATATTCTATTGTAGATTATACACCTTGTCTAAGTAATTTGATGCAATATTTGCGCATTTGGTCTGAAAATTCAAACTGATTCCCGAATCTCTTTTTTTTCTGTCCATTTGTTCAATAAAATACGCCGGATAACTGCGATATTCTGAAACAGCCTGACTCCGAAAGCAAAGATTGCTGCCAGATACAAATCGACTCCAAGATGAACTCCGAGAAATGCCAGCCCGGCTGCCAGCATGATATTGAAGAAGAACCCCGATACGAATACTTTATCGTCATATACTTGCTGAAGATGCGCCCGAATCCCTCCGAAAAGTGTGTCGAGTGCTGCGAGCACAGCAATGGAAAGGTAGTTGGCGTATTCAGGCGGTATTCTGATATCCGTCAGAAGTCCAAGTGAAACCCCCAGGATCAGCCCCAAAATCGAAAGCCACATCGCTATTCCCCCTCTGCTGCTTTTAAATGATCGAGTTCAAGCTCTTCATTATAGGCTTCAATCGTAATTTTTTTCTGAGGCCGCTTCACATCCACCGAAAGGTTGTCGATATAAAAATTATCGAGTATCGGTGATGCGTTTAAATGGTTATAAAGTTTTTCTGCATTTTCAAATGTTCCGGCTACAATCGTCATTTCCAGTGGTGGAGTTCCGATAGGTTCGCCGTTGACAGTGGTCCTGCCGTTGATGTCGCGGATTGGACTGGTATTGATGAGCCGCTTGCCGTCGATTGCCAAATCGATTGCATTGAATCGATTGATTTCATTCACAAAGCGGATCAACAGTGCCGGCGAGATCTGCTCGATATTCTGTCCGGTTGCAACAGCTTCCGGTGAGGGTTCGATGACAATCCGTAAACCTGGCCCTGTTAATTCGGTAAGGCCGGCTTCTTTCCGCAATGTTTCAACTGTCTCCTGCAAGGCCTGCTCCGGACTATCACTTTCAGATTCCTTGTATTTTTCAAGCGTTTCATCAATAGTGCCAATCTCGGATAATAACTCAGAGTGAAGTTGCTTTTCCCTGGAAAGCTCTTGTCTGATTTCCCAAACATCCCGCGTGTCGCGTGAATCCGGCTCGTTTATCGTATTGAATTGAATTGCAGTCATCAGACCGATGACAAACAAGATCATCGTAAACCGGGAAAAGACTTTCTTTTTCATGCAACTTCCCCCTCAATCATGATTCCGACAGCAGGGCAGGCATTGAGATGACCAGCCCCTCGTCCATGGTAACAATTATATTGTCATTGACCAATTGATCGAGAACTCCACCCGGCAATTCCAAAGATGCGGCAAGAACTTCCGGTTTTCCGATTGCTTCAATTACAAAAGGTGCCGGATGTTGCACTCCATCCACTTCGATTACCGGTCCGGTGCAAACAATCGTCGAATTCGATTGAATTCTCTGGCCGTTTACTGAAACAGCTTCTGCCCCGGAAATGTACATTTCGTGAATCACTTGGAAGACATGGCTTTCATGCACAATATAATTATTCGGGTTGACGGCCTCGAGACTGTATTCTCCATCTTCAAGGACAACCTTCAACCCCTCCCCTTCCACCGGCATCAGACCGATGTATCGGCGGAGCTTTTCGGCTTCTGCAGCCATTCCGCTATAATCTGCTTCTTCAGTTGAAAAGGAGCTTTCAAATTCCTGAAGTGCGTTTTGCTTATTCTGCATTTCTTCCCGCAAGGTTTTATTGCGTTCCTGCTGCTCGATCAGTTCTTCCCGAAAACGTTCTTCCTGTTCAAACTGGGAGTTTGCCATGAAATCACCGCTGGTTTCTTCTGCCTGGGAAAGGCTGTAAGAATATGCAAGTATAAAACCCAGAACAAGGAATACAAGCGGAAAGATGATCGACTTGCTGAACTTCGCCTGTTTACGGCTGCTCGGTTTCTTCATCTGCAGCCTCCTTTGGAGGACCGTAAACGTCATCAAAGGAGCGGAAAGTAATTCCAACCTCCATATCAAAAACTCCGTTTTGGCCTTCATCCAATTGTGCTATCAAAGATGGATAGTAGTTAAGTTTTTCTGCCAGTGTGTTCAGTTTTGCCCGGATTTCGTTGCCGTCTGTCATATATAGAGTGACATCGGCAGTTTCCGTTTCGCCATCAGTCAAAACGAGCTGTGACAGCATATTTGAAACCTCGGAATCGAGCCGCTCCAATTGGGCTGAAAGCTCCAAGCGGATCTCCGGGTTCCCGACATTTGTAAAAACGGGTCCATCTACTGTTTCAACGGGCAATTCCACTGCGTAACCGTTCGATAATAATTTCTGGTATCCATTGTCGTTTTCCAGATAACCGATGGAAGGAAATTCTGAAACCGTGATTTCCACACCAGTCAGCCATTTTTTATCAACTGCAGCTGTCTCCACCCACTCCAGCCCGCTTATGGTCTGCTCGATTTCACCGGAATTGAAGGACCACATCGAATCTCCTGCAGCCAGCGTGCTTGCTTCAATATACTTTTCATCGTCGTATATGGATGCTCCGCTGACTGAAATGGTTTGAATCTCACTGTATTTGGATTGGCTGTAAATCAAAGCAGCCAACAGGATCAGAATAATGAACAGCAATGCCAGGAATTTGCGATTGGTTCTTCTTCGCCGACGCTCACGAAGCGTGGGGATGCGTTCTTCTATATCAATCACTTTCTCCATAATTGCTGCTCCTTTCTGAAGATGAAATCCGGTGGCTTTTTTAATGAATCAACTTGGCAAGAAGCTTTTCTTTGTCCAGACTCCAGCGGCCCAGTCCCTCGAGTCGCTTCGGTCTTGGCTGCAATGGCAAAGGACGCCATTACTTCCAAGCCCTCCAGCGCTTGTCGGGACTTAGCGGGCGCTTTCGCTTTTCTTTGTCCAGACTCCAGCGGGCCGGCTCTTCGGTTAAAAGTGCTCCTGCATCGCTTCGCTGCTTCGTCGCAAGAGATAGGCCCAAACAAGTTTGGGCTATCTCTCGCTTTCGCTTTTCTTTGTCCAGACTCCAGCGGCCCAGCTCTTCGGGTCATAAGCCGACCCAGCTATGCGGCAAAGGACGCCGCTCCGCTGTTTCGTCTTATGCCTTTCAGAGCTTAACGGGCGCTTTCGCTTTTCTTTTCTTAATCGTCCGCTTCAGTCACTTGTCTGACCGCTTCGATAAAGGCATCTCCGCGGATTTCGAAATTTTCATACTGATCCCAGCTTGCACACGCCGGCGACAACAGGATGGTGTCGCCATCGTCGGAATTGCTGACCGCCTTTTCGACGGCACCGCGCATGTCCGAAACTTTTTCCACCTTATCCACTCCACAGTCAAACGCGAACTGTTCAAATCGATCGGAAGTTTCTCCGAAAGTCACAAGCGCTTTAACCCGATTCATATAAGGCCTCAACTCTTCAAGTGAGTGATTGCGTTCGAGTCCCCCTGCCAGCAGAACGATGTTGCCCGGAAATGCTTCCAGGGCACTTTTCGTCGCCAGCGCATTAGTAGCTTTTGAATCGTTGTAGAATTTCCGGCCTTTCCAGTTGACAACGAATTGCGATCGATGCTTGACCCCTGTAAAGGACGTCAGTACACGGATAATAGTTTCTTCCGTTCCGCCCCAAATCAACGCAGCGGCGGCGGCAGCCATGATGTTTTCGAGGTTATGCTGTCCGCCGAGCATGATTTTTGAGCGTTCGATCAGTTTTTTCCCCTGCCAGTAAATAAAATTTTCATCGGCACTTATGCTGTCTTCGGTCTTGCCTTTTACTGTAAAAGGCACGAGCTGCGCTTTGCATTTCTGCGCATAGGCAGCCAGATGGGGCTGGTCGGCGTTATAGATAAAGTAATCTTCAGTTGTCTGGTTTTGTGTCAGCTTCATCTTCGACGCTTCATAGTCTTCCAGGGACCCATGATAATCCAGGTGGGCTTCATACAGGTTTACCACAATGGCAATGCGCGGGCGGAAAGTTTCCGTCCCTTTCAACTGGAAAGAAGACAATTCTGTTACGATGACGTTTTCAGCTTTCGCATGTTCTGCGACACCACATGCCACTGTTCCGATATTACCGGCAACCAGCGGCTCCTTTTCATCCTGATTGAGCATGTGGAACAAAAGCGTGGTTGTTGTTGTTTTTCCGTTCGAGCCGGTGATGCCGATAAATGGAGCCTCACTTATTTTATAGGCCAATTCAATTTCCGTCCAAACCGGAATCCCCTTCTCCTGTGCTGCGCGGATCATAGGATTGGAATAGGGGATGCCCGGGTTTTTCACCAGTAATTCAAATCCTTCTTCCAGCAAATCTTCCGGATGTCGGCCACATATGACCGTAACTCCCAAATTCAGCAATTCCTGGGCTTCGGGATTCTCTTCGAAAGTCTTTGCATCGTTGACAGTGACAAAAGCACCTAATTTATGCAGCAGCCGGGCTGCTGTAAAACCGCTTTTCGCCAATCCGAGAACCAACACTTTTTTATGATGGACCTGCTCCAACTCTTTCATTTACATTACCTCCAGAACGACGGCCATTACTGCGGCGATCAAACCAACCAGCCAGAATACCGAAACTACTTTCCATTCAGACCATCCACTCAATTCAAAATGGTGATGGATCGGACTCATTTTAAAAATTCGTTTCTTTCTTAATTTAAAGCTTCCGACCTGCAGAATAACTGAAGCCGTTTCGATAACGAAAACAATTCCGATCAGCAGCAGCAGCAATTCCTGTTTCAACAGAATCGAAACCATTGCCAACGCCCCACCGAGTGCCAGGGATCCCGTATCGCCCATAAAAACTTTGGCCGGGTATTTATTGAAGATCAGGAAGCCGATCAAAGCTCCTGCAACAGTAAATGTGAATAAGGCAACTGCGCCTTCATCCTGTCTGATGGCAAGAACGCCAAACGCAGCAAAGGCGATTGATGCCGTTCCAGCCACTAGACCGTCCAGACCATCCGTCAAATTGACTGCGTTCGAAAAGCCGACCAGCCAGAAAATGATGAACAGTACATAAAGCCCTGATAATTCAATGGAAAATGTTGTAAATGGAATCACCAAACCAGTATCGAATTCGATCATTCCAAGCAAAAAGAATGAGACGACAGCAATGAAAATTTGTGCGATAAGCTTCTGAAGAGAAGTCAGCCCCAAATTCCTTTTCAAAACGACTTTTATAAAATCATCCAAAAACCCGATTAACCCATAGCCGAACAGTACCAGCAGAAGAATCATCAGCTCCACGACCAGCAGGTCCATAGATACTGCAACTCCCAATGCCGTCACAATTATGGATATTAAAAAGACCAGGCCGCCCATAGTAGGTGTGCCGGTTTTCTTCATATGTGATTCAGGGCCTTCTTCGCGGATACTTTGCCCAAATTTCATCCGTTGGAGCAAAGGGATGAAAACAGGCATCAATCCCGCAGTAAGTAATAACGCAATTCCAAATCCAAGTACTAAATAAACGTCCATAAATGATCTCCTTTAAACATCTTCCTATTCAGATGTATCTTCTGTAATTATTTCTTCTGGATTTTCTTCCGGTACACCTTCCGGCCCATCCTTCATCTGCACTTTATAAGAATCTCCGGGTGTCTGCAGCCTTATAACAACCGGTTCATCACTCGTTATGGATGAACCTGCAGACAGGCTCTGATTCACCGCGTACCCTTGTCCCACAATTTCCAATGATAATCCGCTCATCGCCTGAAAAGCAAGCAATTCCCGTTTGGGCCAGCCGATAAAATTCGGCAGAATTGTGTCGCCTTCTGTCCGCAGAATGACGGTTCCCCCTGCCAACAGCAATTCCCCTTTATCAGGATATTGGCCAGTCACTTTACCGGAACTGCCGGTGGTGAACACGTTGATATTCTTCGAACCCAATTCTGCTGTTGCTTTATCAGAGGGCTTTCCGGAATAGTCTGCGAGCTCTACAATCGGCGTTTCTTCAGCATCTTCAGGTTCGATATTCAGATATTTCAAGCCATTTTCCATGACAGAAGTGAATATTTCCGCTACGGGTTTCGAGCCGTGTCCGGTTACATCCATGTTTGGCTGCTGAATTCCGACATACATCACAAGCTCCGGATCTTCAGCTGGCGCCATGCCGACGAAAGAGAACAGATAATTGTCTTTACCGGTCATGTAGCGGCCATTTTCACCCGGAATCTGGGCAGTCCCCGTTTTTCCTGCAACCGTGTAATCCTGCAGGGCAAACCGTTTGCCTGTCCCTTCTTCCGCCGTCACCGTCGATGCCATAACATCCCGCACGATTTTGGCGGTTTCCGCTGAAATCGGCTGTCCGGCTTGTTGCGGTTCACCTTTGAGCGTCACTTCACCGGTATCCGGATTTTTTATTTCATCAATAATATAAGGTTTCATCATGACGCCATCGTTGGCAAAAGCCGTGGAGGCCTGAATCATCTGAATGGGTGTGACAGTCGAGCCCTGGCCAAAAGTCAGGGTCAGTTTGTTGATTTCCCGTTCATCAAGAATTGTTCCGGCCGCTTCGCCAGGAAGATCAATGCCGGTTTTTTTGCCGAAACCGAAGGCATCGATGTAATTCATGAAGATATCAGGGCCGATCCGTTCAAGCAAATACGCCATCGAAACGTTGGAAGAACGCTGGAAGCCTTCAAGGTAACTGATTTCACCCCAGCCTTTTCGTCCATTGTGGTCGCCGATAATCGTGTTGCCAAAATTATATGAACCCGATTTAAAAGTTGCATTCGGATTCCATTTGCCTTCTTCGACAGCAGCAGCCAACGTGAATATTTTCATCGGCGAGCCAGGTTCGGTGGTCAGCTGGATGCTTTCATTCAGCCAATTGTCCGACAGGCCTTCTCGCGTATTCGGATTAAATGAAGGGCGTTGCGACATGGCCAAAATTTCACCGGTTTTCGGGTTCGCAATCAATGCAATCATTCGCTTGGGCTCATATTCTTCCTGTACTGATGACATGGCATCTTCCAGGAAATTTTCCAATGTTCTGTCGAGAGTCAGTTTGATATCCGAGCCATCGACAGCCGGTGTGACTGCTGATTCACTGTTGGGCAGCAAAAAGCCCCATTTATCAGTGTCAAACTCTATTTTACCGTTTTCCCCGGTCAAAACATCATCATAAATCAGTTCCAGCCCCATTTTCCCTTTTGTTACCGTTTCCCCATTTTCAAGTTCTTCTTTCATCGCAAAACCGATTAAATGAGAAGCAAAAACTCCATTTGGGTAAAGGCGCTTAAGGTTTTTGACAAACAGGATGCCGGGCAGATCTTCTTCTTTCATCTCGAGCATCTGCGTATGGCTGATTTCCCGCCCCGCAGTACCGAACTCGACCTGGTAGCGTTCTGCTTCCTGCCCTTGTTGGAGTGTATCGTATATTTTTTCGCGTGGCGCCGGGATGTATTCTGCAAGGGTCTCTGCTGTTTTATCAATATCCGTTACGTGGCGCGGATCATTGACTTTATGCGTAGCCGACTCATCCAGAACAGCAACAAGTTTATAGGAGAGTGTGTCTTCAGCGATAATTTCACCTGTGCGGTCAAGTATTTTGCCGCGTTCGGCCGCCAGCTCTTCTTCCTGGCTGTATTTGGCAGCCGCTTTGGCAGCCAGCTCCTGGCCTTCCACCTGTCCAGTTGCCTGGATGGCGACAATTCTTGCCAATAAAAGGAAAAAGAGCCCTGCAAATACTAAAAACAGCAGAAAGGCTCCCCATTGAAATCGAAACTTTTTTTTCATTGCCCAGGCACTACCTTTACATTTTGCTCATCCAATTTTAGACCAAGCTCTTTCGCTTTTGACCAAATGCGCTCATATGTAGAAAGTTCACTTACTTGCACTGACAAATCTGTATTTTGCTTCTGGATTTCATTGATATCATTTTCAATTGTCTGAATTTCATGGGTGGTCGCCTGAATCGTAGCTTGATTTTGAAGAACCAGCAATGCGCACATAACGAATACAGCCAGGAAAGATAAGTATAAAACTTTTTCACCTTTGGTGATGAGAGCTTTTTTTCTGACCGGCTGGTGATTCGGAGTGTGAGGAACGGCCGGCTGTTGGATATAGGTTTCTTTTCTTGCATTCAACGCCATACAAACACGTCCTTAGTCTCTGATTTTTTCTGCTATTCGCAATTTCGCTGATCGGGAACGGTTATTGTGCGCCAGTTCCTCTTCTGATGGAAGAATCGGCTTCCGTGTGATCAGCTTCAATACAGGCTCCCTGCCGGAAGGAATGACCGGAAAGTTCGGTGGCAATTCCGGCAGCGAGGCGGCTTCTTTGAAAATGGTTTTGCACAGTCGATCCTCCAGTGAATGGAATGTTATAACGCTGATTCTTCCTTTGGGTGCCAGTAAAGTGATGGCATCCTGCAAAGAAGTTTCAGCGGCTCCAAGTTCATCGTTGACCGCAATCCGGATTGCCTGAAAAACACGCTTGGCCGGATGGCCGCCTGTTCTTCTTGCAAAAGCAGGGATGCCGTCTTTGATGCACTCCACCAATTGGGCGGTAGTCTCGATCGGTGCTTTGTTTCGTGCAGCTTCAATTTTGCGCGCGATCTGCTTCGAAAATTTTTCTTCTCCATAGCGGTAAAAGATTCTGACAAGATCCTCGAATGACCAGTCATTTACCACTTCGTAGGCACTGAGAGAAGCGCTTTGATCCATGCGCATATCCAGTGGTGCATCGTTGTGGTAGCTGAAACCGCGTTCAGGTGTGTCGAGTTGTGGAGATGAAACCCCAAGGTCGTAAAGGATGCCGTCTACTTTTTCTATCCCACGCTCTTCAAGTTCCATTTTAATGTCCTTGAAGTTGGCGTGGATGAAAGTGATTCTATGTATATAATCTTTCAGCATTTCTTTCGCATGCGCGATTGCTGTCTCATCCTGATCGAAACAGAAGAGATGACCCTCGTCGGAAAGCTGTTGGACCAGATACTCACTATGCCCTGCACCACCGAGGGTGCAGTCTACGTATATGCCGTCAGGACGAATGTTCAGTCCATCGACAGTCTCATGGAGTAAAACCGTGGTGTGGTTGAACAATCCATTCCCTCCGTTTCTTTTTTAAAAGTCAAAATCCACCAGGTTTTCTGCGATGTCATTAAATGAGTCTTCAGATTCTGCAAAGTATTCTTCCCAGGAGTCTTTTGCCCAAATTTCGAATCGGTTGGAGACACCCAGAATGATGCATTCCTTTTCGATTTTTGCGTATGATACCAAAGTCGAAGGAATGTTGACGCGTCCCTGTTTATCAAGTTCCACTTCTGTGGCGCCCGAGAAAAAGAATCGTGTAAAAGCACGTGCGTCTTTTTTGGTGACAGGAAGTTCTTTCAGTTTTTCTTCAATCTTCTGCCATTCATCCATTGTGTAACCGAATAAGCAGTGATCCAAGCCTCTGGTGATGACAAAATTGTCGCCCAGTTGTTCACGAAATTTAGCAGGCACGATCAAACGTCCCTTTGAATCAACGCTATGTTGATATTCGCCCATGAACATACCCATCACCCCACTTATTGTAATTAATGTACCACAATCCCCCACTTCCCACCACTTGTTTTTGAAATATTTCATAAATGTTACAAACTAAAATCTCACTATAACTTCTTGAGACAAAAAAAAGCCTGCCGCAGCAGACTTTTGAGAGTTAAAAATAGATGAGTTTGTGATTTTTGTCATATTTCATTTCCAGCTCTAATATCTTGTCCACAAGATCCAGCCCATACTCGTTCAGGTAAGGGATCGGGTTATAAATCCGTTCCTGCGGGGAGCCGCCAGGGATCAACTCGTTTTCCAGAAAATCGTAATGTCCAAACTGAACCGAATTCTGCAGAACCACTTCATCTGCCAGTTTGTTTTTGAGGAAATCAAGCTGTTTTAGATGATATTGCAGATTCTTATCAACAAGAGGTGCCAATCCAGTGCTTACTTCAGTAAATTTTTCTTTTATTGTCGTGAAGTCATCCTGTATTTTCGTTTCCAACTCATCGATGAGATTTTCCGCTCCGCGCGCTCTCACTGAATCGAGAAGCTTAGCTTTCAAAACCGCAGCTTTTTTATCAATCACCAAATCTTTGAATGTCAGGTTGTATTTCTCCAGCAGCACCTGTACCCGCCGGTTTAGGAAGGTCATGCCGAGCCGTGGCATGATGACCGGCATTTCCATTTCCAGCAATGCAAATGCATTTTTCAACAGGGACCAATACGCGATTTCGCCAGGACCCCCGACAAAAGCAAGGACAGGAAAAACCATTTCCTGCATCAAAGGCCGAGTCACCACATTATTGCTGAGAATTTCGGGCGTCTGTTCGGCGATGGTCAATAGTTCTTCCTTACTGAATCGCACATTGCCATTGTTGCCCGTAAACATCCCATCCTCCCGCTTCAACAAGATTCGCTCACCTTTCACGGTTATGAAAAGATTCGCGGCATCTTCTTCAGCTGAAAGCGGTGGGGCATACCCGGCAGTTACAAGTTCCTGCTCTGCTGTGTAAACCTCTTCAGCGATTCCGGGAGCGAGGTTGATCAACTGTTTAAAATATTGCGCCTCGTAGTTTCTCATTTCAGGATGTGCAGCATCAATAAACAGGAGACCTTCTTTGTTGAAGAAGTGATTAAGAAATGCTGAGAAAAATTCCGTATACGTGTCTGTTGTCTCCAAGAAACCGAAGACCATCTGCTGGAGGTGGGCTGAATAGGCGGTTTCCGGCAGGCTCCTGAAATAGTCTTCAAGGTAATTCCTGATTTTCGTTTTGTTCAGGCTGGCAGTGGAAGCCGTTTTTTTGCCGTATTCCATATGAGGGAAATTGAGTTTTTCCACGCGTCCGTTCACTTCTCGGTAAAGATGACTGATTTCTGCCAGATCATGATCTTCTCCTGCAATCCAAAAAACCGGCACCACTTTTGCACCCAGTTGTTCTTCGGCCTGCTTTGCCAGCAAAATGGTTGATATCGCTTTATGAATCGTGTACAACGGTCCGGTCAGGAGACCTGCCTGTTGACCGGTAATGACAACGGAAGCTCCTTCGCGAAAATCTTTCAGATGTTCTTCTGCTTTTTCGGAAATGCCGTACGGCTCCATATATGCATGGATGATAGAGCTCAATCTGTTGCGGTCGACGTTATGACCTTCAAGTTTTTTCTGCCTGCTTTCGAAAGAACCGTGCTCCGGTCTATATGAAAAATAATGGAGAAGCTGTTCTTCTCCATTTATGTAATCGTTCATCAAACTGCTCGAAGGTGGTACAAATTCCTGGTTTAATTTCATCTTGCGAATCCCCTTTTCCCATTACATAACACCTACTATATCAGACCCAGGTTCGCTTGAAAAAACATCAGCCTCTATGTTGAACAAAAAAAGCATCGACGCAACCCATCAACCGAAGCTGATGACCGTCAATGCCAAACCCGTAACCCATATAAGAATATATCCCATCGCCAGCAGAAGAAAGTAAAGGCGCCACGTTTTTCTGATATATTTCAGCACATCAATTTCCTTTGTTTTCTTCCATTCGATTACCAGCAGAAGAAGTGCGATCAGGAGAGCTGTGCCCAGGAGCGCGAATGCTATTTCCACTTCCCATAACGCCTCTACTGAAACAGGGACAGAAATGAACAGCAGAAAAGTTGTAAGGTCAGCTGAAAAGCCGATCGCTTTTCTTTTGAGTTTCTTGCGGCTGAGCAGCAGCAAGAAGATAAATACTAGGAAAGGGGCGAAAATCAATATTGCCCCGAAGATCTGGAGAAAGGCCATCATTCGTTCTCAGCCGCTTTCAGCAAATGATAGATCGTCTGCAAGGAAGGCAGGTCGCAGGAAGCCCGCTGGATCGTATAGAGCACAATTGTATCCAGTTCCATCGTTCGTCCGGCCTGTTTGTCCGCCAGCATCGAGGAAGTGTTTTCAGCAGTCGCTGCACATAATGCGGTAACCTGTTCAAATGGCAGCAACGCATCGATTTCCGGAAACGCCCTATACAGTTCGGTGTATATAGTTTTCAACAACTCATAAGCATGCGGATTGCTCAGCAGTTCGCCATTCTTCATCGACAACAAAGCTGTTAAGGGATTGATCATGCTGTTCAGCAGCACTTTGCGAAGCAGCATTTTATCAGCGTCTTTCTGCCATTCGGTTTTGACACCATTAATAGTGAGCAGCGGCAGGAACCGTTTTTCATCTCCGGAAAGCAAGGCGAACTTGAACGTGCCCCTTCCGGTGTGTTTCACTTCTTTGTCACTGATTTTCAGGGCTCCGTGCTCAACAATGCCTGCAGCTATATTCTTTTGCGGCAAGAAGCGCAGCAATTCCAAATGCATCATCCCGTTTTGCATGAAGACAATCGGATTATCCAGGCACCGTCTTTTCAAAGTGTCGATAACTTCAGGTAAATGCGCATATTTTACGGTCACTAAAATAAATGCATTCTGTGGAATTTTGTCCCATTCAGTGAAAGCTTTTATGTATTGTACTTTTCCGTCGCGGCTGATGCCCTCCGAATTGATAAGCTCTGCCTGTTCTTTTCTTCGCGTGATGAGCTGTACGCCACATCCCGCCTCTTTTAACAACGAAGCAGTCAGCATCCCCACTGCGCCCGCGCCAATAACAGCAAAATTCATGATATTCCTCCCACCAAAGAAATCGGGTTTCTTTTAAAAAAGAAGCCTGCCAATGAGGCAGACTCCACTTTCACTAGGTTTCATTATACAGGAGTAACGGCGTGTTTTCGATACGGCATTGGTAAATCTTTTGTATCATAGATTGCCAGACGCTGCGATAACACATGGCGAAGATCGGACGGCGCCACGATATCATCAATGATGAGCTCGGAAGCCAAACGATAGATATCGATCTCCTCTTTGTATTCCTGGTGTTTTTCCTGCACATATTTCAAGCGCTCTTTCGGATCTTCGATTGCTTCGATTTTATTCGAGTAAACCGCATTGACTGCGGCTTCCGGTCCCATAACGGCAATTTGCGCCGTTGGAAGGGCGATACAGACATCCGGTTCAAAAGCCGGCCCGGCCATTGCGTAAAGACCCGCACCGTAAGCTTTGCGGACGATGACAGAAATCTTCGGCACAGTCGCAGAACTCATGGCCGCGATGAATTTCGCCCCGTGGCGGATAATACCGGCACGTTCGACTTTTGTCCCGATCATGAAGCCGGGCACATCGGCAAGGAACAGAAGAGGGATTGAGAACGCATCACAAAGATTGATGAATTTCGCGCCTTTATCCGCTGAATCTCCGAATAGTACACCGCCTTTTACTTTCGGCTGGTTGGCAAGAATGCCGACCACCTGGCCGTCAATGCGGGCGAGACCCGTGATCAGTTCCGGTGCGAACAATTTCTTGATATCGAAAAATGATCCTTCATCAATCAATTGATCAATCAGTTCATACATATCAAACGGTGCGTTCTGGTTTTCCGGAATAATCGCTTCCAGGCTGCGTCCGGCTTTTGCTGCCTTTGCCTCAAGCTTATCCGGTTTTACTGCGAAATTCGCTGGGAAGTTCGTCAGGTAACGGCGCGCTTCTGAAATCGCTTCTTCTTCAGAAGAAACCAGTACATCACCAACGCCACTGACGGTACAGTGCATGCGCGCTCCGCCCATTTCCTCGAGCGTCACTTTTTCACCGATGACTTTTTCAGCCATCCGTGGTGAGCCAAGATACATCGACGCATTGCCTTCAACCATGATGACGATATCACAGAAGGCCGGTATGTAGGCTCCGCCTGCTGCAGACGGTCCGAACAATAGGCAAACCTGCGGCACCATGCCGGACATCCTCACTTGGTTATGGAAAATCTTACCTGCCCCTCGACGGTTCGGGAACATATCCAATTGATCCGTGATGCGCGCACCAGCAGAATCGACCAGATACAGCATCGGAACCTGCATTGTTTCAGCCGTTTCCTGGATGCGGATGATTTTCTCCACTGTACGCGAACCCCAAGAACCTGCTTTGACGGTAGAGTCATTGGCCATGACGCAAACCGTCTGGCCATTGACTTTGCCGATTGCGGTTACAACGCCGTCAGCCGGAAGGCCTTCTGCTTCAACATTTGCAAAACGGCCATCTTCTGCGTAGTCTTCTTCATCAAAAAGAAGTTTTAAACGATCGCGAACGAACAATTTATTGCTTTCTTTCATTTTTTCATGATATTTCGGCAATCCGCCTGCAAAGATTTTTGCCAATTTCCCTTCGAGACGTTCATTATACCCCGTTGTTTCAGTTGTTTTAGTCATTATGCCTGCCCCCTTTGCTTGTCGGTCTCTTATTCTCCCAAAGTTACCAAAGTGTCGCCTTCGTTGACGAAACCGCCCACTTCAACATTGACCTTCTGGACTGATCCTGCAAATTCTGCTTCAACAGGGATCTCCATTTTCATGGACTCGATTGTCAAAATCGCCTGACCTGCTGTTACCGCATCGCCTTCGCCTACCAATACATTCAAAACTGTACCTGCCATTGTTGCTTTTAATTCTTTCATACTGTTTTTTCCTCCTTCGATTTTTCCATCCAGTTCGGCAATACAGCTGTAGCATACTCCCCTGAAATAAATTCCTGTGATTCAATAAATTCTTTAAATAACGGAATATTCGTTTTTACCCCATCAATTGTAGCATGATTAAAAAACTTCTGTGATTTCGAAAGTGCCTCCACACGGTCATGTCCTTTTATGATCACTTTTGAAATCATCGGATCATAAAACGGTGTGACGGCATTTCCTTGTTCATAGCCGGTTTCAATGCGGGCGCCTTCGCCCCATTCTATTTTTTCCAGCTTGCCTGGTGATGGGAAAAAGGTTTTAGGATCTTCCGCGTAAATCCGGTATTCGATCGCATGGCCTTTGGTCGTAATCGTTTCCTGTTCAGGGAGTTTGCCTCCCCTTGCAACGTCAATCTGCCATTCAACCAGGTCAATCCCGGTTACTTCTTCTGTAACCGGATGCTCCACCTGCAGCCGCGTGTTCATCTCCAGGAAATAGAATTCATTTGACTGGTCGACGATGAACTCAACAGTTCCGGCATTGCTGTAACCCACCGCTTTGCCGGCTTGGATTGACGCTTCACACAAGCGCTCCCGCACTTCCTGTGGAAGATGCGGCGATGGCGACTCTTCAATCACTTTTTGGTTGCGGCGCTGAACAGAACAATTCCGTTCGAATAAATGAACGATATTGCCATGTGAATCCCCGAATATCTGAACTTCGATATGGCGGGCATCCGCAATGAATTTCTCGAGATACACAACGTCATTGCCGAAATAGGCTTTTGCCCGGTTTTTGACGGATTCGAATTGCTGACTGAGCGCTTGCTCATTTTCACAGCGCACCATTCCGATTCCGCCGCCACCGCCACTCGCTTTCAGCATCAGCGGATACCCGATCTTACCGGCTTCCTCAATAGCTTCATCAAGCGTTGCAACGCCTTCTTCCGTACCCGGAACCACCGGCACGCCTGCTTTGATCATGGCACGGCGGGATTCGATCTTGTCACCCATCATATCAATGATGTCACTGTCAGGACCGATGAAAATAAGCCCGGCTTCTTTCACTTTGCGTGCAAATCCCGCGTTTTCGGATAATAATCCATAACCCGGATGGATCGCGTCCACATTATGTTGTTTCGCCACTTCAATGATTTTTTCTGCTTGTAAGTATGACTGGACAACCGGATTTGGTCCGATCAGAACAGCTTCTGTCGCTTCGCTTGCATAAGGCAGATCCCCATCAGCCTCAGAATGGATAGCAACAGTTTCAATACCGAGACGCTTACACGTGCGGATGATCCGGCGCGCAATTTCTCCCCGGTTTGCAATCAGGATTTTTTTCATATTTGAAATACCCCCTATGTTTTCTCCCTTCTATAGCATATATGAAGTTTGTAAGCGATTTCAACTATTGGATAAAATAAATTCTGAATATATCGGCATTGAAAGCTCTGAATAACGGCTTTCATGCAGTTCTTGTTTGTAAAATTTAAACAAATAAAAAACTGCCACAGCAATCACGACAGTTTTTACGCATTTATTTTTTTGGCCTCTTCAAAAAGTTTGCGACAGCTGCATGATGCGCATCACTTGCCCATAATCGGGCACAGCGCCGGATTTCTGCTTCCACGCGCGCCTCCAAATCGGTTGCCTTCCATTTCCTGACGGCCATTTCCTTGTAGGCACGATGCACTTCAGGCAGCACATTGCGAAACGATTCCAGGAATCGCTCAACATCCCCTTCGTCCTGGATAATGGCAGTCGCCCATCCATTCGCGTAAAGTTCTTCTGCCGAATAAAGGCGTGCTTCGCTCAGCATCTTTAAGGCGTGATCGTGCTTCAAGGCTTCGAAAAGATACGTTCCACCACCCCAACCGCTGGTGATGGCAAGCGTTCCCTGGATAAAGCCCGCATTGACATGGCTGCGGACAAGCCGGTAATCGCAGGCTGTCGCAATTTCACATCCACCGCCGACCGCTGTACCGTTCACGAGAGCCGCAACAGGCACCGGCAAGGTTTTGATCGCATAAAGCACATCGCCCATGCGCTTGAGCATAGGGTAGGCTTCTTCTTCTGTTTCCAAAGCATGGAACACGGAAAGATCTCCTCCGGAGCAAAACGCCCTGTCTCCTGTGGCTGTGATGACCACCAGGCGCGGCAGTTCTGCAATTGCGCGTTCGACAAGTTTCTCCAGGCCAAGCATTACTTCATCGTTGATTGCATTTCTTATTTCAGGCCGGTCGATCGTGAAGGTCATGATCCCATCGGCCGTGTCGATTTTATAAGCCATTATTATTCACCTCGTGAGTGTGAGAGTATGTAAATACATCCGCTTTACTTTAGAAATAACTTATATACCGCTTCGCCGCTATGGACAGTGCAAAGATTATGCTCCTGCGCACTGCTCGTCGCAAAGGATGCGACATATTTGTATGTCGACCCTTGCCTCCCGCAATAAGCCGAGAAGACCACTCGTCTTTTGCTCCGTCGGCATTCGCCTGCTCCGGAGCCGCGCCTTTGCTGAGAGAAATCTCTAAAGATATGGAGCAACTCTTTGCGACGAAGCAGCGCAGCGATGCGACGGTTTTTCATGTCTCGAAGCTAGCGCAGCGATGCAGGGACAGAGACAGGAGCAATGTTTTAAATTGGTTCAACCCGAGCAACCACAATTTAAACTTACGTGCTCCTGCAGTGCTCCCCACTTCGTCGCAAAGACAGTATCCGTGCAGGACACGTCTACTGTCTTCGCAGCTGTTTTGCGGAATATCTGTTTTAAAATCATTTCATTTCATCTTATGTACAGAGAAAAAGGCTATCGAGAGCCATGGCCTCTCAATAGCCTTTTAGCAGCAAATACTGTTTTATTTGCTTGCTACTACTTCTTTCCCTTTGTATGATCCACATGCTTTGCAGACGTGGTGAGCCAATTTCGATTCGCCACAGCTTGGGCAAGTTACCATGCCCGGCACGGACAATTTGAAATGCGTACGGCGTTTTCTTTTAGCGGTTTTGGACGTTCTTCTAGCTGGTACAGCCATTGGTGACACCTCCTTACAGTGATTCTATTCATCTGACTGATCGAAATACTTTGCTAAATCAGCAAGTCTTGGATCCGGTTTTGGTTGTGCTTCTTCTTTCTCCGCCTGAACTTCTTCGTCTGTCGAATATGACCAGTCATTGCCGCCTTTAATAACGGCCTGATCGGCATTTTCCTTAAAGACCTGCATCGGTATTTCCAAAAGAATAAGTTCCTCGAGGACCGGCTGGAAATCAATTGTTTCCGTTTTGACCATGTGAACATTATCAGCTGTTCCTCCAAGGCCATTTTCAGACCAGGTGAAGATTTCAACCGATTCAATATCTACAGGAAATTCGACATCTTCCCAAGTTCGTGCGCAAGGCAATGTTAACATACCTTTGAGCTGAAGCTGGCACGTGAGTTGTTGCGAACCAATTGTGCAATGTCCTGTGACGTGGATGGGTGTGATATCACGAATATCGCTATTGCGTTTTTTCACTTCCTCAAGATTGACCATCTGGTCGATCTTCATTCCGTCTTTGCGATGCTTTTGAAGCTGTTGAATCGCTATTTTCATAAGTAATCACCTCAAGACAACAAAGTTGATTATATAATGAGCAGAAAAAGATGTCAAGAAAAAATCTTGTCACACGATTCCCAACATCGTTATACTTAGACTTAAGTTTACCAAAGGAGTTGGGCAAATGAAAGCTGCAGGCATTGTAGTCGAATATAACCCGTTTCATAATGGCCATCTTCATCATGCCCGGTGTGCCAAAGAAAGTTCCGGAGCGGACATTTTAATCGCTGTCATGAGCGGACAGTTTCTCCAGCGGGGCGAACCGGCTTTTGCCGATAAATGGAAGCGGACGGAAATGGCGTTGGCGAACGGTGTCGATATCGTCATCGAATTGCCGTATGTTTATGCAACCGCGCAGGCTTCTGATTTTGCCCGAGGTGCCATTACCCTGCTGGATGCCATTGGCTGTGAGGCTTTTTGCTTTGGAAGCGAACAGGGAACCATCGAACCTTTTCTGAAATCCCGTCAATTGCTGGATAGAGAAAACCTTGGTTATCAGCAAAGGATCCATGAAGCGGTCCAGTCAGGCATCAGTTATCCTAAAGCGATGAATGAGGCTTATCTGGCGTTGACAGAAGGACAAGCAGGCTTTGCCGACCTGACAAAACCGAATAATATCTTGGGCTACCATTACATCGAAGCGGCGGAGCGAATTTCATCGGCGATGCGGCCATTGACCATCCAGCGGATTGGTGCAAATTACCACGATCCTATTCAGGAAGGATTGTCGATTGCCAGTGCGACGGGTATCCGGAAAGCATTTTTCGAAGGCGGCTCACTTGAAGAATTGTCACTTTATCTTCCTTCTTATTCCCTCCAGGCATTACAATCTTTCGCGCAGGAATACGGCCATTTTGGCAGCTGGGAAGCATTTTATCCGATGCTCCGCTTTACTATTTTAAGAGAAAAGCCGGAAAACCTCTGCCAATATGCAGAGGTGACAGAAGGAATCGAAAATCTTATTTATGATGCAGCCAGAAAGGAACAGGATTTCGAAGCATTTATCGGCAGGATAAAATCCAAGCGTTTTACCAGAACACGCATCCAGCGAATGCTGACTCATATATTCACCGGCTTTACCTGGGAAAAGTTGAAATCCTTTAAACAGCCATCCTATCTCCGTTTGCTTGGGATGACGGATTCCGGCCGTCAGTATCTGCACGCACAAAAAAAGAATATCAGCCTGCCCGTCATCAGCCGTGCCGCCGATTTGGCGGACAACAGCATGGGCAAACTTGATATTCACGCCAGCAGCCTCTATCAGCTGGGGCTTGGAAGCAGTAATCATAAAAAAGAATTTACAACACCGCCGATTTACTTCGGCTGAAGCTGTTCCAGATAGTCGAGCGCATCCTGCAGCGTTTTAACCGGCACGATTTCCATATCCGTGCCGATTTTCTCTGCAGTTTCCACAGCCAGATCGTAATTGCTTTCGCTGTCGGAGGCAACCTCGTCATCCGGCGCAAAGAAAATTTCCATTCCATCTTGGTCAGCAGCCATCACTTTCTGGTCGATGCCGCCGATGCGCCCGACTTCCCCATCACTTTCCATGGTTCCGGTACCCGCAACCTCGTAGCCTTTAGCGATATCATCTTCAAGCAATTGGTTGATGATTTCCAAAGTAAACATCAATCCCGCTGACGGACCGCCGATCTGTTCGGAGTCTATGGAGACTTCCGGCTCTGTGCTGATGGATTTATCTTCAACAAACGATATTCCAAGCCCCGCCCTTTCAAGATCTGTCGGCAGAGGCTCCAATGTGATGTTCTCAATCAATTCCCTGCCGTCACGCTCTATCACCAGTTCCACTGAATCTCCTTGCTGTTTGCCGGCCAGAAAATCGATGAAATCCTGCTGGTTGTCAAAACGATTGCCATCGATGGATAGAACCCGGTCACCGGAAGCGAGTATATCATCCGCAGCACCGCCTTCCAGCACATTCAAAACGAAGACACCTGCTTTATTAATTTCATAAGGCAGCTCGGCCGTTTCAAAAGCGGCTTTCAATGCGTTGACTTGCGAATCCGACATCAGTTTCAGCTGCCGGACGTTGTATTCCTCATCCGATTCGTGCGGGCTGCGCACCTGTTCCGGCTGCAGTATTTTATAGCCTTCCTGGAATTGGGCGTAGACATAAAGCGCAGGTGTGGCATTCAGCATCGATATAGTCATCAGGCTGAAGCTTCCCTCATCATCCTGATCGCCATTCTCCACTTCAACGAGCGGCGACAGTTCATAGGCGCTACCAGGACGTGAAATATAGCTGTCCATCCGGTAGAAGGTGATAAACACAACAATTCCAATCAAAATCAAATAATAGATCATTTTCTTGTTTTTCATCGGCTAACCCTCTCTATTCAAAAGAAAAATATCAAAAAAGCCACGCGAAACGTGACTTAATCGAATTTTTTCTTCAAGGCTTTTTCAACAGGTTCCGGGACGAGTCCAGTGATATTGCCGCTGTATTTGGCAACTTCTTTGACGATGCTTGAACTGAGGAATGAATACTGGTTGTTCGAAACCATAAACAAGGTTTCAATGTCCTCATTCAAAAAACGGTTCATCGATGTGATCTGCATTTCGTATTCGAAATCCGATACGGCCCGCAGCCCTCTGATAATTGCATTCGCTTCAATTTCTACCGCATAATCGATCAATAATCCGCCGAAAGAATCCACACTGACATTAGGAATTGAGTTGGTCACTTCGGCAATCAGCGCTATTCTTTCTTCTAAATTGAAAAGCGGATTCTTCGAAGAATTGTTCATAACGACGACTTTCACTTCATCAAAAATCTTCGAAGCCCTTTTAATAATATCCAGATGCCCCATTGTAATCGGATCAAAACTTCCTGGTACTACAGCAACCTTATTCACTGACTTTTCCCTCTTCCCCTGTATAGCGATAAATCGAAATAGCGATTCCGCCGTAAATTTCATTTTTAAAACGCTCGAAATACTTGGTCCGGTCTGAGAGCCTGACGTCTTTTTCATGTTCGCATACAACAATAGCATCTGATGTAAGAACTCCTGTTTCAGCGGCAAAATCCATCAGTTCATAGGCTTCCGTCATATGATATGGTGGATCAAGAAACAGGAGACGGGCCTCGAAATCATTTTTTTTCAAAATTTTAATCGCCCGCTTCGCATCGTTCCGGTAGACTTCCGCCTGACCCAAAAGGCGAGTTTTCTCAAGGTTCATCCGTATGGTTTCCGCGGCTTTACCATCTTTGTCGATAAAGACCGCTTTGTCTATCCCCCTGCTCAAAGCTTCGATGCCCAGTCCACCGCTTCCCGCAAATAAATCCAAGGCATTGCCCCCGTCAAAAAATGGTCCGATCATATTGAATACCGATTCTTTCACTTTATCTGTTGTCGGTCTTGTAGAATTGCCGGGAACTGCCTTTAATGGCACCCCTTTGGCCTTTCCTGCAACTACGCGCATGTTTCCGCCTCCCAGTTTATGAATTTATTGATGCAATCCACCCTGTAAATGATAGAATGGTTACTGGAAAGGACGTGTTAAAATGATCCAGCGTTTTATCGGGCTTGGAGAAGGTTACGGAGATATTTATGAACTTCGTGAATTGATTGTGACCAACCGCAGCCGGTTTATGCACGGTTTTGTATTCCATGCAAAAGATATGAGTGGAAAACCTGTGTTATCAGTAGCTGCTGCCTTCAAACCTGCAGAACAGGGCAATTTTATGCCCATTTATATTTGCCAGGAAGGAATTCCGGAAAATTCGAAAAGGCTCGCTGTGTTTGAAGAAGCGGTCAAAGAGAATGGAAGCTTGCCCATCCATATGGACGTCAAGCACTCCACCGTCTATGCCGACCGCACATTCTATTTCAGTCATCTGATATCCGTGCTGCGGCTGAACCATTATATCCCGCCGATGCAATAATCAGAGACCAATTTTATAGTCGTATTCCTTAGCTTTATCGGGTTTGGCATTTTCATATTCCGTTTTGATAAAAGGACGCTGGGACTCAAGCACTTGCTTAACGTAAGGCAGCTTGAGCAATTTGGCTTTCGTGGTTTCAATGACTTCCTGGTCCATATATAAAACGACATATTTCAGTTTCCGTGAAATGAAATGAACATGCCCATACTTTCGTAATGATTTTGCCTGTTTCAAATGATGCACATAGACAATAAGTCCTTGGCGATCATGCATAGCAATCCCTCTTTTCTTAGCTTCTAGAATACCATAGGAAAGAAAAAAGCCGCAACCGCCATTATGGGGACTTTCAGCTGTCGCACCATAATAACTGACATTGCCATTTAAAATTCGATATAATGATTACAGCGTTACTATATAAGGGGGTATTACATAGCCATGGGGAAAAAAACGAAAATAGGCATAGCTGCAGCAGCAGTCGGGGCAGCTGCATGGGCAGGGTCAAAAGCATTGGTCACGACACAGCCCCGCCCAAAGAAAACTGCACTGGAATACGAACGCCCGATGATTCTGGCTCACCGTGGCGGTGCTGCTTTGGCGCCGGAAAACACAATGGCTTCTTTTAAGAAAGCTGCATCTTTCTGCGTGGACGGTTTTGAAATCGACATCCGCCTTACCAGCGATGAGGAACTGATCGTGTTTCATGATGAATTTGTCGACCGCACAACTGACGGTGCCGGCAAAGTCTCGGATTTGACACTGGAAAAGTTGCGCACATTAGACCTGGGCTATCATTTTGAAGACCTGGAAGGGAAAAATTCCTATCGTGGGACAAATGAAAAGATTGTCACGCTTCGTGAAATGCTGGAAGAATTCCCTGAAATGTACATCAATATCGATATGAAAGATTCTCCTGAGACGTATGAAGGCAGCCTGATGCCTTCGAAACTTTGGCGCCTGATTGAATCTGCAGGTGTCGAAGAGCGCGTGGGTGTCACCAGCTTCTTCGACGAACAAATAGACCGATTCAATCTTTATGCCCAAAACCGGGTGGCAATTGGAGCCGGAGAAAATGAAGTGAGAAAAGCCTTTGCAGCATTCAACAGCCAGTTCGGGCATCTCTATAAGCCACGTGCAGACATGTTCCAGATTCCGATCCGCTCTAATGGATTCAATCTGGTGTCGCCGCGCTTTATTGCATTTCTTGGCGAACTGAATGTTCCCGTCCATTACTGGACAATCGATGATCCGGAAGCGATGCGCGCGTTGATCGCCGCAGGAGCCAAAGGCATCATCACCGATCGGCCCGATTTGGCGGTAAAAGCAGTAAAAGAAGCACAATAGAATTGAATACACAAAGAGCCGGCGGAGAAAAAGCATTGCTTTTTCTCCGCCGGCTCTTTTTATGAATAAAAAAGTATAACCTTTTATCTTAAAGGCTCCTTGTCCAATCTCTTCGCTTCCGCTTTTCCTAAGCTGAGCAAGAACAGCCGCCGCCGGTTCCGCAGCTTCCCCCACAGGAGGAGTCTGAAGAAAAGAACGGATTGCTGGATGGGATTTTGACCGCTTCTGAAACTGAACGGCCGATAATGAAACTTATCTGGTCGATCAGGTCCTGCAATTCATTTTCCGCCAGCCGCAAATCCGCGACTTTTTCGTTAAGGTCCAATTTCCGTTTGCCCACCCGAATACGTTTCATCACATCTTTGTAATCCGGATGATATTTCCCAAAACGCTGTACCTCTTCATATAATTCTTTCAACCGGGCAAAAGCGATAATTTCAGTCGCCAGATCTTTATTATCGTAAACAGCATGATAAGCTTGTCGATATTGCTCAGCCTGCTCTGATTGTAGTATCATTCTACTTAACTCATCAGCAGAGTCAGCAACTTGCACCCATTCGTAGGTCATGATCACAACTATTACCTCCTCTACGGTTCAATTATATCAAACACAGCTGAATTTTAATACAGAAAGAAAGGGTTGTCTCCATGAAGAATTTAACTGCACAATTTGAAAGGGTTGTTGAAAATGGCTCATCCGAGGATATCCAGATTCTCTCACAGTTCCTTGAAAATCTGGAAAAGAAACAGTCCGGAGAATTCACCACCTATTTAAGCGCTGCGCTCGGCATGAGCAGAAAGCAGGCCGACGACACCTGGACTGTCAGCATACCGAATACCCCCTTCATCCACAATAATATTGACATCCCTCACGGAGGCATTCTGGCAGTTCTTCTGGATACGGCAATGGGGACACTTGCCAACAGCAGATGCCTTGAAGGCTTTGGTGCCGTGACCACAAACCTCGCCATCCATTACTTGACAGTTGCAACCGAAGAAACCATCACAGCAGAAGCTAAAATTATCCGGCAAGGCCGTCATACCATGGTGATCGAGGGAAACATCCATGAAACCGGAGGCAAGCATATCGCTACATCCACCGCCTCATTTTTCATTGTTCCCAAATCATAACAAGTCCTATTGTTTCTCCGCCTTTGGCGGTTCCTGCCTCAAAAAGCTTTGCGTATAATATTTGCCGAAAACGCCTACCCCGATTTGATTGAAGCGGCTTGAATACAAGGTGTCCCTGTGTTCTTCGGAGTTGATCCAGCCGTGGACCGTTTCAGCTGCGTCATAATAGCGGGAAGCCGTATTTTCAGCCGCTTCCTCATAGATGATGCTGGAATTTTTCAGCCTTTCTTCCAGGCTTTCAACTTCTATTTCTTCCGATGAGAAATTCTTCCGGGCCACATTGCGGCTATGCCTCTCAGCCAGCATACTTACCGCCGGGTTGGCAGTCAAAGGTTTCTGCTGGTGGTGGAGTCGATAAACATTCGTCAGGTCGATAACCTGTTTTGCATTCGCCTTATCGATGGACGCTTGCAAATTGGAGGAAGGACTTACAGGCGCCAGCAGATCTCCGACATACATCATATCGTAGGGCTGGTGGCGAATGAGCGTTTCTGCATCCATGAAACGGACGGCTTCAAGCATACTGTCCTTCTCATCAATATATAATTGGGCGTAGATGTCGTCGAAACTGACCAGCAGTCTCGTGTGACGATCTTTCGCACTCAGGCTGAATGTATAAATATTCGTTCCGAATTTAACCGTCACCTCGTCTTCTATGATTGTAAAACGGTATAATTCCTCCATAGTTTGGCCAATTTTATAAGGGCTGGCGTCCGTGGCGGTACCGGCAGAATACACTTGCACCACCTTCTGGTCTTTGACACCCACCATTTTATAATTCGAAAAAGATTGATTGTATATCCACCATTCGTAGCCGAAAGCTGAAGGTTCAATGCGCGCAGGCTTGCCGTAATCATCGATCCATTTTTGGGAAGATTGCCCGATATAAACTGAAATTCCTTGTGCCGGCCGTTCCACCACCAAAGGATTCTCAATAATTTCATGTGCCGGAAGCGGATCGACTTGCCGGGGAGCTTCCAATATGTCGTTCTCATTTATCGACGAATCAAAGTAAAAAAAAGTAATGAGGATGATTGACAGAAATATCATGATACGCAATAAATTCTTCAATCTTCTTCCTCCTTGTCAAGCTCTTTTCATCAATTATAACAGCCGCCTCTATACTGACACAATCTAGCCATTGCAACAACCGCAAATTTCATCTATTATTAAAGGAGCATTGAGTCAGTTTTGAGATAGAGGAGGAGATCCTATGTATTTTGAAAATACAGGACTTGAGGACATTCTGGTAGACTTCAATTTGCTCGAGCAGGTTATGAGCAAACACGGATTAACTAAGGAAGGCCAATGGGATTACGAGCGTGTAACATTCGACCGTAGATTCGATATCCGTGAAGGACGCTACTATTTGCGCGTATTCGCCTATGCAGTTGACGGCGATATTGATGCCGGCGATGCGACTGTAAAAATCATGAAACCTGTTATCGGCAAACATTATTATCCCTTCGGCGTTGAATACGGCGAAGATGAGCATTTCCCTGAACACCTTTTGAAAACTAGTGCCGATATTCTGGCAACCATTAAATCCGAATTAAAAGCTTTTGAAATTCAAGTCTAGAAAAGCGACAGCGAAGAGATGGCCCAAAGCTTATGGGGCCAGCTCTTTGCGACGAAGCAGCGCAGCGATGCAGGAGCACTTTAGAGGCTTATGACCCGAAGAGTTGGGCCGCTGGAGTCTGGACAGCACAGCACTTATTTTTAAGAACATCCAGACTTAAAAAGTACTAAACTCCAAATCGTTAATAAAAACCGCATTTCAACATTGAACTGCGGATTTTTTTAAAAATTCCTATTTCACCTTTCGAATTGATAGAATAATAATATAATGTTTTTGGGAGGATTAATGTGGCCAAGTGGTGGAACAAAAAGATTTTAACCATAGTAC
This sequence comes from Planococcus salinarum, assembly GCF_007004625.1. Classification (GTDB taxonomy): domain Bacteria; phylum Bacillota; class Bacilli; order Bacillales_A; family Planococcaceae; genus Planococcus; species Planococcus salinarum. The sequence goes on along the minus strand of NZ_VIFV01000003.1, from coordinate 71,924 downwards.
TTGTTATTGCAGTAATAGTTCTAATTTCGATATACATAATTCCAATTGCAATACCTCTGATTTTGGCATTGTTAACCGCCGTATTTCTCGAACCGTTTGTTGCATTCCTGCAACAGCGCTTTAAATGGCAGCGAAAATCCGCGGTCATTACCGCTTTCATCGTTTTCCTGCTGCTCGTTTCAGCCTTTCTATACTGGACCGTCACTTATCTGACAGGCAGATTGATACAGGTTTCACAGAATATGCCTGAATACATTAATGGGGCGTCTTCCATCTGGGAAGAAATTCAGGCCTTTTTCCTTCGTTCATCAGAAGAGATGCCTGTTGAAGTGGTCAATTCCTTCGAAACTGAATTAGCAAAATTCCTTGAAGGGATTCGCGATTGGATTTTGACCATAGTCAATTACGACACAATCACCAATCTTCTGACAGGCATCCCTTCTTTCCTTGTCAGCTTTATTGTTTTCCTGATTGCGCTGTTCCTCTTCATGCTGGACCTCGATGATTTAAAAAGAATGCTGTTCGGCCGACTGAAAGATACCACAGCAGAAAAAGTCCGCTTTATGGCTGCCCGCTTGAACAACGTGGTTTTTGGCTTTCTGAAGGCGCAATTCCTGGTGAGCGTCATTATCTTCCTGGTTTCACTTGTCGCTCTTATGTTTATTGCACCGGAAGTCGCGTTGGTGATGTCGCTGATCATCTGGCTCATCGATTTCATCCCTATTCTTGGATCAATCATCGTTTTAACACCCTGGTTCATTTACGAATTCATTACAGGCGACGTTGTCCAAGGCACCCAATTGGCCGTCCTTGCGCTGGTCCTGCTGATCATTCGTCGGACAGTCGAACCGAAAATTATGGGGTCGCAGATCGGTTTGTCCCCGCTTGCCACTCTGATCGCGATGTTCATCGGTTTGCAGTTGATCGGGTTCCTCGGTTTCTTTGTCGGACCGCTGCTTGTCATCCTGTTCACATCTGCACGTGAAGCCGGCATCATCAAAATGGATTTTAAAATCTGACAATAAAATATTCCAAAGAAAAAGGAGAACCCATAGAGGTTCTCCTTTTTCTTATTCTGATCCGAGAATCGCTTTGATGACGGACGTCGTCGGCCCGCCTTTGTAAATTACATATAATAGAAGATAAACCATAACACCCGTAATCGCAGTAGAAAACCAAATTATGCTGGTATATGGCCCGATTTTACGGTGCAGTTCCAGGCGGTTCTTCAAGCCCAGCCAGATGCTCACAATCCCCATAATCCCGCCAATAGTGGCCAGGGTGATGTGGAAAATCAGAAAAATCGTATAGAAAATTTTGTACTCTTCCGGCCCGCCGAACGCAGTATTGCCGACAAAGATCGTGCGTGAAGCATAGATGATGAAGAATGTCAGAGCCGAAGCGCCTGCAGCCAGCATCCATTTTTTATGGGCTTCAATTTTTCTCTGTCGGATCAAATTCCAGCCGATCGCTACAAAAATAGCGCTTAGTACAATGAAAAACGTGCTGATAGTTGGTAATAGCGGTAAATCCATCTCTTATAATCCCCTTTTCAGCCTTTACCCATTATGTCGGTGATAAGCCATCTCTTTTCGATCCTGCAAAACTTGAGCAGTAATTGCTTCCGCATTGTCATTTTCATTGCGGAGCCATTCATGAAACACCAGCCAGATAAAGACGGTAAATACTAATTCCTGCAAAATCTTCATTGTAATTCCGCCAGTCCGCTGGTCTTCCAGTAAGCTCATTGAAGAAAACAATTCCGGTCCGGAAAGATTCAATTGCGATAAGGTTCCAACCGGCACACATAATGCCATTGCCTGCAGCCATGCATCTGCATCAGTATATGTTGCGTAGAATGGCGTATCACTGAAGATGATCAGCGCACATGCAGGCGTCATAAGCACACTTAGCCCGAACAGGAACCCAAGTTTTTTCAGTCCGTGAAACTTGTGCATGCCTTCGAGATTATTGACCACCGGCCACCAGTAGAAGATCGCGAACAAAAACAGCAGACTGCTGACAACACTGTGCAGCAGCATATCCTGTTTGACGAAATCGAATACCAGAGGCAAATGATAGACCGAGAAGAATATACCGAACAAGATCAATGCAAGCATCGGCTTGGTGAAGAAATGGAACAACGGTCTGATTACTGGAAGATCAATAAACCATCTCCACAGCCATGGTGGTATCCCCATGATCAACAGTGGCGGCACCAACAGCAGAAGAAATGCCATCTGAACCATGTGCATCGTGAACATGATGTGACCCAAAAGGTCGATTGGTGAGCCTTTTATGATATATAACAAAGCCATCCCGGAAACGAACAGCAGAGCTTCTTTCTGTTTTAAAGGTTCGCTGTCTTTAAACTTGCCTCTCCATTTAGTGGTGATTAAAAAATAAAAGAGCGTGATCAAGACAAGGATTCCTAAGTAAACCGGACTCCACAAAGCCTGAAATCCGAAAATACTGATTGGCATGCCAAACATACCTCCTTTTCCTTAAGTACCCTCATTATATAGCGGAAACAATTGTATATCAATGAACGAATCATGACATTTACTGAGGATGATGGAATTTCCAATGACTGAACTCTTTTTAAGAAAAGGTACTCACATGGCTGGCCGTAAAGATTTCAAGCATAGAAAAGCCACTTTCACCAAAAAAGTGAAAGTGGCTTTTAAAATGCGGTTTACCACCAAACGATTGTGACAAGTGCCAAAACCGTGATGAAGGCAACAAACATCCCACTGAACATAAAGAACGCGATGGTTCCGTGGCCTTTGTTGCTCAAGTGCATGAAATGGTAAAGCTGAAGAACAACCTGGATTGCAGCCAACAACAGGATAATCGGTACAATCAGGTACGTCGAGAATCCGGCAGCCACCATCGTAAATGCAATCAGAGTAAGGAAGATCATGATTGCAAACGACGTTAACTGTTGGCGCATTTCAGCCGATCTTTTTTTCTTTAAAAATTCGTGCTCTGCATGTGATCTGATTTTTTCAGGTGTATCGTGTGCCATATTAACCGATCACTCCCATCAAATAGACTACAGTAAAGATGAATACCCATACTACGTCGATGAAATGCCAGTAAAGAGCTGCAAGATAAAACTTAGGAGCGTTATACATATTCAATCCACGTTTTGAATTACGGATCATCAATGCAATAAACCAGCTGAGACCGAATAAAACGTGGGCACCGTGAGTTCCGACCAATACGTAGAAAGCGGAACTGAAAGCGCTGTGTGTAAAGCCAAATCCTAAATGTACGTAATGGTTAAACTCATAGATTTCCAAACCAAGGAAGGTTAATCCCAGCAAAACAGTTATGCCCAACCAGGCCTGCATGGCTTTGAAATTATGGTTTTTCATGTGGTACATCGCGTAAACGCTTGTCAGTGACGACGTTAAAAGGATCATCGTCATTGCGAATACCAATGGCAGTTCGAATAAACCTGCAGCCGTAAACTCCATTCCGCTTGGTCCTTTATCTTTTAATGCAAGATATGTTGCAAACAACGAAGCGAAAGTTACTGTTTCAGCAGCCAGAAGCAACCAGAAGCCGACGAACTTATTTTTACCTTCCAATGTTGCCGTCTCCGGATGATCCGGCCAAGATTGAGCGGTATATCTTTTATTTATGTCCATCGGTGTTGCCTCCTCTCTTAGCATCTTCGATCAATTCTTCTTTAGTGATGTAGAATCCGAGGTCATCTTTCAACGAACGGACAAGCATCGAACCGAAAGTGATTCCCAGACCGATGACCAATACTGCCAATGCCCACGGTTTCGTGTCATCCATAAAGTAAAGTGCGCCAAATGCTGCAACGAACATGCCGAATGACATGACAAAGGGAATAATCGAACCGTTCGGCATGTGGATATCGCCAAGGGGCTCTGCATAAATCATGCCTTCTTTATTGCCTTCCATTTTTTCGATCCAATACGTATCAAGGCCTCGAACCAATGGAGTTTGAGCAAAGTTATAGAACGGCGGTGGTGATGGAATCGCCCATTCAAGTGTGCGTCCGTCTCCCCAAGGGTCATTGCCGACACGAACATTTTTAACTGTTGTTAATACTACGTTCACCAGCAGGACAATAATACCGATTGCCATGAACAATGCGCCCACAGAACTGATCAGGTTGTACAAATCCCAGCCCTGGTCTGCATTGAATGTGTAAACGCGGCGTGGCATACCAAACAATCCAAGGAAATGCTGGATAAAGAACGTCAGGTGGAATCCGATGAAGAAGAACCAGAATGTCACCATTCCCAATTTTTCACTCAACATCGTCCCGAACATTTTCGGCCAGTACAGATGCGTACCTGCCAGAAGCCCCAATACTACCCCACCTACGATAACGTAATGGAAGTGAGCGACGATAAAGTAAGAATCGTGCAACTGATAATCGAGTGGTGCAATGGCCTGCATAACACCAGTTACTCCCCCTGCTACGAAAGAAGGAATGAACGCGATTGCGTAAACCATTGCTACGCTGAATTGAATGCTTCCTCCCCATATCGTCAGAAGCCAGTTAAAGATTTTAATACCGGTTGGCACAGCAATGATCATAGTCGCCAGGGCGAAAACTGCGTTTGCAGTTGGTCCAAGGCCGACGGTGAACATATGGTGGGCCCAAACCATAAAGCCGTAGAAACCGATTAAGATTGTAGCAAAAACCAGAGCGGTATAACCGAATAGGCGCTTTCTTGAGAAAATCGCAAAGATTTCAGAGAAAATACCGAATGCCGGCAATATTAGAATGTAAACTTCCGGGTGTCCGAAAATCCAGAATAAATGCTCCCAGATAATCGTATTACCGCCCATTTCGACGACAAAGAAGTTTGAATCAAACAACCGGTCAAAAATCATGAAGAATAATCCGATAGTAAGTGGCGGGAAAGCCAATAGGATCAGTGCTGAAGCGACGAAAGTCGTCCAGGTGAACAATGGCATTCTCATATACGTCATACCCGGTGCGCGCATATTGATGATTGTTACCAGGAAGTTAATCCCTGCGATCAATGTACCGAAACCGGAAATTGTCAATCCAAGTGCATAAAAATCAATTCCGTGCCCTTCGGAAGCCAAAGCGAGCGAAGCGTAGTTTGTCCAGCCTGCATCAGGTGCTCCGCCCATGAACCATGAAAGGTTCAGGAAAATGCCCCCAAAGAAGAAAAGCCAGAATCCCAAAGAGTTCAGGAATGGAAAAGCTACGTCACGCGCACCAATCTGTAATGGCATGATGGCGTTCATAAACGCCAAAAGCAATGGCATTGCTGCCAGGAATATCATGGTTGTACCGTGCATGGTGATAATTTCATTATACAATCCGGCACTCAGGAAATCGTTACCTGCTTTCATCAGTTGGATCCGGATCAACATCGCTTCCAGTCCACCTACAAGGAAGAAAAAGCCGCCTGAGATTAGATAGAGGATCGCGATTTTCTTATGGTCTACTGTTGTAAGATAATCCCATAAAACTGCGCCGAATCCCTTTTTTTGTGCTAAAGAACTCACACTGTATACCTCCCTTTTTACACTCTGACTCTCTTATTCCTCAACAGTCAGGCTCATCAGATACGCTGCAAGCGCATCCAGTTCCTGCTCGGAAAATGGTTCTCCGCCGTTATTTGTTTCTCCGTCAGGCATCAAGTTTCCTGGTTTGTATTGCTGTGGATCTTCAATCCAGTTTTTCAAAGTTTCTTCATCATGTTCCAAGAATCCGGCAATACGGTTGCGGTCGCCGAATGCAGCAAGGTTAGGACCTGCCATACCGCCAGAACCAACACCAGAAACTGCGTGGCATCCGATACAGCTGTTAGCAAAGATTTCTTCACCGTCCTGAGCCAGTGCTTCAGCAGCAGGTTCAGGTTCTTCCTGCATGGCAGTTACCCATTGGTCAAACTCTTCACGGTCAACAGATTTTACTTTGAAATCCATTAATGCGTGTGAAGGGCCGCAAAGCTCAGCACATTTTCCATAGAAAACTCCTGTTTCAAGTTCTGAAGAAGGCTTGTCGAATTCAAGATAGAATTTATTGACGTTTTCAGGGTTTACATCAAGTTTACCGCCGACTGAAGGAATCCAGAAGGAGTGCTTGATATCTGCAGAGATTAAATTGAAGTAAACACGTTCATCGGTTGGAACGACCAATTCCTGAGCAGTTACAATTCCTTGCTCCGGATATTCGAACTCCCACCAATAAAGGTAAGCAGTCACGTTGACCGTAAGATGGTTTTGTTCGCCTTCTTCATTTACAGAATCCATCGCGGTTACGTCAGCCAAATCAAATGTTGAATAGACTGTTGGAACAGCAAGGATCAATAGAAGTACGATTGGCACAGCAGTCCAGATAAACTCAAGTTTTGCGCTGCCTTCCACTTGTTCAGGAATCATATCTTCCCCAAGTTTGGAGCGGCGGAACTTGACAATTGCCAGGACGAAAATGATTGATACGACTATAATTACGAAAGTCATAACAATACTAGACAATATCAAAAGATTGAATTGGTCCTGCGCAACCTTACCAGCAGGGATGAGAGTCGAAATCTCTTCACGCCCACAGCCCGACAGAAAGACGAGCAATGCTGTCATCAATGCGAAAAGACGCCAGTTAGTAAGTCCTTTCATCATAGCTTTTCTTACCCCTCTCTCATTTAAAAGTTTTTAAGTATTGGAAATCAGACGAATACAGCGAATATGATCATTGCGACGAAAAGAATCGTCATATAGTTCAATGAATAGATGAACATACTCTTCGCCCATTTCAAATCATCTTTCACTCCAAATCCGCGAATGGCCAAATACAGCCAGCCGGCATTCAAAAGTGTTGCTAAGATGAAGAAGCCAATTCCCAATTCCGGCAAAAGAAACGGTAATGGGAAAAGCATCAAAACCCATGCCAGCATAGATTTTTTTGTCCGGTGGAAACCTTTCACCACCGGCAGCATCGGGATATTTGCAGCCCGGTACTCTTCCGTGCGTTTCATGGCCAGCGCATAAAAATGCGGCGGCTGCCAAATGAACATGATCAGAAACAATGCCCAGGCACCAGTGCCCAAGGTGGGTTCTACTGCTGCCCATCCAATCAGCGGCGGTATGGCACCCGAGATGCTGCCGACAATCGTATTGCTGACGTGGCGTCTCTTGGACCACATGGAATATAGGACCACATAAGCCAGAATCCCTGCTATTCCGAGAACCCCCGCTGAAACAGAAGCGGAAAACAAAAAGATTTCGCCTAGAACAATGAAAGAAATTGCGAGTGCCAGAACAGCTGATGGTTTAAATCTGCCGGTTACCGTCGGTCGGGATTTCTTGCTCGCCATCAATGGGTCGATATCTGTATCAATATAATTATTCATCGCAGCAGAACCTGCTATGATCAATGCTGATCCGACCAAGGTGTAGACGAGGATGTCCAAATGCTGTAAAAAATGTCTGCCCGAAAACTGAAATGCCAGCCATAATCCGGTGAAAACCGTAATCAGGTTTGAATTGACAATCCCGATTTTTATAAGTGCCAAAAAGTCCTGGACAAAGCTGGTTGTTTCAGGTGTCTCGTGTGCTTCCGCAGACAAAGACCGGCCGTTTGACATTTAACCTCCTCCTTTCAAAGTTGTAAGCATAGTCCGCTAATCATAACTATATCTAAAATCCAGCCCTTTTTCTACATATAACTGAAATTTAGCGATAAAAGCTTTGATTATGGTGAGTTTGCCTCAATTGCACTCTTCCTATCATACATCATGACAAGGTCATTTTTAAGAATGAAAAATAATAGTTTTTGAACAGTTTGTGAAGGCTGCACCTAATATGTCCAAATATCGAAAGTTTCCGCTATTACTGATTTTCCGTTGTGTTTTAACCCGACTTTCGCTATTATCGAGTATGCAGGTAACGGACGTTTAATTGTATTTTCATATAGAAAAAGTAGGTGGCTTTCTTGCAGCAGAATAAATATATAAAGTTATTTGCAGTTGCGGCGACAATCGGTATGCTCTTCATACTTCTGGGCGGTGCCCTCGTCACCAAAACTGACAGTGGGATGGGTTGCGGCCGGCACTGGCCGGGATGCAACGGCCAATTGATCCCTGATGTCATTACCGCCGAAGTGCTGATTGAGTTTTCCCACCGGCTTGTTACCGGAGCCGTCAGTATTTTGATTTTGATTCTCGCCATTTGGGCCTGGAGAAAATTCGGGCATGTGCGAGAAACCAAGTTTCTCGCGGTCACTTCCGTGTTCTTTTTGGTTTTACAGGCTCTCATCGGTGCTGCTCAAGTGTTATGGGGCCAGGGTGATTTCATTCTCGCTCTGCATTTTGGCATCTCCCTCATATCATTTGCATCAGTGCTCCTCCTGGCTCTTCTCATATTTGAAGTGGACCGGAAATTCGAAACGGAAAAATTGAAGATCGGCAGAAAATTAAAGTTCCATACAATCGGTGTGGCTTTGTATTCCTATCTGGTCATTTACACCGGCGCGCTCGTCCGCCATACGAATTCCAGCCTGATTTGTTCAGACTGGCCGCTGTGCCGCAATGATTCCTTTGCCCTTCCATCCAATATGTATGAATGGGTACAGATGGGGCATCGCGGAGCAGCTGGGCTCATCGTCATCTGGATCGGCATCATCATGTGGCACGCCATCAAGCATTACAAAAATCAACGTGCAATTTACTGGGGCTGGATCATTGCCTTCACCATTGTGATGATGCAGGCTACTACCGGCATGCTTGCAGTTCTGACAAAATTGAATTTGGCGGTTGCCTTATTGCACTCGCTTTTCATCACTCTCCTGTTCGGGCTTTTGTGCTACATGGTCCTACTGGTTTCACGAAGTTACAGCAAAAAATAAGGCTATGTTAAAGGTTAATGTTGATATTTGAATTTAACGAACGTTTGTTCTATAATAAAAGTATCAACTAAAGGATGGCGATGACAGTGAGAGCGTCAGATATTCTTAAAGAGATAGAGAAATTAAATCCCGCAGAAAAACAAAGACTGCGAGCATTTCTTATAGATGCTCTTACTGCTTCGTCTTCAACAGGAAATGCTTTACAAGAGATTTCAGAACGTAAAAATAAACAGGGATACACCTGCCCTCACTGCCAATCCAAACACGTTGTCAGATTTGGCAAATACACTACCCTTGTAGATGGTGACGAAGTAAAAAAACAACGTTATCGCTGTAAAGCCTGTACTGCCACTTTCACCGATTTAACCCACACTGCACTTTATAGAACCCGCCGTCTGAATAAATGGATAAAATTCATTGAATGTATGATTGATGGTTACTCCCTCCGTAAGTCAGCTGAGATGGTCAAAGGGGTAACCCACGTTACGCTGTTTTACTGGAGACACAAACTATTATCAGCTTTGAAACAAATTGAAGTAGAAAATTTTCAAGGTATAGTTGAAATGGACGAGACCTATTTTCTGTACTCTGAAAAAGGGCAGAAGAAAATTGCTGGTAGAAAATCCCGTAAACGTGGTGGAAAAGCCAAAAAGCGTGGCATCAGCAAGGAACAGGTCTGTGTCTTAGTAGCAAGAGACCGTGACAAAAATACAGTTTCGACAACTCTTGGTGTAGGCAGAATAAAGAAAGAGCAATTGGATAAAGTCATTGGTCAAAAACTGTCATCTCAAAATGTATTATGTACAGACTCCTGGCGAGCGTTCAGAACCTACGCTACTGACAAAGGAATGACCATTTATCAGTTCAAATCAGATGGCAAAGTCCGCACAAAGGGTCTTTATCATATCCAAAACGTCAACAGTTATCACAGCAGACTGAAAGGCTGGATACAGCGTTTCAACGGTGTAGCAACCAAGTATCTTGATAATTACCTTACGTGGTTCCAGGTGCTTGAGAGCATCCAGCACCAACTGAACGAAGTGACGGTCAACGATATGATAATTAAAGGGAATTTAATTCCAATTGTCGAAACATATGATAAGCTTAGGTTATCTAAGTTTACTAAATAATCATATTTCTATTTTTATGGTGAAGTATCAAGAAAACGGTTCTTGTTTCATTAAACATATGGAGGGGTGAGCAAAGATTATTAAAAAAATAATAGGTAAAGTATTAATTAGTGTAATAGTAATAACCCTTCCTCTAATCTTTCTTTTTTCATATGAAGAATCTGAACAATTCGAGGAATTTCCTGTTCCAAAAACAGCTGAACTTTTAGATACTAAAAGCACTTTAGAGTCTTACGATTGGGGTCCTGCTTCAGAGGAAAATGGACTTCCTTTAAGGTATAAGGCAATCATTTTCCTTTGGGGTTGGGAGAAAAAAGAACAAGAAGGTGCTTTAACTGTTTATGAAAAAGATGGAATAGAAGTAGATGTAATATCATTAACAAATTATTTGAGTCTAAGCACTTCAGGAGAGTGAACTTATCATTCAATTGAAATTAAAATCAACCTTATTCACGTTTGATTAAACAGTAAAACCATAAAGACAATGAAAAGGACTTTTTCATAAATATGTGAGGTCCTTTTATCATAGTGAAAAACAACACCAAACTTTAACATAGCCAAAAATAAAAAAGACAGCGGCGCTTAAAATGCGCCGCTGTCTTTTTTTAAATTTTTTCCATTTCAATCAACAAGTCTCCCGTTGAAATGCCATCTGCTGCATTGACATGGATCTCCGTGATCGTACCATCAAAAGGAGCCTGTACCGTTGTTTCCATCTTCATGGCTTCGGTGACCAGAAGGTGGTCTCCACGTTTCACTTTCGCCCCTTTTTCAGCAACGACTTTCAAAACCGTTCCCGGCATCGTGGCCGCAATGTGGCTTTCCTGTGTAGGGTCTGCCTTGGGTTTTACCGCGCTGTCGGTTTCAACTGTCTTATCCAGTATACTGACTTCGCGGGGTTGGCCGTTCAATTCAAAGTAAATGGAGCGTGTTCCGTCTTTTTGCGGTTCTCCAATGGAAACCAATTTGATGATTAATGTTTTCCCTTTTTGGATTTCCACTTCAATTTCTTCACCCAGTCTTAATCCGTAAAGGAAAGTCAAGGTATCCAGAACCGAAACATCGCCGAATGTTTTATTCGTCAGCGTATACTCATCAAACACCTTTGGATACAGCGCATAAGCGAGAACTTCGTGGCTTGTTACCGGCCGGTCGAGTTTTCCGTATAGCACTTTGCTGATTTCTTCAAAGTCGACCGGTTCCAGCAATTCACCGGGACGCACCGTAATCGGTTTGCGCTCTTTTAATACCACTTTCTGCAGTTCTTTCGGGAAACCGCCATGAGGCTGACCGATATAGCCTTCAAAGAATTCTATGACAGATTCCGGGAAGTCTATCGTTTCCCCGCGCGTGATGACCGTTTTTTCGTCCAGATCATTCTGCACCATGAACAGAGCCATATCCCCCACCACTTTTGATGAAGGCGTCACTTTTACAACATCGCCGAAAAGCATATTGACACGTGAATACATTTCTTTTACTTCTTCCCAGCGCATTCCCAGTCCGACCGCTTTGGCCTGCTGCTGCAAATTGCTGTATTGGCCGCCAGGCATTTCGTGCACATAGATTTCGGAATGCGGGCTGTTCATGCCGCTTTCAAAATCGCCGTAGTACTTGCGGACATCTTCCCAATAATGGGACAGCTTTTCAGAAGCCTGAATATCCATCCGGACTTCGCGCCCGCTGCCGTTCATCGCATAATAGAGGGAGTTTGAACTTGGCTGCGAGGTAAGTCCCGCCATCGTCCCCAGGGCCGTATCAACTATATCAACCCCGGCCTGAATGGCTTTGGAGTACATATAAATCCCGTTGCCACTCGTATCATGTGTATGAAGGTGAATCGGCAACGATACCGTATCCTTCAGTTCCGAAACCAGACGGTAAGCCGCTTCCGGTTTCAACAGGCCGGCCATATCTTTGATGGCAAGAATATGGGCGCCTGACGCCTCCAATTCCTTCGCCATGTCTTTATAATATTGAACCGTGTATTTATCCCGGCTCGGATCAAGAATGTCACCGGTGTAGCAGATTGCCGCTTCCGCAATTTTCCCGCTTTGCCTTACTTCATCGATTGCGACTTCCATCCCTTTGATCCAGTTGAGACTGTCAAAGATGCGGAAAACATCGATTCCCGCTTCTCCTGATTTCCTTACAAAATCACGGATGACATTATCGGGGTAGTTTTTGTAACCAACTGCGTTTGCTCCCCGGAAAAGCATCTGGAACAGGATGTTCGGCATCCGCTCCCGTAATTTTATCAAACGCTGCCAAGGATCTTCTTTCAGGAAACGGTAAGAGACATCAAAGGTCGCGCCTCCCCACATCTCCATTGAGAAAAGATCGTTCTGCAAATGGGCAGTTTCTTTCGCGACAGCAAACATATCAAACGAACGGAGCCGTGTTGCCAATAAGGATTGGTGTGCATCACGGAATGTCGTATCCGTCAACAAGACATCTTCCTGCTCATGGATCCATGCTGCAAGACCATCTGCGCCTCTTTCATCGAAGATTTGTTTTGTGCCCGGAGGCAACGTGGCAGTCAAGTCGATTTCAGGTTTTCTAGGTGCCGCATGAATCGGTTTCTTGCTTTTTTCAATTCCAGGGAATCCGTTTACCGTCACATTACCGATATAACTCAAAAGCTTTGTTCCACGATCCTGGCGCACCGGGAAGAGGAAAAGTTCCGGTGTTGAATCGATGAAGCTTGTGTCAAATTCCCCTTTAATGAAACTTGGGTGTTTTACAACATTTTCCAAAAAAGGAATGTTAGTCTTTATTCCTCTGATTCGGAATTCCTGCAAATTCCGGTCCATCTTGCCTGCAGCTTCTTTAAAAGTCAAAGCCCAGGTTGATAGTTTTACCAACAAAGAATCGTAATATGGCGAAATGACTGCGCCCTGGTATGCATTGCCCGTATCAAGTCGAACACCAAAACCTCCACCCGAGCGGTAAACCATCAGCCTGCCGGCATCCGGCATGAAATCATTGACCGGATCTTCAGTCGTTACACGGGACTGGATTGCATAACCGAATAACGGAATCTTATCCTGCGAAGGTATGCCGATAACATCTCCGTGAAGCTCATTGCCGCGCGCGATATGAATCTGTGAGTGCACAATGTCGATTCCTGTAATCATTTCCGTAATCGTGTGCTCAACTTGAATACGTGGATTTACTTCTATAAAGAAGAATTCGTCGTTTGAGACAAGAAATTCCACGGTTCCGGCATTTATGTAATCTATATTCTTCATGAGTTTAACTGCCGCATCACAAATTTCGTTGCGCAATTCATTGCTGATTGAATTTGACGGGGCAATTTCCACCACTTTTTGATGACGGCGCTGAATTGAACAGTCGCGTTCATATAAATGGACGATGTTTCCTGCAGTGTCCCCAAGAATCTGGACTTCTATATGTTTCGGCTTTTCCACGAATTTTTCGACGTACATTTCGTCTGAGCCAAAAGCAGCCTTGGCTTCGGATTTTGCCCTTTCATAAGCTGAGGCAAGCTCTCCCTGATTGCGGACGATGCGCATGCCGCGTCCTCCGCCACCCAAAGACGCCTTGATCATCAGAGGAAAACCGGCTGTTCTGCTGAATTCTTCCACTTCTTCCAGTGATGCAACGGGGCCGTCGGTACCTGGAATAACCGGGATTCCGGCAGCAACCGCCTGTGAACGCGCTTTCACTTTATCGCCGAACATATCCAGATGTGCCGAAGTCGGTCCGATAAACACAATTCCTTCTTCCTCACACCGGCGTGCGAAATGGACATTCTCCGATAAAAATCCGTAACCCGGATGAATGGCGTCCGCTTCTGTATCTTTTGCAATCCGAATGATATCTTCAATATCAAGGTAAGCATCAATCGGCTTTTTCCCTTTTCCTACTAAATATGATTCATCCGCTTTATAGCGATGATAAGAACCACTGTCTTCTTGTGAATAGATTGCAACTGTCGGAATTTTCAGTTCTGTACAGGCGCGAAAAACCCTGATAGCGATTTCTCCGCGGTTTGCCACTAAAATTTTGCTAACTTTTTTCACAATGCAGCACACCCTTTATTTTTTTGTTTTTTCATATTTGTGGAACATGGAGACATTCATTAATACTCCCATAGCTAACGATAACAAAATTACGGAAGTTCCGCCATAACTTATAAACGGCAAAGTGACACCGGTCAGCGGGATTAGCCCTGTCAACCCTCCCAGGTTAACAAAAGATTGGATCCCAATCATACTCGCTATGCCGGCAGACAGCATACGTGCCAGCGGGTCTGTCGTAGTCATCGCGATGTTCAGGCCGCGAAGAACAATGAATGCCAAACCGCCTATTACGAACAATACGCCAAAAACACCAAGCTCTTCCGCAATTACTGACATGATGAAATCGGTGTGCGGTTCCGGCAGGTAGCCCAGTTTCTGCACCGACTGGCCAAGCCCCAATCCGCTGAGTCCGCCGGAGCCGATTGCCAGATAACCATTGACTATCTGCATGCCGAAACCGAGTTCGTCAGTAAAAGGATTAAAGAATGCATCCAACCGGCCCAGTCGTTTTTCGGTAAAGATTGATTCCTGCGCAAACAAAAATACAACGGAAACAGCCAGGCCTGTGGCAGCAATAATAATTCCAGCAAGCTTCATGTATGACTTGAATCGGATGCCGCTTGCGGCAATCACACTTAATCCAACCGCGCCAATGATTGCCATTGATCCAAGATCCGGTTCCAAAAATACCAGGCCCAGCACTAATGTTAAGATTGCAACGGGAAAAATGACCGATTCATTCAATTTATTTATTGTACCGTTGTTGTATTTATTGGTGAAGGCACCAGCCAAGTACAAAATGATCCCCACTTTGGCAACTTCTGAAGGCTGGATGCTGGCGAACCCCAGGTTAATCCAGCTTTGAGCTCCGCCTGCTGCGTAGCCGATGATATGCACCAAAATCAGACCGGTAAAAATAACTGCCAGAATAAGCTTCAGCATTATTTTTCTTTTAAAGTGCTTGTAGGGAAAAATGGCCGCAGCAACAAAAACCGGCAGAGCCAGCAGCAAGTTCAATCTCTGCTTTGAAAAGAAGTGGTCGTGCTCATACCCATAATAATTGACCGACCAGGCTATGCTCGAACTGTAAATCATGACGAGGCCAAATAAAGCTAAAGCGATATACGTAAATAATAAGGGGTAGTCAAAATTTGCGGCATATCTTTTTAAGTACTGTTTCATTGTTTGTATACCTCTTTTAATATGTATTAGTAAAAAAACTCAAACAGGTTCGTTTGAGTTTGCCTTATTTATTCGTGTACGCTTCATGGAGCATCGATAATTTCTTCTCCAGCGTATCCATTAAGTTTTTACCGTCCTGCTTTTCGATAAGCCCGAGTTTGACAGCAAAATCGATTTCACGTGACAGTCCGAACATTTGTGTATCGAGGACCTCTTCATATAATGGGCAGGATGGCAAAGTCAGATTGTCCATTTGCACCTTTATCAATTGTTCTATTTTATGTGCATCAGCTTTAAGGAGATCCAAGGCTTTATGCTGATACGTTTGTTCTTCTGTATGTTCCATGAGGACGCCCCCATTTACTGATATTTCTACTCTTCAACCTGTTTAAAGTGTATCTTTTAAAGAATGAAATTGCAAGCCTCCTCTTTCCGCGGAAGCAAACACTTTAGGAACTTGACAAAGACAGGTATACTGAAAGAAGAGCGATAATCAAGATGGAGGGTTTTACTAATGGAATACATCATTCAATTCAAAGGCAACGTCAAATTTAAAATCACTCTGGATCCGACAGTCTGGATTTTCGATGACCGAAAACTGGATCTTGCGAAATATTTCACTGATAAACACATTGACCGGGACGAACTGGAAGAATATAAACGCGGCATGGGTGAACATTGGTCGCGCGAAATTATGGAAGGCGCAACAGTGCCTCCGACTTTGAATTCCGAAAAGAAATACAAGAAACAGGAAAAGCAGGAGATGCTTACCGGCACCTTCGGTATTCTGTTCAAACCTTTCATCGAAAACGCAGAACCGTTTGAAACTGCACAAACCGTCATTTTTGAAACAGCAGACGGAGAGCACGGTTTCCCACTCGAGGCATCCAAGGAATTGGTGCTTAAGTTCAGCCATGAAGGCAAACCGCTCCGTGAAGATGGCCCTGTGCACGTGCTTCTGGCTGACGGAAGCAATCTTGAAAATCCGATAACCAATGTAACAGGCATTCGGGTAGAATAGGAGTGAAGCACCATGCGTGTTAAATGTGTTATTTGCGACACTATCGAAGAATTAGTGGATGATACTCTTGCAGCAAAACGGCTCAGAAACCGGCCGATCCACACACATATGTGCAAGACCTGCCACCAGCGGATCGAGAAACGTACGAAAGAACGGCTGGCTACCGGTAAATTCCATTTCTACCGCAGTTCACGCAAGATTGAGGAAGACTTTTGATGAAGTTTCTGAAGGGTGTGTGGATTGGATTTTGGAGTGGCCTGATTTTGGGCTTATTATTTAAATGGATTCAATCTGTGACGGGCGTGAATGTCTATCTGCTGCTGTTGAACGTCGACTTTATCCCGGTCATTGGAGATATTGACTGGTCGGAAATGACAGAATTCTTATTCCATACAGCGGTCTCTGTCGTCATTGGCGTCGTCTACGTCTACCTTGCCAAACGCCGTCCCTACACTTTCGGGCAGTTGACCGTTCTCAGCCTGATTCTTTGTTCACCCACTTATTTTCTCTATTTCATATTGTCATCTATGGCAGTCACGGAACAGGTTCCCGGGCTGACCGACTGGGAGGCCATCACCTATTGGGTATTCGGCAACCTGGCATATTCATTGCTGCTGCCAATCCTCTATAAAATATTTGAACGCAAAAACGCAGTGCCTCAATAGGGCACTGCATTTTTTCTTGTTTAAAAATTAAGGGCCTATCATTTCACAGCAAGCGATAGCTTCGGAAAAATCAATGTTGCCGAAGTCTTTCGAAAGGCAAAAAACGCTGCACCTCAATGAGATGCAGCGTTTTCGCGTTTTTCGCGCCATAAGCGGATTTTATAGAGAATCAGGATAAGCGCGGCAATGACCAGCCCTTCGACAACCGGCAGGAAGAAGGCCAGAAAAGTCAGCCCCAATCCACCGACTGCCAAAAACAGGCCGATTACAATATTTTTTCCGAGCGGCAGCTTTTTAGCAAACCCCAGTTTGTAAACAAGGGCCGATAAAAGAAGGATTACACCGAATAAGGCAAAGCCGGCAATTTCAAAGCTCGGCAAATTCTGATATAGAACCCTGGCTACCGGATACATATTGTCATAGACAAACGATTGATCGTCCACGGCTTATACATCCTTCCATTCTTTTATTCTTCGATGGCAACTTTTTTCTTTTTCGCCATACGCTCACGTTCGTTTTTATCAAGAATCTTCTTGCGCAGACGGATTGTCTGCGGTGTGATTTCGCAATACTCATCGTCGTTCAAGTATTCAAGCGCTTCTTCAAGGCTCATCAGACGTGCTTTTTTCATTGTAGTCGTTTGGTCTTTGTTGGCAGAACGGATGTTTGTCGCAGCTTTGATCTTAACGATGTTTACTGTCAAGTCGCTGTCGCGGTTATGTTCACCGACAATCATGCCTTCGTAGATTTCAGCGCCGACTTCAACAAATGCCGTTCCGCGGTCTTCGATGCCCATCAGGCCGTAAGTTGAAACTTTACCGCGCTCCATGGATACCAATACACCCTGGCGACGTCCGCCAACGCGCCCGGAAGCGACCGGCTGGTAGCTGTCGAATGTGTGATTGATAATTCCGTAGCCACGAGTCTGTGTCAAAAATTCAGTTGTATAGCCGATCAAGCCGCGAGCCGGTACGTTAAATACCAAACGGACCTGTCCGCTTCCGTTATTGATCATATCAAGCATTTCGCCTTTGCGTTCACCCAAAGATTCGATGATTGCGCCAGTATATTCTTCAGGCACATCCACTTGCACACGCTCAACAGGTTCGCAGCGAACTCCGTCAACCATACGTACAATAACTTCCGGTTTAGATACTTGAATTTCAAATCCTTCACGGCGCATGTTCTCGATCAGGATCGACAAATGCAATTCGCCGCGTCCTGAAACAACCCATGCATCAGGTGAATCTGTTGGATCCACACGAAGTGAAACATCCGTTTCCAATTGCGCATCCAGACGTTCCTGAATTTTTCTTGACGTGATGAATTTCCCTTCTTTACCCGCAAACGGGCTGTTGTTGACAAGGAATGTCATCTGAAGAGTCGGTTCATCAATGCGAAGAATCGGCAATGCTTCCTGATGGTCCTGAGGACATACAGTTTCTCCGACGTTGATATCTTCCATACCAGATACAGCAATCAGATCGCCAGCTTCTGCTTTTTGGATCTCAATCCGTTTAAGACCCATGAAACCATGGATTTTCGTTACACGGAAATTCTTAACTGATCCATCAAGCTTCATCAGTGCGACAGATTGTCCGACTTCGATTGTGCCACGGAATACGCGGCCAATCCCGATACGTCCAACGTAGTCGTTGTAATCAAGAAGTGCTACCTGGAATTGAAGCGGCTCGTCTCTGTTATCAATTGGCGCAGGTACATTTTCAAGAATTGAATCATAAAGAACCTGCATAGTCTCTTCCTGATCAGCAGGATCAGGTGAAAGGCTTGCGGTACCATTCATAGCTGATGCGAAAATAACCGGGAATTCCAATTGGTCGTCGTTCGCTTCAAGTTCGATGAACAATTCGATTACTTCATCAACCACTTCTTCCGGACGCGCGAAGTCACGGTCAATTTTGTTTACTACTACAATTGGCTTCAAGTTTTGCTCAAGAGCTTTTTTCAATACAAAGCGTGTTTGTGGCATACAGCCCTCATACGCGTCCACTACCAAAAGGACACCATCAACCATTTTCATGATACGTTCCACTTCTCCACCGAAATCGGCGTGTCCAGGTGTATCCAAAATGTTGATTTTGGCATCTTTATATTGAATCGCAGTATTCTTTGCAAGAATTGTGATTCCACGTTCTCTCTCGATATCGTTTGAGTCCATAGCTCGTTCATCCATATGTTCATTTGAACGGAAAATTCCTGATTGTTGCAACAGCTGATCCACAAGCGTCGTTTTACCATGGTCAACGTGGGCAATAATAGCAATGTTTCTTAGATCGTTTCGTAAGTTAGTCATATTTTCACTCCAATATTCTTTTTTCATGCCTATAACTGTGCTAGTATATCACATACAGGGAGAAAACCCTAAGATTTTATTTCAGCACCTAGTTTCAGGAGGAAAATAGATGAAAAATGTAAAATGGATTTTCGTTCTCTACTCGTTAGCCGCCTTGTTGGCCATGGCTGGCATCGGTCTTGCAGTTGCATTCCGCAGCATTCCAATGGTCTTCCTGGCAATCGTTTTGCTTGGTGTCATCATGATGTTCGGCTTCAAGAAAAAACAGGCGATGATTGAAGCCGGATCATTGTAATGACTTCTTCGGGATTGTCACGGCAAATGCAGGAGCTTTATTTTGTCACTATAGAAGGTCAACTAATTTTATAGTGCGCCCTTCCGTAATAATAATTCCGAAGACATTTGCCGACGCCTGCGGGGTTGAGCCTTTGCGTCGAAGCGTTCTGTAAAGTATGGCTCTTTTGTTCAAGTGATACAGTTTCATAATTTTCAACAAAAAAAAGGATGCGGCTTCGCATCCTTTTTTTATTTTTGTTGAATGTATTTTTCTAGTATCCGGGAATGGATAGAAGGATTTGCCGCAATGAATGTATCCTGCTTCATAAGATTTGCCGGCTCCCCTCTGATGTTGGTGGCTACCGCACCAACTTCCCTGGCTATGACCATCCCCCCTGCGATATCCCAGGGAGAGAGCCTCATCGAAATATACGCGTCTATGCGACCACTTGCGAGATATGCCAGTTCAAGGGCTGCCGATCCATAGGACCTGATGCCGCGGACATCCTGGATCAACTGCAACGTACCATTATGGTCAAAGTACCGGTTCGGCACAGCCCATGTGGCGTTCATTGCAATGATCGATTCCTCTATAACCGTGTCGGACAGCCGGCACAGCTTTTCATCATTATAATAAGCGCCTCCGCCAAGCACACCGTGGTACAGATCATCATTAACCACATCATATATGTATCCGAGCTTGCCGATTCCTTCATCGTAAATTCCGAGTGATATTGCAAAGTTGCGTTTCTGGTGAACGAAATTCATTGTTCCATCAATCGGATCGAGCAGCCAGATTACACCTTTTTGATCCCGGATTTCATCTCCGAATCCTTCCTCACCGAAAATACGGTGTTCGGGGAAATCACGGTTGATGCGGGAAATGAAAAATTGTTCTATTTCTTTATCGATGTTCGTTACGAGATCATTGACATTCGATTTTGATTCTATTGAAATATCCGATAGGAAAGAGTTGCGAATTCTATGCCCTGCTTCCTTGATGATTGATTTGATATATCTGTCCATTTCGTGCAAATCCATAAAAAGCTTCCTCCTCTGTTTACAACAGTATAACGTCAAAAGCCACCTGCTGTCATACTTCAGCAGGTGGCCTTATGAATGAAATGGATTAAAGCGCATGAAGAGCCTCCAGTTCCACGTGTATTTCCTGAAGCCGTTTTTTGCTTTTCTTAATTTCCCGGACATTTTCTTGCTGCATGGCTTCAAATAGGGAAGCAAGCTCGTAATCTAGTTCCAGCTTCAATACGTGGATGTATTCTTTTTCGACATCTGCTTTGCGGATTATTTGGATCATCTGCTTCATTTTTAGCACCCCTTCCCTTTTAGATTCCAATAATTCCGAAAAATTAATGTTGTTACCAAACTTTACCCGATTGCCTGTAAACAGAAACGTCTTTCTATAATTTTTTGGCAAAGTCCTGTAAAGTAATTTTATGAGCCAGTTGAAGGAGGAAACAGAATTCATGTCTTATTGGAACGAAAAACATTTCAAGGTGTTTGAAACACCCGGCCTCGAAGCCAGAATGTCAGCGCTTATCGAAAAGGTGCGTCCAAAATTCGAGGAACTCGGTACACAGTATTCAGCTTATTTTTCCGGTAAAACAGGGGAAGAATACCATCCCCATGTGGCCAAGCATATGCGCCGCACTGTTAACCCGCCCAATGACAGTTGGGTAGCTTTTGCGCCACACAAGCGTGGGTACAAAGCTGTACCCCATTTCCAGATCGGCCTGTGGGAGAGCCACGTGTTCATCATTTTGGCCGTCATCTATGAAGCTAGCGGGAAATCCGCGATGGCGGAGCGTCTGTTGCATTCCGAAACCATCAGTAAACTCCCCCGCGACATGGTCGTATCTGGAGACCATATGAAACCGGAAGCTTCCACTTTGAAGGATCTGGGTGAAAAAGGCGTCGAGCAGCTTCTGCAGCGCCTGCGCGACGTAAAAAAAGGCGAATTCGTCATCGGCCGCCATCTGCAGCGTGACGAAGCCGACAATTTGAGCAAAAGCCAATTCGACGAACTGGTCGAAAAGACGTTTGACGAATTGCTGCCCGTTTACAACGAAATGCTGAATAAGTGATTCGACTAATACTGTATGACCAAATAAACCCGCAGCGGAAAACTCCGTTGCGGGTTTCAGCGTTCTATTTGTTTATTTTGATCACTGAATTGGCACCGGCTGCTTTCATTTCCCTGATAACCGGAAAACTGGCGTAGCCGCTTTCTGCTTCAAACTCCCTGAAGTATGTTTTCTCTTCAGACATTGCCGGTACGACGTTTTTGAAATTCTCGTACCTTGTCATCATTTCCTCGCGTCTGATTCCCGTTTCATAGGCCATTTCAATGCCTTCGAAAAAAGTTACCACGTCGATAATTTCCTCTGTGCTCCAATCAAGCGAAAATGGATATGAATAGTCCATTCTAATTCCTCCTTCTATTCAAAAGAACCCCATCTGCGGCGGATCCCATCAGCTTCTTCCACCATTCTGTCGAACAACTCCTTCACAGAAGGAACGTCACGAATCATGCCTGTGACTTGTCCGGCCCATCCGAACCCCTGGTCATTGCGGCCGGCATAGATGAAACGTTTATTGGCTTCACCGCTTATATAATCCTTCAGCGATTCATATGTCGGAGTTTCGTGTTCAATTTCCAGGATCTTATCGGTCCAGCTGTTTTTGAGGGTCCTTGCAGGCGCCCCGATGCTTCTTTTAATAATGACTGTATCATTTTCGGAGCTGTTGACCAAAGCGGTTTTGTAAGCTTCTGATGCGTGAACGCATTCTTTCGTCGCAATAAAGCGGGTGCCCATTTCAATTCCTTCGGCTCCGAGCGCCAATGCCGCCATCAAACCACGGCCATCGCCTATCCCGCCTGACGCTATAACCGGAATTTTCACTGCATCCACCACCTGCGGAATCAGCACCATCGTCCCGATATCGTCCCGCCCGAGATGGCCCCCGCCTTCGTGGCCCACTACCATAACGGCATCTGCACCCAGCATTTCCGCTTTCAATGCCTGTTTGCGGGCCGCCACGAGCACCAGCTTCCGGATGGCCGTTCCTTCCAGCTGTTTAAAGATAGGCGTTGGGTTGCCTCCGGTCATGGAGACAACCGGCACCTCTTCCTCAATCGCGACTTCGAGCATATGGGAAAATTGCCTGCCATGTTCCCCAATCGCGAAATTGACCCCGAATGGTTTGTCGGTCAGACTTCTCACTTTACGGATTTCCTCTCTCAATTGTTCGGGTGAAGCAAGGCTCATGGCCGTAATCTGTCCCAGGCCGCCGGCGTTTGAAACAGCTGCCGCTAATTCGGCATACGCAAGATATGCCAGCCCCCCTTGTATGATCGGCAACTCGATACCCAGTAATTCAGTAATGCGTGTGGAAAATTGCATATTGCCACTCCTTTCTATCTGCATATCCTGTATTCGATGAAGATATGCATAATCCTTTTATTTTTATAGAATAGCTTGCATCAACATGCTATAATTCTTTTTGTTTTCATTTTTAAAAGTGAGGTGGTAATCAATTGTCACAATTAGAAACTCCATTATTCGATGCTTTACTGAAGCACCGTAATCGGCACCCAATACAATTCCATATTCCCGGCCATAAAAAAGGTCATGGCGTCGATCCCGCATTCCGGGAATTTGTCGGCGATAACATACTTTCCATAGATTTGATCAATATTGCACCACTGGATGACCTGCACTCGCCTAAAGGTGCGATAAAAAAAGCGCAGGAATTGGCTGCGGAGGCATTCGGTGCTGACCATACATTCTTCTCCGTTCAAGGTACGAGCGGCGCAATCATGACGATGATCCTCAGTGTCGTCGGGCCTAACGATAAAATTCTGGTTCCCCGAAACGTCCATAAGTCGATCATGTCAGCCATCGTCTTTGCAGGAGCGGTTCCTATTTTCATCCACCCGGAGGTCGATCCGGAACTCGGGATATCACACGGAATATCAGCGGAAGCCGTAGAAAAGGCTTTGATCGAATACCCGGATGCCAAAGCAGTGCTTGTTATCAACCCAACCTATTTCGGGGTTGCTGCAGACCTTAAGCGCATTGTTGAAATTGCCCATGAACGCCAGATTCCGGTTCTTGTGGATGAAGCGCATGGTGTCCATATTCATTTCCATAAAAGCCTGCCGGTGTCCGCAATGGCGGCCGGGGCCGATATGGCGGCTACCTCCGTTCACAAGCTCGGCGGGTCCATGACCCAAAGCTCAGTGCTGAATGTCCGTGAAGGGTTGGTGTCGGCAAAGCGCGTGCAATCGACTTTATCCATGTTGACGACGACTTCCACCTCTTATCCTATTCTGGCTTCTTTGGATACAGCCAGAAGGCAATTGGCAATCAATGGAGCCGATCTGATCGACCGGACAATCCGGCTGGCAAATGATGCACGCAAGCGGATCAATAAAATCCCCCATCTGCATTGTGTCGGCAGAGAGTTGCTGAAAACATCCGCAACATTTGATCTGGATCCGACCAAGTTGCTGATCAGCGTTAAAAATCTTGGCATCACCGGACACCAGGCTGAAGAATGGCTGCGCGAAAATGCCAATATCGAGATTGAGCTTTCGGATCTTTACAACATTCTTTGTCTTGTTACCATCGGAGATTCACGCAAAGAATTGAATCTGCTGGTGAATGCACTTCAGCGAATGAGCGAAGCTTATGACAATGAGGCCGCAGTTGTGGAGCCCATCGTCCTGTTGCCGGACATTCCGCGTCTGGCCATGACGCCCCGTGATGCGTTTTACGCCAGCACGGAAGTGGTCAAAATCGACGAAGCTGTGGGACGGATTTCCGCCGAATTCATCATGGTGTATCCTCCTGGCATCCCGATATTCATTCCCGGCGAGATTATCACACAGGAAAACATCGAATACATCCATATGAATGTTGAAGCGGGATTGCCCGTCCAGGGGCCTGAAGATGATACGTTGAAATTGCTGCGCGTCATTAAAGAGCAACTGGCAATTCGTTAAAAAAATCCGGAAACGTGGTATCCCCACGCTTTCCGGATTTTTTTATTGAACACCTTCGATGTCGTTCGGGTCGATAAAATCGTAGCCTTTATCGCTCAAGCCCTGCACAATTGCCGGCAAAGCTTCGGCCGTCCATTCGCGGTCATGCATAAGAAGGTTAGCCCCGTCACGCAGCAATTCTGTATTCACCATGATATCAGCCAAAGCGGTTGCATCCATGTACTGCTTTTCCCAGTCATAGCCATACGTCCAGTTCATGAGCACCATATCTTCCTCTTCAACCAGTGCTTTGGTGAAGTCAGTGTTTATACCAAAAGGTGCACGGAAAAATTCCGGACGTTCTCCTGTAATTTCCTCAACCAGATTGCTCAATGAAAGGATTTCTTCCCGTTGCTGTTCTTCAGGAATAGTTTTTAAATTCGAATGTGAATATGTATGATTGCCTATGGCAAATCCCATATCATGGATTTTCTTCAGGTTTTCTTTTTCTTCATCAGTATCCAAAAAGTGGCCATTCACAAAAAAGATCGCCGGCACACCCAATTCATTCAAGGTTTCTGCCATAGCCACACTCCGCTTGTCAGGGGCATCATCAATGGTCATTAAAACTGCCTGAGCATTGGCATCAGCAATCGGCTCCACTGCAGCATTTGCAGGATTCAAGCGGTAAAGAGGCTCCGCACTTACAGCTTCTTCCGGCTGCTCTGCGGATTCTTCCGCTTCTTCTTCATCCGTTTTTTCTTCTGTTGATTCTTCTGCGTTCTCTTCTGTCGGTTGTTCTGTCGTTTCTCCGGCAGTTTCAGCAGCTGCTTCTTCTGTATCTTCTTTTTCAGGTGCAGCCGAGTTGCCATCGCCGCTTGAACAAGCGGTCAATAGAGCCAATCCTGCTGCCATTAAAATCCATTTTGAGTGTGTCATCTGTAGTATCACCTTAGCCCTTTCGCACATAATATTACCACATTTCTACAACTGTTATCAAAGTAAATCTGCAGAAAAAACTCCTCTCCAGAAAAAATTCCCTGGAGAGGAGCCTAGATTTTGTTACATATTATTTTACGACGTGGATTGGAGTGCCAAGAGCAACTTCAGCAGCTTCCATGGAAATTTCAGCCAAAGTCGGGTGAGCGTGAATCGTCATCGCGATATCTTCCACTGTCATTCCCGCTTCAATGGCCAATCCAAGTTCGGCGATCATATCAGAAGCGCCGACACCCACGATTTGAGCCCCAAGCAATAGACCATCTGATTTACGCGACACCAATTTCACAAAACCATCAGTTGCGTTTAATGAAAGAGCGCGGCCGTTTGCAGCGAATGGGAATTTCGCAGCCCCAGCTTCAAAACCTTCTTCTTTTGCCTGCTCTTCAGACAATCCGACGCTTGCAAGTTCCGGATCTGTAAAGCAAACAGCTGGAATAGCGAGGTAATCGACTTCAGACTTCTCGCCTGCAATCGCTTCTGCAGCAACTTTACCTTCATAGGATGCTTTATGCGCCAATTGAAGGCCTGCTACCACATCGCCGATTGCGTAAATGTTGGAGATGCTTGTGCGGCATTGTTTGTCGACTTCGATAAGTCCGCGTTCGCCCATTTTAAGGTTAAGTTCTTCAAGGCCCATTTCGTCCGTATTCGGACGGCGACCAACAGTTACCAGTACATAGTCGGCTTCAAGAGTTTTTTCTTCTCCGCCTGCCTCGTAAGTTACAGTTGCGCCTGTGTCTGTTTCTTCAACGCCTTTAGCAGAAGCCTTCGTGATGACTTCGACTCCTTTTTTCTTCAATCCTTTTTTAACGATGGCTGTCATCTGTTTCTCGAATCCTGCAAGAATATCAGGTGCGCCTTCAAGGATTGTTACTTCAGAACCCATATTTGCAAATGCAGTTCCAAGCTCCGTACCGATGTAACCGCCGCCGATAACGACAAGCTTTTTCGGAAGTTCTGTAAGTGCCAAAGCTCCAGTTGAATTGATCACGCGCTTCGTAAATTTAAAAGTTGGAATTTCCACAGGACGTGATCCTGTAGCGATAATTGCATTTTTAAATTTATAAGTTTGTGAAGACTTATCATCCATCACTTTTACTGTATTTTCATCTACAAAATAAGCTTCGCCGCGGACAATCTCGACTTTATTGCCTTTCAATAAAGACTCAACGCCGCCTGTCAATTTTTTAACAACGCCGTCTTTGAAAGCCTGGGCTTTTTCAAAGTTCAATGAAACTTCTTTGGCGACTACACCCATATCTTCGGAATGTTGCGCTTCTTCAAAACGATGGCCTACAGAAATCATCGCTTTCGAAGGGATACAGCCTACGTTCAGGCAGACTCCGCCGATATATTCCTTTTCAACGATTGTTACTTTTTGGCCAGTCTGCGCTGCACGGATTGCTGCAACGTATCCGCCAGGGCCTGAGCCGATGATGAGCGTGTCTGTTTCAATCGGAAAATCTCCTACTACCATAATTTTACGCCTCCATTAATAGTAATTCTGGTTCACTTAACAAACGTTTAATGTGATTTAATGCATGTTGTGCTGTCGCTCCATCGATCATTCGATGATCGAAGCTCAAAGACAATGCTAACACAGGAGCCGCGACAATTTCACCATTTTTTACTACCGGTTTTTCTGCGATGCGGCCAATTCCAAGAATCGCCACTTCAGGATGGTTGATAACTGGCGTGAACCATTGGCCACCTGCCGAGCCGATATTTGTGATCGAGCAGGATGCACCTTTCATTTCCGCTGCACTCAATTTGCCGTCACGGGCTTTTTTTGCAAGCGTATTGATCTCGTCGGAAATGGCAAATACCGATTTGCGGTCCGCGTTTTTAATGACAGGAACCATAAGACCTTTTTCTGTATCCGCAGCAATGCCGATATTGAAATAATGCTTCTGGATCACTTCGCTTGTTTCATCGTCGAATGACGTGTTGAGAGCCGGGAATTCGCGCAATGTGCTGACCAATGCTTTTACTACATATGGAAGATAAGTCAATTTGATTTCTTTTTCCGCAGCGATGTCCTTGAATTTTTTGCGGTGAGCAACCAATTCCGTTACATCCACTTCGTCCATCAACGCAACGTGCGGAGCTGTATGCTTGGAATGAACCATAGCTTTGGCAATCGCTTTGCGGATTCCGGACATTTTTTCGCGTGTTTCCGGGAATTCGCCTTCAGGAACTGCCGGAGTTTTTTCCGCTTTAGGTGCAGTTTCTTCTTTTTGTTCTGCTGCTTCTGCAGTAACTTCCTCTTTAACAGGTTCAGCAGATTTCTGATCGCCGCTCAGGAATGCCTCGACATCTTGTTTCATGATGCGGCCATTGTCGCCGGATCCTTTTACTTTTTTGATGTCAACTTCTTTGTCGCGCGCAAACTTGCGGACAGAAGGCATCGCAATGATGCGGGCATTCGGATCAGTTTCCCCTTCTTCTGCCTGCGGCTGTGCTCCTGCACCTGTATCACCTTCAGGCTGTTGCTCTTCAGCAGGCTGTTTTTCAACATCCTGGCCTGATTCTGCAGTGCCAGCCTGCACTTGCTCTTCTGTTTCTTCTGTTTCTTCTGTTTCTTCTGTTTCTTCTGTTTCTTTTGGCTCTTCTTTTTGTTCTTTCGCTTCAGGAGCCGCCTCTTCTCCTCCGTCTTCATCTGGAGAATCGATTCGAACCAGCACATCACCCACTACTGCCACAGTGCCTTCTTCCACTAGAACTTCTTCAATTGTTCCGGAAACTGGTGAAGGAATCTCAACGACTGCTTTGTCATTTTGAATTTCGACAAGCACATCATCTTCTTCAATCGTGTCTCCGGCTTTAACGAACCATTTTACAATTTCACCTTCGTGGATACCTTCTCCAATATCCGGCAAACGAAATTCATAAGCCATCAGTTTCACCCTTTCTTCTCTATCTATTTAAAAAGTAAGTACTTTTTTCGCTGTTTCTACTATATCCTTCGCGTTAGGAAGCCAAACTTCCTCTGCCTGTGAAAATGCAAATACAGTGTCTGGAGCTGTTACGCGAAGAACAGGCGCATCAAGGCTTAGAATTGCGCGATCTGTAATTTCTGCAACCACGCTCGCAGCAATCCCGGCTTGTTTTTGAGCTTCCTGAACAACCATTGCACGGCCAGTTTTTTCAACAGAAGCAATGATTGTTTCGATATCAAGCGGCTGCACAGTGCGTAAGTCGATTACTTCTACTGAGTAATCTTCTTTTTCAAGTTCTTCTGCCGCTTTCAGACTTTCTTGGACCATTGCACCGTAAGCGATGATCGTCAAATCTTTGCCTTCGCGTTTGATATCTGCTTTGCCAAGTGGAATTGTATACTCTTCTTCCGGGACTTCCTGACGGAATGAACGGTAAAGTTTCATATGCTCAAGGAAAATAACAGGGTCGTTATCGCGGATCGCTGAAATGAGCAACCCTTTTGCGTCGTATGGGTTTGATGGAATCACAACTTTCAAACCTGGTGAAGCTGCCATCAGCCCTTCAAGTGAATCGGCGTGCATTTCCGGTGTATGGACTCCGCCGCCAAATGGGGAACGGATTGTTACAGGTGCATGCTGGCTGCCGCCGCTGCGGTAGCGCATACGTGCCATTTGGCCACTGATTGAATCCATTACTTCGAAGACAAATCCGAAAAATTGGATTTCCGGTACCGGCCGGTATCCTTGCAAGGCCAAACCAATTGCCAGTCCGCCAATTCCGGATTCAGCTAAAGGTGTATCAAATACCCGGTCTTCACCGAATTCTTTTTGCAAACCTTCTGTTGCACGGAAAACACCGCCATTATTTCCTACGTCTTCACCGAAAACAAGAACGTTTTCATCATTTTTCAGCTCTGTTTTCAGAG
The DNA here is from genome assembly GCF_007004625.1 of Planococcus salinarum. GTDB lineage: Bacteria > Bacillota > Bacilli > Bacillales_A > Planococcaceae > Planococcus > Planococcus salinarum. The sequence continues at coordinate 42,546 of NZ_VIFV01000003.1, read as the reverse complement.
CGTCAGTAATCGCTTGGATCATTGTCATTTGTGCCATGGCTTACTTCGACTCCTTTGCTTTATAAATATCCATCTGCTCTTTTATATTGAATGGCATCTCTTCATACATGATTCCGAGCAAATCGGTTACTTTCTGTTTTGGAGCTCCATCCGCTTTTTTGATCGCGGCCTTAATTTCTTCTTTAGCCTGATCCATCACTTCTGTTTCCTTCTCTTCACTCCAAAGGTCTTTGCCTTCAAGGTATTTACGGAAACGTACGAGGGGATCCTTCTTTTCCCATTCGCTGTCAATGTCCGAAGTACGGTAGCGCGTCGGATCATCACCGGCCATTGTATGAGGGCCGTAGCGATAACAGAATGTTTCTATTAATGTCGGTCCGTCGCCTTTGATCGCGCGTTCACGTGCATCACGCGTCACAGCGTAGACAGCAAGCGGATCCATTCCATCGACGAAGATTCCAGGAATTCCGGCAGCTACCGCTTTTTGCGCTATGGTTTTAGCCGCAGTCTGAACTTCCCGTGGTGTGGAGATTGCATACTGGTTGTTCTGTACGATGAAAATAGCAGGTGCACGGAACGAACCGGCAAAGTTGATACCTTCGTAGAAGTCCCCTTGCGATGAACCGCCTTCTCCTGTATATGTTATTGCCACTGCTTCTTTTTTACGTTTCTGCATGCCAAGCGCCACTCCGGTCGCCTGGATAAACTGGGCTCCGATAATGATTTGCGGAGGCAACACATTCAGCCCTTCTGGCATTTGGTTCCCCATGAAATGGCCACGAGAGAAAAGGAATGCCTGCTCAAGCGGCCAGCCATGCCAGATCAATTGCGGAACATCACGGTAACCCGGCAGGATGAAATCTTCTTTTTTCAATGCAAAATGAGAAGCGATCTGTGACGCTTCCTGTCCTGCAGTCGGTGCGTAGAAGCCAAGACGGCCCTGGCGGTTAAGGGAAATGGAACGCTGGTCCAGGATGCGTGTGTAAACCATCCGTCGCATCAATTCCTGCAAATCCTCATCTGACAGCTTCGGATCTGCCTCTTTGTTAACAATTTCGCCTTCTTCGTTTAAAACCTGAAACATTTCGAACTTTTCTTCGATTTCACTCAGTGTTTTTACTGGATCAAACTGCTGTGATTTTTTCGCAGCCATAAAAGCAACTCTCCTTTTTATCTGTATTAAGATTCTATACATTTTTTAGTAATACAAGCGCATATTCTTTTTCAGTATACGTCACTTGATATTGAGGGTCAATCATGGGGAACCTTTATGCAGCACGCATCCAAAAAACGTAGAATATTCCAAATCCGAGAAACTGTATCACAGTAAAACCGGAGCCTGTACTATATAACAGTTCGATATAAGCCTTCTTTTATAGCACAGAAAAAAAGCGGCCAATCGGCCGCTTACTCGTTGTCTGCATTCATTTTTTCAATGACATTATTTTTCATTTCATTGAACTGTTCGGTTTGTTCGTTGAAGGCTGTAACAGCATTTTGCACTTCTTTGTTTTTGTCATTTACCGCAACTGTTTTCTCCTGCAGCAATTGCAATTCCGTTTCTTCATTCAGAAGCATTTCGTAAAGCTCCTTTTGCTCGGCTGCAAGTTCTTCATATACGGCAGTGAATTGTTCATGAGCGTCAAAGCGTTCCTGCATTTTTGTCTTCAGGGCTGTCAGATCTTCTTTCAGATCCTCTTCTTCCGCTTCTTCAATTACAGTATCAATTTCCTGGAACTCTTCTTCTGCTGAATCCATGGAAGCTTTCTCAGTCTCCAGCAATTGGAGCCGCTCTTCCACTGAAGCGAGTGCTTCTTCAGCTTTCGTTCTGACGTCTTCCTGCTGTTCCTGGGTCAAAGCCATGATGGATTCGAACTTCTCCTGTTCAGTTGCTTCAAGTTCTTCCATCTTACTTTGTGTGTCACGATACTCTTTTTCTGCGTCAAATGTATCTTTCAGCACAGCGTCCAATTGTTCTTCAGTTGAAGGACCTGAACATGCGCTTAAAAGCAAGACACTTGATATTCCTGCCGTCAATATGTATTTTTTCAATCGAAACCCTCCTTATTGCATGATTTAACTATATTATGATGCTCAAAAAATTACAACTGCTATTATTAAGCAATTTTTCTTTTGCCGAATACCGGCATTGCGTTATACTGATAGGCATATGCAACACGATTGAAAGGATTGAGCCAATTGATTTTAATGAAAGATATCATACGGGAAGGACACCCTACCCTTCGCCAAAGAGCAGAAGAAGTCAAATTCCCTTTGTCCACTGAAGATAAAAAAACGGCCAAAGAATTGATGGAGTATGTTGTCAACAGCCAGAATGATGAAATGATTGAAAAATATGATCTTCGGCCCGGCGTCGGGATTGCCGCACCCCAGGTGAACATCCCGAAACGAATTTTTGCGATCCATTTCGATGAGCACTCAGGGGAAGATCTGAGCATCATCGCAATCAATCCGAAAATCGTAAGCCATTCAGTAGAAAAATCCTATCTGGCTTCCGGCGAAGGCTGTCTGTCAGTCGACCGTTCGGTTCCCGGATATGTTCCGCGCCACGCAAGAATCACTGTTAAGGCTTTTGACATAGAGGGTACGGAATACAAAATGCGGCTCAAGGGGCTGCCTGCCATTGCATTCCAGCATGAGCTCGATCATTTGAACGGCGTCATGTTCTTTGACCACATCAATCCCGATAACCCGTTCGCCGAAATCGACAATGCGGTTGCCGTTGCAAGAGAGACTGAAGAGTAACAGGAAAAGGCTGGCGGGATTTCCCGACAGCCTTTTTTGTATGCTACTGAAAGCACAACAAAGTCCTGAACGTAAATCGAATATTATGCTGCGGGCTGAATACTAAATAATGCCAAGATGGGCAAAGGCTTTTGCGAGACCGTCATCATCGACATGCGATGTAACATATGAAGCAACTTTTTTAGTTTCAGGATGTCCGTTTTCCATGGCGACACTATAGCCTGCAGCCTGCATCATCTGCAGGTCATTCAGTCCATCTCCGAAAGCAATTGTTTCTTCAACGGCATGGCCGGTGCTGGCAATCAGCCTTTCGATGCCGCTGGCCTTGGAGCCCCCTTTAGGAAGAATATCACACGATACGCGATGCCAGCGCACAAAGTCGAAGTCCCTGAAATTTTCATGATACTGTGCTTCTTCTTCTTTTGTGCAAAAAACCAAAGATTGATAAATATCATTATCCAGATGAAAATCCACTTCGGTATCGGGATGTGGAAATTTCAGGCTTTTTAAGCTCTCGTCAATGTCCGGGTGATAATCTATGGAAGAAATCATTTTTTTGCCATTCATGAAAACCAGCGGATGATCTCTCCTTTCAGCGAAATGAAAGACTTTCTCGAGCATTTCCGGATTAAGCGCCTCTGTATGGATCACTTTTTTATCGCGGACAATGTATTGTCCGTTAAATGAAATGAATGTCTGAATATCCAATTCATCCCGTAAATCTGTAAACATAAAAGGTGCACGCCCTGTTGCAATTGCCAGTTCGTGGCCATTTGCCCTCGCCTGCTGCAGTGCTTCAAAAGCTGAAACCGGCAATTCCTTTTTCGTGTTCAATAAAGTTCCATCAATATCCAATAACAATAGTTTTCCCATTCTATCCAGCTCCAATCCCTTGCCAGCTCTGTTTCGCCGGCTGTTTTGCCTCTTTACTTTTGTCAGAAAATACAGTATTATTTACATAAGGAGTGAGCAGCCATGCTGAAACGTTTAAAGAGAAAACTTCTCAGAAGGCTTAACGGTATTATGAACAAAAAGAAAATAGCATAGCTATTATAGTCCTTCTTCGCAAAATAAGAAGGGCTATTCTTTATTTTAAAACAGCGACGTGATAATATAAAGAAAGTGAATTTATTTTGAACGTGGAAAAAGGAGAGCAAACTATGATTTTTAAAGTCTATTACCAAGAAAACCGCAACGAGGTTCCTGTTCGTGAAAACACTCAGAGCCTTTATGTTGAAGCTTCATCCGAGCGTGAAGTTAGAACTCATCTGAAAGACCGCAATTACAACATTGAGCTTGTTCAATTGCTTGAAGGCAGCCACCTGGCACATGAACAGGCAGCCCAAAACTATGAAGTTGAGAGCATCGACTGAGTATGAAATTTGTAAAAAATGATCAAGTAGCTGTTTTCGCGCTCGGCGGACTCGGCGAAATTGGCAAGAACACTTACGGTGTCCAATTCCAGGATGAAATTATCCTGATTGATGCCGGCATCAAATTCCCGGAAGACGATTTGCTCGGAATCGATTATGTTATTCCGGATTACACATATTTAGTAAAAAATGCTGATAAGATCAAAGGCCTGTTTATTACACACGGCCATGAAGACCATATCGGCGGCGTTGCCTATCTATTAAAGAAAATCAATATCCCGGTTTATGCCGGCAAGCTCGCACTCGGGCTTTTGCGTAAAAAACTGGAAGAACATGGCCTTCTTCGCCAGACGAAATTGATTGAAATCGGTGAAGATGATGTTATCAAATTCCGGAAAACTTCTGTGAGTTTCTTCAGTGTCACCCACAGTATTCCCGATGCTTTCGGTATTGTTGTCAAAACACCACCGGGAAATATCGTACACACTGGCGATTTCAAGTTCGACTTTACTCCTGTCGGCGAGCCGGCCAATTTGTTCAAAATGGCCCAAATCGGCAGTGAAGGCGTTCTTTGCCTGCTGTCGGACAGCACGAATGCAGAAATCCCGAATTTCACCATGTCCGAACGTAAAGTCGGGGAAACACTTAAAGATATTATGCGCAAAGTCGACGGACGTCTCATATTCGCCACTTTCGCCTCCAATATCTATCGTCTGCAGCAAGTTACAGACGAAGCCGTAGCGCAGGGACGTAAAATTGCTGTTTTTGGACGCAGTATGGAAAATGCGATGACAATCGGCCGTGAACTTGGCTATATCAATGCACCTGAAGATGCATTTGTCGATACCCAAACCCTGAAACGCCTTCCCGCAAATGAAGCATTGATTCTTTGCACAGGCTCACAGGGTGAACCGATGGCTGCGTTATCGCGCATCGCCAACGGTACCCACCGTCAAATTCAGATTCAGCCGAATGACACAGTCGTCTTCTCTTCTTCTCCTATTCCGGGGAATACCTATAGTGTCAACCGTACTATCAACCTGCTGTTCCGTGCAGGAGCCGATGTCATCCATGGTTCCCTGAACAACATCCATACATCTGGACACGGCTCACAGGAAGAAAATAAGCTGATGCTCCGTTTGATCCAACCGAAATATTTCATGCCGATCCACGGTGAATACCGTATGCAGAAACAGCACGCTCAGCTTGCCATAGACTGCGACGTACCACCGGAAAACACATTCATCATGGAAAATGGTGACGTCCTGGCTTTGGGTGCTAATGAAGCATCGGTTGCCGGACGAATACCATCCGGTGATGTTTATATTGATGGAAGCGGCATCGGAGATATCGGCAATATTGTATTGCGCGACCGTCGCGTCCTTTCCGAAGACGGTTTGGTCATCGTAGTGGTCAGCGTTGATATGAAAAATAACAAAATGGTGTCAGGCCCGGATATCATCTCACGCGGTTTCGTTTATATGCGCGAGTCCGGCACAATGATTTATGAGGCGCAGCAGATGCTGAACCGCCACCTGAAAAAGAAAATTCATGGCAAAGATACTGATTGGCCTGAACTGAAGAATGATATTTCGGATGTTCTCGGACCTTATCTGTACGAAAAAACAAAACGCCGTCCAATGATCCTTCCGGTAATTATGGAAGTATAGAAAAGCGACAGTGCCCGGTTAGCTCTGTAAGGCAAGAGATGGACCAAATGTAATTTGGTCCATCTCTTTGCGACGAAGCTAGCGAAGCGATGCAGGAGCAATAAGGTTTTTGACAGAACAGCAAAGTGGCCTTGGCCGCGCAGCTGAGCTGGCTTATGACCCGAAGAGCTGGGTCGCCGGAGTCTGGACACAAAATAGCGACAATACCAAAAGGAGGTCCCAAATCGGGACCTCCTTTTTTAGTTTGCAGAAATTGATTGGCTCTAGTTCAACACTTTCTTCTCAAAGCGGTTGATGTCTGCGTCTGAGCCGATGATGATGAGAATATCCTGTAATTCGATTTCCATATCTGCCTGTGGAGATACATGAATTTCCTTCCCGCGCTTGATGGCAACAATGTTGATGCCGTAGTTTGCACGGATATCGAGCCCCATCAAGGTATAACCGGCCAATTTTTCGTTGGCTTTCACTTCCATGATGGAATGTTCATCTGATAACTCAAGATAGTCAAGAACGTTATTCGACAGCATGTTATGAGCAATCCGGATGCCCATATCCCGTTCAGGATGCACTACTTTGTCGGCACCGATTTTATCCAGCACTTTCGCATGGTAATCGTTTTGGGCTTTCACCGTAATTTTTTTGACTCCAATTTCCTTAAGCATAAGTGTCGTCAGAATGCTTGCCTGTATATTTTCCCCTATTGCCACAATGACGTGTTCAAAGTTACGGATGCCGAGTGATTTCAGAACTGATTCATCTGTTGTATCGGCCACCACTGCCTGTGTGGCAATGCTTGCAAATTCATCCACTCTTTCTGTATCTTTGTCGATTGCCATGACATCCGCATCCTGTTCAATCAGTTCGCGTACTATACTGCCGCCGAATCTTCCGAGACCTATCACTACAAATTCCTTTTTCATATGCATCCTCCAAATCCTTGCCTTAACTATAGTCTACCATATTATTTTCAGGAACAAGAAAAGAAAAAAACCCCGCTTATCGGCGGGGATCGAGCGGTCGTTTTGGTCGGTTTTCACAGTATTCGCAATCAATATCGCTGCAAGCTTCTTCCCGCCACTCGTTGCAGCTTGCACAATAGCTTGCATCAAATTCATCATCAAACGTCAAAGCTGATAAGCAATGATGGCAGTAAGTATGGACTTCCATCCAATTGATGATTCTTTTATTGGCCACCAGGTACAGGCCCTGTTGGTCTTGTTTATAATTCATTATTGAAGTTTTTTGGACTGCCCTGTTTTTCGGGTCCAGGAAAAAATTCATTTTGTCATTCATTTCTGTCACTCCCAAATTGGTGGAACGGGTTTTTTCTTTGACGGTGGTTCTGTTAATCATTGCAGGTTACATTATAATAAAATAATCTTTTTACACTTTCTCTATAATAGTAAATACCCGGTGCAGATTGCAATAGATACGGACCAAATATTTTAAAATAATTTCTGCTTTGTTTTCACAATTATTTATTGCTATCAAGGTAACATCAGATGTAAACTATGAGTATATTTTTACTAAACTTCTGAAACCGAAAGTTTGTTTATACTAAACAAACAGGTTTATCCCAAATTAAGGGAGGAATATTGATGAATATCGGTTCGAAGATAAAAAGTCTCCGCTTGAAAAACGGACTGACCCAGGAAGAATTAGGAGAGCGCACAGATTTAAGCAAAGGTTTCATTTCCCAGCTTGAGCGCGACATGAATTCCCCTTCCCTCGAAACTTTTTTCACATTGTTGGAAGTACTGGGCACAACTCCTACCAATTTTTTCGAAGATGCTGAGTCGCCCCCGCTCATTTATTCTTCAAAAGATCATCGGATTCATCGTGACGAGGAAGCAGGCTATGAAATTGACTGGCTTATACCCACGTCCTACAAGAAGGAAATGGAACCCATCTACCTCACATTGTCGACCGAAGGCCATTACAAGAAGTTTGAACCTTCCCAGGCCCAGACTTTCATCTACGTACTGGAAGGGAAGGTGCGCCTTCTGCTTGGAGAAGAAGAATATATCGGCGTTGCCGGTGATTCGATATACTATGAAGCTTCCCAGCACCATCAATTAAGCAACGCCGGCACGGAAAAATGTGAAATGATCATCACTGTAACCCATTCGTATTTATAATTCAGGAGGGAATCTAATGTCCGGAAATTCAATCATCCGATTTGAGAATGTCACACAAAAATATGAGGGCGCGGGCACTGTGCTGAATAATGTCAGTTTTGAACTGCAGCGCAGTAAATTCTACACTCTGCTTGGCCCTTCAGGATGCGGCAAAACGACCATTCTGCGGCTGATTGCCGGATTTATCAAACCAACCATGGGTGATATTTATATTGAAGGCGAAATCGTCAATGATTTTCCCGCAAATGAACGCCAGGTAAATACTGTATTTCAGGATTATGCCCTGTTTCCACATTTGAATGTTTTTGAAAATGTAGCCTTCGGTCTGCGGATCAAAAAATTAAAAGGAGCCGAAATCGAACTGCGTGTCATGGAAGCACTCGATTTCGTCAATCTTCCGGGTTACGAAAAGCGCAAGATTGATGAGATGTCCGGCGGCCAGCGCCAGCGTGTTGCCATAGCCCGCGCCATTGTAAATGATCCGGAAGTAATTCTTTTGGATGAACCGCTTTCTGCACTCGACTTGAAACTGCGGACAGAAATGCAATATGAGCTGCGGGACCTGCAGCAGCGTCTCGGCAAAACTTTCATCTTCGTTACCCATGACCAGGAAGAAGCCCTTGCCATGTCAGACGAAATTTTCGTCATGCAGGCCGGAGAAATTCAACAGAGCGGAACTCCCATGGATATTTATGACGAACCTATTAACCGGTTTGTAGCTGATTTTATAGGCGAATCGAATATTGTTGATGCGCTGATGATTGATGATTACCGTGTCCGCTTTGCCAATCAGGAGTTTGAATGCGTCGACAAGGGGTTCAATAAGAACGAAAAAGTGGAAATTGTCATCCGTCCGGAGGATCTCCACATTACACGCATAGATAGAGGACAAATTACCGTAACGGTAAACAGCCAATTGTTCCGGGGCGTCCATTTCGAAATCTCCACTGTAGATGAAGTCGGCAATGAATGGCTTGTGCATTCGACAAAGAAAGTTGAAGTCGGCTCCAGAGTGGGCTTGGATTTCGAGGCTGAAGCGATCCATGTCATGGGGCTGAATGAATCGGAAGAGGCGTTTGACGCGAGGCTCGAAGCGTATGGAGCGGCAGGCTATGAAAAGTAATTCGACAAACCCTTTCTACCTGGTCCCCTATTATTTATGGATTATCCTGTTTGTCATTACGCCCATTGCTCTGGTCACGTACTTTTCATTTTTTGATATTTCCGGCAACCTGACACTCGATAATTACCGGAACTTTTTTTCATCCGTCTATTTAAGGCTGACACTGAGTTCCTTCTGGTATGCATTTCTGATAACCCTGATTTCCCTGCTGGTGGCTTATCCCACTGCCTATTGGCTGACGAAAACAAAGCATAAAAATTTATGGCTGCTGCTCATCATCATTCCATCATGGATCAATTTGCTCTTGAAGGCCTATGCGTTCATCGGGATATTCGGTCTGTACGGACCGGCAAACAATCTGCTCGCATCAATCGGCTCCGAACGACTGCAGATCCTGTTCACCGACTTCAGTTTCATTTTTGTGTCTGTTTATATTTTCATCCCGTTCATGGTGCTGCCGATCTTCAATTCCCTCGACCGCATCAATCCGGCTTTGATCGATGCCTCGAGAGACCTTGGCGCATCCTCGTGGACCACTTTCACCCGCGTCATTTTTCCACTTGCGATCAACGGTGTGAAAGCCGGTATTCAGGTCGTCTTCATCCCTGCCCTGTCGCTGTTTGTGATCACGAGGCTCATCGCAGGCAATAAAGTCATCACACTCGGCACAGCAATCGAACAGCAATTCCTCGTGACCCAAAACTGGGGTATGGGATCGACGATTGCTGTGTTCCTGATCCTGTTCATGATCATCATCATGATGATAACCGGTGAAAAAGGAGGGACGCTCAATGGAAAAGTTAAGTAAGCCCGCACGCATCTACTTGGCCATTGTCTTTCTCATCCTTTATGCACCGATCTTTTACCTGATTTTCTATTCGTTCAACAGCGGCGGCACGATGTCCAGTTTTGAAGGATTCACTCTTGAGCATTATGCGGCCGTTTTTAATGACACACGCCTGATCATCATCGTCCTGAATACGGTCATCATTGCTTTGCTGTCAGCATTGATTTCGACAGCCATCGGGGTACTTGGCGCTATCGGAATCGTCTTTATCCGCAACCGCAAAATGCGCCATGCGGTTTTATCATTGAATACGATTCTGATAGTCAGCCCTGATGTCATCATCGGAGCATCGTTTTTGATCCTTTTCACGCTGGTCGGCATCAAGCTCGGCTTTGCTTCCGTGCTGATTTCGCATATCGCCTTCAGCATCCCGATCGTCGTGATCATGGTACTGCCGAAACTGATGGAAATGAGCGATTCTTTAATCGATGCCGCCACCGATCTCGGGGCATCAAAACGGGATATTCTGACGCGTGTCATCATTCCTTATATCAAACCCGGGATATTTGCCGGCTTTTTTCTGGCACTGACGTATTCGCTGGATGATTTCGCGGTGACTTTCTTTGTAACCGGCAATGGGTTTGCGACATTGTCGGTGGAAATCTATTCGATGGCACGGGCTGGAATCACTTTGACGATCAACGCCCTCTCCGCGTTGATATTCCTTGTGACGCTCGGGCTGGTTCTCGGCTATTACTTCTTTAATAACCGGACACGACTGACTGTCCGGCCGCCAGGAGGTGGAAACTGACCATGAAAAGCATAGTACGCGCCAGTCTGGCAATTATCGCCATTTCCGCGATATTGATGTACGTGGTTTCCCTGCTGGAGGATACTTCTTCTGCGGGTGGCGACGGTACCATCAACGTCTATAACTGGGGAGAATACATCGACCCGGAGCTTGTCAGCCAATTTGAAGAAGAAACCGGCATCACGGTCATCTATGAAACTTTTGATTCCAATGAAGCAATGATGACGAAAGTCGAACAGGGCGGCACAAGCTACGATGTTGCCATGCCTTCCGAATATGCGATTGAAAGGATGAAGGAATCGGATCTGCTTCACCCGATCAATCTGAACAGGATCACAAATCTCGAAAACATCGATCCCTATTTCCTGGACTTGCCGTTTGATCCCGGCAATGAATATTCCATTCCGTATTTCTGGGGAACAGTCGGCATCGCCTTCAACCCTTCCCTTCTGGATGGCCAGACATTCGAAAGCTGGGATGATCTGTGGGATCCATCCCTGGAACAGGAAGTCATCCTTGTGGACTCCGCCCGTGAAGTGATCGGCATGGGGCTTAACAGCCTTGGATACTCATTGAACTCAACCGACATGGGCGAGTTGCGGGAAGCGACCGACAAACTGAAAACGCTCGGGCCGAATGTGAAAGCCATCATCGGCGATGAAATCGTCGAGATGATGCGCCGCGAAGAAGCAGCTGTTGCCCTCACCTGGTCCGGCCAGGCAGCGGACATGATGTGGATCAATGAAAACATCGATTTTTCCGTACCCGAAGAAGGATCGAACCTTTGGTTTGATAATATGATCATTCCGAAAACTGCCGATAATATCGATGGTGCACATGAATTCATCAACTTCATGCTGGATGCGGAAGTAGCTGCCCAAAACGCTGATTATGTCGGTTACTCGACCCCAAATCAGGCGGCCATGGAATTGATGGACCCGGAAGTGACCGGCGATGAACGGTTCTATCCGACCGAAGAAATGCGTGAACGGCTCGAGGTTTACGAAAACCTGGGCCTTGAAATGTTGGGGATTTATAATGAGCTTTTCCTCGAGTTTAAAATGGATATGGAGAAATAGTGGGCAAATTTCTTGCGCACTATTTTTTCTTTTGTTTTTAAAAAATCATGAATACTTTTTTATACGTCATCTTTAACACCTTGCTCCTCCATCGCTTCGCTGGCTTCGTCGCAAATGAACCCGGCAAAAATCACTTTTTGCCAGGTTCATTGTCTGTTATTTTTTTTTGAAATGGGGTATAGTAAAAAAGTTCATTGCACTAAATTTAGTCACACGAAGTAATTTACGAAAGAAGGACGCCGCATGGCTATAAAATCAAATAAATTTGCGTTGTACATCCTCATGTTCAATATGTTCATCGCCATGAGCGGCATCGGCCTGATCATACCGATCATGCCCGCCTATCTGGATACATTCGGTGTTGCAGGCCAGGTGCTCGGCACGCTGATTGCGACTTTCGCTTTTGCGCAATTTCTGTTCTCCCCCCTTTCTGGCCAACTGTCGGATAAATACGGCAGAAAAAAACTGATCATCTTCGGACTTGTCATTTTCGGATTATCCCAATTAGTTTTCGGCCTGGCCACAGAGCTCTGGGTCCTATACCTTGCGCGCTTCTTCAGCGGCCTGGGTGCCGCCTTCCTCATCCCGCCGATGATGGCCTTCGTAGCCGACATCACGACATTTGAAGAACGCGGCAAAGGGATGGGGCTGCTGGGCGCCTCCATGTCGCTCGGCTTTATGATCGGCCCCGGCTTCGGCGGTTTTCTTGCGGAAGTCAGCCTGCAATTTCCATTCTACATCGCTGCACTCGTTGCGATTTTAGCCGCCATCATGTCCCATATCGCACTGCCGGATGTGCCACCTACAATCCAGCAGCTGGAAAATAAAAACGAAAATTTACTTCAGCAGATGAAGCGTTCTGTGTATACGCCATATTTCGTCATGCTGATTGTCATGTTCATCTTTGCATTCGGCTTATCGAACTTCCAATCTACAATTGCCTTATATGTCGATAAAGAGCATGGCTTTTCACCCAAGGAAATTTCCATCCTCATAACGATTGGTGGATTTGTCGGTGTAGTCATCCAGACATTTGTCATCGATCGCCTGTTCAAGCGTTTCGGAGAAATGAAAGTCATTCTCGTTAACCTTCTTGTTTCAGCCGCTGCCATGATCGGAATTTTGTTCGTTGATACTTTTGGGAGCATTTTGCTTGTATCGGCAGTATTCTTTACCGCCGCTTCCCTGCTGCGCCCAGCCATCAATACACTCATTTCCAAACTGGCCGGTGACCAGCAGGGCTATGCAGCGGGCATGAACAATGCCTATATGAGTCTCGGCAATATGATTGGACCGGCGCTTGCCGGTATTCTGTTTGATATCAACATGATTCTCCCATATATCGCAGGAACCGCTATCCTGTTGGTCTGTTTCTTCCTTGCTGCCAACTGGTCAGCGAAAAAACAGCGTCTGCTGCAGGAAACCCGCCATGTTGTCCCAGCAGGAAAGGCCTGATTTTCAAGACAAACACAGCCATATGAAAAAACCTGTCCGCTTACTTCGGACAGGTTTTATTTTGCGTTCCTGCGTTTGGCTTTCAGCAATTGTTCGATGCCTTGGCTGCTCGTTGTTTCTGGTGCGGTTGGCGTTCTTTTTGGAAATTCCGGCAGTTTCAGTCCGAACCGGCGGATGGTGATGTCTGCAAAAAACAGAAGCATTGCCAACAAAACGAGCGGAATTCGGATTTCCTGTATGGCAGTGCTGTCAAAGGGAATCTCTCTGAAAGCATCATCCAGGGTGTCCAGAACCTGTCCGCCGCCCTGTTCCGCAATAGCCGAAAGAAGCTGCGTGTTGGTCGGCTTGCTGCGGTATTCCTCGCCGTAGGGAATCGTCAGGCCTGTCCGGTAAGCCGCTCCTGTTTCATTGGATACGCTGAAAAATACAAGTCCCGGTTCTTCATCGATGTGAACATCGATGACGCCCGGTGCCAGCGGCTCTGTTTGCACAGGAATTTCTTCTCCTCTTTCATTGATGACCACGGCATTCAGGATTGCAGAAGATTGAGTCGGATCTTCTATCGTGTAGATTCCCTGTTGTTTTCTGCTGATCGTAAATGGCGCTTCTGTGAACGAAGGCAGAATCTGCGAAACACTGCGGTTCCAGAAAGCCGGCCAGTTGCTCCAGTTCTGAAATTCTCCGCTCCACGCCCCGCTGCCGGAAGTAAATGCCACTGTTTTCCCCAGGCCATAGTTCCATTCCGCCAATATCGGATCCTCCTGTTCGCTTACTGCAGCAACCCTTGCAGTCTCCTTGGCTGTAGTGGCGATATAACTGTTCATTTGCGGAATGCCTTCAGCAAATAAAGGGCTCCATGCACTGTCATAGAGAAGTGGCTGGAAAGGTTCGTCGACAATATAAGTGCGCGACATCATAATCGTTTCACGCGACAGAATTGCCGGAATCGTGGTGGCATCGGTTACATCGTAAAACCGTCCGCTGCCGGTTTGCGCGAGGGATTCGAGCAGCGTTTTGTCCGCGTCCTGTCCAATCGCGACTGTGGATAACGTGATTTTATTGTCTTTGCCCATTTCGATCAATTCGTTGTAATCGTTCTGCGTTGCCGATTGTCCGTCCGTCAGCAGAATGATGTGTTTGCGCTGAAGCTCCTGTTCTCCCAATTGGCTGTAAGCTTCAGCGAGTGAAGAGTAAATTTCCGTCCCGCCTCCCGGAGCAACCGAAAGAATGGCATCGATTGCCTGCTGCTGGTCCTCCAGTTTCTGTGTCGGGACGATTTCCCACGGTTTGTCGTCAAAAGCGATGACGCCGACCACATCATCTTCCCTCAGCAATTCAACTGAACGGGCAGCCGCTTCTTTGGCCAATTCCATTTTCTGTCCCGACATACTGCCCGAGCGGTCCATCACGATCATAAGACCCAGGGAAGGCAATTCGTGTTTGCCTTTCACTTCCATTTCGACCGGCAAAAGTTCTTCAATCGGTGTTTTGAAGTATCCACCGAGACCGAAGCTCTCGTCGCCTCCCACCATCATAAAGCCCATGCCGAATTCCTTGACCGCCTGTTCGATGACGGCCATTGTTTGTTCCCCGACCCGGGTCCCCGAAACATTATCAAAAATGATGGCATCGTAGGCAAGAATGGAAGACAGGTTTTGTGGCAGGCCTGCTGGTGACGTTTCCTGTACGGAAAGATTTTCACTGTCCACCAACTCACCGATTGGGCTCCCGCCTTCGCCACTGACAATCAATAATTCGGGAGGGCCTTCAACTTCCGTCAGACTCGTCAGCCGATTGTTCTGAAGGAATCCATCTCCTTCAATCTCGATGGCTGCTTCGAATTTCAGCAAACCTTCGTTTTCAGCTTGATAGCTGTACGGCAGAATATTCCTGCCTTCCTGAAGGTCCACGGGTATTCTTCCGATTTCTGTGTCGTTGACAGACAGTAGTATTTCTCCTGTGCTCTCCTGGTCTGCCTCAATGATCAACGTGAAGTTTATTTCTTCTCCTGAAAAAGCCTGGGCTGGCGTTTGAAACTCCGTCAATGCCGCTTCACTGCCAACAGGAGGTTCAACCGGCAAGACATCTATCGTAATTCTGTCGTTTGCGATGCGCTGCAGGCTTTCCAACGCGGAGGACGTGGTTTCATTGCCATCGCTCACCAGCACGATGCGGGTAGCCAAGTTGCTGTCACCGCTGTTGGCAGCCAGTTCCAGCGCCTGGGCAATATCAGTATGGCCAATCTGATTGGCCTGCTGGTCGGCGGGCAGTTGTGCAGAATCCGAGGAAACAGGAATCAGCGACTGAAAATCCCCGGCAAATGTAAACACGCCAGCCGATTGATGGTTTTGTTTTTCGAGCAGCACCCTTTCCAGCTGTTGGGCAATAACGGGTTCTGCCTGCTCCATCGAAGCGGAACGGTCCCATAGGAAAATAATCTGTTCTTCTTCGACCGGCTGATGGATGGACGGTGAAGCAAGAGCGGCTATCAAAAGAAAAACACTCAGAACTCTTAATATGTATGAAGTTCGAAAGAGCGGCGAACCTTTTTTCATAGTTTTCCATCCGGTCAACAGCAAATAGAAAGCTGTCGGAATGAGCAATAACAGCCATAGTGGTTCATCCAAGCGAAGTTCCACGCCGGTACACCTCCCATTCAGCCAGCATCAGCAACAAAACCATCAGCAACAGCCAGGGAATGACAGAACGCTCGGTCGACGTTTCAGTTTCGACCGCCTGGCCGGCTGAATAATTCTGTCCTGCTGACAAGGTTTTTTCTTCATTGCTCAATTGGACGATAAAGTTTTTCGTTTCCCCGTCACTGACAGCCTGATAGATTCCGGGTTCTGGCGGCGCCTGAAAATTGCTTCGGCCTTCGATAAAAGAGGACTGGTATTCGTCCCCTTTGAAAATTTCCCATTCGCCAGAAGGAGATGTCAACGTAACCGCGCGCTGCTCTTTTGGCCAAAACGTTCCGATGTAATCATCGGTTCCGGTCAATTCATTGATTGCGCTCCAAAGAAATAACGGAAAGGATGGACTCAGGGGCCAGTCGGTCGCCTGGATATCTGCCAGGACGACAATGTCCCCACCAGGCGATAATTGAATGAATGGCTCACCGTCCACGGTGGCCAGTGTCTCAAATTCTTCAAATCCCGGATACAACGCGGAAATATAGACGTTTTCCATCGGCGCATAGGCAAACACGGGATGTTCCACTGTTTCCACTGCTCCTGCGACTTCAAAAGATGCTTCATCGTTTCTGCCGATCAATAAAACCGGGGCGTCGCCACCGATCAGGCTACTCTGATTGGTGACAAGCGGAACTTCGCCAAATTTGCTCAATTGGCCCTCCGGCGCGGCATTCGCTCGAATACCGAGCGATTGCACTCCTTTCGCTACCAGGCCGTGCAAGGCATTGTCTATGATGACGGTGTCCGCCGACCGGCTCATATAGGCATATGCCCGGTTATCCAGTCGGTAATCGTCGTCTACTGTAAGATCCGCCTGCCAAAGCTCAGTTTTCGGTAAATTTTCGAATGGTATTAGTTTCTCTTCCCCAGGCTGCAGCCCTATTTCTGTGCTTGTGCCATACTCTCCGCCACTCAATTCGAGCCTTCCCGCAACAGCCTCTTCGCTGTCATTGACAACTTGGACGATGGCGCGGTCCGACGCTTCCCCTTCCGCCACACCAAATTGGCGTATCGAAACATTCGCCAGTTCTTCAGCGTTGGCATGAACTTCATATGCCGCCCCGGTTTTATTGGTTAAGAGGCTTCGGTCCAGGGAATCGGTGAAGATGTGGATTGCTCCGCTTTCTCCTTCGGGCAGAGTTTCAGCAAACAATAATGTTTTTTCCATCTCCGCAGATTCATAGTCGGCAGCGATATCATCGATTGTCCGCTCTAAAGTCCTTAACGAAACTTCCTTATTCGCCAGAATTTCCGGTGTGCTGCCGGCATTGATGATGGTCACCGGTTTCCCCTGTGCCTTTGCCGCCAATTCTTTCATCAAGGTTTTTTGCTTGTCCAGCTGGCTCGGTGATCCTGCAAGCATTGAAGCAGATGTATCGATGACAAAAATAAACTCTCCACCTGCCAGGCTCTCTGATTTCAGATAAGGATTCAGAAGCGCCAAAACCAGCAGAAGCAGGGCTGCCAGCTGCAGGTAAAACAGCGCATGATGCTGCAATTTTTTTGGATAGGGCGATGCCTGCATTTCTTTCATCAATTCGCGCCAATATAGTATGGAAGACACTGGCTGGTCTTTGTATTTTTTTCTGTAGAAATAATAGAGGATGAGGGCAATGGGCATCAATAATGTCCAGGCCAGCCCCCAATTTGAAATTCCCATTGTGTTTCACCTCACCTGATCCAGTTTTGTTTTGCCAGTTGGTGCATAATGACCCGCTGAATGCCGTCTTCGATATGGACCGGCATATAATGGACACCGTACCGGCGGCATAGAGACTGCAGGCCCGCAACATGCACTGAGCGCTGCCGATTATAGGCTTCAGCCGTCCAGGGTGTCATCGTTACGTTAAAGGCTTCCGCACTTTCATCATCTACCAACCGGAGATCTCCCTGAAAAAGCGGTTTTCGCTCCTGCTCATTGGAGATATGCAGGAAACGGATATCTTTTGAGTATTTTGACGCCCTGTGGAAAAAGTGCTGCCATTTATCAAGCGATTCCAGTGCGTCTGACAAAATGAATAGGACTGTGGAATCTTTTGACTGTTGAAAATCAGCCAATTCTGCAAATCCTGTTTCTTTCGGTTCAGGAAGAGATGTGAGGAAATGGCTGAATTTTTTTTGCGCTGAATTCCCTTTTTGCCTGAATGGACGGTACTTTCCCTCGCCCAATGACATCGTGAGCTTATCATCATTCATCAATACAATGGTACCGAGTGAAAATGCCAACTGTTTCGTAAACAGCCATTTGCTTTGCATCGATTTTGAACCGTCAATCATAATATGTATACGCATTTCCTGTTCATCCAGAAATCTTTTGATATAAACCTTTTCCGTTCTGGCATAGACATTCCAGTCAATATGGCGCACATCATCCCCCGGATGATACTCCCGGAAATCGGAAAAATCCATCGATGAGCCGAATCGGCGGGAACGGCTGGATCCTTTGTGGTGTCCTCTGATCTTTGACTGGGTGCCAATCGAATAACGGCCAAGACGGGAGATCCACCCCTCGGGCAATTGGAGAAAATCCATCAGAAGTTCCCTCGTCCCGCAGCATCCAGAACTTCGACGATCAGCGAATCGATGTCCGCTCCTTCCGCCTCACCTTCATAATTCAGCAGCAGCCGGTGCCGTAAAACCGGTTTTGCTACATATTTCAAATCACCGATGGACACGTGGTAGCGGCCAGCGGTCAGTGCACGGGCTTTTGCCATCCGAATAAGGCTTTGCAGGCCGCGCGGGCCGCTGCCATATTGCACAAACTGTTTAATGTCTTCGATGTCGGTCACCAGGGGATCGGTGGACTGGATGATGTCGACCGCAACCAGCAGAATATCGTCCGCAATGAGCACCTCTTTAACAAGCTGCTGTGCAGCCAGCAATTCCGCCGTATCCATCTGTTTCTCCAAACGGATGTCCTCTATACCGGTTGTTCGCCGGACAATTTGGGCCAGCTCTTCACGGGAGGGTGCCAGAATTTTGATTTTGCATAGAAAACGGTCCATCTGGGCTTCCGGCAATGGATAAGTTCCTTCCATTTCAATGGGGTTCTGCGTCGCTAAAACGAAGAATGGACGGGCCATCTTCTTCGTATCGCCCAGTACAGTAACTGTTTTCTCCCCCATCGCTTCCAATAGGGCACTCTGGGTTTTGGGTGTTGCCCGGTTGATTTCGTCTGCCAGGACCATCTGGCTGAAAATCGGGCCTTCCCGGAAGGTGAACTGCTGCCGGCCATCGTGGTCCCTTTCGATGAGACTGGTTCCCGTTATGTCCGAAGGCATCAGATCCGGCGTGAATTGAATCCTGGAAAATGACAGATCCAACACTTCCGCAATTGACCGGATCAGCATGGTTTTCCCAAGTCCCGGCAAGCCTTCAAGAAGTGCATGGCCATCGGAAAGAATGGCATAAAGGGAAAACTCCACAGCTTCTTCCTGGCCGACGATAAAACGGCCGATTTCTTCCCTTACCTGCTGCAATTTGGAGCTCATCTCCGTAAACTGTTCTGCTGTGACTGTCATCGCTCTCCCCACTTTCTGTTAATCGCTTTCAATTGCCGAAAAATACTGTTCCACTATTTTTTGGAGATCCGGCGGAAGTTTCATGCGTTCCGCACTGGAAAAATAAGACTCACTGTAGAATCCCACGACTTCCTGGTAAGGACGTACCGAACCGCGTTCCGCGTCCACCGCCCCTTCTTCGAAAGAGCCCGTTTCTCCTTCCGACAATTCACCTCCGTCAACGGCCGTATCTCCGTTGCCCCCGATTCTGTCGGGAATGCTGAGCAGTTCCCGAGTGCCTTGCCCACTTCCCGCTCCGTTTCCTGGTCCAGTGGCCGTTTCTTGCCCGCTGCCTGTTCCTGTGGCTTCTCCGCCCGACGAAGAATCAGCGCCTTCGCCTTCTCCTTGTCCTTGCCCATCACTGGTGCCATCCGTGCCATTTTCGCCGGACGTACCTTCGCTCGCTTCCCCGGCAGAGCCATCTTCAACGGCAGTCGCATCATTTCCACTCCTGCTTTCGTTGCCTTGCTGACCACTTCCTTCGCTCCCGGCTTCATCGCCGGCGCTTTCCGGTTCCCCTCCACCGGATTCTTGCGGATCGCCGGAATTATCATTTGCGGCAATTGATTGCCGTAAATCGAACGCCACCGGTTTGCCCATTTCGCTTAACGCAGTCTGGGAGTCGCCGGCCTGCTCAGCCAATTGATCGGAAGCTTCTTCCAATTGTTTCGCTTCTTCACTCGCCTGCTGTGTGCCTTCCTGCTCTTTTTGCTGCTGTTTCAATGCTAATTCTTTTTGTTTTTTCACCAGTTCACGCAACACCTGTTCGGGCGTTTCGCTCCCGCTCAGTTTTTCCCGCAGGTTTTCGAGCTCTTTTTGAACAAGTGGTGATTCGGTCTGTTCCTGCTGTTTCTTCACTGTCTCAATTATTTCTTCTATCAATTCTTGTTCCAGCTCCTGATCTTTGGCTGCCAGTTGAGTGGAAGCTGGAACTATTCCCGAAATCAGCAATACGATCGAGATCCCCAAGGATAAGAGCAGCCATTTCGCCGACAACCAGTCGTTGTTCTCTTTTTGGAACAATTGATAGCTCAGGTGAATCTCCTTTTCGGTCTGGGTGGCCAGGTCGTCAGCCAATGGGCTGCCCCCCGGTATTTGTGATAGAGTCAGCAACCGATTGTGCGGAGTAAAATGGTCCAGTTCACGGATTGCCTGCTCGCGGCGCGGCAGCTTTCGGATTCCCATAAGTAATATGGCAGCAATCATTAGCGCAGCTGCAGTATATGCATAAAATCCATAATAAGGAATAATGGACAACCTGGAAATCACCGTTACCAAAAGTGCTGCCGCCAACCCAAGACCCAGGGCAGTTTGCAGCGTTTTCGCCATGTATTGCAGTTTCAGGCGGCGATTCGCTTTTTTGATAAAAATTGCTGTCTTCCGGCTGTCCATAAGGCATGCTCCTTATCTGTATTTATTCATATTCACACGTAACTTACTCACCGAAAGCCACAGGGAACCTGCGAACAAAAGGAGGTAAAAAAAGGAATAACTGACCCACAGCGGCAGGGAAATCCCCGTAATCCGGCTGATTTCATCATTCCAGCTTGGCTCCAGCAAAGACATAAGAACCACTGCCGGATTAATGCTCGCCCAGAAATAACTGAGCGGAGAAGTTCCTGTCCCCATTGCGACTGAAGAAAGCGACACCGTAAGAATCAGAAAAAAGCCGGTGACCGCTGTCAGAAAAATCATCGTGCTGAAAGTCGCAATCATCGAAACAACCGTACGGCGAGTCACAGTTGAATACATGACACCCAAACTGCCGATGGCCAATAAAGTCAAAAAATAAAACAGGAAAATCACGGCCATCTGACCCGGGGATACGCCTCCATACAAAAATACCATACTGTAGATTGGCAACCCTGAGAGGAGCAGCAGCAACAGGAAAGCTATGGACGACAGCAGTTTGCCGAAAATGATCTGGAAACTGCTTTGTGCAGTGGTCAACAGGATGTTCAATGTCTGCTTTTCGCGCTCGGTACTGATCGTGCCGGCGGTGAGTCCCGGGGTGATAAACAGGATCAGCCCCAATTGGATAAAGCTCAGCATAGTGAAGAGGATAAAGCTTTCTTCCGGCCGGAAAAAACCGCCGCCGGAAATCGAGCCGGTCAGATAAACAAAACCAAAAACGAAAATCCCCATGACCAACAGGTAGAAAAACAGGCCGGTAAAGCTTTTCATATTGCGAAACCGTAATTTAATTTCCTTTACCAGTACAGGGTTTGCCAGGAGCTCTCTCATAGGGATTCAGCTCCTTTCGTTATTTCCATGAAGACATCTTCCAAATCGGTTTCCTGTTCTGAGAACGCCAGTATGGGCAAGCCCGTTGCCATGGCATTACGCAATAAATCCAGTTGGTCTTCATCGTTCCCTTTATACAGGAATTCGACAATCTGCCGGTCCTGGATTTGGGTCAGACGGGACACCTGTGGATCGTTTTCGAAGAACGTTACAGCAACTTTCAGCGGTCCGGCGATTTTTACACGGATTACTTTCTCATTCTGCAACTTTTCCTGAATGCTCTGGACAGAGCCATGCGCAATCAGTTCACCCGAATCGATGACACCGAGCGTATCACACATTTCCGCGAGCTCTGGCAGGATGTGGGAGGAAATCAGAATTGTTTTTCCCATCGCCTTCAATTCCAGCAGGATTTCCCTCATTTCCACGCGGGCGCGCGGATCCAGTCCGGAAGCCGGCTCGTCGAGAATCAATACGCTCGGATTATGAATGAGCGCACGGGCCAGGCACAGTCTCTGTTTCATCCCCCTCGACAGCAGATCGACATAATCGTAGCGCTTATTTGTTAGATTCACCAATTCGAGAAGTTTCGGAATCAGTTCCATTCGCTGCTTTGGGTTCAACCCGTAACTGGCACCGTAAAAATCGAGGTATTCTTCTGCTCTCAATTGATCATAAACGCCAAAAAAGTCCGGCATATAGCCAATTTGCCTGCGCACCTCATGAGGATTTTGCGAAATTGATACGCCATTGATCCAGGCTTCCCCGGCTGTTGGTTGCAGAAGGGTGGCCAAGATTGAAAATGTCGTGGATTTGCCTGCACCATTTGCCCCAACAAACCCGAAAACAGTGCCTTCTTCAATTTTCAGGTTCAAATCCTTCAGGGCATAAAAGGAACCATATTTTTTCGTCAATCCCTTTATTTCAATCATGGCTGCACCTCCCCTTCCAGTTCAATTTTGGGTATCGTCACTTCCGAATAACCGGTCTGCTGATTTTTATTCAACCTGATTTCAATGATGCCGTCTTCTGAAATGTAGCTGCCGCTGTTTTCGGACAAGTCTGCAGAGTCGTTCGGCAAAGTTTCAAACTCGCCGGTGTCCGGGCGGAGAATCGAAAAATCCAAGTCTGGAGCAGTTGACAGAATATCAAGCTTAGTCCATGAAGCATTGCTGCCGTCCAGTGCTTTCGGCAATTGATATTGCACACGGTATTCCCCGGGTTCCAGGCCATAGAAGTATGCATTATCCGGATATTCCTGAACGGCGATTTGCGGATTTACAGCTCTTACTTCAATGATAAAGTCATCCGAATCAATAACCACCTCACCATCAAAGCTCAGGCTTGGCTCAAAACTTTGCGCCAGCAGATGGACAGCGGACACTCTGGCTTCCTCGGATTCCAGCGCTACCGGTATGATGGCATCATTTGTATAGGCGATCATATAAGGAGAAGATGCACTTTCGGCGAGATGTTCGTAAGACATTGCCAGTGCACTTTGTTTTCTTGCTTCGATCAGTTCCTCTTCACTTGCCATCGGCTGCGAACCGATTGTTTGGCCAATGGGAGAAATCGGCTGCATCAAGTCCGTCTGCACCATTTCTGTTATTTCCTTCTCTTCGTCAGGGTTAAAATCTCCAAGTGACAGGAGACGCGTTCCCGTCCAAATGGCTGTATCATGGACCGCAAATGGGAAGGCGTTCCGAACAGTACCGGACAATTTACCGTTTTCCAGAGCAAGATCGATTTCAAATTGGCCGCTGCCATTGATATAGGATTCACCGATAATGGAGGCTACAGACCAATAGCGCATATCCCGCACAGTCAGCGTACTCGATTGGGAGCCATTCTCCAGAATGGCGTTACTGTGCATGCTGCCGCCGGTAAATTGGTCTCCGGACGTCGCCGTCATGGTTGTAGTTGAAGGAGCTGAAAACTGATAATCACCGCTCCGATTCGACAGAAGCGTATTCATATAATAACCGCTCAATCCACCGTCCCCGTCCACTTCAAAAAAACCGGTCTGCTGGATTTGAGGGTTTGCAATCCTGTCTTTTGCCCCAGCAGCAAAAATTCCAAGCGAAGCAAGTATTGCAATGGCCGGTATGGCAAGCCATGCAAATTCCCTTTTCTCCCTTTTCGCCAAAATGATATAGAGCACCGGGACTACAACAGTGATATAGAGCAGGATGATGAAGAACATCGCTGTTTTTGAAACGGCAAAGCTATCAAACAACTCATTGACCAGGCCGATTTCATAAGACATTCTTTCTTTGATCGACTGATCCTGCTGAAAATACGAGGCAGCCTCTTCGGCAGTAACCAAATTCATTAGAAGCTCATCATATCCGGGCTGCGACCTGACGGGCTCATCACCGAGTGAAAAAGCGGTTTGCATGATCGTACCAGCTCCCACCGTCCGTTTCGCAGCAAAAATGGTGCCGTCGTCTTCAATCATTGAACGGGCGCCATCGTTCGTTTTCGCCTGATAAACGGCAACTGGATTCTCCAGTCCGGGCACCCTTTTTTCTGACGGAGAAGAGAGTGTAAGAGGAAGCAG
Source organism: Planococcus salinarum (assembly GCF_007004625.1). Taxonomy (GTDB): domain Bacteria; phylum Bacillota; class Bacilli; order Bacillales_A; family Planococcaceae; genus Planococcus; species Planococcus salinarum. The sequence continues at coordinate 18,284 of NZ_VIFV01000003.1, read as the reverse complement.
ATCAGAAAGATTGCCCACCGTGGCTTCCAGATTGCTGCCGGCACCGACAATAATTTTGCCTCCCTGTTCGAGCCAGGTCAATGCTGCCTGCTGCGTCTCATCGGGAAGATCGCTGTATGGAAAGTCATCTATAATCAGATAATCCAATGTATCCCAAGCCAACGCATCCGCCGGCAACTGCATTTCGCTTTGCTGATTAAAATGGAAAACCTGAGCTTTTACTCCCCCCACAGGCAATAATTCACCAAGCCCCCGCAATCGGTCGGCATTTTCAGTCATTGCAGCGATAAACAAAACTTCCGGGTTAAAATAATTCGGCGTCAGCGATTTGCTGCCACGGAAGTCGATGGACCGTCCCTCTTCCCAGCCATCCTCATACAGGAAGATCGTTTGGTTCTTTACACCCCCCGAATAGCTGTTATCCATCATTCCGGGCAGTGAAACCTGCAGGGTCTTGCTCTCTCCTGCTGCCAGATCCAGCGGCAGGGTGAGCCCGGCTCCTATGTTATAGCTCTCCGAATAATCCAGGACGAGATCACCCGAAAATGCCGTTCCGTTGTTCGAGGCTGTAATCTGTACCGGCACCCCTCTGTTGTATTTCACCTTGTTTTGAAAACCGGCTTCCGCATCGATCGTGATATCCGCCTCCGCTGAAGCAATCATTGGAAAATTGCAAAAAATGAATACAGAAAAAATAATAAGACCGATGGAAAATTGCTTGTGCATAGTGTCCCTCCTTATCTCCTATATTAATTGAATTTAAGAATCAATATGAATATGCCGCTTCGGCGCTTTGGACAGTGGGCAAAAATTATGCTTCTGCGCAAGCTCGCCGCATAGATTTCGCCGTCCAAGCGACGGCTAATGTCTGCTGAACTGTTTCGCGGAACACCGGCTGCCCTCGATTATTAATTCAAGTTATATAGATTAGTACGCTTGACCCGCAAATTAGTTCCTTTATATCAGAAAAAAGCGGACAGCGCTATGCTGTCCGCTCCTATAATCGGCTGAAAAAATGATGGATGAAGCCGGGCATGAATTCCAGAATCTTTTCATCCGGATTCAATTTTGCATGATGGAGCCCGAATTCCGAAGCGACTCCTGCCCAAAACATCAATCCGGGAATCTGTTCCGTAAAATAGCCGAAATCTTCCCCTGTCATTGCGGCATCCGCGCGGACAGCAGTGATGCCTTCAGCGACACCGGCAAAATCCAGAAACTTCTCCGCCAATTCCCCGTCATTGTCAACTTCGCAATACGAAGCGCCATAATCGATGGAGATGCTGCAATTGGAGCCAATTTCAACAGCTTTGCAGAGGGCTTCGATGCGTTGTTTCATCTTCAGCATCGACTCGTTGTTCAATGTCCGGATCGTACCTTCAAGCCGGGCATTTTCGGCGATGATGTTCTGAACCGTGCCGGCCGTAAATTTACCGATGGTCAGGACTGCCGAATCCATCGGGTTGATATTGCGGCTGACAATCGTCTGCAGCTGCATCAGCAGTGAAGCACCTGCAACTGCCATGTCTTCTGTCAGGTGCGGGAACGCCGCATGGCCACCCCTTCCATGGAGATCGATGAAAAGTTCGGAAGTATTGGCAAACAGTAAACCGGGTTTTGTGGCTACTGTTCCGACAGGCAGTTCCGGAGCAATGTGCATAGCGAAAATTTCATCCGGCCAAAGATCCGGCCTTTCGGTTTTCAGCCATTCCCGGAATGGCAGAGCGCCACCGGGCCCTTCTTCCGCCGGCTGAAAAAGGATCAGGACATCCTGTTGGATCGGATTTCCAATAAGTTGCTCAAGCAAACCGAGGGCATTGGCCATGTGAATGTCGTGGCCGCAAGCATGCATGAAGCCCTTACGGTTCGAGCTGAAAGACAGGCCGGTCGCTTCTTCAATCGGAAGCCCATCAATATCCGTGCGCCACGCAATCAGTTTGGTGGCATTCTGTCCGCGTACTTTTACGGCAATACCTGTTTTCCATTCGGCTATTTCCATTCTTTCCTGCGGCATGGACCGGATCCGCTCCAGGAGATACTGCTGTGTTTTAAATTCCTGGAATCCGATTTCCGGCATAGTGTGCAAGTCTCTTCTTATTTTAATAAGGTCCATTGGGAGCCAACTTACAATTGACGCAGTTCTTGTTTGATTTCCGTTTTCGAACGGGTTTTTTCATCCATCAATTTTAAAACACGCGCTGGCGTTCCACCGACGACCGCATTTTCCGGGACGTCTTCGATGACGATAGCACCAGCGGCTACAACTGCGCCCTGGCCTATTCGCACGCCTTCAAGTACGACCGCATTGGCGCCGATCATTACATTATCTTCCACAATCACCGGAGTGGCTGATGCCGGCTCGATTACGCCTGCCAGTACTGCTCCTGCACCAATATGACAATTCTTGCCAACCGTTGCACGACCACCCATGACAACCCCCATGTCGATCATTGTGCCGTCGCCGATAACGGATCCGATATTGATGACAGCGCCCATCATGATGATGCAATTGTTGCCGATTTCGACGTTTTCACGGATAAATGCTCCCGGTTCGATGCGGCTGTTGATGTTTTTCATATCAAGCAAGGGAATTGCAGAATTGCGTCGATCATTTTCGACAACAAAGTCTTCTATCGCCGAGCTGTGCTGTTCCAGCGCTGCTTCAAGATCCGACCACTCGCCGAATACTGTCGCATGGTTTCCTTCGCCAAATACTTTGGCAGACTCTCCATAATTTAATGCAGCAACTCCCTGTCCTTTTACATAAACTTTTACAGGTGTCGATTTCTTCGCGTTCTGTATGTACGAGATGATTTCATTGGCATCCATTTGTTTCATTGATTAAAACCTCTTTCTATTAGTTAATGGTGTAATTATAACGGATACAGCATGAAAATTCATCACTCTACCGTAATAAAGCGGCATGTTTTTGCACAATTTCTACAAAAGCAGTAACCTGCCGCAATTCGAATGCGGAATCATAACCGATCAGCCATGTATCTCTTGTCAATTCAAGCTCTTCTGCATTGCTCGCCAACGCGACAGTATTGACGTCTTCAGTACCGTTCAAGGTAATGGAGGGCAGTATTGCGTATCCGATGCCGTTAACGGCCATCTGTTTACAGGTTTCGATTTGATCAACTGTAATTTGCCGCTTTGGATTGGAAGCGAAATGCTTCTGCCACCATTGCTGAATTTCTTCATAATAATTGGAATCGCTTTTAAACTGGATGAACGGACGCTCGGTTTTCATCACTTCGTCCAATGATTCGATTTCTTTGTCAACCAGATACAGCGTATCCCGGAAGAGGTGAATCTTTTTCCCTTTCCAGTCCGTATGGCCCCGGACGATGCCGATGTGTGCCTCGCCTTCATACAGTGCTCTCGTTATCTCTGAGCTCCAGCCGGTAATCAGCTGGATTTTTGCCTGAGGATATAATGTAACAAAATCCTTCAGCACTTTTGGCAGCCAATTCTGGCCGATAATTGAGGCACAGGCTATCTTCAGTGTCCCGTGCACTTTGGACGTCAGTGTATGGAGCACTTCAAAGATTTCCTCTTTGCGCTGAAGCATTTCGTTCGAATAGGCGATGACCAGTTCCCCGGCCGGTGTCGGTGTTAACCCTTTTTGGGAACGGATGAATAATTGCTGTCCCCATTCTTTCTCAATCGATTGCAGCCTCTGGGACAAAGCCGGCTGAGACAAAAAGAGGCGTTCCGCAGCTTTTCGCATATTCCCCTCTTCTGCCAAAATTTTGATGATCATTTCTTCATTGGACATTTTTTCTCACTCCTTTATCCCGCGGGAGACCGAAAATCAGCATCAGGCTGATAACGGCAAACACCGCCATCAACGCATAAACGTTCTGCAGCGCCAACGATAAGCCATTTTGGAGATAGTGCAGCGTTTCTGCCGGCATGTCCGCCCGGCTCTCAACCGTCAAAAGCGAATTGATGGAGTCCAGATCATGCCCTTCGCCTTCATCGCTGTTTGCGAAATAGTTGAGCAGGGATGTATTGAGGACTGTACCCAGGAGCGCGACGCCAATGGTGCTGCCGAGATTCCGCATGAACATGTTTGATGCAGTGGCCACTCCGCGCTTTTCGTAGTTAACCGCGCTTTGGATGGAAACGATGAAGGCGGTGCTCGTCAATCCCATTCCAATACCGATTACAAAACTTGAGAAAGCTGCCCACCACGGTCCCGATTCCGGACGCATGATAACGAACATTAATGCTCCGGCAACCAGGAATGCGCCGCCGGCAAGAGACGTACGGAAATATCCGAACCTGACCAACAACCGTCCCGATAAAGTGGCGGCAATCGGCCAACCGATCGACATGGCAGTCAAAGTGAAGCCGGCTATCGCTGCAGGCTGCTCCATGACGCCGGTTACGTATGTCGGCAAGTAACTTGAAACGGAAATCAGAATGATCCCAGTGGCGAGCGAAACCAGGTTGGCGTATAAAATTGTCCGGTTCTTCCATATATCGAAAGGCATAATGGGATCTTTTGCTCTGCGCTCGACGATAACGAATAAGGTGAAAGACAGTGCAGCAACTGCAAGGAGAATACCGGCAGAAGCCGAAAGCCAGTCAAAACCGACCCCTCCTTCAACCAGCAGATACAAAAGACTGACCAAACCGGTCGTCAGCAGCATTGCCCCGGCATAATCGATTGACTGTTTGCCGTTTCTCTTCGGTTCTTTCAGAAACAGCAGCACACCGGCAAGCGCCATTATTCCCAGGGGGATGTTCACCCAGAATACATATTGCCAGCCGACTGTCGCGACCAGTATCCCACCGATTGCGGGACCTGATACCGCCGAAATTCCCCAGACGCTTGAGAGATAGCCCTGAATCTTCGCGCGTTCTTCAGCCGAGTAAATATCTCCCACAATGGTGGTGGCAATCGGCAATACGGCACCGGCACCCATTCCCTGAATGAGACGGAAAATGATCAGCTGATCCATCGAAGACGCCAGTCCGCACATCAATGATCCAAAAAGAAACAGCACTATGCCAAATGTGAAAATTGGTTTGCGGCCGAAAATATCCGACAGCTTCCCATAAATCAGGACAGTCACTGTCGTCATCAATAAATATGCTGAAAAAACCCAGCTGTATTTCGAAAAGCCTCCCAGATCTGCGGCAATGCTCGGCATTGCTGTTGCAACTATCGTCGCCTCTACGGCACCCACAAACATTGCCAGCATTACAGATGCCAGAACCAGCGGACGGTTTGTTGTGTTCATATTCAAATACCCTCTTTTCGAATGACACAAAAAAGGCCTCTTGCTTTGAGGCCTTCCTGTCAGTGACTATTTCTGATTTGATAAATCTGCTTTTTCAATTGCTTCAGCACTACGCGCCTTGTCAGGATTCCCATGAACAAACCGTCTTCATCAACCACACACAGGAAGTTCTGGTCAATGAGCAAGTCCAATGCCTTTTGGAAACGATCGTTACTCTTTATCAATGGAATCTCTGTCTGCATAATATCCTGGACTTTAATTTCCGGTAATTTTTCATATTCAATATGATCCAGGCCCAGTATGGACTCTGTGATGAGCTGGGTGTTGATCAGTCCCTGGAAACGGTATTTCATATCCAGCACGGGAATTGCCGAATACCCCGTTTTCGTCAAAACAAGCAATGCATGCTCTGCACTATTGCCGAGTTGAACGTGTGCAACCTTTTCAGAGGAAATAATAAAATCTTCTATCTGAGTTTCAAGAAAGTCTTTGCTTGGTAATGAAATCATGGGCTCTACTCCTTTTGCATCAGAAACTGATGCTAATCACTCCGATTTCATCATACCACATCGCAAAACATGAAACTATTTAAAAGAGTGATTATTTACTTAAAAAGGAAATTTGTTCAGCCATTGTCCACCGTCCAAAGTGACGATTTCTCCGTTCATATAGGAAGCTTTATCCGACATGATGAAAGCCGCCAACTCTGCTATTTCTTCCGGTTTGCCCAGGCGGCCGAGTGGAATGGACTCCAGCGTACGTTTCGCCGCTCCTTCCGACTCCCATAATTTTTCCGCTCCGCCTGTCCGTTCAATCGGCCCCGGTGCAATGCCGTTTACACGGATTCCAAATTGCGTTCCCCACTCGACAGCGAGTGTGCGGGTCAAGGACATGACGCCGGCTTTCGCTGCAGCCGAATGGGCAACTCCTGCACCTGCATTCCATGCATAAGTGGCAAGCATATTCAGGATATTGCCTTTTGTGCCATTTTCAATCCAGTAATTTCCGACAGCGTGCGAACAGAAAAATGTACCGTTCAATACAATATCGATTACCGACTTCCAGCCGTTCGGGGACAGTTTTTCCGCGTGAACGATAAAGTTCCCTGCTGCATTATTGACAAGGCCATCGATGCGACCGAATTTTTCATGGGCAAATTTTACCATCGCCTTGGCATGTTCAGGTTCCCGAACATCCATTTGGAAAACTTCCACTTGCCCTCTGGAGTTTGCCATCTTTTTAACAGCTTCGTTCAACTTTTCCATATCCCGGCCAGTTATGACGACATTCGCCCCTTCTGACGCAAACTTTTCCGCCATATGAAAACCCATCCCGCTCGAACCGCCGGTCACAATAATTGTTTGATCCTTGAACATTTACAGTTCCTCCTTTTTTCTCTATATGTTGAAATAAGTAAATGCAGAAGGCGATATTCCGCAAAACAGCAACGAAGTATCTTCTATATGCAAATCCTTTATTTCGGCTTATATAATCTTTTTGAGATGAAAAGCAGTGATTTACGCCTATTTCCTCAACTGAATCAATACCCCTGATACTTGTTATACACATTGCAAGAAAATTTTGATATAATGGAGATGTTTTATGAATAAAATAACAAATGAAAGGAATGAGACAATGTCTAACTCCAAAACGGATTCTGAAATTGCACAGGCAATCTTCACGGTCAACAGGCACGCAAAAACCGCTTCAGACAATCATTATTTATATGCCTTGAAAAAAGAGGCATTAAATAAAATGCTTCTCCAGAAACGCGCTCAAAAAATAGGGCTGCACTTCAGTAAAAACCCCCGAAAAAGTCAACAGCAATCTTCTGTGCTTGTAAAATGCGGAAATTATTATTTCCATATGCTGCCGAAAAAAGAAGATTTTGAAAGCCTTGAACATCTTGGTCATCTGGATGAAACGTTCCGGAATCCTGCCAGCCGCATGAACCTGCGGTCTGCAAAAGAGATTTTAAGTGAATTGACCGGATTGCAGCCCCTCAAAAAGGATGAAGCAGTTTCCAATCCTGCAAAATCCTATCAGCCACCGGAAATGAACAGGTTTTATTCACCAAAAAAATCATATTTCGATTGATGCAGAGAGCCGTGGACTAAACAGTCTTCGGCTCTTTGAAATTATTGTCTTCATATTGAACGATCAGGGCCTGGGTTCCTTTGTCTTCGTAACCCTTTTCCGCCAGACTTTCAAACAGGCTGAGCGAAAGATGCAAAGCCGGCAGGTCCAGTCCCATCACTTCGGCTTCATCTGCTGCAATTCTCATGTCTTTAATGAAATGTTTTATATAGAAGCCAGGCTCGAAATTACGGGAAATCATTTTCGGCGCCAGATTCGACAGAGACCAGGATCCCGCAGCCCCGGAAGAAATGGATAAAAGAACGGTTTCCGGATCGAGTCCCGCTTTCAGCGCATAGATCAGCGCTTCGCTGACTCCCATCATGTTTGAAGCAATGATAATCTGGTTGCACATTTTTGTGTGCTGACCGGCTCCTGCTGGTCCCTGATGGACAATATTGCCCCCGAACAGATCCAATAGGGGCTGCATTTGTTTGAAGGTTGCTTCTTCTCCACCCACCATTATGGACAGCAGACCGCTTCGGGCTCCCACATCTCCACCTGAAACCGGTGCATCCAATGAGGATACTCCTCTTTTGAGGGAGGCCTTAAAAATGTCCCGTGCCAGTTCGGGTTTCGAGGTTGTTAGATCGATAAGGACTGCGCCTTCTTTTGCATTTTCAATAATGCCTTCCTCACCAAAGTAAATTTCTTCCACGTCTGAAGGATAGCCGACCATTGTAAAAACCACTTCTGCATCCGCTGCCAACAATTTGGGCGAATCCTTCCATAACGCTCCAGCCTCCAATAAATTCGTGGCTTTCGACGCTGTCCGTGTATAAATGGAAACTTCATGTCCTTCTTCAAGCAAGTGCTTGACCAGGCTGTTGCCCATAACCCCTGTACCGATAAAACCGACCTTCATATGTATCCTCCTTTTTCAAGCTATCTTCAGTTTAGCAAAAATCTTCAGTATATTCACTATATAGTAAAGAAAAGCGACTACGCCCGTTAAGCTCTGAAAGGCATAAGACGATTTGGCGAAGCGGCATCATTTCAGCTGCACAGCCAAAGTGGCTTATGACCCGAAGAGCTGGGCCGTAGGAGTCTAGACAAATAGAAAAGCGACTACGCCCGTTAAGCTCCGACAAGCGCTGGAGGGCTTGTAAGTAATGGCGTCCTTTGCCATTGCTGGCAGCTCTTTTTCATGTGTCGAAGCTAGCGAAGCGATGCAGACACAAGACCGAAGCGACTCGAGGGGCTGGGCCGCTGGAGTCTGGACAATAGAAAAGCGACTGCGAAGAGATGGCCCATTATGGGCCCATCTCTTTGCGACGAAGCAGCGTAGCGATGCAGAGACAGGAGCAGCCTTTATCCTACAGCAGCTGGGCTGATTTATGACCCGAAGAACTGGGCTGCTGGAGACAGGATAAAAAAAACAAAAAAAAAGAAGCCGATCCAGGTTACTGGACCGACCACAAAAGGGGGAAATGAGAATGTTGCTGTGTTCTTTATTAGTATGCCCCGATGTATATAAGTTTAAACCTTTTCCTTGAAAAGATTTCTTTTTATTTGGTCCAGTTCTTCCAGGAATGGCAAAGCTTCATTTTCCGCCAGATGGCCTGTGCTGTACCGCACCTTATCGTAAGTATGGAAAAAGCCTGCAGATATCGCCAGGTCCTGCCGCTGTGCCCACTCCCGCAGGGTCTCGTGCGGCAGGCGCCCTTTTTCTGCAGCGATTGCTTCCACTTCAAATTCCCGGAAAGCTCTGCGGATTTCATGGATATCAATCATATCGTAATTGTGATTCGGTTTGATGTCCTGCTCGACCTCGGTAACTGCTGCAGAGCGGCTGATTTCTGCCACTGGTTCCTCTTTCGGTTGTCCGAGATCCGGCTTGATCTTGCGCATCAGGAGAATTCCTGCAACCACCAGCAACACCACCGCGATGCCGGCAACGATTGTGTAGTCGAATTCCGCCCCACCTGAAGAAGGAAGCATTTCAGGCTGTTCCAGCGCTTCTTCCATATTATCGCGATTGCTCAACATCTCTTCCTCACTGGTCATGCCATTAATCATATTCACCAGCCAGCTGAGGATTCCTGCAAATGGCCATAGGACTACAGCAAGAATACCTCCCAGCAGGGATCCTGCAAGCAGACGGGTTTCTTCTGCAACTGCATAGACCAGAAAAGCTGTTCCTGCGGAAAGGAGGGTTATCCCCCCCGCTGCAGCCAGCGCCTGCCATAACTTTGCGCCATCCCGACGGGCGTTCAGAAATCGATAGGATATGCGCGATACCGTATAGAAGATTATTGCTCCGGCAGCCACAGGCAGCAAAAGTGTACTGGAAGTTCCGAGCGGGTTGAAGATGCTCAGTATTAGGGCAATGGTGAAGCCAAGCAGAAATAGCACCAAAAAACTGCTTTCCCCGCTGTTGCCGTCTTCAATTTCCGAAAATCTCGCATGCAGCCTGTAAAGAGAAATGATGGTGAAAGCGAGAAAAGTGCCGACCGAAGCTCCAGCAACCAATGATAAGGCCATGACCAAAGCAGCCGCCAATAGCACGGGTGTTGGATTATAAGGCTTTCGCCAACTGATGAGCATGGCCACCGAGCCTGTGATAAAGCTCAGCGCCATCCAAAGAACAACCAGTGGAATATCCGTTCCACCGTCTATGAACAGCAGAACGAACGCAATCAAAAAGGCGTCAAGCAAGTAAGCGGAGGCAGATGAGAATCTTGCGGTCATGCAATCCCCCTCCCCACGTCATTGCGCAATATTTTTAATTCCGTTTTTCTGCTCCATTTGGAGATGTAGCTGCGGATGCTTTCAATATTGTCCGTCAACAGATACGTCGTGTAAGGCAATTCCGTATGCAGATCCAGATGCGCAATCATTGAATTAAAAGGCATTGTGGAATTGTTTTTCGAAATGACGGAAAGCAGTTCCAGCGCATTCTGTCTCTGACGGCTTCCTTCCCCCGGCGGCAGATAAAGATATGGCATCTTGCCCGCAGAGCGGACATTAATTGCGATGGCATAGGGGACACTTTCTGAAAAGCAATTTTCAATATACGATGCCAGTTCTTCGATTCGTTCTTCCAGATTTGATATCGCCGCGTAGCGGTCCGCGACATTGAGCACAAACAGCATCGCTTCATTTGCCACATGGTTGAAAACCTTTGTCTGGTAGGTCTGCAGCCTTGCGCTCGCTTTCCAGTGAATCTGATTAAACTGGTCAGTCGATACGTAATCGCGTGTGCCGATCGGCTGGAATGGATCTTCGAACAGTGAATGGCGCAAATTGAATTGACCGGGTTTTTGTTTGGACGGTGCATAACGAAATTGGTACTTGCGCAGTTTCGGGTACACAAGATGCTCCTGCAGCACCATAGCGCCATATTCAAGCAACAGGCTGCCATGGCCAAAAGGGTGAGGAATCGACAGCTCCATCTTTTTGATGCGTGCCAGGCCCCTCCGGTTGCCGGTGATCGGGACTTTCAATACGATGGTCTCTTTACGCCCGACGGTAAAAGGAATATCCATCTCGACAAGTTCCGTGTAATTGCCCGTTTCCTGTCCGGCCGGCAAAACCGAATCAACAAACCAGATTTTAAGGTTGCCTCCCCAAATCGGCAGCCCGTTGTTTTCAAAAGCCAATTCCCAATCAGAATTCCCTCCATTCAAAACCCGTTTTCTGACTTTAGTGTTTTTAAAGATGAGCTTATCCCCCATTTTTGCGAAATAAGCCAATTGAAGCAGCACGATAACAGCGATGAATGCCGTCAATGCTGCTGCCGCAAATTGGAGGAACACCATAGCCATAAAAAAAAGAACGACAAGGAAACTGAGTGCCCATTTTGTGTTTTTTATTCCATAATCATGGCGGATCCAGTCCATTTCAATAGGCCTCGACCGGTGATGCCACGGAAGCGGATATGTCTTCGAGCAATGCTTCCGGTTCGTGGACCAGCATCCCTTCCACAGTCAGCAGGAGGCGGTGGACGGCGACTGGTGCCAGTATATATTTGACGTCATCAGGCGTGACAAAATCACGTCCTTCCAAATAGGCTCTGCCCTGAGCGGCATGAACCAATGCAAGTGCTGCTCTGGAACTGAGTCCCAATTCGATTGACGGATGCTCGCGCGTTGCCCGCACCAGATTGAGGATATACTTCTCGATATCTTCGTGTACACTGACGCGTCCCGCGCCTTCCGACCAGGCAGCAACATCTTCAATTGATGCGATGTTCAGGATTTCTTTTTTGTGCGATACATTGTCTCTGAAATTTCGGATAATCGCCATTTCTTCGTCGTAATCAGGGTAGCCGATTTCCAAACGGAATAGGAACCGGTCCAATTGGGCAGCCGGCAGCGGAAAAGTTCCCTGTTGGGATTCAACCGGGTTTTGAGTGGCAATAACCATGAAAGGCCGTGGCAACTGCAGGGTTTCACCATCGATGGTCGCCTGTTTTTCCTCCATCGATTCCAAAAGGCTCGATTGCGTTCTGGGCGTTGCCCGGTTGATTTCATCCGCCAGTAGTATATTGGCCATCACCGCTCCCGGCCGCAACTCAAATTCCTGATTTTTCGGATTGAAGAAACGGATTCCCGTCACATCGGAAGGCAGAACGTCAGGTGTGAATTGCAGTCTGCGGAACAATCCATTGAACGAACCGGCGAATGCTTTCGCCATCCAGGTTTTTCCTGAACCCGGGACACTTTCGAGCAATACATGTCCCTGCTGGATCAATGCAATCAACATAAAATCGATTTCTTTTTCGCGCCCCACGACCAAATGATTCAAATGTTCTTTTACTTCTCTCAAATTCCCCATTCAACGCACCCCTTTTTATTATCTTCGCCTTTGTTCAAAGCGCCGAAGCGATCTGTAAAGCACCCTCCTTTTGTTCAACTTCTATAGTTTACTTATTTGCTCGGTTCTTCTGTATATTTGTAAATGGTTTTTCCGTGATGGAACGCTTCTCCACGAAAATGCTTGAAATCCTCACGTGCGATCAATACGGTGCGGAATGAAAGAAATTCATCTTTTTCGACCGTAATCGACTCGATTTCTCCTGATTTTAACCGATCTAATAATTCATTGTAATCTGTCATTTACCAAATCTCCTTTAACAATATTTCCAGTCCTTCAAGTCTGCTATAATACATATCGGACAAAGAGTTTGCCGGAGCCCAGACAGGCTCTTCCATTTATTATACAGCAAGCATTGTTTATGGACATTCATTCTTTTACCATAAAACGGCAAAACTTGCCTTTTACATTATAGGAGGATAATTAACAATGCGCTTTTTAAAGAACCACAAACTTGTATTCATGCTCCCGATTGCATATGGCCTCTACCACTTGGCATTCCAGGATATCTCTGTGTTTTGGTATATGTATACCTTCGCGCTGTTAATCCTGATGTCGGCTGCCATCGTTTACAGTGAAATCATGGATGAAATGCGCACACTCAAGTCATTCGCGTATGGAATAGCTGCGGCTGTCGCCATGTATGCTGTGCTGTTTGCGGGATACTACTTACTGCAGGCGCTGGGTGTCGGATCGGCCAGTGCCACTGCTGAATTCCTGTCGATTTTCACTCCCGAATCCGTCTGGCACTTGCTGTTATTGATGTTTATCGTCGTGCCTGGCGAGGAATTGTTCTGGAGAGGATTTGTTCAGCAGCAACTGAAGCAATACATCCCGGTTTCCATTGCCATCCCCCTTGCAGCCGTTTTATTCGGCTTCACATTATGGCTGGCAGGTTTTTGGCCGGGAGTATTCGCAGGTACGGCAGTCGGATTGATTCTTGGTTATCTTTACGAAAAGACAAAAAGCATGCCGTTGCTTATCATCGCGCATTTAGTGCTGATGGTCTTAATATTTATTATTTTCCCTTTTTGAAAATAATAGTGAAACGATTTTCATGTTCAAGCGTCTACTTTACAAAGGGAGTGAATTTATTATGAATAAAAAATTATTTTTGGCAGCATCCGTTTTGGCTGTCAGCGGCTTAGTGGCAGCTTGCGGAACGGACGAAACGTCTGAAGTGACAACTGAAGAAACGCCTACTGAAACCGTAGGAGAACAGAATGACACCTCCACTATAGAAGAAGGCACCGAAGAAGAAGCTGAACAGGATGAAAGTACTGAACAGGATACAGACCCGGCTGGAGCAAGTGAAGACAGTGAAGAACCTGCTGAGCAACCTGCCGAAGACAACCCTGCAGTGAATGAAGGAACTTTGACTGTCAGCGATTCGCAATCATACGAACTTTATCTATTGCCTGCTTACGAACTGACAGCAGAAGAGCCGAATAAAGATGTCGTCTATTCAACGGAAAACGATGCATTGTTCATGCGCATTGAAACTTTCAAACCTGATGAGGCAGATTTTGCGTTTGCTGAAGAATCGATTCAGCAAACAGTCCAGGCCTCCAATGAAAATGCCGAACTGACGGAATTACCGGCATTGGATGGGGCTGAATTCAAAAATTCTTCCGTCTATGAAATTCCTACTGAAAATGGGAAAGTTACAGGAGTTGCATTTGAGAAAGACGGCCTGGTAGTCAAACTCACTATTTTTGATCTTACCGATGCAAGTGTTACAGAAGAATTTCTGAATATGGGCAAAACGATCGTTCCAACCCACAAATAAGAAAAACGGCTTTCCTGATATTTCAGGAAAGCCGTTTTTTCAATTGTTCAATACGACAAGTCTTTAATGGAAAGCCCCAGCTTTTTCATCAATTCGATTGCCTGGTCTTTTTCTTCTGCTGACAGGGAGCTTGTCAGTTCGTGAAGGTTCTTCTCGTGTTCAGGAAAAATACGCGCCATGAATTCCTTGCCTTCTTCCGAAATTTCGGCATAAGTCACACGACGGTCTGACGGGCAGTTGACTCTCGTAATATATCCCCGTTTTTCCAGTTTATCGATTACGTAAGTGATTGATCCGCTGGCCAACAGGATCTTTCCGCCAATTTTTTGAAGCGGCTGTTTGCCTTTATGGTAAAGCAATTCGAGTACTGCAAATTCAGTCGGATTGACGCCGTTCGCCTGGAAAAATTGGTTGGCCTGCTCCGTAATCGCCTTATGGGCGCGTGACATCACGATAAACAATTTTAAGGATCTCCTTATTTCTTCATTCATTTCATCCACTCTTTTCCACTTAGTAACCGCTATAAAATAAATTATAGCCCTTTTCCAAGAAAATGGCATCCTTCGGGCTTATTGGATGATTATCCAATGATGACGCGCTCTTTCGGATAATGGAATTTTGTTGGGTCCATTTTGCCGCCGATGGTAAACAGGAAGGAGATCAAGCCGACCCGGCCTATGAACATGAGAACCATAACTGTCACCTTGCCCACGGAAGACAGATCATCAGTGATGCCCAGCGACATGCCACAGGTTCCAAAGGCACTGGTTATCTCGAAAATGATTTCAATTGCTGATGCTTCCGGTTCTGTGATGAACAGGATCATCGTTGAAACAATGACCATGAATATCGCCAGAATGATTACAGCATAAGAACGGAAAACATCAACCAGTTGGATTTCCCGTTTGAAAATCTGTATTGTGTTTCTGCTTCGGGCAAAGTTAATGAGAAACAGGAACGCTATGGCCAAAGTCGTTGTCCGGATGCCGCCTCCTGCGGAGCTTGGTGACGCTCCAATGAACATCAGAACACTGATGAATACATTTGTAGCCTCATCGAATTGTGTGATATCGAATGTCACAAGACCACCGGATCGTGACGATACCGAATGGAAAGTTGCGGCAAAAAGCGTTTCGTGCCAGGTCATGCCCTTGAAAGCCTTGAAGGATTCGAGAGCCAAAATCCCCAACGTACCGATTGCCAGCAGAATTCCGAAGGTACTGACTGTAATTTTGGTGAAAAGTGAAAACCGGAATGTTTTGTCCTTATTGGATAAAAACTCCTTCAATTCAATCAGCACCGGGAAACCAATTGCGCCCAGGATAATCAGCATCATATTCACTACCTGAACAAAATAATCATTGAAATAAGGCACCAGCGATGCGCCGGTAATATCAAAACCGCCGTTTGTTGTTGCTGTGACAGAGGCAAAAACTCCCTGCAGCAAGGCTTCACTGAACGTATCGTAGTATTGCGTAAAGTGCAAAGTAAGAATGATGGCACCGATCAGTTCAATCAGCAGCAGGATCGAAATGATATTGCGGATCAGTTTGACTACTCCTGACATGCTGAGTTGATTGTGGTCGACCATAATCAACTGGCGCTCGCGGAGGCCTATCCGTTTGCCGATCAACAACCAGAAAAAGGTCCCGATCGACATGATTCCGATGCCTCCAAGCTGCAGGATGAACATAATAAGGATAATTCCAAAAACCGAATAAGTTTCTGAAATATTGATGACCGTCAGCCCTGTTACGCTGACAGCGCTGATAGCAGTGAACAGGGTGTCAATAAGTGGTATATTGACCCCTTCCTGATGAACGCCAGGCAGCCGCAACAACAGGAAAGAGATGCTGATAGCGGCGAAATAATAAGCAGCAATTGCCTGTGCAGGTGTTAAATTACGGAGTTTTTGAAATGATTTATTCATATGTTGGAAATCCTTTCGACTTCGGTTATCTACCTATTCTAAGTAAAGTATTTGAAAAAAGAAAGAGAAATCGGAAATTCTTCTGTTTCCATTCAAAAAACAGCAGAAAAGATGCTTCTGCTGTTTTATCCTATCATTCCCCTTATTTTACCTCATCGATACGTTTCATTGCCACTGTCCCCGGGGTTGTCTGCTGTATCAATTTATTTGGAACCCTTTTTTCCTGCGGAATTTTGGGGCCCCGCAATTCCCGGCTTAGGTTGATCTTTGATGCTTTTTGCTGGAGAAGAATCATCTTTGCCTTCGGCTTTTTCTTTACTTCCACCGGTTTCATCCTTCTTTTTTTGCGGGGCGGGAGCCACTTCTTTCTCCTTTTGAGCCTCAGCTTTTTTCGGCTCAGGCTTATCGGATTCAATGCTGTCTTCATCCTTCTTCTTCTGGCCTTGTACTTCTGTGCGCTTGTCCTGGCCTGACGGTAGAAGTTTCCCATTTTCGGCTTCCGGAGTTTCCTGGCGTTTCTCTTGCCCTGTCGGTACAGTTTTCTCTTTGTTTACTGGTGTTTTCTGTTCTTTTTTCGGCACTTGTTCTTCTGATTGGGACTCATTTTTCTTTGGCTGATCGTCAGTAGCCTTTTTCTCTTTTGCTTTCAACGGTTTTTCTGCCGGCTTTTTAATTGTCTGCTCTTCGGGCTTGTTGTTTTTTATACTTTTCGAATCGCTGATCAATTGCCCGACAGGCACATTCTTTTCGACTGACGTTCTCCATTGTGTTCTGGAAGCTTCTTTCAGTTTGACCGTGACATTTCCAGCCATAACTTTGGCTGAAATTGCCATTACTGAATTCACCACTGCTTCGTCCGCAATTGCATCTTCGTCGTCGGCAACCGTTGTGATTACAATTTCGTCTGTGGTTTCTTCCATCGCTAAACCAATGACTTCATCAAGAATTTCCTCGAGCGGATGATGCTTCCATTCTCCCAGCTCTCCGATCACTTCCCGGCCATCTTCGTTCAACTCTCGCATGGATATCACTTCGTAGGTTTCATCAATTCCCAGTTCAATGCCGGGGTTGACCTGGACCTGGACATAAGCAAACGCTTCCTGCCTCGGCAACAGTACAGAAAGAAACAGCACCGCCACTGCTGCAGCAGCCATAATCGGCGCCCATACCGGATTCATCGCTTTCCGTTTTTTCAACGGCACTTCCTGCTTTGGATAAAAATAGCTTTCTTCACCTACGGCGGTGATCCGGGCAGGTGTTCCATGGACAAATTCCCCATTTGGTCCGATGAAAACAGAATAATCTTCATTCAGTTCGATACACAGCCCTTTTAGCATTCTCATCAGCGCAACCGCTCCTTTAAATATTCCTTCAAATGATGCAAATCGCTCATCATCAACAACGCAACCGCAATTATGTATTTTCTATTGCGTTCAATCGTTTTTCTCGAAACTTCAACCAGCTGTTCTATCTCTTTAACGGGCAGTTTCTTTTTGTTTTGGAGAAATTGACAATATTCTTCTGTTTCGGCTACCAATTGCGCTATCTGCACCGCGGTTGACCGGGCATCTTCATGTGACGGAGAAACTTTTACCAAGTCCTGAAAAGTCATTCCGTAATCCGAGAGAATCCGTTCGTATTCAGCAATTTCTTCTTTGCGGGCGGCAGCGTTCTGCTGCTCAGAATAATATTTAACTGAAGCTGATGCATCAATGCCGCTCCGGTAGCCATCCTCTTCTGCGAGACCATGGAAATCATGGGGAAATTCGTTCCGGCGGCTTTCCTTTCGGATAAAATCAATGATTCTCCGACGGATCACCATATGGGCAAATGTCAGAAAAGAAGCGTTTTGTTCTTCATTAAATCCATTGACCGCTTCATGGAAAGCCGACATCGCAATACTGAATTCCTCATCGTGGTCATCGATGAACCTCTTGCATACCTGCCCTGCCGTCTTCTTCATAAAAGGGGAATAGGACAGAAGCAAGTCCTCCATTGCGTCTGTATCGCCATTCTGGGCTTGTAAGGCCAAATTTTCAGCATTGTTCTTATTGCCGCGGCCAAAATAGCCGGTCAGGACAGAAAGCAACATGCGGTTCACCTCTTTTCATTTTTTCTCAATACTAATGATTGTACCGAGATTCAGAAAAAATGAAAAGCATGAACAATATCTCCTATTATAATGATTCGCTCGTTCTACCCGTTTTATGGGGGTGTAAACTTTTTATAATACGCCGATTGTAAAATTAAGCTAGACAACTGAAAAAGCCATTCGTGGTACACTCTAAATGTATTTTCCGACCAAAGAAAAACATAGGAGTGACCACGAATGACCTACACCCATCTTAACACGGAT